>JAFXGY010000060.1 GCA_017536625.1 Oscillospiraceae bacterium | reverse complement strand
TTTTATTAAGCCCCCTTGTTAAAGGGGGCTGGATTTTTTAACCGCTTGCGGTTAAAAAAGACTGGGGGATTCTTTCTTTAAATACCGATGTTTTTTGTTATGAATCCCTCCACCATCGCCAAAAAGGCGATGGTCCCCCTCACTTTGACAAGGGAGGTTGTTTTGCTAAACAATAATTTACCGCACAGAACAAAAAAGCCGCCATAGGGCGGCTTTTGCTTTTTTACATATTCCAGATGTTGTCGCAATATTCCTGAACGGTTCTGTCAACAAAGAAAACGGGGGATTTGGCAACGTTCATAATCGCCATGCGGTTCCAGGTTTCTTTATCACGGAAGAGTTCCTGGGCTTTGCGCTGGATATCCATATAGCTCTGATAATCTGCGGCGGCCATATAGAAATCCTTTCCTTCGATAAGGTCTGCAAGGTCGGAAAAATCTTCGCCGGCAATGCCGTGGCGCATACGGTCAAGAGCGGCCTTGAGCTCGTCGTTCTTTTCGATATATTCCATGGGGTCATAACCTCTTGCGCGAAGAGCATCGACTTCGTCGGAAGTCATACCAAACTTAAGGAAGTTCTTTTCACCGACTTCACGGAGAATTTCAACGTTTGCACCGTCGAGAGTTCCAAGGGTGACTGCGCCGTTGAGCATGAGTTTCATGTTGCCGGTGCCGGAAGCTTCCGTTCCCGCAAGGGAGATTTGTTCGGAAATATCCGCCGCGGGCATAAGAAGTTCGGAAGTGGTTACGCTGTAGTTTTCAAGGAAGCAGAGTTTGAGGATATCCTTTGCTCTGCTTTCGGAAAGCTCTTTCCCGATGCACCAGATAAGTCGGATTATGCGTTTTGCAACGTAATAACCCGGTGCGGCCTTTGCACCGAAAATGAAGGTTTTCGGGTCAATATCCGCATTGGGGTTGGCTTCGATTTCGTTGAGAAGAGAAATGATTCGAAGCGCATTAAGGTGCTGGCGCTTATATTCATGAAGGCGCTTTGCCTGAACGTCAAAAAGAGAAGTGGGGTCAAGGGGATTTCCCATAACGTCGCGGTTTTCTTTCGCGAAGAGCTCTTTTCTTGCAAGTTTTACTTTGCCGAATTCTTTGAGGGGAGTTTTCTTTTTAAGGTGCTTTTCAATGAGGTACATATCCTCGTAATTCTTCTCAAAGTCCTCGGTGGAATATTTCTTCACAAAATTGGTAAGCTGGGGGTTTGCGGCGCAAAGCCATCTTCTTGCGGCAATGCCGTTTGTAACGCTAGAAAAACGTTCCGGGAATGCGTGATAAAGATCGGCAAAAACGCTGTTTTCCATAACGGTAAGATGATGTTCGGAAACGCCGTTGGTGCTGTGGGTGGCGTAAACGCAAAGGTTCGCCATGCGGATCTCACCGTTTTCGATTATGGCCATGCGGCGGATGGAATCATCATCAAAGCCCTTTTCGCGAAGTTCGATGCGCAGGCGGCGGTCAAATTCCGCAATAATCACAAAGATTCTCGGGAGCATGAAGCGGAACATACCAACTTCCCAGCGCTCAAGCGCTTCCGGAAGAACGGTGTGGTTGGTATAACTGAAAAGGTTGAAGCAGATTTCAGCGGATTTTTCCCAGCTGTATCCGCATTCATCAAGAAGAATGCGCATGAGTTCCGGAATGCACATGGTGGGGTGGGTATCGTTGATGTGGATAGCCGCTTTATCCGCGATGTTTTCAAGGGTGCCATAGGCGGCAAGGTGGCGGCGAACAATATCCGCAATGGAAGAGCAGACAAGGAAGTACTGCTGTTTAAGTCGAAGCTTCTTTCCGTCCGGGTGGTTATCGTTGGGATAAAGAATGGAACTTATGGCCTTTGCTTCGGAGTTTTTTCTCATGGCCTCGGCATAAAGACCGCGGTTGAAAAGTTCCATATCAATACCGGAAGATTCTGCCCGCCAAAGGCGAAGACGGGAAACATCCGCGCTTTCATAACCGGGAACGTACATATCATAAGGAACCGCAAGAACGCTGTCATAATTTTTGTGGAGTATCTGGTGATATCCGTCGTGCCAGCTTTCTTCAATTTCACCGCCGAATCTGACTTCAACTGCGTGTTCGCGCTTTTCGGCAAGCCATGCTTTTCCGCCGGGAAGCCAGTCATCGGGTTTTTCGGTCTGCCAGCCTTCGGTAAGTTTCTGGCGGAAGATGCCGTATTCATAGCAGATGGAATAGCCCATGGCGGGTTTTTCGATGGTGGCAAGACCATCGAGGAAGCAGGCTGCAAGCCTTCCAAGTCCGCCGTTGCCAAGTCCGGCATCGGGTTCCTGGGCATAAACCTTTTCGGGGTCTGCCCCGAAGGAAGCAACAGCCTTTTCAAAATCTTCGGTCATTCCAAGATTGTGAAGGTTGTTGCGAAGGCTTCTGCCCATAAGGACTTCCATGGACATATAATAAACTCTTTTTTCTCCGCGGGAAGAATGCTTTGCCGCGGAAGAAGCATATTTTTCCGCAAGAATCCCGCGAAGGGTTTCTGCGGCTGCGTTATAAAGTTCTTTATAATCCGCCTCTTCGGGTTTTTCAACATAGGCGGTTTTTATTGATTCGGTAATTTTGGATTTCCAAAATTCAACACCTTGCATGTGGTTGATCCTCCTTAGGGGGTTTTTGGGTGCATTTCATAACCATTATATTTTATATGAAAAGCTATTGATAGTCAATAGAATTATATTATTAACAAAAAGGTTGGAAACGATTCCAAATGCCCCTTTTTTACTGTTTTTTATTAAATATAAAGGCGGATTTTGTATAGTTTTGACAGTAAAGTGAAAGAGGGCACAAATCCAAAAACAACCGTCAATTGGGAAAATGCACAAAAAACCGCGCCAAATTTTGGCAGAGAGAAAAGCCTCCCCTATCAGGGGAGGTGGCAAAACCGAAGGTTTTGACGGAAGGGTGGAATAAGATCCCTCTGACGAGGAAGCTGTCACCGGAGGTGACTGAGGGACTGTTACTCTGCCAAATAAAAAGGGCGGAAAATTCCGCCCTTTTTCCTTTTTATTGCGGAACGGTCAAGACCGTTCCCTACGGTAAAATGAAACTGTAATAAATTATATTACTGGTTTTATACCGTTTGCTATATTTATGAGTTCCTCAGTAGAACAATCGCCCAAAACCGTAAATAATGTATCCCCAATATTCCAGATAACCGATGTCAATTTTCCTTTTACAACCAAAAGTCCTTCGCTGTCGTTAATTTTAATTTGTTCAACTTTATCAGCATTTTCTGTATCTGCTTGTGTAATTACATTATATGCCTGAGCGAAAGATATAAACTTTGTCCCTGAAAAATAGGTGACTATTTTCTGAGAATCCAAATCCTGCATTTCACCAAAAGAAAACCCTTCCGGCAAATAAGTCAGTCCATAAGCCCCCTTCCCAGTCATAAATTTCCGGGTCAACGAATTCATATTCTTCGGCGGGTTCGGTTTTGCTGATGGGTTTTATGCCTTTTGCCATTTTTATAATTTCGTCGGTGGGTGCGGTGCCCAATATTGTCATATAGGTGTTTTTTATGTGCCAGGAAACAGTTGTTAATCCGTTTTTTACAACTAATAACCCTTCGCTGTCACCAATCAGTATCTTGTCAATTTTTTGAGCACCTTCGGTATCAACATCTGCGGTTGCCTCATATGCCTGCAAAAAAGAAAAATATTCATTTTCTTTTTTATAATCAATGATTCTATTTCCGGTATATCTATAAACACCGCTTAAATTAAAGCCTTCTGGAACGTAAGTCAGTCCATAAGCCCCTTCCCAGTCATAAATCTCCGGGTCAACAAAAGTATATTCTTCTTCCGGTTCTTCCGTTTTAAAATGGCCAAGGGGTTTGATGCTTTTTGCGACTTTAAGAATCTCCTCGGGTGCGGCGCTTCCGATTACCAGAAACATGTTATCTCCCATGATCCAGGATACATAAGTTGTGTCGTCTTTTACTACAAACAAAGCATTGCTGTCACCGATAATTAAATTTTCAACGATTTCAGCGTTTTCGGTATCTATTTGCCCCGTACTGTTACGTCCCTGGATTATAGCAATATAATCCTCGCCGCAATAATAATCGACCGATTGCTGTGATGAAGTGCAGCTGAAATTGCCCAGCTCAAATCCCTCCGGCATATAGGTCGGCGCATAAGCATCTTCCCATGTATAAATTTCCGGGTCGATGAAAGCGGTGCTTTCGCCGATGGTTATCTGGGTGTATCTTCCGTAATCCTTGATTATAAGGTGATAAATGGCTTCCGCAACCGCTTCGCGGACTTCCGCAAAGGCAACCACCGTTGATGAAAGCGAAATAACCGCCACAAAAACAACCATTGCCGCAAACTGCAAAAGCTTCCGGGAATATTTCCAAAGGGTCGAAAGGTTTTCGCGCCGTTCGATTTTTGAATATATTTTTTCAATTTCTTTCGGGTCGGCGCGGTTTTCGGTGTCGATTTCCGAAAGGATTCTGGCACTTTCTTCTTCCGCATAAAGTGCCATAACTTTTGTGAAGACGTAATCTTCATATTTTTCCGTCATGGCTTTTTCTGAAAGATTATAAATTTTTCCGGACATCAAAAACCCTCCTTCATAACGGAATAGGCCTTTCTTCTCGCCCGAAAAATAAGAGAGCGGACTCCGCTTTCGGAAAGTCCGAATCTTTCGCCGATTTCAGAATCCGAAAGACCGAGAACATATTTGAATTCAAGAATATCCTTATATTTTTCGGGGATTTTTTCGAGGGCGGATTTAAGTTCCGCAACCGCTTCCTTGCGGAGAACTATATCCTCCGGAAGAGCGTTTTTATCCGCAATAAGCTCCATATCCTCTTCGCTGTAATCTTCCGCGGAATGGGATTTTTTCACTTTCTGGTGACGGTTGAAATTATATGCGTGATATTTCACCGCGGAAATAAGATATGCGGGAAGCTTCTTCGAATCCACCGCCATAACGCAGTCCACCCTTTTTATAAGGTCGGCAAAAACGTCCTGAACAAGTTCTTCCGCATCTTCCGCCAGCGGAACAAGGGATTTTGCCTTTGCGAACATGACGGAATAAAAATCCGTATATATCCGTGTCATAAATTCCCGCTGAAAATCGTTTTCTATGGCGGAAATCATCATCGTTATCAAAAAAACCACTTCCTTTGCTGTTTTAATAATAGCAACTTCTTTTCTTTTCTTCAATAAGGTAGTGTGCTTTGCGCAGAAAATGTTTTGTTTTTTTATAAAATAAAAAGGGCGGAAAATTCCGCCCTTTTAAAAAATTTTTAAGATTCAAAAAGAATCCCCTCGCCACCGCTTATGCGATGTGGCCCTCTCCCCTTTGACAAGGGGCGCATATTTTATTTGCAGACTTTGTTATCCACTTCTTCGTGGAGTTTTGCGATGAATTCATCAAGAGCAACTGCGCCAAGGTCACCTTCTTTTCTGGAACGGACAGCAACTTTGCCTTCTTCCATTTCCTTTGCGCCGACTACGAGCATATAAGGAACTTTTTCAAGCTGTGCTTCGCGGATTTTGAAGCCGATTTTTTCATAACGGGTATCAACTTCCGGTCTGAAGCCGCAGCGGAGAAGTTTTTTCTTGATTTCTTCGGCATATTCGTTCTGGTCTTCGGTGATGGGAAGAATGCGAACCTGCTCCGGAGAAAGCCAGGTGGGAAGAGCACCGCCGTATTTCTCAATAAGAAGTGCGATGGTTCTTTCATAGCAGCCAAGGCTGGTTCTGTGGATGATATAAGGATAAACCGCCTGGTTGTTCTGGTCGATATAGGTCATTCCGAAGCGCTGTGCAAGCATCATATCGATCTGGATGGTAACAAGGGTATCTTCCTTGCCGTAAACGTTTTTGCCTTGAACGTCAAGTTTTGGGCCATAGAAAGCGGCTTCGCCTTTTTCTTCGGTATATTCAAGGCCAATATCGTCAAGGATTTTTCTCATTGCGTTTTCGGCTTCTTCCCACATTTCGGGGGTACCTTCGTATTTTTCCTTGTCGTCCGGATCCCATTTGGAGAAGCGGAAGGAAAGATCTTCATAAAGACCAACGTCGGTCATAACCTCTTTCATAAGCTTGACACAGTTTTTGAATTCTTCTTCAAGCTGGTCCGGGCGGATGATAAGGTGACCCTCGGTAATGGTGAACTGGCGGACACGGATAAGTCCGTGCATTTCGCCGGAAGCTTCGTTACGGAAAAGGGTAGAGGTTTCGCCATAGCGGAAGGGAAGTTCACGATAGGAATGTTTATCGTTAAGATATACCTGATACTGGAAGGGGCAGGTCATGGGGCGGAGTGCAAAAACCTCTTTGTCTTTTTCTTCGTCGCCGAGCACGAACATATTTTCTTTATAGTGATCCCAGTGTCCGGAAACTTTATAAAGGTCGGATTTTGCCATAAGAGGGGTTCTGGTCATTACATAGCCGTATTCATATTCCTCTTTATCCTGAATATAGCGGTTAAGGATCTGGAAGAGTTTTGCGCCTTTGGGCATAAGAAGCGGAAGACCCTGGCCAATATAATCGCTGTTGCAGAAATATTTAAGCTGACGGCCGAGGATATTGTGGTCGCGGCGTTTTGCATCTTCAACAGCTTCAAGATAAGCTTCGAGTTCGGCTTTCTTCGGGAAGGAAATGCCATAGATACGGGAAAGCATCTTGTTCTTTTCGCTTCCGCGCCAATAAGCACCGGTGGTGGAAGTGAGCTTGAAAGCCTTGATGGGAGAAATGTTCATAAGGTGGGGACCTGCGCAAAGTTCGCAGAAATCTCCTTGTTTATAGAAGGAAAGAGCTTCGCCCTTGCCAGCATGCTCATCAATAAGTTCGAGCTTATAGGGCTGGTCTTTCATGATCTCTTTTGCTTCTTCTGCGCTCATGGTGCATTTGTTAAGTTCAAGACCGGTTTTGATGATTTTTGCCATTTCCTCTTCGATTCTTTTAAGGTCATCGACGGTGAAGGGTTTTTCAACGTCGAAGTCATAATAAAAACCGTTATCGATGGCGGGTCCGATGGAAAATTTTGCGTTCTGGAAAAGATGAAGAACAGCCTGGGCCATAACGTGAGAAGTGGTATGCCAGAATGCTTTTTTGCCGAAGGGATCATCGAAAGTGAGGATTTCGACTTCGCAGTCCTCTTCGATAGGGGTGCGAAGATCAACGCCTTCGCCGTTTATTTTTGCGGCGCAGGCAACTCTTGCAAGGCCGGAGCTGATGCTCTGGGCAATCTGATAGGGGGTGACGCCGTTTTCGAATTCATGAACGTCGCCACGAAGGGATACTTTAACCATAATTTACCTCCTGTTTTTTGCGGGGCAAATAAAAAAAGCTTCGCCCCAAAAATTAAGGGGCGAAGCTTTGTGCTCCACGGTTCCACCCTTGTTTACGGAAAAAATTCTTCCGCGCTCAAAGTTCCGCTTTAACGCAGCGGGATACGGTGTGTTCGCCAAAAGGCTTGCACACGCTCCGGGGATGGTATTTCACGGATTCAAACAGGCGGGCTTTCAGAATCATGCCGCCCTCTCTGGGAAGGAATTCCGCTTCGGTTTCCCCATCAACGCATTAAAATATACAAGTAAATATTATCACCGAAGGGGGCTTTTGTCAACGCTCTGCGGACAAAAAACATTAAAAATAATTACAAATATCATACTTATAATTATATAAATATATAGAAAAGTGAATATTTTTACCGTTTTTGCATAAAAGTTGCCGGGAATTATTCATTTTTGAGCAATATTTCTTGACAGCCCCTTTAAATAGGTTTATTATTATATTAACATGTGCAAGTCTGTTTGTCTTTAAGCGGCAGACCTCTGGCATTTAATATATAGAAAGGAATATTTGAATCACCAATGGAAATTCTGACCTTTATCAAAAGCATGAATATCTTTGCCGAAATGACTTCCAGCGATATTCTTGTTTGCGTGATCGTAGGGATCATCGCTTTGGTCGTTGGTTTGATAATCGCTTTCCCTGTGGGTGTTGCATATAGACGCAGAGTTGCGGAGGCCGAGCTCGGTTCCGCCGAAGAAGAAGCAAGACGCATTGTAAACGAATCAATCAAAACAGCTGAAAGCCGCAAAAAAGAAGCTCTTATTGAAGCAAAAGATGAGATCCACCGTCTTCGCACCGAAGCGGATAAAGAGATCAAAGACCGCCGCGCGGAAGTTCAGCGCAGCGAGCACAGACTCCAGCAAAAAGAAGAATCCCTTGAAAAGAAAGCTGACAACCTCGATAAAAAAGAGGAACTCATGCAGGAAAAAATTCAGGCTGCCGACGCAAGACTTGCCGAAGCGGAACAGATTAAAAAAAGCCAGTTCGATATGCTCGAAAAAATTTCCGGATATACCGAAGAACAGGCAAAAATCCAGCTTCTTCAGGAAGTTGAAGCAAAACTTGAGCACGAAAAAGCTCTTCGAATCATGCAGTTCGAACAGCAGCTCAAGGATGAATCCGAAGAAAAAGCAAGAGAAATTATCGGAACCGCAGTTTCCCGCTGCGCACCGGATTACGTTGCGGAAGCAACCGTTTCCGTTGTTCCGCTGCCCAGCGACGAAATGAAAGGCCGCATCATCGGCCGCGAAGGACGCAACATCCGTGCTCTCGAAACTCTCACCGGTGTTGACCTCATCATCGATGATACCCCCGAAGCAATCACCCTTTCCTCCTTCGATCCTGTCCGCCGCGAAATCGCAAGACTTTCTCTTGAAAAACTTATCCAGGACGGAAGAATCCATCCCGCAAGAATTGAAGAAACCGTTGATAAAGCACGCAAAGAAGTCGATGCTAAAATCAAACAGGACGGTGAGCACGCAGTGCTCGAATGCGGAGTCCGTGGTGTTGCACCCGAACTTGTTCGTCTTCTCGGCCGCATGAGATACCGCACCAGTTACGGACAGAACGTGCTCATGCACTCCATCGAGGTTTCTCAGATCGCAGGACTTCTTGCCAACGAAATGGGCGGAGTTGACCCCAACATGGCCAGAAGAGCAGGTCTTCTCCACGATATCGGTAAGGCCCTTACCCACGAAATCGAAGGCAGCCACGTCACCATCGGCGTTGACGTTGCGAAGAAATATAAAGAGCCCGAGGCAGTCATCCACGCCATCGAAGCTCATCACGGCGACGTTGAACCCAGAACCACCATTGCATGGCTTGTTCAGGCAGCGGACGCAATTTCCGCAGCAAGACCCGGCGCAAGACGCGAAAACCTTGAAAACTATATCAAACGTCTTGAAAAACTTGAAGAAATCGCAAATTCCTTCGAAGGCGTTGATAACTGCTTCGCAATCCAGGCCGGACGCGAAGTTCGAATCGTTGTCAAACCCGAACTTATTGACGACGAAAAAATGGTTCTTCTTGCACATGATATCGCAGAAAAAATCGAAGGCGAGCTTGAATATCCCGGACAGATCAAAGTTCATCTTGTCCGCGAAAGCCGTGCAGTCGATTACGCAAAATAATCCATTTAAAGATATTGAAAAGAGCACCACAAAAAGGTGCTCTTTTTTTGTTATACAGCTATTTAGAAAATAATCTAAATAGTTATTGACAGCGAATTATAAAATATGTTATATTCTATTTAGAAAAAAATCTAAATAGTTCGGAGGCTATAATATGACCGAAGAAAAAATAATCGTAGGGGAAGGAACGGAATTTCCTCTTAACGGAATACTTACCGTTCCCGAAAATTGCGGAAAAAAGGTTCCGGCGGTGGTTTTTGTCCATGGTTCCGGTTCAAGCAATATGGACGAAAAAGTGATGAAACTGACGCCTTTCAAAGACCTTGCAAAAGGCCTTGCAAAGCGTGGAATCGCTTCCGTAAGATATGACAAAAGAAGTTTTGCCCACGGCAGAAAAATGCTGAAAAAAGGCAGCCTTACCGTTAGGGAAGAAGTTATAGAAGATGCTGTTCTGGCTTCGAAGCTTCTTAAAAAGGATTCAAGAATCGACCCGGAAAAGGTTTTCATCATCGGCCACAGCATGGGCGCAATGCTTGCGCCGCGAATTGATGCGGAAGGCGGAGATTTTTGCGGATTAATCCTTATGGCAGGAACTCTCGATACCCTTGAAGAAGTGCTTTTCCGCCAGCTTGAGGAAATGAAAAACGGAAAAAGCAAAATTATGGCCTGGGTCGCTTCCATGCAGGATAAAAAGTTCAGAAAATCCTTCGAGGATCTTTATGAAATTTCCGACGAGGAAGCGAAAAAACGCAAATATGCCGGCGGAGTTGACCTTTATTACTTCAAGGAAATGGGAGGACACCGCGCCGCGGAATATCTTGAAAAAACAGAAAAACCCGTGCTCATAATGCAGGGAAGCAGAGATTTGCAGGTGGATTTCGAAAAGGACTTCGTCGGATACAAACGCCTTTTCGGCGAAAGAAAAAACTTCAGTTTCAGGCTTTATGAAGGCCTCAACCATTGCTTCGTACCGGCACTTTATGATGATATTTCGAAGGCAACGAAGGAATTTTCGGTCGAACGTCATATCGGCGAAGAAGTTATTTCGGATATCGCCGGCTGGATTTTGGAAAACAGCGGAGAAACAGAAAAATGAAAAAATACATTGCCCCAATAATCATAGCGGCGATAATGATAGTCTATTTTGTGCTTTATTTCGGAATATTCATTGCGCTTATAAAAAATATCGCCGTCAAAATAATCATCGGAATAATTCCCGCGGTTTTAGCCGGAATTATGATATATGTGGCCATTGAAAGAATAAAAGAAATAAGGAGCGGAGAAGAAAATGATCTTGGTAAATACTGATTACATCACCGGAAAAGAATTTGAAATGCTTGGACTTGTTTGCGGAAGCACAATCCAGACCAAAAACATCGGAAGAGATATTACTCAAAGCTTTAAAACCCTTGTGGGCGGCGAACTTAAAGCTTATAACGAAATGATGAATAATGCCCGTGCCCTTGCAACAAAACGTATGGTTGAAGCGGCGGAGGCACAGGGCGCGGATGCCGTAATAAATATTCGCTATTCTTCTTCCGCAATAATGCAGGGCGCAGCGGAAGTTGTTGCTTACGGAACCGCGGTCAAATTTATCTGAGGTGAACTGAAATGAGCTTTGCAGAAACTTTCAAAGCACTTTCCGATCCGGCCAGAAGAAAAATTTTGCTGATGCTTCGGGAAGGAAAATTATCGGCGGGAGAAATCGGTTCTCATTTCGATATGACCGGCGCAACGGTTTCGTACCATCTTTCGGTGCTGAAAAAAGCGGACCTTGTTTATGAAACGAAGCAGAAAAACTTTGTTTTCTATGAACTCAATACCTCTGTTTTTGAGGAAATAATGCTCTGGTTTGCCCAGTTCAAAGGAGAGAAAAGCGATGAAACTGAATAAAAAACTGCTTGTGATAACAACGATAATAATTCTTCTGCCGATAATCATCGGTCTTATCTTCTGGGAACAGCTCCCGGCGGAAATGGCAACCCATTGGGGTACCGATAATGAACCCAACGGCTGGACTTCAAAAATTTTTACCGTTTTCGGAATTCCCGCCGTAATTGCGGCGCTTCATATTGTATGCCTTTTGGTGACCTATGCGGACCCTAAAAAAAGCAACATCGGACAGAAAGCCATGGGAATTGTATATTGGATTCTTCCGGCAACTTCCATTGCCGTTATGAGCGCCACTTATGCCTATGCTCTTGGAATGAAAGTAAATATTGGAATGGTCTGCTGTATCCTTATGGGAATTATTTTTATTGCGCTGGGCAATTATCTGCCGAAGGCAAAGCTCAATTACACTTTTGGTTATAAAATCCCCTGGACTCTCAACAGCGATGAAAACTGGAACAAAACCCACCGCCTTGCGGGCTGGCTTATGGTAATCTGCGGTTTTGCTTTCATAATAAACGCTTTTATCCTTTCGGGATATATTTTTGCGGTTTGTTTTGCCGTGGCGATAATACCGATAATTTATTCCTATATTCTTTATAAAAAAGGTATATAAAAAAACTCCCTTGCACAAAGGGAGCTGTCAGCGAAGCTGACTGAGGGATTATTTTTTTAAAATTTTCCACCGTTTTATTCAAAAATGTCACCTCCCCTTAAACAGGGGAGGCTTTTTTTACGTGCGGATAATATCCGCCCCTACATTTCAGGAACATCAACCCTAACCCCATCGATATGCACGAATCTTATTGCCTTTATGGCATAGCTCGAAAGGGGTCTGCAGGCACAGTCATAGGAATGTGCGGCGATTTTTACCGAATCGAAGGTAGGAAAATCGCCGTCAACGGAAGTGATTACAGGGGTGTGCTGCCAATCTTCCGTATCGATGATAAGTTGGGCAACATCCCCGGGCATAATATCTTCTATCCCTACTTCATGCCCGAATGGACCGATTCCTTTGTTGTTCACAAGGAAATTGAAAAGGAATTTTACGCCGGTCCATGCGGGCGCTCTGTCGTTAAGGCTGCGGTAATACCAACCGAAATCCGGGGTAAAGTTCATTGGCGCACCGCCAGCAAGAATGCATTGGCTTGCGAAAGAAGTGCAGTCACCGCCGATGGGGCTGAAATCATAATATTTCGGGTTGCGGAAATATGCCCAGCGGTTCGCATAAGCAACCGCCGCTGCGCGGTTATAGATTTTTTCGGTAAGAGCCATTTTTCCTCCATAATCAGTTTTTTTATATTCTATGAAAAATGAACAGAGGAGTTGCCCGGAAAAGCATAAAATTCTTCAAAATACGGTGCTCAAAATCGTTGCAAGAAAGGTTCCTTCCGTGCTATAATATATATGTCTTATTATGACGAATCGGAGGAAATTTTGTATGGGAAATCTTAATAAAATTAAAATAGAAATTGCCGGCGCAAGCTATACTGTCGCAACCACGGAACAGGAAGGCTATGTCCGCGACCTTGCAAAGGAAATGAGCGACGATATCGACGGCCTTATGGTAAGAAATCCTTCTCTTTCCATGAACGATGCTCTCGTTCTCTGCGCCATTGCATATCTCAGCGAATATAAAAAAGAATCCGCAAACTGCGACCACATCCGTTCCCAGCTCAAGGAATATCTCGGCGATACCGCAAGAGCAAGAATGGAAGCGGACGAAGCAAACCGCCGCGCCGATAAACTCGGAAGAGAGCTCGATGAGCTTCGCGAACGCTATGGAGTTTGAGGTAAAAGTCAAAAAAATCCGCGAAAACGCCGTTATACCGCAAATCGCAACTTCCGGTTCCGCGGCGGCGGATCTTTATGCCTGCATTGAAGAACCGGTAATTGTTCCCGCAAGAGGAAGTGCCGTTATCCAAACAGGAATCGCCATTGCCGTTCCTGAAGGTTTCGGTGCGTTCATTTTCGCAAGAAGCGGGCTCGGAATCAAATACGGAATCGCTCCGCGAAACTGTGTAGGAGTCATAGATTCCGATTACCGCGGAGAAATCTGCGTCGGACTTATGAACAGTTCCGATGAGGATTATAAAATTAACCCCGGCGACCGCATTGCCCAGATGGCAATAATGCCTGTTGCGGCGGCAAAATTCATCGAATGCGATGAACTTTCCGATACCGAAAGAGGCACCGGCGGGTTTGGTTCAACCGGAAAGTAATTTACGCCCCTTGTTAAAGGGGAGAGGACCGCATCGCGTAAACGGTGGCAAAAGGATTCATAAAAAGGAAAAGCCGTCACTTTTGTGACGGCTTTTATTTTTTTATTAAACTATTCCCAAAAATCTTGCGGTTTCCGCAACCGGGAGCCCCATGACGTTGAAGTAATCTCCGGTTATGCCCTTGACGAGCACGCTGCCTTTGCCCTGGATTCCGTAAGCGCCGGCTTTATCCATCGGTTCGCCGGTGGCAATATATTTTTCGATGGTTTCGTCGGAAAGTTCATAAAATTCCACTTCGGTTTTCTGAACGAAGGAACGGACTTCGCCTTTTTCTGCAACCGCAACACCGGTAAAAACGAAGTGCTTTTTGCCGGAAAGAGCCTTGAGCATGGCGTGAGCATGGGATTTATCCTTCGGCTTGCCGAAAATCTCATCATTGAGCACCACCACGGTATCGGAACCTATAACAATATCGTCGGGACGAAGTTTTGCTACCGCAAGAGCTTTTTGCTCCGCAAGAATTGCCGGAACTTTTTCTGCGGGGGTTCCTTCCGGAACAAATTCCTCGCAGCCGGAAACAAGCACTTCATATTCATCAATAATAAGGCTCAGAAGTTCCTTTCTTCTTGGGGAACCGGAAGCTAAAATATACATTCAAAAACCTCTCTTTTTGGCTTATTAAAGCAATTTTTCAATGGCGGCAAGCTTGGCGGAAATGCAGAAAATTTCCATTGCCTGCGGAAGTTCACAAACCGGTGCGAAGGTCGGCGCAATGCGAAGAATGCTGTCCCCGGGGTCGTTTCCGTAAGGATAAACAGCACCCGCCCCGGTAATTGCAAGACCGGCTTCCTTGCAAAGGGAAACGGTTCGCTTTGCTGTGCCTTCCAAAAGCTCTGCAGAAACGAAATATCCGCCTTTGGGGCTGTTCCATTCTGCAATTCCGGTTTCACCAAGTTCTTCTTTGAGCACCGTGAGCACCGTTTCGAATTTCGGGCGGATAACTTCCGCCTGTTTTCTCATATGTTTGAGCACGCCATCAAGATTTTTGAAGAAAAGCACGTGGCGCATCTGGTTGATTTTATCCGGACCGATGTTCTGGAACGAAAGCATGCGTTTGATATCGGCGGTGTTTGCTGCGGAAGAAGCCACCGCCGCAAGTCCCGCAGTGGGGAAAGTTATTTTGCTGGTGGAACCGAGCATATAAACCATATCGCTTTTACCGTTCTTTTCCGCAAGGCGAAGAAGGGAAGGAATTTCGTCCATTTCGCCGTCAAAATCAAGGTGATGGACGGTATATGCGTTATCCCAGAAGATTCTGAAATCCTTCGCGGCGGGGGAAAGATTCGCAAAGCGTTCGATAACTTCGGCGGAATAGGAAATTCCCTGGGGGTTCGAATATTTGGGAACGCAGATGATGCCTTTTACGTCCGGGTCGGTGATAAGTGCTTCCACCTGGTTCATGTTCGGGCCGTCGTTTTTCATTTCAATGGGGATAAGCTTGAAGCCGAAATATTCTCCCACAGCAAAATGTCTGTCATAACCCGGAGCAGGGCAAAGGAGCTTACGTTCCTTACATTCGCACCAGGGTGCATCTCCGCCGGGAACTCCATGGCACATGGCATGTGCGATAAGATCATAAAAAAGGTTGAGGGAGCTGTTCCCGGTGACTATGACGTTTTCAGCGGGAGCATCAAGAATTTCTCCGAAAAGGCGGCGGCATTCCGGAATTCCATCAACGACGCCGTAATTGCGGATATCAAATCCGTTTTCGCATTTGAAATTTTCTGTTTCGGAATTTATAAGGTCGAGCATCGGAAGAGAAAGGGCAAGCTGTTCCGGGCTTGGCTTTCCGCGGGAGATATCGAGCTTTAATCCAAGGGCTTTTTTCTCCGCATAGCGTTTTTCAAGCAGCTCTTTTTCGGAAAGAAGTTCTTCACGGGTCATTTCGGAATATTTTTTCATGCTGTCACCTCTTTATTTCATATATGATGTGTCGCTCATTTTTTAATGAAGCGTTTGCCTTCGTCGTTTTCAAAAAGGAAGGAAACCCCGCCGGAAACGCCGAAAAGTTCGGATTTTTCAAGGAATTCCACCGGCAAACCAAGCCACATGGCGTTAAAAACGCTTAAAAGGTCGCCGTGGGAAACGATGATAATATATTCTTCGCCGTTTGATGTGATTTCATCAAAAAACGGTTTAAGCCGGTTCCATTCTTCTCTGCGGCTTTCCGCTGAAGGAAAAAGCCGGTCGTCAACGGTCTTTTCGGGTTTTTCCATATGTTCCCGAAGCCAGCGGACGGAATGTCCGACCGCTTCTCCCAGATCCCTTTCACGCAGCTCCTGCCGGAAAAAAGGCTTTGTTCCAAGGTGTTTTCCAACCGCTTCGGCAGTCTGCGCTGCTCTTGCAAGGTCGGAAGAATATATTTTATATTCCGCGGAAAGTTCAGCGGAAAGATTTTTGCCGATGTTTTCTGCTTGTTCAAGGCCTTTTTCGGAAAGGGGCCAGTCAGTCCATGAACCGACCATTCCGTTTGTGTGGTGAAGGGACTCTGTATGCTGAACTGTGATTATAGTTTTCATAAAATACCTTAAAATGTAAAATAGGGAGGCTAATGCAAAAAGCCGGAAGGAAATTTTTCCTTCCGGCTTTGGTTTTATCAGAATTCTGCGGATCCGGTGGTTCTCGGGAAGGGGAGAACGTCGCGGATGTTCTGGATTCCGGTAAGATACATGATGATACGCTCGAAGCCAAGACCATAACCTGCGTGCTTGCATCCGCCGAAGCGGCGAAGATCGAGATACCAGCTGTAATCTTCCTCTTTAAGACCAAGTTCGTTTATGCGGTCGATAAGGACGTCAAGACGTTCTTCTCTCTGGCTGCCGCCGACAATTTCGCCGACGCCGGGAACAAGAAGATCCGCCGCGGCAACGGTTTTTCCGTCGTCGTTCTGGCGCATATAGAAAGCTTTGATTTCCTTAGGATAGTTGGTTACGAAGATCGGAGCTTTATAAACTTCCTCGGTAAGATAACGCTCGTGCTCGGTCTGAAGGTCGCATCCCCAATATACGGGATATTCAAAACGGTCTTTTACTTCGGTAAGGATTTCAACCGCTTTGGTATAATCAAGACGGACAAATTCCTGTTTGCAGATGGTTTCAAGGCGTTCAATAAGGCCCTTATCATAAAAATCATTGAAGAATTTCATCTCTCTGGGGCAGTTATCAAGAACATAGCGGAAGATATATTTGATCATATCTTCGGAAAGCTGCATTTCGTCATAAAGATCCGCAAAAGCAATTTCCGGTTCGATCATCCAGAATTCCGCGGCGTGGCGCTGGGTATAGGATTTTTCTGCGCGGAAGGTGGGTCCGAAGGTATAGATATTGCTGAATGCCATAGCCATTGCTTCGCCTTCAAGCTGACCGGAAACGGTAAGACCGGTGGCTTTTCCGAAGAAGTCCTGGCTGAAATCAACACTGCCGTCCTCGTTTCTGGGGGGATTGGAAGGATCGAGAGTGGTTACGCGGAACATTTCGCCTGCACCTTCACAGTCGGAACCGGTGATGAGCGGGGTGTGAACATAAACAAATCCTCTGCTCTGGAAGAACTGATGAATTGCGAATGCAGCGGCACTTCTTACTCTGAATGCGGCGGAGAAAGTGTTGGTTCTCGGGCGGAGATGCGCGATGGTGCGAAGATATTCAAGGCTGTGACGCTTTTTCTGGAGAGGGTAATCCGGGGTGGATTCACCTTCGATGATAACTTCGGTTGCGTGAAGTTCGAAAGGCTGTTTTGCGTCCGGGGTAAGGATGATATTGCCGATTACGGAAACGGCGGAGCCAACGTTGAGCTTATTGATCTCCTTGAAATTATTGACTTTATCTTCCTCGTAAACAACCTGGATATTAGTGAAGCAGGTTCCGTCGTTAAGTTCAATAAAGCCTATGGATTTGGAGTTGCGGGAAGTGCGAAGCCAGCCGCAGATTTTGATCGGCTCTTCGGCAAAAGCTTCCGGAGAGGCAAAAACAAGCCTCAGCTCCGTTCTTTTCATGGTGATCACCTCATGTTAATTAATAATATTACACTTTAATATAACATATCACCAATATTTTTGCAAGGCTTTTTAAAAGTGAGCAATAAATACCTTGGGGAAGGATGTTATCCCAACAAAAAAGTTTGTTAAAAAGCCGCGTACTATGCGGCCGGCATATTGTTTTTTACAATATTTAAGAGTAATATGTAATTATAAAACCGAAAAGAGGGGTAGTCATGAAAAAGGCATTGTCTGTTATACTTTTTGTAATTCTTGCAATGGCGCTTTCCGTAACGGCGTTTGCGGAGGAAACATGGATGAATGAAAAAGGGTTCCCCAATGTGCAAGCAGAAAGAATAAGTTTTTCCACGGGCGAAGAACTTGAAAAATGCGGAGTGAACGTTGAAACTGACGAAGAAGGTTTCGTCAGGGTCACTTTTGATGAGAATGTTGACGAAAAAGGAATTCGGAAAATTGACACTGACGGAATTTTCAATTTATCTATGCTTCCGATCAGTGTTCAGAAGCCGGAAGGAGCCTCTTCCGTAAAATGGTCACACAGCTGTCGATATTACAACATCCATGAAGATTATTTTTATTTGGGAGGCTGGGATGTTGCGGAAAAATGGGCAAATGATGAATTCATTGATGCAAATGGTAACGTAACGGTAGCTCAGACAGAGATAATGTATTATGAATACAATGGAGCAATTTCCCGAAGCGGAGGAAGAATAGGAATAGTCTGGCTCTGGTGGTATGATTCACAAGGAAACCTTATGCAGAAGGAATGTGTTCCTTATGTTGTTGATACATACAATTATGATAAACCAGCAGCAGAAACCGTAATATGGAACGAAGAAGATTATGTTGCAAGCGGATATTGCGGAACGGATTTTTACGGAAGTGAAAGCGTTGCATGGACGTTCGATTCCAACGGAATTCTTGCCTTTATCGGAAAAGGCGCTATATGTGATACCGGCTGGCAGGATTTCGGTGACGGGAACGTGGTATGGACAGCGCCTTGGGCAGATTACAGATACGATATCAAGCGTGTTGTTGTAGGAGAAGGAATTTCTGTTCTTGAAGGGGTTGACGGACTTTCTGATGACGTTCCGGTTTATTTCCTCGGAAATGCACCTTCAGTCTGGAGAGATACAAAAAACGCTTATATTCTTGAAGGTGCCGAAGGCTTTGACATTGATGAAAAAGGCCTTTGGAACGGATATACCGTAAACACCTTCAAAATTGAAGATATGCCCTGGGCAGAGAGCATAATAATCGATTCCGGCGAATGCGGCGAAAGCCTTTATTGGAAGCTCAACGCAAAAGGCGAACTTATAATCTACGGAACAGGGGAGATGTATGATTACCCCATTGTAAATATGGGTTCTTCTTTTGATTATGTTACTTCGCCCTGGGATGATTATAGAAGTAGTATAAAGAAAATAATTTTTGAAGAGGGAATAACCTATATAGGTTTAAATGCATTTCTGAATATACGTATTTCCGGAGATTTGATTCTTCCGGAAGGACTTGAATCAGTCGGAAGCTGTGCTTTCCAATGGAACTCTTTTTCTTCCATAACCCTTCCTTCAACGCTTACTAAAATACATATGGGTGCATTTGACAGCAGAACGCTCGAAAAATTTATTGTTGCGGAAGATAACCCTGAATTTACGGTAAAGGATAATGCACTTTTCACAAAAGATGGAAAGGTGCTGGTTGCTTTCCCGGGTTCTGTAAAAGGTGAATATACCGTTCCGGAAGGCGTTGAAGTACTTGATGGAGATGCTTTTGCTGGATCAAACCTCGAAAAAATCATTCTTCCCAAAAGCCTTAAAACGATTGGGCAGTATGCTTTCAATTGGGTAAATGCGGAAGTGTTTGTAAACAGCGCTCTTGAATCGGTCGAAAGCTGGGCATTTTATCCCTGGCCCGGACAGAATATTTCGGTCTATTTTATGAATGGTGCTCCGGCTTCCGTTAAAGCAGATTCGTTTACTCCTCCGGCAGATGCGGTCGTTGAGCTTTATTATTATGAAGGTACAGAACACCTTTGGGAATTTGATGAAAACGGCCTCTGGAATGGCTATGAAGTAACCATGCTCGAACGTCCCGCAGATGCAACTTTGAGCATAGATTCCGCGAGCATCGTGCTCGGCAGCAGCAAACATATCAAAGTTACCATGAGCGAAAATTCCAATGCTGCGCTTATGCAGTTTGCTGTAAAATATGACCCGAATGCGCTGAAAGTTATTTCCTGCACCGCGGGAAATGCCGTTGCGGATGCAACCATCAATACAGCGGAAGAAGGAATGATTTATTTCGTATGGGAAGCCCTTGATTCCATAACAGAAAAAGAAGTCCTTCTTGATATTGAATTTGCTCCGGCAGAAGGCGCAGAAGTTCAGAATACGGTTGTTGAAATCGTGACCGAGGGAGAGGAATTCTTCTTTGCGGATGATAATCTTGGTTCGCTCAAAATTGATACCGAAAACGGCGAAATCAGAATTATTGACGTGATTTATGGCGATATCAACGGCGATGAAAAAGTAAATGTCCTTGACGCAAACCTTATTCGCAGATATTCTGCAAAAATCATGGAATTTGATGACAGACAGCTTTTGGCAGCAGATGTCAGCGGTGACGGAAAGGTAAACGTACTCGACGCAAACCTTGTCCGTCGTTATGCCGCAAAACTTATCAATATTTTCCCCGTTGAAGAATGAATTTTAAATTTTCAAAAGCCGCCTTCGGGCGGCTTTTTTTGTGTTGGTGCGTTCGTGTTATTGAAAAATTCATAATTATATAGTATTATATATAATTAGCTTATTATAACCGGAGGTAATCCAATGGCTTTTTCATACGAATCTCTCAATCCCCGCCAGATGCAGGCGGTTATGCATAAGGAAGGTCCTCTCCTTGTTCTTGCAGGAGCGGGCAGCGGAAAAACAACTGTACTTATCGCAAGGGTCGCAAGGCTTATCGAAACCGGAGTGCGCCCCTGGAACATTCTTACCATAACTTTTACCAACAAAGCGGCTGATGAACTCAAAAACCGCCTTGTATCAAAGCTCGGTCTTGATGCGCAGGAAGTTTTTGCTTCCACCTTCCACAGCATGTGCGTAAGAATTCTTCGCCGCGATGCGGAACTTATCGACCTTCCGAAAAGTTTTACTATATATGATACGGATGACAGCCTTCGGGTGGTGAAAAAATGCCTTAAAGCGCTTAATATGGAAGAAAAGCAGTTTCCCCCGAAGCCCATTCTCGGCGCCATAAGCCATGCGAAAGAGCGCCTTGAAGACCCGCAGGATATGCTTGACCTTGCGGAAAGAAACGGCGATTACCGGATGAAAATTACTTCGAAGGTATATGCTCTTTATCAAAGGGAACTTCACGAAGCGGGAGCACTCGATTTTGACGATCTTCTTTGCGAAACCGTTCATCTTTTCAAAACCCATCCGGAAGTTCTGGAATATTACCAGAACCGCTGGCAGTATATCATGGTGGATGAATATCAGGATACCAACCATGTCCAATATATGCTTGTAGCAATGCTTGCGGCAAAGAACAAAAACCTCTGCGTCGTGGGCGATGACGACCAGTCCATATATAAATTCCGCGGTGCCACCATCGAAAATATCCTTTCCTTCGAACGCCAGTTCCCGGGTGCAATGGTTGTTCGTCTTGAACAGAACTATCGCTCCACCCAGAATATACTTTCCGCTGCCAATGGGGTAATTGCCCATAATACCGAAAGAAAAGGCAAAAACCTTTGGACTTCCAACGGCGACGGAAGCAAAGTTACCATTCGCCGCTGCATTGATGAGGACGGCGAAGCGGAATTTATTGCGAACAAGGTGCTCGACGGAATTGCGAAGGGCGCAAATTACAGCGATTTTGCGGTTCTTTACCGAATGCATGCCCAATCAAACAGCCTTGAAAAAGCATTTATGCGCGCCGGGGTGCCATATAAAATCATCGGCGGTCTGCGCTTTTATGAACGCAAGGAAATCAAGGATCTGCTTGCATATATGTCCGTAATCGTGAACCCTGCGGATAACCTTCGTCTGGAACGAATCATCAACGAACCGAAGCGCGGTATCGGCGCAACGACCATTGCCGCGGCCGAACATATTGCCGATGTGACCGGGCTTTCGCTTTTCGATATTTTTGAGCACGCGGATGAATACGCAGACCTTTATAAAAGAAGCGCCGTGCTCAAAGGCTTTACGGATATGATAAAGGGACTTGCGGAAATGGCGGAAGATTTTGATGCGGGCGAATTTTTCGATGCGCTCTGCGAAAAAACCGGCTATGCCGCAATGCTCCGTGCTCAGGGAATCGAAGGTGAAACAAGGCTTGAAAACGTGGGCGAACTTAAAACCAACATGATGAAATATCAGGAAGCGGCGGAAAACGCCGAACTTTCCGGATTCCTTGAAGAAGTTGCCCTTTATACCGACCTTGACAGAATGGAAGAAAGCGATTCCGTCCTTATGATGACCCTTCATTCGGCGAAAGGACTTGAGTTCGAAAACGTGTTCGTAATCGGCGTTGAAGAAGGGGTCTTCCCCGGAATGCAGGCGATTTATGACATGAACGAAATGGAAGAAGAACGCCGACTTGCCTATGTTGGAATCACAAGGGCGAAAAAGAACCTTTTCCTCACCGCCGCCGCAAGCAGAATGATTTTTGGCCAGACAAGCCACAACCGTCTTTCCCGCTTCGCCCAGGAAATTCCGGAAGAATATAAGGAATTCCATGACGAAAGCGAAAGCAGCAGAAGAAGCATAAGCTATCATTTTGAAGAAAGCCCTTCCGGCAACATCAGAATTGAAAAAACATATACCGAAGCGCCGAAAAGCGAAGGCGCAAGCTATCGCCCCGGCGATACCGTTATTCATAAAGTTTTCGGAAGCGGAACAGTCCTTTCCGCAAAGGCCATGAGCGGCGATACCCTTTTGGAAATCGCCTTCGAAAAAGTCGGAACAAAAAAACTTATGGCGAATTTCGCAAAACTTAAAAAAGCCTGAAAAACCTTCTCTTTTTCAAAGGGAGGGGAACCGCCGAAGACGGCGAAGGATTCATATTGAACTAAACCCCATGGCGGCAATTTGCCGCCGATAACAGGAGATGAAAACTTGAAACGAATTTTACTTACCGCGGAAGAAGCGGTAGCAGCTTCCGAAGGTTCTGCTTCAGCAGAAAGCATTGATGCTTTCCTCGAAACCCTCAAAAAAATGGAAATGAGCGAAATAATCGCAAAATACGGTGAAAAAACCCTTTGGGCGCTGATAACCGCCGTAATCGGTGTTATATTAGTAAGATGGGCGCTGCGCTTCATCATGCGCTATGTGGAAAAAAGCGAGCTTGCCGCCGGTGCAACGAAGTTCATTCACGGAATAGTCGCATTTTTGCTCTATTTCATCGTTCTGCTCACTGCGGCTTCCGTAATTGGAATTCCGGTGACTTCCGTCCTTGCGGTTTTCAGCGTTTTCACTCTTGCGTTTTCTCTTGCAATAAAGGATATCATTGCGCTTTTTGCAAGCGGAATCACCATTCTTTTTTCAAAACCTTTCAATGCGGGGGATTTCGTCGAAATTCCGGAAGAGGGAATTTCCGGCTTTGTTTCGGAAGTGGGGCTTATCCATACCCATCTTTTCACCGCGGATAATAAGGAAATCATCATTCCGAACAGCATTGTTGCGGGCGATACCCTTATAAATTACAGCAAAATCGGTCTTCGCCGCCTTGATTCGGTCTATTCCATAGATTATGAAGATGATTTTGAAAAAGCTAAAAGCGTAATCCGCGAAGTTGTGGATTCCGAACCCCTTGTTGAAAAGGAAAAACCGATTTTTATAAGCGTAACAGCTCTCGCTCCCAGCGGGGTCGATATTGTATGCAAGGTTTATGTGAAGTGGGATAATTACGAAACCCTTCGCTGCCGCCTTAATGAACAGGTTAAACTTGCTTTTGATAAGAATAATATCCATATTCCTTATACCCAGATGGATATTCACATGAAATGAGGTAAAAAAATGATTGGAACTTTAAACCGTAAGGAAATCGGAAAAGGCGCTTTTTTAAGCTGGGTTACCGAACCGAAATTCAAGCATAACAGAATAACTCTCTGCCTTGTGACTCCCATCGAAAAAGAAACCGCAACGGTAAATGCCCTTGTGCCTTTTGTTCTTCGCAAAGGCTGCAAAAGCTGCCCGGATTTCACCGCTCTCAATAAAAAACTTGCGGAAATGTACGGCGCTATTCTTGATGCGGATGTTTCAAAGCACGGCGATAAGCAGATAATCGAAATCACCCTTGTGACCGCGGATGATAAATTTGCCTTTGGCGGAGAAAAAATGACAGAAACCGCCGCGAACCTTCTTTGGGACTTGGTTTTTGAACCGAACCTTGACGAAAAAGGTCTTTTCCCGGAAATTGATCTGGAGCTTGAGCGGGAATACCTTATTGATACAATCGAAAGCGATCTCAACGATAAACGCACCTATGCCATAGGAAAAGCCCTTGACCTTGTTTTTGAAAACGAACCCTTTGGCATAAAACGCTATGGCTATGCAAAAGACGCAAAAGCCATCACCGGCGAAAGCCTTGCAAAAGCCTGGAAAAACCTTGTGAAAACCGCAAAAATCGAAGTGTTCTTCGCCGGCCCGGGAAATGCAGAAACAGTCGGAAAAGTCTTTGCGGAAAAGATATCCTCCCTTGAAAGAGAACCTTTTGAAGAAAAAGGCTTCGAAACCGTAGCCTATTCTCCTTTTAAAGAAGCGGAGGAAGAAATGGAAATTGCCCAGGGGAAACTGGTTATGGTTTTCCGAATGGGCGGACCGAAATCCGAACGCGAGAAAAACGCCGCAAGAATGCTTTCTGCGCTTTATGGCGGAACCGCCTTTTCGAAGCTTTTTATGAACGTCCGCGAAAAAATGAGCCTTTGCTATTATGCGGATTCCAGCTTTGAACGAGGCAGCGGAATTCTGATTGTTGACAGCGGAATCGAATTCGGAAATAGGGAAAAGGCACAAAGCGAAATTATCCGCCAGCTGGAACTTATTGCGGAAGGCGATTTCAGCGAAGAGGAATTTTCCGCAACCAAAAACGCCATTATGAACAGCCTTGGTTCCGTTGGAGATACTCTCTTTTCCGTCGAAAACTGGTATATGGGCGGAATAATCGAAAACAACGTAATAACTCCGGAAGAAGATAAAAAAGCCATGGAAAGCGTAACAAGGGAAGAGGTTATGGAAATGGCAAAAAGGGCAAAGCTTGCTTCTGTTTTCTTCCTTAAAGGAGGCGAAAAAGAATGAACCGCGAGATAAAGGAAATCAAAAGCGAACGTCTCGGGAACAGCTATTATAAGGTCGAGCATCCGAGCGGACTTACGATTCTTATGGCGCCGATGGAAGGTTTTTCCACCGCTTACGCCATGTTCGGAACGGCATACGGTTCCATTGATACCTGCATAAAAACTTCCGAAAAGGGAGATTTCATAAAACTTCCGGAAGGAATTGCGCATTACCTCGAGCACAAGCTCTTCGAAAGCGAAGAATGTTCCGCGTTCGAACGCTATGCAAAAACCGGCGCAAACGCAAATGCCTTCACCGCTTTTGACAGAACGGCATATCTTTTTGCCTGTTCCGATAATTTTGCCGAAAGCATGGAAATTCTGCTCGATTTTGTTACCCACCCCTATTTCACCCCCGAAACAGTTGCTAAGGAACAGGGAATCATCGGTCAGGAAATAAGAATGTATGACGATTCCGCGGATTGGAGGGTGCTTTTCAATCTTCTCGGCGCTCTCTATCACAAAAATCCGGTAAAAATCGATATCGCCGGAACTACGGAATCCATCGCAAAAATCACCGCCGACCTTCTTTATGAATGTTATAACACCTTTTATAATCTTCATAACATGGTTCTTACCGTTGCGGGAAATTTTGATATGGAAACGGTGCTCAAAACCGCGGATGCGGTGCTCGAACCTGCAAAGGATTTTTATCTTGAGCACGGGGATTGCGGCGAACCGGAAGAGGTTGTGAAAAATTACGCTGAACAGCATCTTCCTGTATCCGTTCCGCTGTTTAACGTCGGCTTCAAAGGCAAAACCGGTACGGAAGTGGAAAACTTCCGGGGAAGTATCCTCGACGAAATTTTTGCCGAAGCCCTTTGCAGCGATTATACAGCCCTTTACCGCGAACTTTATGACGAAGGAATCATCAACGCAACCTTCGGAAGCGAAGTTTTCTGCGGAAGAGATTATATTTCAATCCTTATTTCCGGCGAAAGCAGAGAACCGGAAAAAGTTTATAAACGTCTTAAAGAAGAATTTGAGCACCTTCTTGAGCACGGAATTCCGAAAGATATTTTCACCTGTGCTCAAAGGTCGGTTTATGGTCACTATATGCGCTCCATGGATAGAGTAACCGGCGTAGCGACTTCGCTTTTCAATTGCCATTTCCCGGGTGTGGATATGTACGAAATGCTCGATATCGCCGCGAACGCAACGCCCGAAAGCGTTATCGAAAGAATAAAAACCACCTATGGTGCGGAAAAATCCGCGCTTTCCGTAATAAAACCCTGACAGAAAAGGAGGCATAATTTATGACAGATATAATCAGTTTTCCTGGGCTTGGACTTGAATTTGAAATAAGCAGAGTTGCTTTTTCCATCGGTTCCATTGATATTTACTGGTATGCGGTAATCATTGCAACCGGTTTTCTTCTTGCAATGGGATTCGTTTTCAAAAACTGCAAGCGCTTCGGAATCGATTCCGACAGAGCCATTGACGTTATTTTCTTTGCCATGATTCTCGGAATTATCGGCGCAAGGGCTTATTACGTTGCCTTCCAATGGGATATGTATAAAGATAACCTCATGGAAATTTTCAATATCCGCGGCGGCGGTCTTGGCTTTTATGGCGGAATCATCGGCGGCGTTCTCGGTCTTATCATTGGCTGCAGACTTCGGGACCAGAAGATTCTTCCTTTTCTTGATATTGCCGGCGGTGCAGTCCTTATCGGACAGGGAATCGGCCGCTGGGGGAACTTTGTGAACAGCGAAGCTTTTGGCTGCAACACCGATCTTCCCTGGGGAATGACCAGCCCGAAAATCGCGGCATATATCGAAAGACATTCAGCCGAGGTTATGGGCGCTGTTATGGATTCTTCTATTCCGGTACATCCCACTTTTCTTTATGAATCACTCTGGTGCGCTCTCGGTCTTATTCTTTTCTTTGTAATTGCAAAAAAACGCAGATTCGACGGTCAGATGTTCCTTTTCTATCTTGGCTGGAACGGCGGCGGAAGAATGATTATCGAAGGTCTTCGCACCGACAGCCTTATGATAGGTCCTTTCCGCATTTCACAGCTCCTTGGCGCAATCATGCTTATCTTTGCGGTCTGCGCTTTCACAGTTGCGCTGAAATTCCTTAAATCCGAAAATAGGCCGGAATGGCTCGGAATCTGGGCGGAAACGGAAAAAGGAAAGCTTCAGGGCGAAGGAAAATGGGATTATAAAAACAACTGCGAAAAAGGCCTTATTACCGAAGAGGATACAATAACAGAGGAACTTCAGAAAGAAACAGAAGCGGAGGATAAACAGAATGGCAACACTTATTGACGGAAAGAAAATTGCGGCGGAAGTCCGCGGAGAACTCAAGGAAAAAATTGAAAAAATGGTGGCGGAAACAAAAAGAAGACCTTCTCTTGCGGTTATTCTTGTTGGGGAAGACCCCGCTTCCCAGGTTTATGTCCGCAACAAGGCAAAAGCCTGTGAAGAAATCGGCGTCGCAAGCGAAGTTGTAACTCTTGCGGCGGATATCACTCAGGAAATGCTCGAACATATTATTAATTCCTATGCCGCAAGGGTGGATATCGACGGAATTCTTGTTCAGATGCCCCTTCCGAAGGGCCTTGACGGCGAAAGAGCTTTGGCCTGCATTCCGGCGGAAAAAGACGTTGACGCGTTCCATCCGGAAAACGTAGGGCATATCATGCGCGGAGATTACCGTTTTCTTCCCTGCACTCCAGCAGGTGTTATGGAACTTCTCCACCGCTATGGAATTTCTCCCGCAGGCAAAAAATGCGTTGTTATCGGAAGAAGCGACATAGTCGGAAAACCCATGGCTATGATGCTTCTGCACGAAAACGGAACAGTTGAAATCTGCCACAGCAAAACTCCTAATCTTGCGGAGGAAACGAGAACGGCGGATATCCTTGTTGCCGCTGTGGGCAGAGCAAAATTTGTCACCGCTGATATGGTGAAGGAAGGCGCAGTGGTAATCGACGTTGGCATCAACCGTGACGAAAACGGAAAACTTTGCGGCGACGTTGATTTTGCAAATGTGGAACCTAAGGCAAGCTTCATAACTCCCGTTCCCGGCGGAGTAGGTCCCATGACTGTCGCAATGCTTATGCAGAACACCGTTACCGCGGCGGAAAAGAAAATCAAGTAAGAAGAATCAATAAAATCCCCGTTCCGGCGGGGATTTTTTGTTGCAAAATCTTCGAAAAAGGTGTATTATGGCGGATAGCGTTTTGTTTTTTCGGAGGATATATGAAAGCCATTGAATTTATAAAAAAGAACGCCGTTTTCTGCGTTGCGGCAGCGGCGGCGCTTTTGACCTGTTTTTTCGTTCCGCCGGATGCGGAATATCTCGGATATTTCGATTGGCGAACTCTTGCCTGCCTTTTTCTTACTCTTGCGGTGGTCTGCGCCATTGGGAACGTAAAATTCTTCACTATCCTTGCAAGAAAGCTTGTGCTTATTTCCGGAAGCCTCCGGGGGCTTTTCTTAATGCTCGTTGTAATAACCTTCATCGGTTCAATGATAATTGCAAACGATATGGCGCTCATAACTTTTCTGCCCCTGGGATATTTTGCCCTTTCCGTCGGCAAAAAGGAAAAATATATGGCATATCTTTTTATTCTGCAGAATATTTCCGCAAACCTTGGGGGAATGCTGACCCCATTCGGCAATCCGCAGAATCTTTATCTTTATTCATTTTTCGAAATTCCAACCGGGGAATTTATGTCCATAATGTTTCCGCCGTTTTTGCTTGCAATAGCAATGCTTGCCGGTGCATGTCTTCTTGTCAAACCGGAAAAACTTATTATCGATGAGGAATTCACCGAAAAACTCCATGTGAAAAGAACGCTTCTTTATATGGCACTTTTCATGCTTTCGATTCTTATAGTTTTCCGTGTGATTCCTTTCTGGCTCGGTCTTGCGGTGATTCCCGCAATCCTTTGGTTTGTGGATAAAGACGCTCTTTATGAAGTGGATTATGCCCTTTTGGGAACTTTCTTTTTCTTCTTCGTTTTTTCCGGAAACCTTGCAAGAATCGATGCCGTGAACGAATTTTTCTCCGTTCTGCTCCAGAAAGATGCGCTGCTTGTTTCCGTGCTTTCGTGCCAGTTTATAAGCAACGTCCCTTCGGCGATTCTTCTTTCCCGTTTCACAAGCGATTACCATTCGCTCCTTCTCGGTGTGAATATCGGCGGAACGGGAACTCTCATCGCTTCTCTTGCAAGCCTTATAACTTTCAGCGAATTCAGGATTCTTTATCCCGGGGAAGGGAAAAAATATTTTGTGATGTTCACCGTAATAAACCTCATTTTCCTTGTGGTGATGACTGCGGCGGCAAAATTTTTCTTCCTCTGATGGTAAAAAGGAGATTATTATGAAACCCAAAGCAATTATATATTCTTCCAACACCGGTTTCAGCAAACGTTATGCTGAAATGTTCGGCGAAAAAACCGGTCTTCCGGTTTACGGCATTGACGAAGCAAAAACAGCCCTTGAAAAGAAAACTCCGGTCGTTTATTTTGGCTGGCTTATGGCCGGAACGGTTGCGGATTACCGCAAAGCCGCAAAGTTTTTTGATATAAAAGCTCTTTGCGGGGTCTGCCTCGGGACAACCGGTTCGCAAATCGGCTCAGTCCGCAAAAGCTGCAAACTTCCGGAAGATTTTCCGGTTTTCACAATTCAGGGCGGCATGGATCATCAAAAGCTCGGCGGAGGATACGGCTTTGGAATAAAAATGCTTACAAAATTTATGCAGAAAAAGAAAAACCGCACACCGGATGAGGAAGCAATGCTTGCGCTTCTTGTTTCCGGCGGCGACTTTGTTTCGGAAGAAAATCTTGAAAAGGTAATGGGATGGTATGAAAATGCCTGATGAAAATTGGTTCACTATCGATAAAATCGACGAATATACTTTTGCAATAAGCGAATACCGCCATTGGGAAGAAACCCATTGCTATTTGCTGATCGGAACAGAAAAAGCTCTTATCATTGATACCGGCCTCGGTATCTGCGATATTTCAAAAGAGGTTTCAAAACTTACCGAAAAGCACGTTTCTGCTGCAGCAACCCATATTCATTGGGACCATATCGGCGGGCACCGATATTATCCGGATTTTTTTGCTCATGAAGCAGAACTTGATTGGCTTTCGGGGAAATTTCCTCTTTCAGCCGAATTAATTAAAAAACTGATTGCAAAGGACTGCAATCTGCCTTACGGATTTGATATAGATTCTTACGAAATATTTCAGGGCGAACCTTCGGAATTACTTTGTGATGGCGATGTAATTGACCTCGGCGACCGAAAAATCACCGTTTTGCATACTCCCGGACATTCCCCGGGACATCTTTGCTTTTTCGAGGAAGAAAAAGGCTATCTTTTCAGCGGCGACCTTATTTATAAAAGCACCCTTTTTGCGGATTATCCTTCCACCAACCCAAAAGCGTACCTTGAATCGCTCGAAAAAATCGCTCTTCTCCCGGTCAAAAGAATTTTCCCGGGTCATCATTCCCTCGATATAAACACTTCCATAGTTAAAGAAATGCTTTGCGAATTCAGAAATCTTGAAAAAAACGGAAATCTTCGCCATGGTGCAGGAACTTTTGATTTCGGAGAATGGAGCATAAAACTCTGATAATATAAAAAAGCCGCTTCCGAAAGGAAGCGGCTTTTTGGTTGTCTATTAAAGATTTTTCATAAGGAGCCATTCGCCGATGCCTTTTTTGAGAAGATCGGGAACGAGAAGAAGAGGTTTGAAGCCTTTTCTCTGATAAAGGGCTTTTGCTCTGGGGTTGAAGTCGGAAACAGCGATGAATGCCTTATCAAATCCCATCTGTTTGCAGATTCCGAGATAGATGTCGATAAGCTGTTCGCCGATGCCTTTGCCGCGATAGCCTTCTTTTACGCCGAGAAGAGCAAGATAGGGAAGTTCGCCATACATACCCATCATATCATAAACCATAAGTCCGACGGGTTCGCCTTTTTCGGTTTCGGCAATGATTACGTTGCCTTTTTCAAGGGGACCGTAAACCCATTCGCGAAGAGTTTCGGTTCCTTTGAAATAATGTTCATAAAGAGGGCTGTTATCGAAAATTTTGACATATTCTTCCCATTTTTCGGTAGTGCCTTTTACAAAATTTACTCTGTATTTATAATCCATCTGAGACATAGCCATACCTCCGAAAGTCCATATTTTGACAGTTAAATTATAGTACCGCTTTATGAAAAAGTCAATATCGCGAAGGAAAATTATTGTTTAGCAAAAGAACCTCCCTTGTCAAAGGGAGGGGGACCATCGCCAAAATGGCGATGGTGGAGGGATTCATATAATAAGGATATCTGTAATTTAAAAAAGAATCCCCCAGTCTTTTTTAACCGCAAGCGGTTAAAAAATCCAGCCCCCTTTAACAAGGGGGCTTAAT
>JAFXGY010000059.1 GCA_017536625.1 Oscillospiraceae bacterium | reverse complement strand
GCCATTTTGGCGATGGTGGAGGGATTCATTATAAAAAACACATATAATTAAAGAAAGAATCCCCCAGTCTTTTTTAACCGCAAGCGGTTAAAAAATCCAGCCCCCTTTAACAAGGGGGCTTAAGAAGATAAACAATAATTTTTCTTTCCATTGACTTATGATATCAAAAGTGCTATCCTATATATGTATTATAATGTCTTTATGGGGGTGTTCCCTTTGGCTGTGCATGAAGTACATATCGTAAAAGCAAAAGCAGAGAAAATCGAGGATTACAAACGAATTTTTGATGATTCGAAGCTTTATAAGCATTACGGCGAAAACGTTTATGATTGGATGGGTTCCGCCCTTGCAAACGATGAAGTCTGGATCGCCGAGGACAGAAACGGCGAAGCGGTTGGCTTTATGTGGATGCAGATCGAAAGCGTTTATGCCAATATGCCCTATCTTGCGCTTTTGGGAGTCCGCAGGGATTACCGTTCCCACGGGGTTGGTCAGATGCTTCTCAAATACTTCATCGAAAGCTATGAATCCAAAGGTTATGACAGAGGATTCATCGCCGTCAACGATTTTAACCCCCTTGCAAGAAGACTTTACGAGGATATGGGCTTCCACAAATTTATGCAGATGCCCGAAAGCCTTGACCCCAGCCACAATATCTATCTTCTTATGAGGAAATCCCGCAAGCACAACAGCAACGTCTGATTAAAGCCGATAATAAGAACGGAGGAAATAATAATGAGCTATCATCGCGAAGCACAGTATATGGCAAACATGATCGAGATCGAAAAAGCCGATCCCGCAAAAATCGAAGAATATAAACGTATTTTCGAAAACAGCCCTCTTTATAACCATTATTTCAAAAAGACCGACCTTCTCGATAAGGTTCTTTCCGATGCTCTTAAAAAAGGAGAGGCCTATGTTGCAATCGACCGCAACGGCGAAGCTGTTGGCTATATGAGCATGAAAGCTTCCGACCCTACCGTTGACGGACTTCCCTGCATGACCCTTCTCGGCGTAAAGGATACCAAACGCGGCAGAGGCATCGGCCAGATGCTTATCGCTTTCTATATCGGCGTTATGTCCGGTCTCGGATTCAAAGAATGCGCCCTTATCGTAAACGATTGGAACCCCAGAGCAAGAAAACTTTACGATTCCCTTGGCTTCAAGCTTCGCAGAAGCTTCGAGGACGTTGTTATCGGCGGCTGGATGAACCATATCCTTGTAAGAAAACTCTGATTTTAGGCTTTTTAAAAACATCGGCACCGGATTTCCGGTGCCGGTTTTTATATTGACAGCCCGGAAGAAAAAATCTTTAATAAAATTGTATAATAAATACAAAATAATTATAAAAAAGGCTTTACAAAAAGCTTTTCGTTTGATATAATTTTAAGGCTGACTATGTTCAGTAATAACTTGTTCCCGGAAAAGGGTATGTCCGCTGAATGCGAAAGCGTCCGATAGCGTTATGCCTCAAAAGCAATCGCCCTTTCCTGCGAATAAGCCCAATAAAAAATTTTTTTGAGGTGAATCACTATGATGAGACAGGAAGAAAAAACCGAAGTAATCGTTGCTAACAGACTTCACGAAACCGACACCGGTTCCCCCGAAGTTCAGATCGCAGTTCTTACCAAAAGAATTGCTGACCTTACCGAGCATCTTAAAGAGCACAAAAAAGATAACCATTCCCGCCGCGGCCTTTTCAAAATGGTTGGTAAAAGAAGAAACCTTCTCAACTACCTTATGAGAACCGACATCGAACGTTATCGTGCAATCGTTGCAAAACTCGGTATCAGAAGATAATTTTGTCTTTTTTAAAGTCAGGGGAAAATTCTTTTCCCCTGACTTTATTGGGTTAATAAGCCAATAATAACAAAAAGTGCGGCAAAAACGGCAGGCACGGAAATAAGCAGTTAATCGAGGAACCGAAAGGCTTTTTTGGTTTTTGGATTTATTGTTTATTCCCGCTTCCGCTTTTGTTTTTGCCGCGCGCAAAAATTTAAAACGGAGGTATTTTTTATGTTTGAAAATTACAGAGTTTTTGAAACCGAATACTGCGGACGCAAAATCAGTTTTGAAACCGGCAAAATGTGCTGCCTTGCAAACGCTTCCATCCTTGTAAGATACGGCGAAACCGCCGTTCTCTGCAACGTTACCGCAAGCAAAACCCCCAGAGAAGGAATCGACTATTTCCCTCTTTCCGTTGACTTTGACGAAAAACTTTATTCCGTGGGCAAAATCCCCGGTTCTTTCCCCAGAAGAGAAGGCCGCCCCACCGACAGAGCCATTCTTGACAGCCGTGTAATCGACCGTCCCATGCGTCCTCTTTTCCCCAAAGATATGAGAAACGACTGCGCAGTTGTTATGTCCGCAATGTCCGTTGATCCCGATTATTCTTACTGCATGTGCGGAATGATCGGTGCTTCCATGGCTGTTGCAATTTCCGATGTTCCGTGGAACGGACCTATCGCAGGCTGCGAAGTCGGTCTTGTTGACGGCGAAATCATCCTTAACCCCACCGCTGAACAGGATGCAAAATCCGACCTTCACCTCATCGTTTCTTCCACCGATAAAAAAGTTGTTATGATCGAAGCAGGCGCAAACGAAGTTGATAACGCCACCATGCTCAAAGCAATCATGACCGCTCACGAAGAAAACGTAAAAATGGTAAACTTCATCAACAGCGTTGTTGCTGAAATCGGCAAAGAGAAATTCGAATATCAGGTAATCGACGTTCCCGCAGAAATGTTCGAGGAAATCAAAGAATTTGCCATCGAAGATATCAGAAGAGCTCTTGATACCGACGACAAAAACGTTCGTGATGCTGCTCTTCAGCCCATCATCGCCGCTGTTCACGAAAAATTCGACGAAATTTATCCCGATGATATCCTCAAAATCGACGAGGCTATCTATAAACTCCAGAAATACGTTGTAAGACGCTGGCTCATCGATGACGGCAAACGTGTTGACGGGCGCGGTCTTGATGAAATCAGACCTCTTGCTGCGGAAGTCGGCCTTCTTCCCAGAACCCACGGCAGCGGTATGTTCACCCGCGGACAGACACAGGTTCTTACCATTGCAACCCTCGGACTTGTTTCCGAAGCACAGGAACTCGACGGCATCGACGGCGTTTCCAGCAAACGCTATATGCACCAGTATAACATGCCTTCCTATTCCGTAGGCGAAACCAGACCTTCCCGCGGTCCTGGCAGACGTGAAATCGGTCACGGCGCACTTGCAGAAAGAGCTCTTGAACCCGTAATTCCGCCCGTAGAAGAATTCCCCTATGCTATCAGAACTGTTTCCGAAGTTCTTTCTTCCAACGGTTCCACCAGCCAGGGCGCAATCTGCGGTTCCACCCTTGCACTTATGGATGCAGGTGTTCCGATTAAAAAACCCGTTGCAGGTATCTCCTGCGGACTTATCACCGAAGGCGACCGTTGGATGACCATGGTCGATATCCAGGGTCTTGAAGACTTCTTCGGCGATATGGACTTCAAAGTTGCAGGTACCAAAGACGGTATCACCGCAATTCAGATGGACCTTAAATGCGACGGTCTTACCCCCGAAATCATCGCAGAAGCTCTTGATAAAACCGAAAAAGCAAGATTCTATATCCTTGATGATATTATGGCTCCCGCCATTGCACAGCCCAGAGCAGAACTTTCCAAATATGCTCCCAAAATGCTCACCATCAAAATCGATACCGATAAGATCCGTGACGTCATCGGTTCCGGCGGTAAAACCATCCAGAAAATCTGCGCAGAATGCGACGTTAAAATCGATATCGAAGAAGACGGCAGCGTATTTGTTTCCGGTATGGATATTGAAAACGCAAGAAGAGCTATCCAGGTAATCCAGACCATCACCATGGATCCCGAAGTCGGCGCAATTTATAAAGGTAAGGTAACCCGCCTTATGCAGTTCGGCGCTTTTGTTGAAATTGCACCCGGAAAAGAAGGCCTTTGCCATATTTCCAAGCTCGACTTCAAACGCGTTGAAAAAGTTGAAGACGTTGTTAAACCCGGCGACGAAGTAGTCGTAAAAGTTGTCGAAATCGACCAGCAGGGAAGAATCAACCTCTCCAGAAAAGACGCTCTTGCAGATATTGAAGCAAGACAGCAGAAGAAAAATGGCTGATAAATAAGCAAATAAATTAAAGGCACCCGAAAAGGTGCCTTTTTTGTTTGCGAAAAAATTGCCGTTTGAAAACAAAAAACGACCGTTTATAAACGGAAAATTACCGATAACGAAGATACCGCTTTTTCGGAAACAGAAAATGTTATGATTGTTTCAGAATCTGGTTTCGGAGGTAATTATGAAAGCTATAAAAACTGTTGATCTGACAAAAGAATACAAGAATACTGTTGCTGTTGATAAGTTTAATATCGAAATTGAAGAAGGAGAACTTTTTTCGCTTCTCGGTGTTAACGGCGCCGGAAAAACAACGGTGATAAAAATGCTTTCCTGCCTTATAAAACCAACAAAAGGAAAGGCTTTTATAAAGGAATACAGCATTTTGGAAGATGAAAATGAAGTTAAAAAGATAATCGGTGTTTCGCCCCAGGAAACCGCAGTTGCGCCGAATTTATCCGTTAAGGAAAATCTTGAACTTATCTGCGGAATAAGCGGATTTTCGAGAGAAAAAAGCGGAGAAAAAATAAAAGAACTTACAAAGCAATTCGGGCTTGATGAAGTTATCGGAAAAAAAGCCGGAAAACTTTCCGGCGGCTGGCAAAGAAGGCTGAGCATAGCTATGGCACTTATAAGCGAACCTTCGGTTCTTTTTCTTGATGAACCGACACTTGGTCTTGATGTTATTGCGAGAAGCGAACTTTGGGAAACAGTCAGAAGTTTAAAAGGAAAAGTAACGATTGTCCTTACAACGCATTATATGGAAGAAGCCGAAGCTCTTTCAGACAGGGTCGGAATTATGAAAAACGGAAAACTTCTTGCATTGGGAACGCCGGAAGAACTTATAGAAAAAACGTCTTCCGCAAAATTTGAAGACGCCTTTATAAAAATTATAAAGGAGGAAGAAAAATGAAAATGCTTGCTTTTTCAAAAAGATGCGCAAAAGAAATTTTGCGTGATCCGCTTAATATTTTGTTCGGAATCGGATTTCCGGTGGTTCTTTTGCTGCTTTTAAGCGCAATGCAGGCAAATATCCCTGTTGAGCTGTTCGCGATAGAAAGTCTTGCGCCGGGAACAGCGGTTTTCGGTCTTTCTTTTATAACGCTTTTCTCCGCCACATTGATTGCAAGGGACAGAGAAACTTCGTTTTTGCAAAGGCTTTATACAACTCCGCTTAAATCATCCGATTTTATTCTAGGCTATATGCTGCCCCTTATTCCTATGGCGGTATTTCAGACAGTCGTTTGCTATGTTGTCGCGGCAGCCCTTGGATTAAAAATCAGCGCGGATATATTTCTTGCAATCGTTATGACGATTCCGGCGGCGGTATTTTATATTGCATTGGGACTTTTATGCGGAAGCGTTTTTAACGTAAAACAGGTTGGAGGAATCTGCGGTGCTCTGCTGACTAATTTATCCGCCTGGCTTTCGGGAATATGGTTCGATATCGAGCTTTTGGGAGAAACATTCGTGAAGATTGCGAATATTTTTCCGTTCATCCATGCGGTTGAAATTGAAAGAACGGTAATAAACGGAAATTTCTCCGCAATAACTGAACATCTTCTCCCACTGATTTTTTATGTGGTTATAACGGCGACCGGAGCAGTAGCTCTTTTTCTTCAAAAGATGAAAAAACAATAAAAGAGGCACCCGAAAGGGTGCCTTTTTGACTATTTCCATATATCCGCGTCAACTTCGTATCTTTCATCGATGATGATTGCGTTTGTGCCGAATTTTTCGCAGAGTTCAAGGTTTCTCGAATTTTCTTTTGCAAGTGCGTCTATATCCACAAAGCCCTCTGCACGCCATTCAATTACGTTTGAATAACGCTGGATATCCCGGAAGTTCCTTCGGATATAATTTTCCGTCATAACAAGGCAATATTCCCGAATGGCGGAAAGATATTCCGGGCCGAAATCCTTTTTCCAGTCAAAGGGAATATAGCAGCCTTCTATGATGAGGTTCTGGTTGTTTTCAATGGCGGTTTTCGCCATTTCCCTTGCAATGGGCCAAAGATATTCCGTAAGTTCATCATCGTCTTCCGGGGTAAGTTCGGTGTTTTTGCTTCGGATAAGCCCCATTTTAAGATGATCGAGGGAAAGATAGGGGAATTTATATTTTTCAAGAAGCCTTTGGGCAAAAGCCGTTTTGCCGGTGTGCGAGGCTCCGAAAATAAGAATCACCAAGAAAAATCACTGCCTTTCAAAAACGCATTTTCCGCCGATGAAGGTCCGGAGCACCTTTGCGGAAAGGATTTCTTCATGGGGGATTTCGAGAAGGTTTTTATCGAGAACGATAAAATCCGCTTCCATGCCCGCTTTGATCATTCCGCGAATGTTTTCGTCGCCGCTTACGAATGCGCCTTCGGCGGTATAAGCATAAAGCGCGTCATAAACGGAAAGCGCCTGGCTTAGGAGATAGGGCCCGTTTCCTTTGCAGTCACACCGGGTCACAGCGCAGTAAATTCCGCGCATGGGCATAAAATTTTCCACCGGGCAGTCGGTTCCGAAGGCTTCGTGAACGCCAAGTTCAAGATAATCCTTCCAGACATAGGAACTTTCCGCAAGCTCTTTTCCGATCCTGTCATAAACGATGTGCATATCGTAATCGATAAAAACAGGCTGGGTCAGGGCAAGGATGCCAAGCCTTGCAAGGCGCTTTACCTGGTCGGGGCTTGTAATCTGGCAATGAACTATTGCGTGGCGGGGGGAATATTCCAGATATTTGTTTTTGGCGTTTTCGATGGCGTTAAGGCACATTTCCATGGCACCTGTTCCGATGGCGTGAATTGCCGCGGGAACGTTGCGCTTCTGGGCTTCCTCCACAAAGCCGTTGAGCTCTTCCTGAGAATAAATGGCGATGCCGCGGGTAGATTCATCATCCACATAAGGTTCTTTCTGAAGGGCTGTGCGGGCTCCGAGGCTGCCGTCGGAAATGAGCTTCAGGCAGCTTACCTTAAAGCTTCCTTCGCGCATTTTATAATGTTCGTGGGAAAACCAGTCATCGACTTCCTCTTTGGTTTGGGAAAGAGCCTGCTCCGAATAATGCACCATAAGCCTTCCGTCGAGGGAGGCTTTTTTCAGTTCTTCAAGCATTTCGTAAGCTCTGCCTTCCGGTGCGTATTTCATATCGTCGGACTGGATTGCGGTGATGCCCTGCTCGAAAAGGTCGTTTTGGGATTCAAGCATCATTCTTAGGAGTATTTCAAGATCCGGATAGGGGAGCTTCGATTTTACATCATCAAAATAATTTTCCTTGATTATGCCGGTGGGGTTTCCGTTTTCATCGGTTTCGCAAAATGCGCCGAGCTTTGCGGCTTTTTCTGCATCAAGCCCCATGAGCACCATTGCTTTTGTGTTGAGCACGCCGATGTGATAGCAGGCGCGCATGATGAGCACCGGGTAATCTTCCGTTATGCGGTCAAGGTCCTTTGCGCAGGGGAACCTCTTTTCGCCTTCGGTAAAATAATCCTGGTTCCAGCCTTCGCCGATGAGCCAAAGACCGCTTTCCTTATCAAAATGCTCAAAAGCAGTGCTCATTTTTAAAACTATGTCATCGACGGATTTGCTTTTGCAAAGATTGACGGAAAGTTTTGTTTTTACATAATGAAGATAATGCATGTGGGAATCGTTGAAGGAGGGCATAACGAAATTCCCGCCGCAATCGATTATTTCCGCGTTCGGGGAAGCGGATTCTTCCGCTTCAGAAAGGCTTCCGCAGAAGGCAAATTTGCCGTCCTTTATCAATGCGGCTTCCGCAAAGGGATTTTCTTTATCCATGGTTGCGATGACTGCGTTTTTAATGATATACTCCATCTCATCATTCCTCCTTATGCGCATTCCATGGAAACAGTATAATGCAAGAAAGACGATATGTCAAAACAAAAAAACGCACCCTCCGGCGCGTTTTTAAAAATCAGATTTCCCTTGCAAGCTTCAGAAGATAATTCATTTTTGCGTTTTGGGCGTTGCGCTCGAAAATGGCGGATTCCAAAAGATATTCATCCGTTGTAAGGTTAAAAATCGTTTCGGTATGCCTGATTTCGTTCTCAAGATTTTCTATATCTGCCCGAAGGCGTTCGCGTTCCTCTTTTCGTTTTTGCAAAAGCAATTTTTTCTTTCTTTTTTCAAGCAGGTTCATTTTTTTCGCCTCCGGTTCATATTTATGAAAAAGTATGGGCGGTTATGAACATTCTTAATCAAAACATTTGACAAAAAGCTTTTATGACGCTATAATATTATGGTTATAACAATCGAGGTGTAGCGCAATTGGTAGCGCGCCTGCTTTGGGAGCAGGATGCTGCAGGTTCGAGTCCTGTCACTTCGACCAAATAAGACCGATCATTTTGATACGATAAGTATCCGAATGGTCGGTCTTTTATTTTGCTATTTTTCGATGCTATGATATAATCAGTTAGATAAACTTGAATTTGACGGGGTGATTAAGGTGCTTGTTCTATGCTCAAATGGATTATCAAGTGATATATTACTGGCACACCTCAACAGTAAAATGGCTGGTTGCGAGACTGCTGCGTTGGT
>JAFXGY010000058.1 GCA_017536625.1 Oscillospiraceae bacterium | reverse complement strand
CGCTTGCGGTTAAAAAAGACTGGGGGATTCTTTCTTTAATAACAAATTTTTTTATTATGAATCCCTCCACCATCGCCAAAATGGCGATGGTCCCCCTCCCTTTGACAAGGGAGGTTATTTTGCTAAACAATAATTTATCTCTGCCAAGCAAAAAATCCCCGGATATAATCCGGGGATTTTTATAAAACTGAAAACTCAGAATTATTCTTCGTTTTTCATTTTTGCGAAGCATTCGCTGCAGTAAACAGGGCGATCTTCTCTGGGTTTGAAGGGAACTTTTGCTTCGCAACCGCAAGCTGCACAGGTGGTGGTGTACATTTCTTTCTGGGTTTTGATTTTGTTTTTGCGTGCGTCACGGCATTCTTTGCAGCGCTGGGGTTCGTTTACAAATCCGCGTTCTGCATAGAATTCCTGTTCGCCTGCGGTGAAGGTGAATTCTTTTCCGCATTCTTTGCAAACTAAGGTTTTGTCTTCGTACATGTTTTTACCTCTTCTTTTTGAATAAATGTATTTGCCCTTGGGTCACCACAACCGTTTTGTTAAAAAGATGTTGCCTGATTGCCACGGAGCATTCGTATATCCAGCCCGAAGGCCGCATACCAAAAATAATTAATCTTCCGGTGCCATTTCGCTCCGGAGTTTTTTTCGAACGCGCGAAAGGGCGTTCCCGATGGATTTTTCCGTTTTTCCAAGCTTTTCGCCGATGGTTTTATAGGAAAAACCCTTTAAATAAAGTTCAAGAACTTCCTTTTCGAAGTCCGAAAGGATTTCTGTGATCCTTTTTTTCATATCAAGAACAGCTTCTTTTTCAATCCAATCGGATTCCGGTTCGTTTTCTGAAGCGATATCCAGTTCATCGATGGGAACATAATCGAGCATCGCACGGCTTTTTGTTCTGTTTCCGCTGCGAAGGATCGAAGCTATATGATTTTTTATGCAGGCGGAAGCATAGCTTCGGAAGCCCGCTCCCTTTTGTTCGTCGAAGCTGTGGAGAGCGTGGAGAAAGGCTATCACCGCCTCCTGGCGGATATCTTCCTTTTCATAGCCGAGCTTTTCCGCTTCGGCAAAGGTTCCCGAAGGGATATAGGCGCAAAGATACAAAAGCCTTCCGAAATCGCTGTAATCGCCTTTGCGGATTTCCTCCGCCATGGCTTCAATGGATTTTTTGCTTTTGCACATGGGAAAACGCCTTTCTGTCATCAGAACCTATCGGATAATATTCTACCACAATATAAAAATAAGTCAAGGCATTAAGAAAAAGATGTTAAATCTATCAACAATTCGGCAATTTTCGGGATTAAATTATGCATTTTTCAGATAATTTTTATATTCCGTAAGTTCAGTCCCCGGGTAATAATGGGCTGTTATCTCTTCAAAATCCGCACCGTTTTCCGCCATATAGTTCGCCCCAACCTGCGAAAGGCCTACTCCGTGGCCATAACCCCTGACGGTGAAAATGAAATTTCCGTTTTTAAATCCTACATCAAAATCCGTCGAACGCAAACCGAAAAGATTTCGCAGTTTTTCGCCTGAAAAAGTCGCCGCGCCGATTTGGATATGATCCACATACCCCGATTTTGTGAGCACCGCGCCTTCAAACCACTTTTCCGGTTCTGCGCCGGAAAGCTTTGCGCCGTTTTTATTGAGCAGTTCAAGGACCTTTTCTTTTTTGATTGTTACGCTGCTTTCGTAATTTTTCCAAAGGATATCCCCTTCGCTTTCCACTGGAACAAGATACGGAATCGCCCCGCCCCATGCGTTTTCGCTGCTTTCAGTCATTCCGTTCGAACAGGCATGATAGACCGTAAGCGCCGGTTCGCCGTTATATGTAATGATATATTCCATGGCTTTTTCTGCGGCGGAACTTATAATTTTCCATTTTTCGGGGAATGCTTCGCCGTAAATTTCTTTTGCCTTTTCTTCGGTCATATAGCCGAGCTTTTTTCCCGGCGCGGCGGAAAAATCGTAATCCGCCGCAAAACGGGCGTTCTTCTGATAAATTCCGCAGGTGAAGGCGGCAACCCCTTGGGCAACAAGGGCTTCAAATTCAAAATCCGCGCCCATTTCGGAAGCTATGGCTCCCCGGACATAATCTTCGTATGAAACTTCCGATATTTTCTCCGTTTCAAGGTCGAAAATCCGGAAGAAGCCCTCTTCCTTTTCGGTTTCTTTGGTTTCTTCTTTTTCGTTTTCCTGCTCTTTTGGCTGTTCGTTTTCGGTTTCCGGTGGTTTTTCGGCTTTCGGTTCGGTTTTAATTGCCGTCATGGGCACAAAAAACATGATGATAAGCGAAATTAAAATTATTGCCGCTCTGAATTTAAGCATTTTTCTTTTTTCCTTTCCTTTTTTGGTACAAGCCTATGCAAAAAGGAAAAGAAAAATTCCCGGAAACAAAAAAGAGGCTTTTTAAGCCTCTTTAAATTCTTTGGTATATTGGAATTTACAGAACTGAATCATACAGGTGTTCCAACTTCGATCAGATTTCCGTCCAGATCATAGAACCTGACCACCTTTTGCCCCCAACTGTGTGTCATCAGGTGATTGACATACTCGATTTCAGGGTAAAGTGTTTCCAGACGCTCCGCAAATTGCTCTATGTTGGGCTCTTCAAAATAAAGCTCAGCCTGATTACTGTTTGGGGTTACATTTCTTTTTATGAACTGTTCCCAGTACCCCGATTCCTGTAAATATAAATTATTCGTAAGTTCCATATTACCGTCGTTGTCTTTAATCAGCTGAAACCCAAACATATCACTATAGAACTTTAACGCACGGCTACAATCTTTAACAACAATAAGCGTTCCTTTGTATTTCATATATGTTCTCCTTTGCAGATTCAGGTTTATTGCTCTGCATATAATATAGCAGTAAAACCGCTTTTTTGCAACAAACACAGAAAAATCCCGATACTGCGTAAAACATTGCTGAAAAGTTCGGAATGGGCCTTATAATAATTTGTTCTTTTGCTTGACAAAGCTTTATCCAATCGTTTATAATTGGTCTGTTATAATTATATAATATAATTAAGCTTTGATGGGAATAACCGAAAAACGCGCAATGACAGAGAGCCTTTCGCTTGCTGAAAGAAAGGTTTGCAAACGGTTTCGGATGCCGCCCCGGAGCTTCCGGAAGAGATTCCGGCGGATACCTTCCGTTATCGGGGTTTTCAAAGCGGCCGCTTTTGCGGCAATTTGGGTGGTACCACGGAGATGTCTTCGTCCCAATGTCATTTTATGGCAGGGATGGAGGCTTTTTTTATTTTCCGATGCTTTACATCCAAAAATTTTTATTACGTTCGGCGGGAGCAAGCCCCCGCCCTACGTTAAAAGAATTCCCTCCATAATGAGGGAGGCAAAATTTGTTACTTAATTGAAAGGAATGATATACCAATGGAATGGATGGGCGTAAATGACATCCGCGAAAGCTTCCTCAGCTTTTTCGAAAGCAAGGGTCACAAAAGACTCCCCAGCTTCCCCCTTCTCCCCAAAGATGATAAGAGCCTTCTTCTCATCAACTCCGGTATGGCACCGATGAAAAAATGGTTCCTTGGCCAGGAAGAACCCCCTTGCCACAGAGTAACCACCTGCCAGAAATGTATCCGTACTCCCGATATCGACAACGTCGGTAAGGACGACCGCCACGGCACTTATTTCGAGATGCTCGGCAACTTCTCCTTCGGCAACTATTTCAAAAAAGAAGTTATTCCGTGGGCTTGGGAATATTTCACCGAAGTTATCAAACTTCCGAAAGAAAAACTTTATGTCACCGTTTATCAGGACGACGACGAGGCTTATGACATCTGGCACAACGTAATCGGCCTTTCCGAAGACCGCATTTTCCGTTTTGGAAAAGAGGATAACTTCTGGGAAATCGGTTCCGGTCCCTGCGGACCCTGTTCCGAAATTTATTTTGACCGCGGCGTTGAACACGGCTGCGGAAGCCCCGACTGCACCGTTGGCTGCGAATGCGACCGTTTCATCGAAGTATGGAACCTTGTATTCTCCCAGTTCGATTCCGACGGCGAAGGCAATTATGAAAGAATGGAACACCCGAACATCGATACCGGTATGGGTCTTGAAAGACTTGCATGCGTAATGCAGGGCGTTGATAACCTTTTCGAAGTTGACACTGTTCAGAACATCATGAAAAAAATCGGCGAAATCGCCGGAATCAAATATCACGATGATCCCGTAAAAGACGTTTCTCTCCGCGTAATCACCGACCACGTCCGTTCCACCACCTTCATCATCAGCGACGGCGTTATGCCCGCAAATGAAGGCCGCGGATACGTTCTTAAACGCCTTCTCAGAAGAGCTGCACGTCATGGCAGACTTCTCGGAATCAACGAACCCTTCATCTATAAAGTAGTCGATACCGTAATCGAAGAAAACCGCGTTGCTTATCCCGAACTTGCTGAGCACGCAGATTACATCAAAAAAGTAATTCTTTCCGAAGAAGAAAGATTCTGCCGCACCATCGACCAGGGCTTCGAGCTTCTCAACGATTACGTTGCAAAACTTGAAGAAAAAGGCGAAAACGTTCTTCCCGGCGACGTTGCTTTCAAACTTTACGATACCTATGGATTCCCCCTCGACCTTACTCAGGATATCCTTGAGGATAAAAACATCACTGTTGACGTTGAAGGCTTCACCGTTCTTATGAACGACCAGAAAAAACGCGCCCGCGACGCAAGAGCTTCCGCAAACGGCGTTTCCTGGGTTGAAGACAGCCTTGCAGCTCTCGGCGACGTCAAAACCAAATTCGTCGGTTATAACAGAATGGATTCCGCTTCCGAAGTTCTTGCAATCCTCAAGAACGGCGAGCTTGTTTCCGAACTTGACGAAGGCGATGAAGCAGTCGTAATCCTCGATTCCACCCCCTTCTATGCAGAAATGGGCGGTCAGGTCGGCGACAGAGGTACCATCACTTCCGGTCCTTCCATCTTTAACGTTACCGACTGCAAAAAATCTCCCACCGGTCAGACCATGCATATCGGTGTTATGACTTCCGGACATCTCCGCACCGGTTCCAGCGTCCGCGCAAGACTTACCGAATCCATCCGCAATGCAACCCAGCGTAACCACACCGCCTGCCACCTTCTCCAGAAAGCTCTCCGCGAAGTTCTTGGCGATCACGTTCACCAGGCAGGTTCTTATGTTGACGAAAACCGCTGCCGCTTCGACTTCAGCCACTTCTCCGCAATGACCGCGGAAGAAATTGCTGAAACCGAAAGAGTGGTAAACGAAATGGTTCTTGCTTCCCTTGATGTTGACATCAACGAAATGCCCATTGAAGAAGCAAAACAGATGGGTGCAATGGCCCTCTTCGGCGAAAAATACGGCGACACCGTCCGCGTAGTAAACGTTTCCGGACGTTCCATCGAATTCTGCGGCGGTACCCACGTTACCAACACAAGCAAAATCGGCCTTTTCAAAATCGTAAGCGAATCTTCCGTTGCAGCAGGCGTAAGACGTATTGAAGCAGTAACCGGCACCGGCGTTCTCGATTATATCGACCAGATGAACGGAACCCTCGGCGAAACCGCTTCCAACCTTAAAGTAAACGGCGTCGGCGAAGTTGCACAGAAATCCGCAGCTGTTATGGCTGAACTTAAAGCCAAAGATAAAGAAATCGAAGAACTTAACAACAAACTTGCAAAGATGAGAGTCGAAAGCCTTCTTTCTTCCGCAAAAGAAATCTGCGGACTTCGCTTCATCTGCACCAAGCTTGAAGGCATCAGCCCCGCAAGCCTTCGCATCATGGGCGACCATATCAAATTCACCGCACAGGATGCTATCGCACTTCTTGCTTCCGTTAACGAAGACAAAGTTTCCGTTCTTGTTGTTTGCGGCATCAATGCTCTTAAAGAAGGCGCACACGCAGGCAAAATCGTCAAAGAAATCGCCGCAATGGCAGGCGGTTCCGGCGGTGGCAGACCTGACAGCGCAATGGGCGGTGCAAATCCCGAAATGATCGACGAAGCTCTTGCTTCCGCAGCAGAAATCGTCGAAACCCTTCTTATCAACAAATAATTCCTTATAAGGCCCCCTTGTTAAAGGGGGCTGGATTTCGCCGAAGGCGAAAGACTGGGGGATTCATATAAAAGAATCCCTCCACCGTGCGTACCGCAACGGTCCTCCTCCCTTTGACAAGGGAGGCAATTTATGAAAGGAGCATAATCTTTATGGAAAACTGCCTTTTCTGTAAAATTGCCGCGGGAATCATTCCCAGCAGCAAAGTTTATGAGGATGAGCGCGTGCTTGCCTTCAATGACATAGACCCCCAGGCACCCACTCATTTCCTTGTTATTCCGAAGGAACATATTACCGGCGCAGGCGCAATCACCGAAGAAAACAGTGGCATTGTTGCCTACATCTTCGAAGTTATTGCCAAAATTGCAAAGGAAAAAGGAATTGAAAGCTACCGTGTTGTCACCAACTATGGCGAAGAAGCCGGACAGACCGTTCCGCACCTTCACTTCCATGTTCTTGCCGGAAGAAACCTTGGCTGGCCTCCGGGCTGATAAAATCCAAAATAAAAAATGCCGCATCAAAAGATGCGGCATTTTTTGCGTGGTAAATTATTGTTTAGCAAAATAACCTCCCTTGTCAAAGGGAGGGGGACCATCGCCATTTTGGCGATGGTGGAGGGATTCATTATAAAAAACACATATAATTAAAGAAAGAATCCCCCAGTCTTTTTTAACCGCAAGCGGTT
>JAFXGY010000057.1 GCA_017536625.1 Oscillospiraceae bacterium | reverse complement strand
ATGAAAATCCGTTGCCGGCCCCGAACGGCGACGGTTGAGAATAGGAAGCACCGTTCTTTTGGTGGAGAGTTTATTCCCCCTTGATTTCAAGGGGGAGTCGCTCGCGGGAGCGAGCGGGTAGGGGATTAAAACTTTTCTTTTACGGAAACACCGCTTTTCTTTCGGTTACAAAAGAAAAGGGGTGTTATATTAAAAATAAAAATAAAATATTTCCCTAAAACTATATTAAATCTCCGCAAAATATGTTATGATTAATTATCAATACATATTAAAAGGAGAGATCTCCATGGCTGAACAGGCAATTTTCAAAAGTCAGACTTTCGGCGGCTTCAATAAAGAGGAAGTCCTTAAATATATCGATAAGATGAGCGCGGAACATTCCGAAGAACAGGAAAAATCCAATGCCGAAATTACGGAAATCACCGCGAAACTTGAAGAAAAAAACACCGAACTTTCCGAAACCAAGGAAAACCTTGAGGAACTCCAGAAAAAATATGACGAGATAATGTCCGCTTATGAAGAACTGCGTCAGCATTATCTTTTGCTCAAGGAACACAGCGATAACATCGAAGCGGAAAACGAAAAACTCTCCGCAAGACTTGAAGCAACCGAAAAAGAACTTGCCATCGAAAAGGAAATGAATTCCCAGCTTCGCGAAAAAATCGAGCTTGAAGAAAGAAAAGCCGAAGAATATGCTGCCCGCGGAAGAAAACTTTCCGCAGCCATTGATGATGCGGGCGATTCCACAAAACTTATGCTCGCAAACGCAAAAGCCGGTGCCCAAAGCCTTATTGCGGAAGCACAAAGCAGCGCAGAGGGAATCAATTCCGAAATCGATTCTTTCAGATCCGAACTCGAAAAAACAAAGAACTTTATGGAAGATTCTCTTGCGGTACTTCTTCAGCGCCTTGAATATATCGGAAAAACCGCCGAAGCGGCAAAAATCCCTTCCGAAGCAAGAAGCGATAAATCCGCAGAGATCCAGAAGAAATTCGATGAACTTGTTACAGAAACCGATATGAGGACAAGCGCCCTCAAAAGCCGATTTTTTCGTTGAGCCGCCGAAAATTCCGGTGAAAAAAACCGAAAAGGAAAAAGGCGGCACCCCAGAAAACCCACCGCCGCGGCAAACGGAAATTATAAAGCGTCCGGTGACGGCAATCCGCCGGAAACCGAAGCGCCAAAGCTTTGCCGAAGGCGTAAAAAGCCTGCTCAATGCAATAAAAAGAATGTTATAACCCTTTCTGACCGGAAGTTTCCGGTCAGAATTTTTAAACCATAAGGAGATTATCAGTGGAAAAACTTAAAATATCCTGTCCCTGCCTTCTGGGACTTGAAAGCGTCCTTGCAGGAGAAATGAAGCGCATGGGCGCACAGAATATTGTTGCGGAAGACGGAAGAGTTTCCTTCGAAGGAACTTTTGAAGACGCCGCCGCCGCAAACCTTCGTCTTCGCACCGCGGAAAGGGTTCAGATAATCGTCGCGGAATTCGAAGCAAGAAGCTATGAAGAACTTTTTCAGGGAACCCTTGCGGCACCCTGGGAAGAATTTATCGGAAGAAAAGATGCCTTCCCGGTAAAGGGAAGAACTGTCCGCAGCCAGCTTTACAGCATGTCCGACTGCCAGTCCATAATCAAAAAAGCGGTCTGCAAACATCTTGAAGGGGTTTATCACCAAAGCTGGTTTGATGAAACCGGTGCCACTATCCAGATTCAGTTCATGATACTCAAAGATAAAGTCCGCCTGATGCTCGATACTTCTGGTACCGGACTTCATAAGCGCGGCTACCGCAAAAATTCCGTCGATGCACCTATCAAAGAAACCATAGCCGCCGGAATCGTTGATCTTGCCCGTATCTATCCGGACAGTGTGGTCTGCGACCCCATGTGCGGTTCCGGAACGCTTCTTATCGAAGCTGCCATGAAGGCTCTCAATATCGCTCCGGGACTTAACCGCCATTTTGCCGCGGAACAATGGGGCTGCTGGCCTTCCGAAACCTGGCAGCACCAGCGCAGCGCCTGCCTTGATGAGATCCGTCATGATACCACCTTTGTCGGTTACGGTTCCGATATAGATCCGGAAGCTGTTCGCCTTTCTATCGAAAACGCGAACAACGCCGGGGTTGGTTCAAAACTTCATTTCGAACAGAAAAATATGAAGGATTTCACCTTCCCGGAAGCGGAAAAGAAGCTTATAGTTCTCTGCAACCCTCCCTATGGTGAACGCCTTCTCGATATCAGAGAAGCGGAAGAACTTTATCGCCAACTTGGAAAAGTCCTTGTTATGGACGAAGGCAGAAGCTTCAATATAATCTCTCCCCATGATGAATTCGAAAGCCTTTTTGGCAGAAAAGCAGATAAACGCAGAAAACTTTATAACGGCATGATAAAATGCCAGCTTTATATGTATTATAACAATGAAAAACGAAAGTAAAACTCTTTATATCCCCCTTTACGGAAAAGCCCTTGTGAGCAAAAAGGGAATAATCCTTTCCGATAAAAAAGCGGAAGAAATCTGGGAAAAAGAAGGCTTTTCCCTCGGCGGAAAAAGCAAATCGAAATGGCTGGCATATTTTATGGGTATGCGCGCCGCGGTAATCGATAAATGGCTTTCGGAAAAGCTTTCCGAAAGCCCCAAAAGCACCGTTTTCCATATCGGCTGCGGGCTTGATTCCAGAATCGAAAGGGTAAATGCTCCTTTCGAAAAATGGTATGATATCGACCTTCCGGATGTTATGGAAGTGCGCCGCCTCTATTTTTCCGAAAGCGAAAAATATAAAATGCTTGGTGCTTCCGCCGCGGAAAGCGCCTGGCTTTCCGAAATTCCGCAATCCGAAAAGGCAATCGTCGTTTTGGAAGGCATAAGCATGTATCTTTCAGAAAAAGCGATAAAAAATCTTTTTGACGCTGTTTCGAAAAAATTCCCCGAAGCCGAAATCATCATGGATGCTTACACCTCCCTTGCGGTGAAGGCATCGAAATATAAAAATCCCATAAAAGATGTGGGTGCGGGGGCTTCCTTCGGAATTGACGAGCCGAGGATTTTTGAAATCGGGAATCTTTGTTTTGCGGGCGAAGTCCTTATGACTCCGGAAGAAAAAATCAGCGAGCTTTCCGGATTCGAAAAAACGTTTTTTAAAAAAATGTTTGCCGGTTCCTTCGCAAAAAAACTCTATAAAATTTATACTTACAAAAAATAAAAGAAGCCTCCGCCGAAAACGGAGGCTCATTAACGGAAAAATCAATGCAAAAAATGCATATTCTTGCGAAAAGGTGATGCAAATGTATAAAAGAATAAGGGATTTGCGGGAAGATAAGGACCTTAGCCAAAGCGCTGTGGCAAAGGTGCTGAGGGTAAGCCAGTCAACCTATTCCCGTTATGAAAGCGGATATCTCGATCTTCCAAGCGAAGTTCTGATAAAACTCGCTCGTTTTTATAAGGTGAGCGCGGATTATATCCTTGAACTGGATATGGAGGAGTGATTTCCTTGAACGGAATAGAAAAGCTTTTTTATCGGTTCAGAAAAGCCGGAAGCGGGCTTTTTACCTATGACTGCGCCCTCTGCGGAAAACCGGTAAGAGGAAAATGCCTTTGCGAAAACTGCGGAAAAAATCTTTTCCCTGCAAGGAATGAAGAAAGCGGAAAAGCCGCTGCATATTACTATGAAGGCGCGCCGAAAGCGGTTGTGCTCAAAAGAAAATTCTATGGCGGGGAATATTGCATGGATGCTCTTGTGGATTGGCTGACAGAGGCGTATTCCCATTTTGACGGGATAAAATTCGATTTTGCGGTTCCGGTGCCTGCATTCGGCGGAGGAAAAAACTTTGCCTATAAGCTGGCAAAGGAATTTTCGCTGCTCGAGGATATTCCTTTTGAACCTTCCGTGCTCAGGAAAATCCGTAAAACGAATAAACAGCATAAAATATCCATGGCGGAAAGAAAAACAAACCTCATCGATGCTTTTGAAGCAGACGAAAAAGCAAAGGGAAAGACCATTCTGCTCATAGATGATATAATAACCACCGGTTCCACGGCTTATGAATGCTCGAAAGCGCTGATAAAAAGCGGCGCCGCAAGGGTATGCGTGCTCACTGTGCTCAAAAGTGCTTATGATAAATAAAAAAGCGAAGTTTGCAAAGCAAACTTCGCTTTTTTTGCGTTTCTGTCATGCTCAAATCAGTTATCGCAGATTTCAAGAACCGCTTTTGCGACTGCGTGGGCAGTTTTTCTTATGTCACGCTGGTCAATAAGGCTCTCAAGTTCCTTCGGATTCGAAAGATATCCAACCTCAAGCATAACCGCAGGGCACATGGTAAGCCTTGTGACGGAATAATAATCCTGGTGGGAACCTTCATTATCCCTTCCGGTGGAAGCGCTGATATAATCCGTGAGCATCTGAGAAAATTCTGCGCTGTGTTCATAATGGTAATAAACTTTTGTTCCGCAGATAAGGTTTGCAGCGCCGTTTTCCGGAATGGAATTTGCGTGGCAGCAGATGTAAACATCGCTGAAAGCTTCCCTTGCGGGGTCGGTTCTTCCATAAGTTTCAAGCTTTCCTTCGTATGTATAAAGAAGAATGGTTTTTGCACCAAGGTTTCTCAATGCTTCATCAATGGACATCATATTTGCAATGTTTATCTGCGCTTCATTGACTCCTTCTTCACCCGCAACGCTGAGCGCACCCGGGTCGATTCCTCCGTGACCGGCGCAAAGAGTCACCGTTATTCCGGAAAGGGGCTTTGCAGGATCTTCGGAAAGCTTCGGTTCGGGTTTGAGCACCACGGAAAATTCTCCCTGCTCATCATCGGTGAAGAAATCCCAGCCCCAGAGTTTTTCGTTGGAATAAAAATTCAGCGTAACGCTTCCGTCGCTGTTTTCAACTGCAACAATGCGGCGCATAAGCTCGGAATCAAGATTCGTCGAGGAAAAATCCCGAAGCTCCGTATTATAAAGGGTAAGCGAAAGAGCCTTTTCATAAATTATTCCGCTGAAAGCTGGGATATTTTCACTTTTGAAGGTGAGCATTTCATAATTTTCCCCGGCGGTAAAGCCGGTTTTGACCGGTCTTGCGGTGATATCCGTATTGCCGGTGACAATGGTGCAATGGTCCGGATTTATATATCCTCCGCAGGAAAGTTTATACCATCCGCTTTCGGCGGTTTCGGTGACATAATCCAAACAGCCGCTTCGCAAAGTGGTGATGTAATCGCCGTTCTGGAAAGGCTCCCGTTCAATTCCCGCAAGGTTTACGCTTGCTTTTACCGCAAAGGCGGCGTTTTCGCCGACGTAATAATAACCTTCGGTGCTTTCAAAAGTTTTTCTGCTTCCGTTATAGCGAAGGGTATAGGTGACTTTTCCGATGAATGTCACTTCGTTTTCGGGATATTCGCCGGAAAGCTTTATTTTTGCGGTGAATTTTGCGGGAACGCCGTTATCCGCATAAGCGACCTGTTTGAGCTCATATTTCTTTCCGGCGATTTCGGCGCTCACTTTTTCGCCGGAAGGACCGATGCAGGAAAGGGTGACTTCGTTTTCGCCGTTTCGGATAGCTGTTGCTCCGGCGGGCTGGCAGGATGTGAGCTTTGATGTGGTGGAAACTCCGCCGGAAGAACCGCCGCTTCGGGAAATGGTGACGGAAGCGCTTTTTCCGCCCTGGGTGAAGGTAAAGTTTTTTCCTTTTTTCGGAACGTCAACGTTCACAGCAAAAAGCCCGGAAGAGCTTATTCGGATAATTTCTTCGCCGTTCATATAAAGAGGTTTTTCCGGGTCGGAAGTTCCGAATATGGTGAAATTCGCCGTTTCTATTTTAAGGGAAGAACCCGCCGGACGGGTCACTTCAAGTTTTTGCGAAACGGAAAAATCCGCATATTCATCAAGAACCCTGCTTCCGAAAATATCAAGAAGGAAGGAAGCGCTTCCGTTTCTGTTCTGCAAAAGTTCGCCGTAATCCAAAACGCAGAAGCCGAATCCGTTTATCTTGTTCACAAGATATTGATTGTTAAGTTCAAAAGCGTCGCCGTAAAAATCGCCTTTTACGGTGGGGGAAAGAACTTTTCCAAGGTCGTTTAATGAAAAGATTTTTGCTCCGCCGAATTTTTCGGAAAGTTCAAGAAGATATTCCTCATATCCGTATTCGGAATAGCAGGAAAGAAGGTTTTCCGCAAAAAGGGTTTTGAAATAACCTTTTTCAAAAAAATATCCTGCGGCGGAAGCGGATTTTTCATCGCCGAAAGGAAGATAAAGCGCAATGTTTTCGCTTCCTCGCTCTTCGGAAAGAGAAGCGAGAGCTTCTTCGGAAATATCGGCACCGGCAATTATTTTTGCGCCGGCGGGAACTTCGGAAAAAAGTTTTTCCCCGCAAAGGTAATAAATTTCAAGTTCGCCGAAGTAAAATCCGCCGCAAAAATCTGCGGATTCGCTTCCCCGAAGGTCAAGCACAATTCCGTCAAAGCCTTTTTCCACGGCAAAAGCGGAAGCGGAAGAAAGTTCTTCCTTATCTTCCGGCGAAAGGATAAAAAGCCTTTGGGGTTCTTCCGCACCAAAGGCGCAGACAGAAAGGGCAAAGGCGAGCAAAATGAAGAGAAAAAAGGATGCTGTCTTTTTCAAATTTTGAATTCCTCCGGGTCAAAGGTCGGGAGCTTCGGTGCTTTTGGGCGCGGAACGCGCAAAAGAGGTTCATAATCGAAATTTTTGCAGGAAAAGCCTTTTTCGACTATGCCTTTCTTTTTGCAAAGCACCTTTTTGCCGTCAGCGGAAAGATATCCGCCGGAGCAATATTCGCACCGGGGCTCGATGTTTTTATCGAAAAATTTTTTATCAAACATAAACGGCTACCTCCGTTTTTATAATCCTTTAAAAATATTTTATCACATATTTTTACGTTTGACTATGCTTTTATCTATTAAATTTATGCAAAATCCGGCTAAAAAGCGGCTCTTTTTCGCTTTTGGGCGGAACAAGCGAAAGCAAAAAAAGCGAAGCCATGCAAAGAAGGCTTACCGCCGCCGGAACGGAAGCGGAAAGAACCGCTTCATAACTTCCGCCTTTAACCGAAAAAACCTCTGCAGCTTCGCAAAAAAGGTGCAAAAAGGCAAAAACAAAACCGGAAGTAAGCCCCGCATGGAAAAAGCGGGAAATTAAGAATGGAAGAAGGTTTATGCCGCTTTTTTCCGTTGCGGAGGCAACCTGGAGCATAACCGAAATTCCGGAAAAAGAAGCAATGGCACCGGCGGCAATTATTGCGGAAAAACCTTCCGCTTCCCCGGCGGAAAAACACCCGGCGGTGACTTCGACAGCACCGGAAAAAAGCGCTTTTGCAATGGGGCTTTTTATTGCAGAAAAAAGAGCGCCGTTTTCAAAAAGTTCAAGCAGACCGAAGGAAAGAACGATGAATGCGCACATATTAAAGCAGCTTTCCGCGGCGGAAATGACCGATTCCGTAAGGCAGGAAGCCTTGCTTTTTTTCTCCAAAAAGGCGGAATATTCCGGAAAACTGCTTTTTTCTGTAAAAAATCTTAAGGAAAAGGCAATGACAGCCGCAGAAAAAAGCTGTGCGAAAAAAAGCAGGAATCCTGTTTTCGTACTTCCGAATATGCCGGTTCCGACGGCGCTTATAAGGAAAGGCGGACCGGCATTTACGCAAAAGCAGAGCATTCTTTCGGCGCTTTTGCGGTCGATTTTACCGCTGATAACAAGGTCGCTTATGCATTTTGCCCCGGTGGGATATCCGCCGATAAGCGAAGCGAAAATCGCTCCGGCAGAATCTTTCGGAAGACGCAGAAGCTTTGTTACGGGCAAAAAAGCCTTTGCAAAAAAGTCCGCCAATGAGCTTTTGCAGATAAAAACGGAAAGCACCATAAACGGAAAAAGCGCAGGAATTACAGAAAAAGAGCATATCTCAAGCCCTTTTCTGATGCCGTTGCCAAGCTCGGCGCTCCTTAAAAGAAGCATAAGTGAAAGCCCGAGGGCAAGAAGCGAAGAAAGAAAATTCTGCCTTTTCAAAAAAATCATTTCCTTTCAGCAAAAATGGCATCTGTCTTTTCCTTGACAGAACGCAGAGGATATCATATATTTATCCTATGAGAAAGATTTTTGTTTTAGAAAGGGGAATCGGTTTTGTGAAAAAACTTCTTGCTCTTGTAATTATAATCGCTCTTTTGCTTTCCGGCTGCGGGGAAGAAAAAATCGGAACGGATTATGATTTTTCCCCGATTATGGAAGAAACCATGGCGAATATAATCGAAAATGCCCCAAATCCTGGTCACAGCAGCATTGCCGGCGAATGGTCCGTTATGGTGGCAAAAAGATTCGGCGCCGAAGTTCCGGAAGGCTGGTACGAAACCTATTATGAAAATCTTTGCAAAACCCTTGAAGAAAACGAGGGAATCCTTACAAACACGAAGCACAGCAACTATTCAAGGGCGGCGCTGACCGTTACCGCCATCGGGAAGAACCCCACGGACGTTGCCGGATATAATCTTTTTGCCCATCATTCCGAACTTGATTTTGTAACAAAGCAAGGCCTCCCCGGAAGCATCTTTGCTCTGATTTCCATGGATTCCGCCGGTTATGAAGTTCCCGGCGCAGAAAGAGAGATTTTTATAGAAAACATTCTTTCGGAAGAATATGAAGTCGGCGGCTGGGCGCTGCAGGGAGAAGAACCGGACGTTGATATTACCGCCCAGGTAATCCAGGCTTTTGCTCCTTATTACGGCAAAGATGAGGAAATCACCGCTGCCGTCGATAGGGCGGTTCTGCATCTTTCAAAAGTTCAGAAGGAAAACGGCGGGTTCTTTGCCTGGGAAGGCGAAAACGTCCAGACCACAGCCCAGGTGATAATAGCCCTCTCTTCAATAGGAATCGATATCCGCACCGATGAACGCTTCATCAAGGAAGGCGGGTGGATAGGTTCCTATTTCATGCAGTATTATCTCGGCGAAGGCGCCTTCTGCCACACCCTCGGAATGGCTTATGACCCCATGGCGACGGATCAGTGTATGCAGGCGATGATCGCCCTTGAACTTTTCGAAAGCGGCGAAAGGTTCTATGATTTTACAAAAATCGATTGATATCACACAAGGGCGGAAATGTAATTTCCGCCCTTTTCTTTTGTTTTATCCGGTAAATTTCCGCTGGACTGACTGTCCATTGACGAAAAAGGCTTTTTTGGATTAAAATTATGGGCAGGAGGCGATTCCTTATGACCGATAAAAAAACTTTCGGTTCCTTCATAAAGGCAAAGCGAACCGAAAAGAACCTTTCCCAGAAGGAACTTGCGGAAATGCTTTTTGTAACCGAAGGCGCAGTGAGCAAATGGGAAAGAGGAATATCCTATCCGGATATCACTCTGATTTCCGATATCTGCAAAGTTCTTGATATAAGCGAACACGAATTTATCACTTCCTCGACGGATATTGCCGAAAGAGAAATGAAGCGTGAAGCTAAGAAATTCCGTGTGATTCGGGGAACATGGTTCTGGGTTCCAACCATATCCTATGCGGCGGCGCTGGTTATCTGCCTCATCTGCAATCTTGCGGTGAACCACACTCTTTCGTGGTTTTTCATCGTGCTGTCCGCGCTTATCTGTGCATATTCCTTTGTTCCGACCTTCACATATTTTTTTGAAGAGAAAAAATTGCTTGTTTTTGCGGTGACAAGCTATCTTTCGGTTTGTCTTCTTCTTTTCACCTGTGCCGCATATACAAACGGGTTTTCGTGGTTTCTTACTTCCTGCATCGGTGTCCTCATGGGCTATACTCTTTTGTTTTTGCCGATATTTTTATCAAAAACAAAAATCTCGCGCTATAAATTCCTGATTGCTTTCGGTGCGCTGTTCGTTCTTTCAGTTATGATGATTCTGAACATCCGTCTTTGGAATGTTTTTCCTTTCGGAAAAGCCATTCTTATGACCTGTTACGGCTTTTTGCCGGTGATGCTTTCTGCCTTTATCTGCACATTGCGCTTTGATGCTTTTATTAAAGCTGGGATATGCACTGCTTTGAGCGGAATTAGTATTTATTTCGCAAATTTTGTTGCGGAATGGCTTTTCGGCCCTTCGGAAAGCAGTTATAAAATCGATTTCAGCAACTGGAAAGAATGCATGAACGGAAATATAAATTTTCTCTGCCTTGCTTCACTTCTGATAATCGCCGCCGCTTTTATCGGAACGGAAATTTTCAGACAGCGAAGGCGCAATAAATAAAAAAGGCTCCCCGTTTTTTAAGCGGGGAGCTTTTTTACTGTTATTTGCTTTCTTTTTTCTTTGCGTATTTGGGGTTCTTTGCGCGTTTTTTCTTAACGGAATATCCCATCTGGCCGATTTTTTTGCCCTGGGCAAAATATTCGCCGTGGGAATAGAACATTACTCCCGCTTTGCGAAGGTCAAGTTTTCCGTCGGCATCGATATATTTGTCGTCAACCTGAATGGCGACTATTTCCGCAATGAACATATCGTGGCTTCCAAGGTGTTTTACCTCGGTGACCCTGCATTCAAGGGAAATGGGGCTTTGGGCAAGGATTGGTGCGGAAACTTTTGAAGCGGGAAGAGCGGTAAGGTTCATTTCCGCAAATTTATCCGTGTCTTTTCCGGAACGCACGCCGCAAAAATCCGCCGCGCGAACAAGGTTATCGGTGGTTACGTTAATAACAAATTCTCCGCTTTCGGCAATGATATGGTGGCTCCATCTTTCGGGACGGACGGAAATATAGGTCATAGCGGGGCTGGAATTTATAATTCCGGTCCATGCGATGGTAAGAACGTTGGGCTGTTCAACCGTTCCGCAGGTAACAAGTGCTGCGGGAAGAGGTGAAAGAAGAGTTGCGGGTTTCCAGATTTGTTTTGCCATGGTTTCCTCCAAAAAAATTTTTCATAATAATTTATTATATCATCTTCCGAATAATTCCGTCAATACAAATCAGCTTTCCAATTGCACGGAAGGTGTCGGCAAAGCTGAAGGATGAGGTGCTGCTTTAAAGAAGCGTCAGATATTTTTAAGATATTCCTCCGCCTGTTTCCTGTTTTTGAAAACGATTATTTCCGGTTTATATTTTTTCAGAAGAGACTTTGTCTTCGGGCGGTTTTTCTTATTGAAGCGCAAAATGGCTTTATAAAACTCAAAGTCAAATCTTTCCTGAAAGTTTCCGCCCATATCTTCTCTCGTTCTGCCGTAATTTTTAAGAACCCTTTCCGTAACACCCAAAAGGCATTGAACGGTGGAAAAATCAAAATAAAAAACCGTATCGCAAAACTGCAACCGTCTTTCAAGGGTACGTTCAAAGTTTCCGTCGATTATCCAGCTTTCTTTTCTGAGTTCATTTTCAAGTTTTTCGTCGAATTCTTCCCGGGAGATATATTCCCGGTTTCCCTTCCAAAAGATTTTATCAAGGTGTATAAGGGGCAAACCGGTTTTGGCCGCAAGCGCCTTCGAAAAGGTGCTTTTTCCGCTTCCGTTGCCGCCGATTACAAGAATTTTTTTCAAATAAAAGCACCTCCCGAAAGAATATAAAGCAATTATAACAGAAAATAAAAATAATATCACCATTTTTTACCTTTCATTTTCAGCCCGCCGACGGAAAAGATAAATCCGGGTGATTTTATGGAAAAAATGAAAAATGACGGAAAAATCCTTCTTTTTGGCGGCATCGGTTATTATTTGCTCGAAACCCTTTGGCGCGGTTACAGCCATTGGAGCATGGCTGCCGCCGGCGGAATTTCGCTTCTTCTGATTATCAAGGCCTTTGCAAAATTAAAAAACGCGCCCCATTATTTCCGTGCAATTATCGGCGGCGGAATAATAACAGCGGTGGAACTTCTTTTCGGAATGTTTTTCAATCTTTTTCTTGGAATGGGAATCTGGGATTATTCCGCCGTTTGGGGCAATATCATGGGACAAATCTGTCCGCTTTACAGCTTTTTCTGGTGCGGAATAAGCTATGCCGTTTCTGTTTTCGAAAGGCTTTTTCGCTTCGGAAAAATCGTTTTCCCCAAAAAAGCTCTCCCTTGATTTTCCGGAATAAGAACGAACTTTCGGTCAAAAATAAAACCGAGGTGAAGAAAAGATGAGCAGTAACAGAGAGAAACTCAAACCGAGGAGCGGCGCGGCTTTTGAAAACGACCATAAGGAAGTCAAACCCTTCGGAACCTTTAATCCTATGCAGCAGGAGCGCATTATAACTCATATGAATACCATAGGTTCCAAAAAGGATGAGATGCGCCGTGCAGATGCGCACCTCGATACTTCGGATATTGATATTATGAATAATATCTGATTTTTCCGAAGAAGGAAGTTTCCGGCGAAAAAGCGGAGGAATTCGGTTGCTTTTTCGCTTACATATTAACCCGAAAGCCCCTTTTTGAATAAAATAAACTACGGAGGGAGGGGAATACATAATGCCCGATTTGAATGGGATTCCAAGCTTTTTTCTCGGAGCCAACGCACCGAAAGGATATTATTCAAGATTTGACCAGCTTTTTTCTTCGTCGCCGGAAGGAAAATGCTTTTTGCTGAAGGGTGGCCCCGGAACGGGGAAATCGACCGTGCTCAAAAAAATCGCCGCCGTGCTCAAGGAAAAAGGCCTGAGCACGGAACTTATTTTCTGCACTGCGGATACGGATTCGCTTGATGCGGTGATAACTTCCGACGGGAAGTTCGTTGTTTTGGATGCGACCTTGCCCCATGCGGCGGAACCGAAATATCCCGGAATTTATGAAAGGACAGTTTCTCTTTCGGAATGCTGGAACGAAGAAAAACTTTCGGAAAACAAAAGGAAGGCGATAAAGCTTTTTGATGAAAACCGCCGCCTTCACGAAGAAGCAAGAAGATATATTTTTGCCGCCGCAGGCCTTTTTGATGAAGCGGCAAAGCTTTCTGCGGAAGCGGTTAGCGCAGAAAAAACCGCAAGGGCCGCCGCAAGAATCTGCCTTCGGGAATTCGGGAAGAAGAAAAATTCCCAGGGAAAAGAAAAACAGCGTTTTTTAAGCGCCGTGACCGATAAAGGCGTTTTCTTCCTTAACGAAACGCCTAAGCTCCTTTGCGAAAGGATATATTTCATCAGCGATGAATGCGGTGCCGCTTCAAGGATATTTATGAATACGGTAAGAAAACGCGCCCTCGAACATGGGCTTGATATTATTTCATGCCGTTGCCCGATTTTTCCTGCGGAAAAAATCGAGCATGTTTTCATTCCGGAACTTCGGCTTGGCTTTATGACCATGAACCGCCGCCATAAAATTGAAGCAGTACCTTACCGGATAATTCATTCAAGGCGCTTTACCGATGAAAAAAAGCTTAAAAAACACAAGCTCCGCATAAGATTTGCCCTTCGGGCAGGAATGAACCTTATCGAAGAAGCCTCATCATGTATGCGGGAAGCAAAAGAGGTGCATGACGAACTCGAAAAATGCTATATTCCCGCAATGGATTTTGCAAAGGTCAATAAAAAATTTGAAGAAATCGCGAAGGAGATTCCGACGGGATAACCAAAAAACCGAAAAAAGAAAGCGGGAGCTTCCTCCCGCTGTTTTTTTGCTTTTCGGAATAAGATTTCTTCCTTTGCCAATATTAAAGATATAAGACGCAAAAAAGAGAGGTAAATCATGTTTAAATTTTCCGGTTTTTCGCAAAGGGCAAATGCCGCAATAAATTCCGCAATGGGGGAAGCTTCGCTTTTGGGGCATTGCTTCATCGGTACGGAACACCTTCTTTGGGGAATGCTTCGGGAAGGCGCCTGTGCGGATTTAAAAAGCATTTCGGAATGCAAAATAGACTGCGAGAAAGTTATGGGAAGGCTTCTCGAAACCATAGGAAGAGGGTCAAAAACAAATCTTTCTCCGGCGGATTTTTCCCCGATCTGCAGAAAAATTCTCGAAAATTCCCTTGCGGAAGCGAAAAGGAATTTTGTTTCCGCGGATATAAATACGATTTTTTCGGCAATGCTCCGGGAAGATGAATGTTCCGCCGTGAAGTATCTTTCGGCTTTCGGCTGCAATCTGGATGAGCTTTTCCGGGAAGTGAATTCCCCATCCGGCGCATTTGAATATCAGCCGAAGGAAAAGCAGAAGCAAAAGACCCCAAGCCTTGATAAATACAGCAGAGATCTTACCCGTCTTGCAAAAGAAAACGCTTTCGACCCGGTAATCGGAAGAGAAAAGGAAATCAAAAGGGTGATCCAGATTCTTTCCCGCAGAATGAAAAATAACCCCTGCCTTATCGGCGATGCCGGGGTTGGAAAAACCGCCATTGCGGAAGGCATTGCCCAAAAAATCGTTTCCGGTGAAGTGCCGGAAAATCTTCGGGGAAAAAGGCTTTGCTCCCTCGATTTATCGCTTATGGTCGCCGGGACCAAATACCGCGGCGACTTCGAGGAGCGAATAAAGACCGTTATCGACGATGTTATAAAGTCAGGTAATATAATCCTGTTTATAGACGAGGTGCATACCATAGTGGGAGCGGGTGCCGCAGAGGGTGCAATAGATGCTTCAAACATCATGAAGCCCCAGCTTTCGAGGGGAGAGTTCCAGCTTATCGGCGCAACCACCACCGAAGAATACCGCCGCTCCATCGAAAAGGAAGCCGCTCTCGAAAGAAGGTTCCAAAGCGTGAAAGTGGAAGAACCGGATAGAGAAACAGCCAAAAAAATACTTTTCGGCCTGCGCGAACGCTATGAAAAATTCCATAAAATAGCCATAAGCGATTCTGCAATCGAAGCGGCGGTGCGGCTTTCGGTGCGCTATCTTCCGGAAAAGCGGCTGCCGGATAAGGCCATCGACCTTATTGATGAAGCCTGCTCCCGCAAAGCTATCGAAAATATCTGTTCCCGGGAAAGTTTTTCCCGGACTTTGTTCGAAGAGGATATTGCGGAAGTGATTTCTCTTGCAACGGGAATAAGCGCAGGAAAAATCACGGAAGATGAAAGCCGGCGTCTGCTGAATCTTGAAAAGGAACTCCACAAAAGGGTTGCGGGGCAGAATAAAGCGGTAAGCGCCGTTGCAAAAGCCATTCGAAGGAACCGTGCAGGACTTCGGGACCCTAAAAAGCCCATAGGCTGTTTTCTTTTCACAGGTCCTGCGGGAGTTGGGAAAACGGAACTTTCCAAAGCCCTTGCGGAAGAACTTTTCTGCGATGAAAAAGCGCTTATCCGTTTTGATATGTCGGAATATTCGGATAAAGCTTCCGTCAATAAACTGATAGGTTCTCCGCCGGGTTACGTCGGTTATGAGGACAGCGGAAAACTTACGGAAGCGGTTCGCCGCCGACCTTATTCGGTGGTTCTTTTCGATGAAATAGAAAAGGCGGATGCGGGGGTCTATAACCTCTTCCTTCAGATGATGGATGACGGAATGCTGACGGATTCCCATGGGGTAAGGGTGGATTTTACCAACTGCGTGATAATAATGACCTCGAATATCGGTGCGGAATATATCGGGAAAGGGGCAAATCTCGGGTTTTCGTTCCTTACTGAAAACGGAAAAAATGAATTCAACGGCAAAGCGGTCTTCGGCGAAATAAAAAAGGTTTTCCGTCCGGAATTTATCAACAGAATTGATGAAACGGTGGTTTTCGAAAGGCTTGATGATTCTGCCGCAAGAAAAATTGCCGGAAAATATTATAAAAAGCTGGAAAGCCGCCTTTCAGAAGCCGGCGTGAAGGCGGATTTTTCCGCCGCCGCAATAGAAAACGCCGTAAAAAACGGATTTTCACCGGATAAAGGCGCAAGACCTCTCCAGCGATATATCCGCGAAGCGGCGGAGGATCCCATTTCAGAAATGCTCCTTTCCGGCGAAGTTGCCTTCGGCGACAGCATAACCTGCGAAGAAACCCCGGAAGGAAAACTCCTTTTCAGGAAAACGGAAAAAATCATGGTATAAAAAAGAAAGCCTTTGGAAAAAGGCTTTCTTTTTTGTTATTTAAGCGCAATGGCTTCGATTTCGATGGAAACTCCCTTCGGCAAAGCAGCAACCTGAACACAGCTTCTTGCGGGGAAGGGTTCGGAAAAGAATTTTGCATAAACCGCGTTTATTGCGCCGAACTGCGCCATATCGGTGATGAAAACGGTGGTTTTGATAACTTTATCAAGGCTGCTGCCGCCGGCTTCAATTACTGCTTTAAGGTTGAGAAGAGCCTGATTTGTCTGCTCGGAAATATCTTCGCTGATGCTTCCATCCGGCGCAACGGGAATCTGTCCGCTGGTGAAAATCATTTCGCCAAGGTCGATTGCCTGGGAATAAGGGCCGATGGCGGCGGGTGCTTTTTCGGTCTGGATTCTGTTCTTTTCCATTTTAAAAACCTCCATGTAACAAGTATAAACGGCGTGCCGAAAAAGCACGCCGCGTTTTTTTTGGAGCAGGCAACGGGAGTCGAACCCGCCTCTGTGGCTTGGGAAGCGACCGTTCTACCGATGAACTATGCCTGCGTTTATAATAGATATTATGTTTCATTTTTTATAAAAAGTCAAGTTTTATTCTGTCGATTGACATATTTTTTAATAAGGAGTAAAATCAGAAAAAGAAATTATAAGGGGTGATTTCGATGAAAAGAAATATAATCGTAATCGGTCACGTTGACCACGGAAAAACCACCTTCGTAAAAGCGCTCGACAGACTTCTCAGCGGTGTATCAAAATATCCTTTTGGAACGGAAGCGGAATCCTATAACGCGGAATATAAAATCGGCGAAAATGAATATTTCGTTTTCGATTATGCGGGTCATGCGGATTATGTGGAAAATCTCGGAAAAATGGAAGAATGGGCGGCAATCCTTGTCTGCGCCGCAACCGATGGCCCCATGCCCGAAACGAGAAAGCATATCGAACTTTGCCGCGAAAGGGGAATCGACCGCATAGCGGTTTTCTTCAGCAAATGTGATATGGTAGAGGATGACGAACTTATCGACCTTATCGAGTGGGATATTGACGAACTTCTTGAAGAATACGATTATCCTTCCGATTGCCCGAAATTAAGAGCCAGTGCCGAAAAAGCCCTTGATTGGGGAAGAGAAGAGGATAAAAAGGAATTTTTCCGCTTCCTCGGCGAAATCCACAGAATGGAATAAAAGAGTTTTTTATGCGCCTGCTTTTGCGGGCGCTTTTTTTAATAAAATCTTTAAATTGACAAAAACGCCTCATAGGATTATTCTTAAAACAGATAAAAACTCGGGAGGAAAAACACATGAAAACCATAACCCTCGGTTCCACAGGAATAACCACTCCGCAGAACGCTTTCGGTGCGCTTCCGGTCCAGCGCGATGATATGGAAACTGCGGTGAAGATTCTCCGCCGCGCCTATGAAGGCGGAATGACCTTTTTCGATACCGCAAGAGCCTATACCGACAGCGAAGAAAAAATCGGCAACGCCCTTTCGGATATTCGCGAAAATATCTTTATTGCGACAAAAACCGCCGCAAAAACACCGGAGGATTTCTGGAAGGATCTCGAAACCTCTCTTCGCCTTATGAAAACCGATTACATAGATATTTACCAGTTCCATCAGGCTTCCCGGTGCTATAAACCCGGCGACGGCACCGGAATGTATGACGCGATGCTTGAAGCAAAAGCACAGGGCAAAATTCGCCATATAGGAATTACCGCCCATAAAATCAAAGTCGCGGAAGAAGCGGTTGAAAGCGGGCTTTACGAAACCCTTCAGTTTCCGCTCAGCTATCTTTCCGGCGAACAAGAACTTAACCTTGTTAAAAGATGCAGGGAACAGAACATGGGCTTCATCGCAATGAAGGCTCTTGCGGGGGGACTTATCAATAAATCCGCAGCTGCTTTTGCCTGGATGCAGCAGTTCGATAACGTTCTGCCAATCTGGGGAATCCAGCGCATGACCGAGCTCGAGGAATTCCTTGCCTTCTTCGAAAATCCCGCGAAAATGGAAGGGGAACTGCTCGAAATCATAGAAAAAGACCGTGCCGAGCTTGCGGGGGATTTCTGCCGCGGATGCGGATACTGCATGCCCTGTCCTGCGGGAATAAAGATCAACGACTGCGCAAGAATGTCGCTGATGATTCGCCGCGCACCTTCAAAAGGTTGGGTTTCGGAAGAATGGCAGGCGGAAATGGCAAAAATCGAAGACTGCATCCATTGCGGAAAATGCCATACCAAATGCCCCTATGGGCTTAATGCCGCGGAACTTCTTATCAAGAATTATGAGGATTATAAGCAGATAATCGCCGGGGAAGTCAAGGTTTGATAATTTAATAACCTCCCGGTGAACCGCAGGGAACGGTCTTGACCGTTCCGAAAAAAATGGAAAGGAGGCTTCCCCCTATGCCAAAAGATTTTGAAATAAAACGCAAAGTTCTGATAAAATATAACGGAAAATCCAAAAATCCGGTTATTCCGGAAGGTATTAAGAAAATCGGGAAATGCGCTTTTGAAGCGGCAGAAATAGATTCCGTAAAAATTCCGGAAAGCGTTACGGAAATCGGCGCGGATGCTTTCCGCGGTTCCGATATCAGAGAAATTGAAATTCCGGAATCCGTAACAAAAATCGAAAAGGAAGCGTTTTTCCTTTGCCAGAACCTTCGGAAAATTAATATCCCCGAAAAAATTGCGGAAATGGAAGAAATCCCGCGGATTTTCTGCGTCTGCAAAAGGCTTGAAGAAGTGGAACTTTCAGAAAATATGCCGAGAGCGTGCGGAATTTTAAGCGGCACGGGAATCAAAAAAGCGGAACTTTTGCCGACGGAAACGGAAATAAAGCCGCTTGCGTTTATCGGCTGCTGGAAACTTCGGGAAGTGATAATCCCCGAAGGCGTAACAAAAATCGGTTACGGCGCTTTCGCAACCTGCGAAAGCCTTCAGAAAATCGTCCTTCCGGAGGGTATGACAGAAATTGATGACAAAGCTTTTTACGGCTGCAGGAATTTGCGGACCGTTGTTGTTCCAAAAAGTCTGAAGCATGTGGGAATCAGCTCTTTTACGGATTGCCCCAATCTTGGCGTAAGGACAATTTCAAAGATCGAAAATCTGGGGGAATCTATTTTCGCCGGTGACGGATGGGATTAAAATGAATAAAAAACGCCGTCTGCTTGAAGAGCAGACGGCGTTTTTTAAAGAGAAAAAGTATGAAGAAATTTTCTTATTCAACAGCGGCGATGGCATCGAATTCATCGGTAATTTCTTTTGCGGGCGCTTTGGTGAATTTGGAAACGATGAAAATCACCGCGGTGCCAAGAAGGAATGCCGGAAGAAGTTCATAAACCGTAAGAACGCTTATGCCGTTTGCTTTGCCAAAGGGGGTGAAGATATATTCCCAAATGAAGACCATCGCTCCGCCGGAAAGCATTCCTGCAACCGCGGCGGAATGGGTGACTTTCTTCCAGAAAAGGCTGATGAGCATCAGCGGACCGAACGCCGCGCCGAAGCCTGCCCATGCGAAGGAAACTACGTTAAAAATAACGCTGTTTTCATCAAGAGCGACTATAACGCCGAAAAGCGCGATTACAACAAGGACGATTTTTGAACAGCGCATAACCTGTTTATCGGTGGCTCTTTTATGGAAAACGCCCTGATAAAGGTTTTTGGAAAAGGCGGATGCGGCGATGAGGAGATAGGAATCGGAAGAACTTATTGTTGCCGCAAGGATTCCGGACATGATGATTCCTGCAAGAATAGGGGGAAGAAGTTTTCCGCAGATGATAATAAATACGTTTTCCGCACCGGAAGAGGAAAGAAGAGCTTCTTCGGTGGGGAGCATTGCTCTTCCGATAATTCCGATGGCAACCGCTGCAAAAAGGGAAATTATGACCCAGACGGTTGCAATTCTGCGACTCATTTTAATTTCGGAAGTTTTTCTTGCGGCCATAAAACGAAGAAGAACCTGGGGCATTCCGAAATATCCGAGTCCCCAGCTGAGAGTCGAAAGAACGGTGATGATTCCGTAAGCTCCCGCTTCGCCGAAAAGGGGCTTTCCGTTTTCAACAAGCTGAATTCCGTTTTCACCAATAACCGGGGATGCAATTCCGAAAAGATCAAAGAAACCGGGAATATTTTTTGCATTTTCAAGAACGGCGCCGATTCCGCCGGCGGAAATGGTTGAAAGAGTAAGAATTACCGAAAGGGCGACTATCATAACGATTGCCTGCATAAAGTCAGAAGCACTTTCTGCAAGGAATCCGCCGAGGAAGGTATATACAATTACAAAAATGGCGCCGATTATCATCATCGGAACATAGGGAAGACCGAAAAGGGTGGAAAAAAGCTTTCCGCAGGCAACAAAGCAGCTTCCCGCATAGACAGAGAAGAAAACAAGAATGAAAAGGGAAGCAACGGTCAGAAGAACTTTTTTGCCATCAGCTTCATGGAAGCGCCTGGAAAAATAATCCGGAACGGTGATGGCGTCGATTTTAACGCTGTATCTGCGAAGGCGCTTTGCAACGATTAGCCAGTTGATATAAGTGCCGACCGCAAGACCCACGGCGGTCCAAAAAGCATCCGCAAGACCCATCCAATAAGCAACGCCCGGAAGTCCCATCAAAAGCCAGCCGCTCATGTCGGAAGCCTCTGCGCTCATGGCGGTTACCCATGGACCAAGACTGCGCCCGCCGAGAAAATATTCATTGCTGCTCTTATTGGCGCGTTTAGAAAAATAAACGCCGATGGCGATTACCACCGCCATATAAAGAACCATCGAAATTAACATTTTAATCTGTGCGTCAGTCATGGTGAATGTCCTCCGTTTTCAAAAAAACTTGAGCCTATTATACACCTTCATTTTTTAGACTGCAACACAGAACTAATTATATACTATTTATAGACTAATTTTACTTAAAATCTTAATTTTTTGTTTAATTAAAGCTAAATTTTAACTGTACTAAAATACAGAATATAAAAAATACAAATTTTAGCGATATAAAAATAATTCAGCAAAATAAAGCGATAAAGTAAAAAGCTCACGAACGGGTTGACTGAATTAACTATAAGTGGTAATATAAAAATATAAATTATCATCTGAAAGGTGGGTTAAAAATGAAAAAAGTTATTAAAAAAATGCTTTGCTTAATTATGGCGGTATTAATGGTTGCGGGATTTTTTCCTGTAATCGCAAACGCGGAGGAAACCTCTGCGAAAGGAGTTGCTTCTGCAACGGTATCGGTTTCCACCGCAAAAGTTGGCGCTGGTGGTAATGCAAAAGTAACAATAAGCCTTTCGGAAGGTTCCGGCGTTGCAATGGCACAGTTTGCGGTAAAATATGATTCTTCGATTTTTAAGTTTGTTTCTGCTTCTTCAGGAGAAGTTATGGGCGATGTAACAACAAATTCCTATGAAGACGGAACGGTATATTTCGGTTGGGATGATCCGACCCCGGTCACCGCCGGCGGAACTATCCTTGAGCTTGTTTTCAGAGTTCCCGACAATGCCGAGCTTGGCGAATATCCTGTTGAGATTGATACCGAGGAAGAATTTGTTTTTGCAGATGCAGATTCAAACAATCTCGATATGAAAATCGAAAACGGAAAAATTGTGATAATCGACGGAATTTACGGTGACCTCAACGGCGATGAAAAAATAAATGTAGAGGATGCATATCTTGCCCGTCTTATTTCCGCAAAACTTATAACACCGGAAGAGACCAAGATGATTTTCGGCGATGTTGACCTTGACCATAAAATCACCGTGATTGATGCAAACCTTCTCCGTAGATATGCCGTAAAGCTTATTGAAAAGCTTCCGTATAGAAACGAAGAACCTGAAGGTAATGAACCTCAAGAACCAGGTGATGGGGAATATGCGGTCGCAATGATCACCGACTACGGCGATATCACCGACCAGTCTTTCAACCAGACCACTTATGAGGCCTGTAAGGCTTTTTGTGATGAAAATGATATTCCTTTTGAATATTACAAACCCGCAGCTGATTCTGATGATGACTTTATT
>JAFXGY010000056.1 GCA_017536625.1 Oscillospiraceae bacterium | reverse complement strand
GGCCCCCTTGTGTAAAGGGGGCTGGCATTTTCGTCAGAAAATGACTGGGGGATTGTAACCCTGTACCATTCTGATAAGCGTTTCTTTTTCCGCATCAAAATAACTTTCCACTTTCAACTTTATTGAATCCCTCCACCATCTTCGATGGTCCCCCTCCCTTTGACAAGGGAGGCTTTTGGAATCCCTCCTCCGTCATTTCCTTCGGAAATGCCACCTCCTCCTCTGAGGAGGTTTTTACCTGACTGTAGGGGCGGATATTATCCGCCCGCAATTTAGCCTCCAATAACAGGGGAGGCTAAAGAAAAAAGCACCCTTTTGGGGTGCTTTTGGGATTTTGTGCTTGTTTTTATTCCCGCAAAAAACCGGGGAGTTCTTCGAAATCCGAAATGTTCCGGCTGTGGACTTTTTCTCTTTCGACCTGATAAAGTTCGGCATAAGTTGCCTGAACATAGGGTTCCAGGAAAAGAAGGCCGATTCCGCAGGTGATGGAACCAAGGATTATCCAGCCGATGAAGGAAAGGCCGAGAAGGAAAATATCAAATTTTTCGTCCCGGGTCATTTCTTTGGAAAGTTCGAAGGCGCGTTTTGAACTTATTTTCGGGTTTTCCGCAAGGACATAGGGAACCATGAAATATTCATAGGATTTTATGATTCCGGGAATGATGAAAAGAAAACTCCAGAGAAGGACTTTGAGGTTAAGAAGGAACATTGTTTTTACAATATTAAGGTATCCGCCGCTTTTGAAAACCCAGAAAAGGCTTTCGATTTTTGAACCGAAAAGGCGGTTTTCCATAAAAAATCTGTTCATTCCCACCATAAGGGGATATCCGACAAAGGTGTTCCAGACAAAGGAAAAAATAAGAAGCAGGGGAATGAATGTCGTTAAAAAGGATAAATATTCTTCGTTTTCAAGAATTGAAGCTGTATCAAGGTCTTCGGTCAAAATTGAAACTATGTTTGCCGGGTCCGTTGCAAGGAAGCCGACGATGATTGTTGCAAGGAACGGCATCCAATAGCCGAAGCGGCTGAGCACGGACCTTGCTCTTTCTTTAAGTTCAGAATTTTCCCACATAAAAACACCTCCTTGGGTAATTTCATTATAGCACGGCGGAAATGCCTTGTAAATATTCGGGGCGCAAACGCAGAAAAAACCGAAAAATTGCGAAAAAAAGGGAAAATCCGGCCAAATGTTTACAATTTATTTATTCTTCCGAAAGAAAAAAACGCTATAATAAAACCATAAGGGAGGTGTTTTTTATGTGGACACGCGCAAGAATCAAACAGGAAGCGAAAAACAGCTTTAAAAGGTTTGGCTATTGGATGCCGTTTTTGATTTCGCTCATAACTGTTTTTGTAACAAACGGCTTTGGCGCCGGAAGCGGAGCAAGCTCTTCCGCAACGGCCACAACGGAATATTCCTTTGAGCACGGAAGCGAACTCAGCCCGGCGGGGTTTGTTCATTTCTTCGAGGAATTTTTGGGTGAATTCGGCGCCGCCGTTGAAAACTTCTTTACGAATCCCCTTATTGCAATGACCACCGCCTTTATTCTGGTGATGGCGTTTGTTTTCGGAATTGTGATTTCCTTCGGCTGGGGAGCTTTTATTGCAGGACCCATTACGGTTGGTGCTCATCGTTATTTTATGGAGCACAGGGCTTTCGGTTCTAAGTTCGAAAAGATTTTCTTTGCGTTCCACAGCGGAAGATACCTTAACGTGGTAAAAATCTGTTTTGTGATGAACGTAAAAATCTTTCTTTGGAGCCTGCTTTTCATCATTCCTGGAATTATCAAATCCTATGAATACAGCATGATTCCATATATTCTTGCGGAAAACCCGCAGATAAGCATGGAACGCGCCTTTGAAATTTCCAGAAAGATGACAAAAGGGGAGAAGTGGAAAATCTTCGTGCTCGAAATTTCTTTCTGGGGCTGGTATCTGCTTGGTGCCATTTGCTGCTGTGTCGGCGGAATTTTTGTTCACCCCTATTACTTTGCAACCTTCGCGGAGCTTTATCAGGTAATGCGCGAAAAGGCGCATGGACTTGGCTTTGCGGATTACGCGGATCTTCCCGGATTCTTCCCGGACGAAAGATGAGCATAAAACAAAAGCACCCACAAAAGGGTGCTTTTTATTTTTACCGCCTTTGTCAACCGTAGGGGCGGATATCATCCGCCCGCAAAACCTCGCAATTTTACAGTAGGGCGGGGGTTCGCTCCTGCCTTAAAAGATTCCCGGAGGGTTTGCCTTCCCCCAATACGAAAAAATTGCATTTTTTCAAAAATTTTTTAAATTTTTTTGAAAAAAGGGGTTGACAAGCGCTCTTTCGTTTAGTATAATAGACTTCGCCTTGAGGCAAACAAATGTAATGGCGGCGTAGCTCAGTTGGCTAGAGCATGCGGTTCATACCCGCAGTGTCACCGGTTCGAATCCAGTCGCCGCTACCATTATGGCCCGTTGGTCAAGCGGTTAAGACACGGCCCTTTCACGGCTGTAACGCGAGTTCGATTCTCGCACGGGTCACCATTAAGAGCACCGATTTTCGGTGCTCTTTTTTTGTTCCAAAAAAGTTTCCCTTGCCAACCGTAGGGGCGGATACCATCCGCCCGAAAAAAGGTTTCCCGAAGGGTTAGGCCCCCTTGTGTAAAGAAGATTCCCCTACCAGGGGAAATGTCGTCGAAGACGACAAAAGGGTGTCTAAGCTGGCATTTTCGACAGAAAATGACTGGGGGATTGTAACCCTGTTTCATTCCAATAAGCGCTTCTTCTCTGAAAATCATAATAACTTTCTACTTTATTGAATCTCTCCACCATCTTCGATGGTCCCCCTCCCTTTGACAAGGGAGGCTTTTACCTCACCGGAAGGGAAGGAACATCTCATTTTTCGGGGAGCCAGAATAGCGGAGCGCTCTTTTGCCAAAACAGGTAATTACCCCTATATTATAATATAGTATAATAATATATACATTATATATAGGGCCGCAATCAATTTCTGTTGAGAAAGAAAAACAACTCTTGCAATTTTTGTCGGTTTATAATATATTATTAATAATACATTTATATAGGAGGGTTTTTCTGTGGCAAAGAAGAAAGTTCTGACCGAGGAAGAGAAGCTCGCAAGAAAGAAACATATAAAGGAAGAAATCGCGGCCTATGCCTGCATGCTTCTTTTTCTGCTTCTTTTTGTGGTAATGTTTGCAATGTTCGGCAGCCAATCCACTCTTTTTGGCGGTTAATTGAATAATCTGCATTGCGAAAAATGGCTTTGTTATGCGGTTTTTTGGGCTTTTGGAAAAAATATTAAATTTTTTTGAAAAAAGTTTGAAAAAAGTGTTGACAAAAGGATTGTAATTTGCTATAATAACAAAGCTGTCACTTCGAGTGACAGAAAGGACCTTGAAAAATGAACAACAAATGGAAAGAAAGAATTAAACCCTTGTATTCATTTGAGTAAATTCCAAAAGTAATAACAAGTCAGTGAGACTTGATGCTAAGGAAACAAAGACTTTGATTTGTTTAACGTCCTGAAGGACGCTAGATATATAAACATTATCAAAGAGTTTGATCCTGGCTCAGGACGAACGCTGGC
>JAFXGY010000055.1 GCA_017536625.1 Oscillospiraceae bacterium | reverse complement strand
GGGAGGGGGACCATCGCCATTTTGGCGATGGTGGAGGGATTCATTATAAAAAACACATATAATTAAAGAAAGAATCCCCCAGTCTTTTTTAACCGCAAGCGGTTAAAAAATCCAGCCCCCTTTAACAAGGGGGCTTAATGATATAAACAATAATTTATCACGTAAATGAAAACCCGGGCAGAGGAAATCTCTGCCCGGGTTTTCGGTTTGGTGTATGAGGAAATTTTGGGGATAACAAATTTTTATGCCGCCTTTGCGGAATACGCAACGGAAATGCGGCGTGCTCTTTCTCTTCTTTCACGGCGTTTCATTGCTTCGATAGCTCTGGTGCAGTTCATTGCGCCCCAGATGCCGATTCCTGCCATAATGAAGGAAATTCCGCCGTAAACAAAAATTTCTCCGTTGCTGAAAGTTCCGATATCGCTTGCACCCGCAATTCCGAGAACTGCAATGATTCCGGCGGCTGCCATAATTTTAAAAATCATATTCAAAACATATGTTCTTTCCATTTTACTACGTCCTTTCCTGATGTATCTATGGGGGTGTTCGATAAAATCGAACATCTGTTCTTCGTTTGTGACTATATTATATCACCTGATTTTTAAAAATCAATAGTTTTTCTTAAAAAAATCGAACAACCGTTCTTGTTGGTGCGTTTTTGTCCAAATCATTCTGTTTTCATTGGGCTTGACCTTCGTTTAAAAAAGTTATATATTATCTTTATAAATTTATAACTGAAACGGAGAATCTCAAATGAAAAATTTCGGCTTTGGCTGCATGCGCCTTCCCATGATTGAAAACGAAGTTGACCTTGAACAGTTCAAAAAAATGACAGACCGTTTTATGGAAGAAGGCTTTACTTATTTCGATACCGCTCACCCTTATATAAACGGCAAAAGCGAAACCGCGATTCGTGAAGCGCTTGTAAAACGCTATCCGAGAGAAAGCTATGTTCTTGCGGATAAGCTCAGCGGCAGCTTCTTCAAAACCGAAGAAGAAATCCGTCCTCTTTTCGAAGCGGAACTTGAAGCCTGCGGAGTGGAATACTTCGATTATTTTCTTATGCATGCCCAGGGCAGAAACAACTATCCCAAATATTGCGAATGCCGCGCTTATGAAATCGGTGAAGAACTTAAAAATGAAGGCAAAATCAGACATCTCGGAATTTCCTTCCATGACAGCGCCGAATACCTTGAAAAAATTCTTACCGAAAAACCCATGGTCGAATTTGTCCAGCTTCAGTTTAACTATGTCGATTATAACGACGATGATGTCCAGGCAGGAAAATGCCTTGAAGTCTGCCGCAAATTCGGTAAACCCGTTATCGTAATGGAACCGGTCCGCGGCGGAAGCCTTGTTGCTCTTCCGGAAGAAGCGGAAAAACTTCTTACCGCAACGGGCAAAAGCTGCGCAGAATATGCGGTGCGCTATGCCGCTTCCTTCGATGGAATCTTCATGGTACTTTCCGGCATGAGCACCATCGAACAGCTTGAAGAAAACATTGCTTTCATGAAGGATTTCCGCCCCCTCGGCGAAGAAGATTTTGCGCTTCTTGAAAAAGTTGTGGAAATCGTAAACGCGGTCGATACCATCCCCTGCACTTCCTGCAAATACTGCACCGAAGTCTGCCCCAAAAACATCGCAATTCCTTCCATCATGGGCGTACTCAATGAAATCCGCCGTTTTGATAAGGAACACACCTGGATTCCCAATTATGGCGAAAGAGCCGCTTCCAACTGCATCAAATGCGGAAAATGCGAAAAAGCCTGCCCCCAGCATATCGAAATCAGAAAATATCTTGAAGAAGCCGCAAAAACCATTGAATAAAAATTTTGAGCACGGAAAATTTCTTCCGTGCTCATTTTGTTTTTGTGTTGAAATTTTCTGTGAACGGTGTTAATATAAAGCTAAAGAAAAACCTTTGTTTTCAAAACCGAAAGGAGAATATCATTATGGGAAAATTTGCAGTTAAAGAAACCGCCACCGGCGTTAAATTCAACCTTCTTGCCACCAATGGCCAGATCATCGGTGTTTCCGAAGTTTATTCCGGAAAAGAAGCCTGCCTTAAAGGCATCGAATCAGTAAGAAAAAATGCCGAAATCGCAAATCTTGAAGACCAGACCGCAGACCCCGTTGTTGCGGCAGTAAACCCCAAATTCGAGATTTACACCGATAAAGCCGGCGAATTCCGCTTCCGCCTTAAAGCACGCAACGGTGAAATCATCCTTTCTTCCGAAGGCTATAAAGCAAAAGCTTCCTGCGAAAACGGAATTGAATCCGTCCGCAAAAACGCTCCCGAAGCAGAGGTTGTTGAGGAATAATCCGAATTTATCAATATGGCGGGGGCTTCCCCGCCATTTTTTTGTATGGGGAGGAGGCGTTGTTTTGAAATACCAAATTGTAAACCTGCTTTTCTATGTGATTGAGATTATCACCATAATTTCCGGAATCAGCTTTGTTGTTTATCACATGAGGAACAAAAATATCATGTTCCGTTATGATATTTTTTTATTTTGTTTCCTTTGTTCTTTGACTTCTGTTTTGATAGTTGCTGTTGAAAAACCAGTTTCTCCTCTCTTAATTTGTTTGGGAATTTTAATAATCATTCCTTCAAATCTTTTCCCGATAATGTTCAACACAATTTTTTATGAAGATTATTTCATAAAGACTACATTTTTCTTTAAAAAGAACTATTACTATAAAGATATAACTTCTTGCGGATACGCGTATGGATACAAAATCGGACATATATTCTCTTTTTCTTTCGGTAGGTTCATCGAAATACGCTATACTGCAGTTACCAACAGAAAAAGATTTATAGCTTTGGCATGTAAAAATTATCGCAAATTACATAATGGCGAAGAAATCCCCGGATTGGAAGCATTCCCCGGATATGCAAATTTTGCAGAGGTAAAAATTCCCGAACCCGATTTTTCACTTTCCGAAAGTACTCCGATAAGACCGGCCGATATGACTGTCCGCAAAAGAATTTTAATCGAATCCGAAGCTGATAGCCACAAAATAATTTATCGGGCAGGCCTGCATGGAAATGAATTTATAATAGACGGATACGTTTACGGTGAATATAAAAAATTCTTTGAAACTTCTCATGAGCTTTCTGCTAATGTATCCGGCCATAAATTCGCAGCAGGATTTGATTCAAAAACCGCACAAAGCTATATAACTGTGGACGACAGAATTATCGCAAGCAAAACAAGATACATCTGATAAAAACAAAAAGCACGGCAAAAGCCGTGCTTTTTTATTGTCCAAATCCGCTGTCGGACTTAAATTTCGATGAGTTCGTATTCTCTTGTTCCGAAGCCGAGCTTTGCGGCAGCTTCGATGGTATGAATGCCGTTTCTGCTTTCGATGCGTTCAATAAGATGATCTCTGCCCGGGTCATCGGAAGCATAGACAAGGTCAATGCAGGCCTGGTCGATGGCGATGGGGTCGAGAGAGCAGAGTATTCCTATATCCTTCATGCAGGGGTCTTCCGCAACAGCGCAACAGTCGCAGTCAACGGACATATTCTTCATTACGTTGATATAAGCGGCCTTTCCGCCGAAATATCTGACGACACTTTCCGCCGCATCTGCCATGGATTCGAGGAAAGAGTTATGCTCCGAAGTCCAGATTTTTTCGGGTTCACCTGCACCATGGATATATGCTTTACCGAAAGAGGAGGCAATTCCGATTGAAAGCTGTTTGATTGCGCCGCCATAACCGCCTGCGGGATGACCTTTGAAATGGGAAAGAACCAAAAGGGAATCATAATTCGCAAGGTTCTTGCCGACAAAGTTTTTCTTTATGCAGTTTCCTTCCGGAATTTCAAGCTCCATATCCGGGCCTTCCGCATCAAGAAGATCCACAGGAAAATATTTGTTCCAGCCGTGCTCTTCAATGGTCTTAAGGTGTTTTTCGGTGGTGTTGCGGGTACCTTCGTAAGCAGTGTTGCATTCGGTAACTGTACCGCCGACTTTATCTATAAGTGCCTTCCAGAAATCCGGACGCAGAAAGTTCTGGTTTCCGGTTTCGCCGGAATGGACCTTTACCGCAACTTTTCCCGGAAGTTCCGGAGAAAGAGCCTCGTATATCTTCATAAGTCCTTCGGAACTTATATCACGGGTGAAATAAACTTTTGCCTTTTCCATGCGCTTTGCTCCTTTTAGTTTTGGATTCAATTATATATTACTACTTTCTGCGGAAATAAGCAAACAAATTATTGTTTATGTCATAAGGTCCCCTTGTGCAAAGGGGGCTGTCATCGAAGATGACTGGGGGATTGTAATCCTATCAAATCATGATGTATAGACAATCCCTCCGTCACGGCTTTGCCGTGCCACCTCCCTTTACACAAGGGAGGCTTAATAGGATAAACAAT
>JAFXGY010000054.1 GCA_017536625.1 Oscillospiraceae bacterium | reverse complement strand
TCGCTCCCGCGAGCGATTCCCCCTATCCAGGGGGAATAAACTCTCCACCGAAAGAACGGCGATTCCGAATCTCAACCGTCGTCGTTCAGGCCGACAACGGATTTTCATTTTTCCTCTGCCGCCCGACCGTTTTTGTTACACAGCCATTTCACTGTAGGGAACGGTCTTGACCGTTCCGAATCTTACCTCCCCTATCAGGGGAGGTGGATTTTGCCCGCAGGGCAAAAGACGGAAGGGTTTTATATTTTTAAACCCCTCAGTCTGCTTTGCAGACAGCTCCCCTGTTAGGGGAGCCAAGAACTTAACCGCAGAGAAAGAACGACTCCCTTGCGGATTTGAGGATTTTAATATATTATAAATCAAGAAAGATTTGAGCACGGCGTGCTCAAAAAGAAAAATTCAGTGCTCAAAAGGAGAAAAACCATGGAAAAATTGCTTATAAGCGCCTGCCTTCTTGGGGTTTCGTGCCGTTACGACGGAAAAAGCAAACCTTTCCCCGAAATTGAAAAACTCATGGAAAAATATGAACTCATTCCGGTCTGCGCAGAAATTTTCGGCGGACTTCCCACCCCAAGGGTGCCTGCGGAAATTTCCGGCGAAAAGGTGCTTACCAAAGAAGGCAAGGACGTTACCGCTGAATATATGAAAGGCGCGGAAGAAGTTCTTCGGCTCGGAAGAATATTCGGCTGCAAAAAAGCATTGCTTAAAGAAAAAAGTCCTTCCTGCGGAAGCAGAATAATCCATAACGGAAAATTTGACGGCGGGCTTACCGAAGGCTTTGGAAAAACGGCGGAACTTCTTTTGAAAAACGGCTTTGAAGTTTTCGGCGAATCGGAAATCGAAAAGCTGATCTGACAAAAACTTTTCAAAAGGGCTGTTATTTTATAAATGGCAAAAATCAAAAGGCGTTTTCGGCTGTGATACAAAAATTGTTTATGTTTTCAACATAGCTACAAAAAGGCTGTTTTTACTGTGAAAAAGCATAGATTTTCTTCTTAAAAATGTAAAAAATGATACATTTTTGACATTTTGGTTATTGCAAAAGCGAAAAATTGATTATATAATATATCCATATAATTATGTACTATTTCAGTAGGGCAAAATCCTGCCCCGGAGGAACATCATGGCAACTAACATTCCCGAAAAGAAACAGCTTTCCGACGCATTGGCAAGACGTCTTCCCGCATATTACCGCCACGTCTGCATTATGCTTGCGGAAGGAAAAACAAGCGTAACTTCCGGCGAACTCGCAAAAAGAGTCGGCAATACAAGCGCACAGGTGCGCCAGGACTTTTTTACCTGCGGCGGAGTTGAAAATTATCACCCGGACACCCTTAAGGATTGGCTTTCCGGTCTTCTTGGAATAAAAGAAGAACACCACATGGTCGTAATCGGCGCCGGAAACCTTGGCAGAGCAATCATCAGCTTCAAGGATTTCAATAACGAAGGTTTTTTCATTGACGCGGTTTTTGATAACGACCTTCGCTATGACGGAATGCAGGTTTGCGGAATCCCGATTCTCAATGCATCTTCCCTTGAAGATTACCTTGCCGCAAACAGAGTCGATATTGTGGTAATCACCACCCCCGCAAACGTTGCGGAAGATATCCTTGAAAAATCCATCCGCGGCGGAGTAAAAGGCGTCTGGAACTTTGCACCGGTGGATCTTCGTTCCAACGACAAAATCGAAGTTCACAACGTACACCTCAGCGACAGCCTTCTCACCCTTTCTTTCCGCATGAACGAAAGAAAACAGTAATTGCCTTATATAATTATTCATATAAAAAGGAACGCTTCCCAAGGGGAGGCGTTCTTTTTTTGAGTAAGGGGGGATTTTTTTGTTAAAATATGTGTATTTATACATTTTTATTTGCATATTCAAAAATGGTTTTTACCCGCAAAGAAGGTGAATTTTTGCGGAATACCCCTATTTTTATGTAAATATTGCACAAAACACCCGGCGGAGTGTTGATAAATACGGTCAATAAGTAGAAACGAATAAATATTCATAAAAAGCGGTTGACAATGAATAATTATGCGTGTATAATACGGACATAGCCAATGATCAATGACTTCAAAATTTATATTTAAATTAGTGAGGTAATTAAAATGAAAAAGATCGTATCCATTCTCCTTATCGCTTGCATGATTTTCGCTTTCGCAGGCTGCTCTTCTGAAGAAAACACCCTTACCGTTGCACTTTCCCCGGACTTCGCTCCCATGGAATTTGTTGATATCACCAAATCCGGCCAGGATCAGTATGTAGGCTTCGACGTTATGCTCGCAAACTTCATCGCCGATGAAATGGGCATGAAACTCAAAATTGAACCCATGAGCTTCACCGCCTGCCAGGTTGCGGTTGAAACCAAATCCGTCGATATGGCAATTTCCGGCTTCAGCTGGACCGAAGACCGTGCAGAAAACTATAACCTTTCCGATTATTATTACGCCGGTGATAACGAAACCGAACAGGTAATCATCACCTCCAAAGCAAACGAAGGAAAACTTGCCGCAGCGGAAGATTACGCCGGACTTAAAGTCGGTGCCCAGGCAGCTTCCCTCCAGCTTGATCTTTGCAAATCCCAGCTTCCTGAAGATTGCGAAATCGTTGAAATTGTTGATCTTACCACCGCGCTTCTTATGCTCAAAGCCGGAGATATTGACGCCCTTGCAGTTGCAACCGGCAATGCGGAAGTTCTTATTTCCAACAACGCAGATGACGTTGCACTTTCCGGCTTCATCTTCGAAGTTGACCCCAAATATACCGCAAACGTAATTCTCCTCAATAAAGAAGACGATGAACTTACCGCCCAGGTAAACGAAATCCTTGCAAAAGCTTACGAAGCAGGTTATTATGATGTATGGTATGAAGAAGCCCTTGAACTTGCCGAAGACGAAAACGCAGCAGACGTTACTTATGACGACGAAGGCAACGTTGCAACCGGCGACGAATAATTCTTTGAACCGATAATTAAAAAAGCAGGGCAGGAAAAAACTTCCCGCCCTGCTTTTACGCCTTATTAAATCCCCGACGGAGGTAGATTTTCAGATGATTGAAAATATCATAATGCTTATAAAGCAATATTGGCACGTTTTCCTGCTTGAAGGATTGCGCTATACCCTCATCCTTTCGGCAATAGCGGTTTTCTTCGGTGTTCTTTTCGGTGCGTTCATCGCCTTCGGAAGAATGTCGGATATAAGACCTTTTAAAAAAATCAATAAGAACAAAAAGAAAAAAGGCTTTATCCATTGGCTTGCGAATTTCAATCCCGTAAGCTGGCTTTGTTCCGTATATACCGAAGTAATCCGCGGAACGCCCCTTTTGCTTCAGCTCTATCTCTTCGTTTTCGGACTTCCGAAGGTTATTCCGATAGAAGCGGATTATTTCTTCTGGGTTTCTCTTGCTCTTGCCTGCAACAGCGCCGCATACGTTTCCGAACTTTTCAGAAGCGGAATCCAGGCAGTCGATAAAGGCCAAAGCGAAGCCGCACGTTCCCTCGGCATGAACAAATCCCAGACCATGCTGAAAGTAATCATGCCCCAGGCAATCAAAAATATTCTTCCCGCCATCGGTAATGAATTCATCGCCATAGTGAAGGAAACTTCCATGGCTTCCACCTTCTTCGTCGGCGAACTTATGACTTCCTACCTCAAGGTAAACGGAGTGGAATATCTCGCCCTCGAAATCCTCATCATCGTCGGCGCAATTTATCTTGCGCTTACCTTCACCCTCAGCAAAATCGTTCTTGCCTATGAAAGGAGGCTCAACAGCAAATGATTAAAACAGTTGATCTTTATAAAAGCTTCGGAGAGCTTCAGGTTCTTAAAGGCATAAACGAACACATTGCCCCCCAGGAGGTTGTTTCGATAATCGGACCTTCCGGCGGCGGAAAATCCACTTTCCTCCGCTGCCTTAATATGCTTGAAACCCCGGATTCCGGACAGATTTTCTTCGAGGGTGTGGATATTACCAGCGAAAAAGTGGATATCGACCTTCACCGCCAGAAAATGGGCATGGTATTCCAGCATTTCAACGTTTTTCCCCATCTTTCCGTTCTGGAAAACGTAACTCTTGCCCCCACCGTGGTCAAAAAAATTGCAAAGAACGAAGCCGCCGAACAGGCGATGGAACTTCTTAACCGTGTTGGACTTGCGGAAAAAGCAAACGAAAGCGCAACAAGTCTTTCCGGCGGACAGAAGCAGCGTCTTGCGATTGTGCGCGCACTTGCGATGGAACCGGACGTAATGCTTTTTGATGAACCCACTTCCGCCCTTGACCCGGAAATGGTCGGCGAGGTTCTTGAAGTTATCAAAGACCTTGTAAAAGGCGGCATGACTTCCGTAATAGTCACCCACGAAATGGGCTTTGCGAAGGAAGTCAGCGACAGAGTTGTTTTTATGGATGGGGGAATCATTGCTGAAGAAGGCACCCCGGATGAGGTTTTCAACAATCCCCAGAACCCCAGAACCAAGGACTTTTTGAGCAAAGTTCTTTACTAATAAACCTCCCTTGTCAAAGGGAGGTGGCATTTTGGCTTTGCCAAAATGTCGGAGGGATTCAATAAAATAAAAACAAAACCGTAGGGAACGGTCTTGACCGTTCCGTAAACAAATGACCACCCGGGATTCGAAAAAAGGAATCCCCCAGTCATTTCCTTGCGGAAATGCCAGCCCCCTTTAACAAGGGGGCTTTTTTTATAAAGGAGCTTTCACCATGAACAAAAAGGAACTTTACGCATATATTGACGAAAATAAAGGGATTTTTGAGGAACTGGCGGATTCCATCTGGGAATGTGCCGAAATTTCCCTTAAAGAGCACAAATCCGCGGAAATTTATAAAAACCTCCTCGAAAAGCTGGGTTTTAAGGTCGAAACAGGACTTGCGGGGGTGGAAACGGCCTTTTCAGGAACCTTCGGAAGCGGAAAACCAATTATAGGAATCCTCGGGGAATTTGATGCGCTTTCAGGACTTTCCCAAAAAGCGGGCATGACGGAGCACGACGAGCTTGTTTTTGGCGGGAACGGTCACGGCTGCGGACACAATCTTCTGGGAGCGGGTTCTCTTTCTGCAGCTTATGCTGTAAAAAAGTATCTTGAAGAAAAGGGAGAGGGCAGCGGAACGGTTATTTTTTATGGCTGCCCGGGTGAAGAAGGCGGCGCCGGAAAGGCATTTATGGCGCAGAAAGGGATTTTTTATGGCCTTGATGCTGCACTTACATGGCACCCGGACGATTCCAACCAGGTGACTTCCGGCTCCTATCTTTCTTCAATTCAGGTGGAATATAAATTCGAAGGCGTCGCAGCCCATGCGGCGGGCTGTCCCCATCTTGGAAGAAGCGCTCTTGATGCGGTGGAACTTATGAACATCGGCGTTCAGTTTTTGCGGGAACATATTCCGTCGAGCGACAGAATCCATTATTCCATCACCGATGCTGGCGGAATTTCCCCCAATGTTGTTCAGCCCACGGCGCAGGTGCTTTATATGATGCGTTCCGATACGGTAACAAAGGCAAAGGCCCTTGTGGAAAGGGTCGAGGATATTGCGAAGGGTGCCGCACTTATGACCGGAACTACCCTCAAACGCCGCTTTATCGACGGAACTGCCGACGTTGTTCCGAACGAAGTGCTTGAAAAAGCCATGTATAAAAACTTTGAGGAAATTGAGCTTCCGGAATATTCGGAAGAGGAGCTTGCCTTTGCAGAAGAACTTAAAAAGACCTATATTACCGATGGACTTCCGGGTTTTGCTTCAAATTTCAGCCCAGAAATCGCAAAATTTGTTGACGAAAAAACAAACGGCGGCAAAAAGGCGCAGAATGATTTTCTTATGCCCCTTTATCACAGCGAAGTCACTCTTCCCGGTTCCACCGATGTGGGCGACGTAAGTTGGCAGACCCCCACTGTTCAGATAAACACCGCCACATGGTCCAGCGGAATTCCCGGACACAGCTGGCAGGTGGTTTCTATGGGAAAATCCACCATTGCAAAAAAGGGAATGAACCTTGCGGCAAAGGTAATTGCCGCAACCGCCCTTGACCTTTTCGAGGACGAAGAACTTCTTTCTGCGGCAAAGGCGGAATTTTCTGAAAAGGCAAAAAGCGGCTATGTCTGCCCCATTGAAGAAGGGGCTGTTCCCGCCATCGCCGGAGAAAAAATCCTTTGAAAAACCAAAAGCACCCCGAAGGGTGCTTTTTTCTTTGGTCCGCTGTTTTATCAAAGGGGCGGATATCATCCGCACGCAAAGAAAGCCTTCCCTTTTTACTGTAGGGCGGGGGCTTGCTCCCGCCGAAATCTCGCTTTCCCGGAGGGTTAGGCCCCCTTGTGTAAAGAGGATTCCCCTACCAGGGGAAATGTCGTCGAAGACGACAAAAGGGTTTCTAAGCTGGCATTTTCGTCAGAAAATGACTGGGGGATTGTAACCATGTATCATTCTGATAAGCGCTTCATTACTTCTGATTATTATGAAATGTACCCCCATTTCTTTGACTGGCGCAAAGAAACGGCGGTACAACCGTCAAAGAAACGCCTTTCAACCCCTAACCGCTCGCTCCCGCGAGCGATTCCCCCTATCCAGGGGGAATAAAC
>JAFXGY010000053.1 GCA_017536625.1 Oscillospiraceae bacterium | reverse complement strand
TCCCTCAGTCAGCTGCGCTGACAGCTCCCTCATCAGAGGGAGCTTATTAAACCCCTCAGTCATTTGCTTACGCAAATGCCAGCTCCCCTGTTAGGGGAGCCAAGTTCCCGCATCAAAATAACTTTCAACTTTATTGAATCCCTCCACCATCTTCGATGGTCCCCCTTGCTCGCCGCAGACGGCAGACCCCTCTGTCATCTGCGATGACATCTCCCCTAATAGGGGAGTCTCCTTTGACAAGGGAGGTTTTCGATTCAGTGCGCCAGAAGCCAGGTTTTTCCGATTCCAACGTCAACTTCCATGGGAACCGAAAGTTTCGCGGCGTTTTCCATCTCAAATTTAAGGATTTCCGCGGCCTTTTCGGCACAGTCTTCCTTCGCTTCAATAATAAGTTCGTCGTGCACCTGCATAATAAGCTTTGCGTCAAGCCCTTCTGCCGCAAGGCGGTTTTCCACCTTTACCATGGCAAGCTTGATGATATCCGCCGCGGTGCCCTGAATTGGCATATTGCGGGCAACCCTTTCGCCAAAGGCGCGAAGATTGAAGTTGCTGGAAGAAAGTTCCGGAAGATATCTTCGCCTGCCGTAAGAAGTAACAGCGAATCCGCATTTTTTCGCGGTTTCAATGCTTTCCTTCATAAAGCGGTCAACTCCGCTGTAATGGGAAAGATAGCTGTCGATATATTGCTGTGCTTCCTTTGTTGTTACCCCAATGTTTTCCCCAAGGCTCCATGCGCCGATTCCGTAAACTATTCCGAAGTTTACTGCCTTTGCGCTGCTGCGCATTGAAGAAGTGACGTAATCTTCCGGAACGCCGAAAACCTGCGCCGCGGTCTGGGTGTGGATATCGGTGCCGCCGGTGAATGCGGAAATCATGTTTTCGTCACCGGAAAGATGGGCAAGAACCCGAAGTTCGATCTGGGAATAGTCCGCGTCGATAAGGGTGTAACCTTCCTTCGCGATGAAAAATCCCCTCATTCTTGCACCAAGTTCCGTGCGTATCGGAATATTCTGAAGGTTCGGTTCAAGGGAACTTATGCGCCCGGTGCGGGTTTCCTTCTGGTTAAAACGGGTGTGGATTCTGCCGTCCGGCGCAAGGGCATTAAGGAGCCCTTCAACATAGGTGGAATTAAGTTTTGTCAGCTTGCGGTATTCAAGAATTTCGTCAATGGCGGGGTGATATTTCCGCAAATCCTCAAGGACGTCCGCATTGGTGGAATATCCGCTTTTGGTTTTCTTCTTTGCGGGAAGTCCCAGATGCTCAAAAAGAACGGTTCCAAGCTGCTTCGGCGAAAGAATATTGAATTCCTCGCCGCAAAGTTCATAAATCCTCTGCTCCGTTTCCTTAATGGTGCTCAAAAGTTCGTCGCCAAAAGCTCTGATGCCTTCCGGGTCGATTTTGAAGCCCCTAAGTTCCATGGAAGCGAGTATCTTCGCCAGCGGAAGTTCGATTTCATCAAGGATTTTTTCTTCCCCAAGCTTTTCAAGTTCGCTCCGGAGCTTTTCGCAAAGGTCGGGAAAAACCGCCGCTTTTTCCAAAAGTTCGGAATGAGCACGGATTTCGTCGGTGTTTCCGCTTAAAACATCGCTTTGAGCATGATAGAGCGAAGCAAGCCTTCCGACGGAATAATCATCGCCGGAAACATTGAGTATATATCCCGCAAGGGAAGAATCCATCACGCAGTTTTTAACTTCGCTTTGGTGGTTTTCTGCCCAGCGGGAAAGGAATTTAAGGTCGTCGGTGCGTTTTTTAATATCCGAGCACAGAAAATTTGCCAGCGCCGCATCAAAAAAGAATCCGTCGTTTTCAATGAGCACCGCAATTCCCCCGTTAATAAGGCAAATGGAGGTAAGGTCGTCACCTTCGCTTTCAAAAAGTATATCCATCGGCTCAGAATCTTTATAATTTTTAAAATCCGAAACATCGCCCAAAATAACTTCAAGTTTTTTCCGGGGTTCGGTGCTCGTTTCTTCCGCTTCGGGAATTTTTGAAGGGTCAAGCCCAAGGCGTTCTATCATTTTATACATTTCAAGCCTGCTCAAAAGGGCGGCGGCGGAAGCTTCGTCCCTTTCCTTCGGAAGATAGTCCGAAAGATTTTCTGAAATGGGGGCGTGACGGTTAATTTCCCCAAGCCTTCTGCTGAGGAAGGCAAGCTCCTTCCCTTCCTCAAGTTTCTTTCTCTGGGCGGGTTTGAGCACCAGTTCGTCAAAATGCTCATAGATATATTCAATGCTGTGATATCTCTGGATAAGGTCAAGGGCGTTTTTTTCCCCAATGCCCGGAACCCCGGGGATATTATCGCTGGAATCCCCCATAAGCGCCTTCACTTCAATAAGTTCAAGTGGTTCAACGCCGTATTTTTCGTGCACAGCCGGAACGTCCATCAGGGTGGAAACCGGAGCACCCATTTTGGTGGTGGAAAGGCGCACCTTTGTGTGCTCGCCGATGAGCTGAAGACTGTCCCTGTCCCCGGTGGAAATTATGCATTCGGCGCCCTGTTCTTCGCAGATGCGCGAAACGGTTCCAAGAATATCGTCCGCTTCCCAGCCTTCAATGGCGATTACCGGATATCCCAGATATCCCAGAAGTTCTTTCATAACCGGGAACTGGTCAATAAGTTCCTGAGGCGTTGCATGGCGGCCTGCCTTATATTCTTCATAAAATTTATGCCGGAAAGTCGGGGCATGAACGTCGAATGCAAAAACAAGCGCGTCCGGCTTCGTTTCCGCAATGGCGGTAAGAAGAATTGAAAGAAAACCATAAACCGCGTTGGTGAAAAAACCATCTTTTGTGGTAAGCACCTTTATGCCGTAAAAAGCCCGGTTCATAATGCTGTTGGAATCTACTGCAAGAATTTTCATCTGCTTCCTCCGAAAAATATGAAATAATGGAATATTGCACTATTATAACAGAATAATTATAGCATATATTTTTCCCTTATGCTATAATAATATAATATAAAATACAAATAGCAAATAGTATCCCTTTGCCAACCGCATGGAACGGTCCTGACCGTTTTGCAATGTAGGGCGGGGGCTTGCTCCCGCCGTAAAAAAGTTTCCCGGAGGGCTTTGCTTCCTTGCCAACCATAGGGGCGGATATCATCCGCCCGTAAAAAGGATTCCCAGAGGGCAAATCAAAATGTATCAGAGATTTCTCTCCCTCAGTCAGCTGTGCTGACAGCTCCCTCATCAGAGGGAGCTGATTACCACACCGTAGGGAACGGTCTTGACCGTTCCGTAATGTAGGGCGGGGGCTTGCTCCCGCCGTAAAAAAGTAACCCGGAGGGCTTAGCCTCCCTTGCCTAAAGGGAGGTGGCTTTTCGGTGATTTATCACCGAAAAGACGGAGG
>JAFXGY010000052.1 GCA_017536625.1 Oscillospiraceae bacterium | reverse complement strand
TCGTAGTCAAAGACCTTTCCCGTTTCGGGCGTGATTATCTCGTGGTCGGCAACTACATCAGCCGTGTATTTCCGTTCCTCGGTGTCCGTTTCATCGCCGTCAACGACGGTTTCGACAGTTCCAGACCGCAGGACATTGACAGCCTTGATACCTCTTTCAAAACGCTGATCTATGATCTCTACAGCCGAGAGCTTTCGGGTAAGGTCAAAAACGCCAAGCGTATGCGAGCTGAAAAAGGCTTGTTTCTCAGCCCCTTTGCTCCGTATGGGTATGTGAAAGACCCCGAAGATAAAAACCGCCTCCTTATTGATAAAGAAGCGGCAGACGTTGTTAGGAAGATTTTCACATTGACGATTGACGGAGTAAGACCTACGGAGATCGCCGCCATGCTCAACCGTGAGGGTGTACCGACACCGATGCTGTACAAGCGGGCTGCGGGTTGTTCCCGTGACCGTTGGCCGAGCATCCACGAGGAAAACTTCTGGACACAGACCATGATTTTCAAAATCCTTCGTGATGAACGCTACATCGGCAAATGTGTCTATGGTAAGCGTGAGCGTGATATGGTGGGCAACTGGCACACCGTAAAACGAAGCAAGACGGATTGGATTGTAGTTGACGAGACCCACGAGGGCATTGTCTCAAAGGAAGTTTTTCAGAAAGTGGCAAGCCGAATGAAAGAGTACAAGGAATATATTCCGAGTGCATCCGAAAGAAATCCGCTTCGCCGTAAAGTGATCTGCGGAACCTGTGGGTTCGCTATGGTGCTCTCCAATACGAAAAACGCAAAATACCATTGCCGCACTTCACATCTTGAAACGGATTTTGATTGCACCTCCGAGGGTATTCTGCAAGCGGATATTCACGAAATGGTCGTTACTTTGATTCGCACCTATGCCGCCTATGCGATCAGCTTGGAACACCTTCTGCTCCTACAAAAAGAGCGTATCCAAGCAGAGAAAAAGCAATCCCGTCGTGAGCTTGCCGTACTGCAGAGCAGAAAAAATCAGTTTGAAAAATTCCTCCAAGATTTATACGAAAAACTGATTGACGGTACTATCGACAAGGAGACGTACTTATACCATAAGGCGAGCAACCAAGCACAGATGCAAGAGCTTTCCGAGAAAATGGAACGCCTTGAAAAAACCGCGCAGACCACCGCCGAGCAAGGTGGAGCCTTTATTGAAAAATACAAGGAATACACCGAGCTTGAAACGCTAACTTCGGATATTGCAAACGATGTTGTGAAGCGTGTTACGGTTTACAAGGACGGCGGTATCGAAATCGAGCTTGCACTGCGTAACGAGTTGGAGAAGCTGCTGACCTGCCTTGAAACGGTGGATGCAGCTTCTTAACCCCCCGAAATTGTAAACAAATTTCAAAAATATTTAGTCCTTACTTGACAGCGGCTGATTTCGGATATACCGGCGCCGTTTCCTATGATCCGGAATCTCTTTCCTATGTTTATGATACCGGAAAAGGCGCACGCATTTTTATGCTCGATACCAACATCACCTATGGTGTTACCCTTGGCAAAATAAACAGCAAAACCTTCGCCTGGCTTGAAGAACAGCTTGCTGCCTGCGCAGAAGCCGGAGATTCCCCAATTGTTGCCGGACACCACAGCCTTCTTTCCCATAATCCCCGTTTTGATTTCAGCTATAAGCTTGGAAACGGAGATGAAGTTGCAGACCTTATCACCGAATACGGCGCAAGCCTTTATCTTTGCGGACATCTTCACACCCAGCATATCGTGCAGAGCGAAAAGCTTACCGACATTGTAACAGGAGGCTTCTGCGTATATCCCCATCGCTACGGTGTTATCAATTATAAAAACGATGGCTGGGAATATGAAGCCAAAGCAGCCGATATAGAAGGATATGCCGAAAGCATCGGAAGCACCGATGAAAACCTTCTTGATTATTCGGAATACGGATATAACTTCTTCTATGACAACGCGTATATCCAGGCCGTCGGCGGACTTTCTGAATTTGTTTCCGACCCGGAACTTCTTGAAAAATATGCGGTTTTCAGCGCAAAGCTTAATGTTGCATATTTCGGCGGAGATTTTTCCGAACTTGACCTTTCCTTTGCGGACGAATTCCTTAAAGACTGCGAAGGCAGCGGCTGGGCAAATTATCTTAGCTTTGCCCTTGCGGATGCAAAGGACCACACCCATGCCCTTTGGCCGATAGAAACTGAATAACCAAAACAAATCTGCCCTTCCCCTAACGGAAGGGCTTTTTTTATTGTCAATTATATCAACGGTTTATTGAAAAGAAAATTTATGCGTGATATACTGAAAATGGTTTTTCGCGTTATAAAAATCTTTATTTTATGTGAGGTACCGATGAAAAAGATTTTTGAAAACCTTTTACCTTATAAAAGCAGTATTCTGGTTGCACTGCTTTTAATGACCGCCGCCACTGTCTGCGATCTTATGCTCCCCACCATAATGAGCGACATAGTTGATAAGGGCATTTATCTTTCGGATATGGAATATATCAAAAAGAACTGCCTTTATATGTTTATAGTCGCGCTTATCGGACTTGTGACGGTTATCTTCGGAAGAAAATATACTTCCGAAATAGTTGCGGGCTTTTGCTGCGACCTTCGCCGCATGGTTTTCAGGAAGGTAAGCACCATGACCTTCGGCGAAATGAACGAGCTTGGCACCGCCGCGCTTATAACCCGTTCCACCCACGATACAGAAACTCTGGGCTGGATAGCTTCAATCTTCTGCGGAAACATCATCACCATTCCGGTGCTTTTTATCGGCGGAGTCTTCCTCTCCTTCCGCAAAGATGCTCTTCTTTCCCTCATTCTTCTTCTTTTTGTTCCGATAGTTTTTGCCGTTGTTATTCTTATCGGAAGAAAAATCGAACCTCTTTGGCGCATTGCCGATGAATTCATCGACAAACAAAACGACATCATGCGCGAACGTCTCCGCGGAATCCGTGTTATCCGCGCTTTTGATAAGGAAGAACATGAGCACGAAAGAATTTCCGAAGCCACCTGGAAAATGGCAATGAACATAATAAAATCCAACGTGAGCATGGGTGTTATCGCTCCCCTTGCGCTGTTCCTGCTCAATTTTTCCGTGGTGCTCATAGTCTATATCGGCGCCGTTAGAATGGAAAACGGAACAAGCGCTGTTTCTGCCGGCGATATTTTTGCCGTCATACAATATGTTACTCTTGTTATGACAAGCATTATGAATGCCGCTTTCGTCATCGTTATGATTCCCCACGCAAAGGTTGCTGCGGGAAGAATCGGCGAAGTTATTTCCGCCAAAGGTATTGATGACCAGATCCCCGAAGAACCTCTCGAATTTTCAGGCGACGTTGTTTTCGATAACGTCACCTTCAAATATGACGGTGCTTCCGAACCTGCCGTCAGCAACATTTCGTTCCATATTGCCCCGGGACAGAAAGTTTCTGTCATCGGCGGTACCGGCAGCGGAAAATCCACCCTTGTTTCTCTGATGCTCTGTTTCCGCATGCCAACGGAAGGCAAAGTTATTTATGACGGACGCACCACAGAAACTCTCAGCCATAAAACAGTCCGCCGCAATATAAGCTGCGTTCTCCAAAATTCCTCCATCTATTCCGGAACCATAAAAGATAATATTCTTATGGGAAAACCCGGCGCAGCCGATGATGAAATTGCGGAAGCGGCTGAAATCGCAGAATTTTCCGATTTTGTAAACGGTCTTGATGACGGTTTTGAGCACGAGCTTAACCAATCCGGAAAGAACCTTTCCGGCGGACAGAAGCAGCGGCTTTCCATCGCAAGAGCTGTTATCAAAAACGCTCCGATTTATATTTTCGATGACAGCTTTTCCGCCCTTGATTTTCTTACAGAATCAAAACTCCGCACAAAACTTTCAAAAAAAGCCGCAGGCAAAACCCAGATAATCATCACCCAGCGCGTGACTTCCGCCATGAACAGCGATATCATCCTTGTTATGGATAACGGAAAACTTGTCGATTCCGGAAAACATGCGGAACTCCTTGAAAGATGCGGAATATATCGGGAAATTTACGCTTCCCAGACGGGAGGTGCCAAATGATTGCCGAAAAGAAACAAAGCCGTTCAAAAGCGCTTCTGCGCATTTTTAAAGAAGCAAAACCCATCTGGGGCTGGCTTCTTGTTTCGTGCCTGCTCTGTCTGCTTGGAATAATCTTTACCGTCGTTTCTCCTAAGATGCTCGGAGAACTTGTTCAGCTGCTTTATGACTTCTGGTCCGGCGAACTTGTTACGGATAATTTCGCGGGAATGATTCTTGCGGGGGCTGTTCCCCTTGGAATCGTTTATCTTCTCCTCAGCCTTGTGAACCTTGCGAATATGTACCTTCTCAACAACGTGGTAAGCCGCTATTTCACCTGCTCCATGAGGATCCGCATCTCCGAAAAAATCAAGCACCTGCCTGTAAAGTTTGTTGACTGTACACCCGTCGGCGAGATACTCCGCCGCATGACGGACGATGTTTCCCACATGGGAACCTCTATCCACACCATGATAAGCACCCTTTCCACCGGTTTTCTGCAGATTCTTGTCATCACCGTTATGATGTTCTTCGAGGATTGGCGGCTTTCCATTGCGGTTCTTATCATAACCCCGATTTCCGTTTTCCTTTCATCGAAAATTTCCGCCATGAGCGAAAAACACTTTCACGAAATGTTCACGGAATCCGGAAAACTCAATTCTGTCGTCGAGGAATGTTACACCAACTATGCCACAACAAAGGCATATAACTGGGAAAGCGAAACCCTTCGCCGCCATGAAGAAATCAACCTTCGCCAGCGGAATGCGGAATATAAGGCAACTTTTATTTCTTCCGCGGTGCGTCCCTGCATCGCCTTCACCAATGCGCTTGCATACATCGCCATAAATCTCCTTGGCGGCTGGCTTATTCTCAGCGAAGGGGTTTCTGTCGGAACAATAGTCACCATTGTTCTTTTTGCAAAGCAAATTGCCGCACCCCTTGAACAGATTGCGGAAGGACTCGGCGACGTTCACAGAGCAATTACCTCTTCCGAACGCGTTTTTGCCCTTCTTGACCTTGATGAGGAGAAACCGGATAAAGGAAGCTTCGGAACCGGAGAAATCTTCGGCGACGTCAGATTTGAGAACGTCAATTTTTCCTATGACGAAGCAAAACCTCTTATCAAAGACCTTAACCTTGATATAAAGCACGGTCAGAACGTCGCGATAGTCGGACCAACCGGTGCCGGAAAAACCACCATAGTAAACCTTCTTATGCGCTTTTATGACCCGCAAAGCGGAAAAATCACCATTGACGGGCATGATATCGGCGAAATTTCCCGGGAGGAAGTCCGCGGACTTTTTGGAATGGTGCTTCAGGATACATGGCTTTTCGGCGGCACCGTTGCGGATAATATTGCTTACGGAAAACCCGATGCGACCCGCGAAGAAATTATAACCGCATGTGACGAAGCTTACTGTGACCATTTCATCCGCACCCTTCCGAACGGATACGATACGATTATCGGCGACGATACAACCAATATTTCCGGCGGACAGAAGCAGCTTCTTACCATTGCGAGAGCGCTTCTTGCAAACCACCGTCTGCTTATTCTTGATGAAGCAACTTCCAACGTTGATACAAGAACGGAAATTCTTATCCAAAAGGCCATGGATAAACTTATGGAAGGCAAAACCTGCTTTATAATCGCCCACCGCCTTTCCACCATAGTTGATTCCGACCTTATTCTTGTTATAAACAACGGAGAAATCGTAGAAACCGGAAAACACGAAGAGCTTCTTGCCAAAAAAGGTTTTTATTACGAAATTTATAACAGCCAGTATGCTGTTTGATTCGAGGTGAAATATGTGCAAAACAAGGTACTTATGATTCTTTGCGACGGAATGCGCCCGGATGCTGTCACTAAATGCGGTCATCCTTTTGCAAAGGAACTTATGAGCACCGCAAAATATAACCCCTGTGCTCAAACGGTTTTTCCTTCCTGGACTTTGCCCTGTCATTTTTCGCTTTTCACAAGCAGAACACCGGATGAGCATGGAATTTTGGGGAACACTTATGTTCCCGGGGAAAGAAAAGGGCTTTTTGAGCAGCTTCGGGATAACGGAAAATCCACCTCGTTTTTCTATAGCTGGGGCGAACTTAAAGACCTGCACAAGCCCTATTCCCTCTGCTATGGAAAATTTGTTTCGGAAGAATATTTTCCTCGCAGAACAGTAACGGAAATGCTTGAAGAGGACTGCGAAAAATTCATCAATGAGCAAAAGCCGGATTTTGCCTTTCTCTACCTTGAAACCACCGATACCATCGGTCACGAAATTGGTTGGGGAACCGAAGAATATTATTCCGCCGCGAACCATTCCTTCGGGCTTATCGAAAAAATCATGGCGAATATTCCAAAGGATTATTCCGTAATAGTGCTTGCGGACCACGGCGGGCATGATAATACCCACGGCACCGCCGACCCCATTGATATGACCATTCCGCTTTTTATTAAAACGGATCATGAAATCGATGAAGAAAAATTTGCCTCTGCCAATATAATCGACGTTGCGCCCACCATTTGTGATATAATCGGAATTCTCCATTCGAAAGAATGGAGGGGCAAAAGCCTTTTGAAATGAGGTAATTATGCTTATCGAAACCGAAAGACTTGTTATCAGAAATTTTGTCGAAAACGACGCCGCCGACCTTTTCGAAATACTCGGCGATGATGAAACCATGAAATATTGCGAACCCGCTTATGATTTCATCAAAACGGAAAATTTTCTTAAAGATTTCTGCATAAAAAGAAAAGGCGCCGTCGGCGCAGTTCTTAAAGAAACCGAAAAACTCATAGGATATATCCTTTTCAGCGAATATGAAAAAGATATCTATGAAATCGGATGGTTTTTTAACAGGAATTATTGGAACCGTGGTTTTGCTTATGAAAGCTGCCGGGCGGTTATTGAATATGCTTTTGGCTGCCTTCGCGCAAAAAAAGTTTTTGCAGAAACTATCGATGGTGAAAAATCTGTCCATATTATGAAAAAACTTGGCATGAAGCAGGAATCCGCCGAACCCGGCACCGAAAAAAACTGCGAAGGTGAATTTTCAGTACTTTATGTTTACAGCATAAAAAACCCGAATTTCAGATAACATTTTCCCTGCCCCAACCGGGCAGGGATTTTTTATATTAATTTTTATCTTTTCAAATCCTTTTTAATGTGGTATTATAAAATATTATAGAAGGGGTGAAAGCTTTATGTATTACCAAAAAAGATTCGACGGGCATGTTCACAGCGACTGTTCCCCAAGGGGAGTTGATTCCGTAATAAGCCTTTGCGAACAGGCTGTTCACAGAGGGCTTTTCGGATTCGCCGTTACGGATTGCTGTGACTGCGACCGTTTTGATGAAATGCAGTTTGCCGAAAGAGTTCGCGAATCCATTTACTGCGTATATAAAGCCCGCTCGGTCTTTGAAAAATCCCTTATTATATCAAACGGACTTGAAGTCGGACAGCCTTTGGACAATATCGGAAAAGCAAACAAAATCATTGATGGTTTTCCCTTTGATGTGATTCTTGCTTCCGTAAAAAAATATCCCGACGGAATAAAGCTCAGCGATATCAATTATACGGAACTTTCCGAAAACGAGATAAAAAGACTTCTCGAATCCTATTATAAACTTCTGCTTGAAACAACGGATTGGGATAACTTCGATGTGCTCAGCCAGCTTACCCTTCCCATGCGGTATATAAACAGCGAAGCCGCAAAATATTTTTCCATCCGCCATTGCGACGATATCATCGAAACTATCCTTAAAAAGCTTGCGGAAAACGGAAAAGGGCTTGAAGTCAACACTTCCGCTCTTCGCGGAAGCCTTAATATGATTCTTCCGCCCATAAGATATCTGCGTATGTTCCGGGAACTTGGCGGAGAGTTCATAACCGTCGGTTCCGGTTCCCACAGCTGCGCAAGCATCGGTTCCGACCTTGGCGAAGGAATAAGCCTTGTTTACGAAGCGGGATTTTCTTCCTATTGTTATTATGAAAAACGCAAACCCGTTCTTATCAATATTGAATAAAGGAGATTAACTTATGGATCAGCTTCTCAAACTTCTTGAACATAACGCAAAGCTCACAAGCGATCAACTTTCCGCCCTCCTTGGAAAATCCGAAAAGGAAATTGCCGAAGCCATTGCGGAATATGAAAGAGAAAACGTCATTATCGGATATAACGCCCTTATAAACTGGGAAAAAATCGACCCGAACGATTGCACCGCCGTTATCGAACTGAAAGTTCAGCCCAAACGCGATTACGGTTATGACGAAATTGCTGCGGAAATCATGCGTTTTGACGAAGTTCAGACTGTCTGGCTTATGAGCAGTTCCAGCTATGACCTTTCCGTAATAGTCCGCGGACACAGCTTCAAGGATATTTCCATGTTCGTTGCAAAACGCCTTGCAACCCTTGATTCCGTAACCTCCACCGCAACCAATTTTGTTCTTAAACGCTATAAAGAGCATTTCTTCACCTTTGAAGATGAAATCAAAGACGAGAGGAGACACCTTAATATTGATTGATTACAGCAAAGTTCTTTCCGAAAAGGTTGCCGACCTCAAGCCTTCGGGAATCAGAAAATTTTTTGACCTTGCCGCAGAAGTTAAGGACGTAATCGCGCTCACCATCGGTGAACCGGATTTCAAAACCCCCTGGCATATCCGCGAAGCAGGTATTGATTCTTTAAAGAAAGGCCGCACCTGGTACACCGCCAACGCCGGTCTTGCGGAACTTCGCGATGAAGCTTCCAAATACCTCAAACGCAGATTCAATCTTGAATATAACGCAAGCGATATTTTTATCACCGTTGGCGGTTCCGAAGCCATCGACCTCACCATCCGTGCTATTATTGATAACGGTGATGAAATGCTTTTGCCCATTCCTTCCTTCGTTTGCTATGACCCCATCTGCAAACTTGCGGGAGGAAAAGTTGTTACCATTGAAACCAAGCGCGAAAACGACTTCCGCCTTACTGCGGAAGAACTTCGTGCGGCGATTACCCCGAAAACAAAACTTCTGGTTCTCCCCTTCCCCAACAACCCCACCGGCGCTGTTATGAGAAGAGAGCATCTTGAAGAAATTGCAGAAGTTCTTCGCGGAACTGATATCATGGTTCTTTCCGATGAAATCTATGCGGAGCTAACTTATGGCGGCGAGCGCCATGTTTCCATTGCAGAAATTGACGGAATGAAAGAACGCACCATTATCGTTAATGGTTTTTCAAAAGCTTACGCTATGACCGGCTGGAGACTTGGATATGTTGCAGGTCCTTCTCCCATCATTTCCCAGATGCTCAAGATTCATCAGTATGCTATCATGAGCTCCCCCACCACCAGCCAGTATGCCGCGGTAGTTGCAATGCGTGACTGCGACAAAGAGGTTGAGGAAATGAAAAACCAGTACGATATGAGAAGACGCTATCTTGTCAAGGCATTCAATGATATGGGGCTTGATTGCTTCACCCCTGAAGGCGCTTTTTATGTTTTCCCCTGCATAAAATCCACCGGACTTTCCTCCGAGGAATTCTGTGAAAAGCTTCTTCACAGCAAAAAAGTTGCCGTCGTCCCCGGCGGTGCATTCGGTTCTTCCGGAGAAGGCTTCGTCCGTGTTTCCTATTCCTATTCTCTCGACCACCTTATGGAAGCAACCAAGAGAATCAAAGAATTTCTTGAGGAAATGGAAAAATGAACAGCATAAGCCTTAAAGCTCCCGCAAAAATCAACCTTTTTCTTGATATTACCGGGAAACTTCCGAACGGATATCACGAAATTTCTTCCGTTATGCAGACTGTCGATATTTTCGATTACGTAAAAATCGAAAAATCCGACAGCATCAAAGTCCGTTGCAGCAACAGCCTTCTTGACGGAGAGGATAACATTGCTTTTAAAGCCGCAAAACTTTTCTTTGAAGCAGCAAAGATTGATTCCGGTGCGGATATTTTTATTGATAAGCGCATTCCCATGCAAGCCGGAATGGCCGGCGGAAGCGCAGATGCTGCCGCGGTGCTCTTTGGTCTTAACAGGATTTTTGATGAGCCTTTTTCCGCAGAGGAGCTTTGCGCCATTGGCGCAAAATGCGGTGCGGATGTGCCTTTTTCCCTTATGGGTGGCACCAGCCTTGCTGAAGGAATCGGAGAAAAGCTTTCTTCCGTTGCTCCTATGCCGGACTGCTGGCTTGTTATCGTGAAGCCGGATTTCGGCATGAGCACACCGGAAAGCTATAAATATTATGACGAGCACGGGCTTTTCTCCCTTGAGCACCCGGATAAGCAGGTGGTTTTGAGTTCGCTCGATAAAAACGATCTTTCGATGCTCGCAAAAAGCCTTTATAACGTGCTTGAGCACACGGTTCAGAACCCCATAATCGGCGAAATCAAAAATTCCATGCTCAAACTTGGAGCATTGGGTTCCATGATGACCGGAAGCGGTACTGCCGTTTTTGGAATATTCGATTCCGTTCAAAAAGCTGTTGATGCAAAAAACGCTTTTTTCGGAAAATTCGGTTCCGTTTTTCTTTCAAGGCCGTATTCCTTCGGGATTCAAATTGACAAAAGCGCCGCTGTTTATGAAAGATTCGCGAAGCTTGGCATAAAATATGAAAGAGTTGACCACCCTTCGGTTTATACCATGGAAGAGATGGATTCCCTCGGCATTTTCAATAAGGGAGTAGTCGGCAAAAACCTTTTTCTTCGCGATAACAAAGGAAAAAGACATTTTCTCGTTTTCGTTTTCGGCGATAAACACGCAAACCTTGAAGCGATTCAGAACGAACTCGGCATAAAGCACGTAAGCTTCGGTTCCGCAGAAAGGCTTGATAAATATCTCGGGCTTACAAAAGGTTCTGTTTCTCCCCTCGGCGTTATCAATGACGAAAATGCCGCGGTTGAATTTATCATTGATAAGGAATTTTCCGATTATCCGTGCGTCGGCGTTCACCCGAACCAGAACACATCCACCGTCTGGCTCACTTTCGAAGATTTGATGAAAGTGATCAGGGAAAACGGCAATAAAATCGATTTTATTAAAATCTGATTGAATAAAACAAAAATTTCCGCCAATGCTTTTGATATCAACAAAGCAAAGGCGGATTTTTTTATGAGTTTTTACAGATATGACGCTTACCCCAAGGGAAGAAAAATGAAAGGTTTTGAAAGTCTTTTGCTCATCGGGCTTGTTTTCACCCTGTTTTCTTCCGGAGTAAATAAAACAGTCGCAGTGGGGAACGAAGTTCGCTCCGAAACACTCCGGCTCCATATAATCGCAAATTCCGATTCCGAAGAAGATCAGGCGTTAAAGCTCAAGGTACGCGATGCCGTGCTTGAAGCAACGGGAGAACTTTTTGCCGAAGTTTCGGGCAAAACCGAAGCTGTTGCCGCGGCGGAATATTCTTCCGACGATATAAAATCCATTGCAGAAAGCGTAATTGCCGAAGAAGGTTTTGATTACGACGTTCAGGTAGAAGTTACCGAAATGTGGTTCGAAACAAGAAGTTATGAAGGCTTTGCTCTTCCCGCCGGAGATTATGACGCGGTGCGAATAATTATCGGCGCCGGGGAAGGAAAGAATTGGTGGTGCGTAATGTATCCGGCACTTTGTATTCCCGGGGCGGAAGCAGAAGCGGCTGCAAAATACGGAGAAAATGCAGGTTTTATCACCGGAAGCGGATTTGAGATTCGGTTTGTAATTATTGAATGGTTTGAGGAATTTAAACGGCTTTTTAATAAATAGTGCAATTTTTATAAACCGTCAGTATTGATTTTTTAATCATACTGACGGTTTTGTTAGTTTTCAATGATTTATCCCCGGAGGCTTTTGACAAAAATGTGATAATTTTTTAATAAATTTGTCCTTTATTTTGAATAATCTATTGACTAAATACTGTAAAAATATGTATAATAAGGTGTTGATATACAACAGTGGGCAAAAGCCCGAAATTAGAAACACGAACAGGAGTGAACAAAGCTATGGAAAATCTTCTCTATGCTGTTCCCGTTGTCGGTGTCATCTCTCTTATTGTCGCTCTCATGCTTAAAAGCTGGATCGGCAAACAGGAAGAAGGCAACGACAGAATGAAGGAAATCGCGGGTTATATCCGTGAGGGTGCAATGGCATTCCTCGGCCGCGAATACAAAATGGTCGCTGTTTTTGCAGTCGCCCTCCTTCTCATCGTCGCAATTTTCATTGACGTAATCGCTGCAATCGCATGCCTTTTCGGCGCTGCATTCTCCGTTCTTGCAGGCTATATCGGCATGAAAACCGCAACCGATGCAAACGTCCGCACCACCAATGCCGCAAACAAAGGCGGTATGCCTTCCGCTCTTAAAGTAGCATTCCGCGGCGGCGCTGTTATGGGCCTTTGCGTTGTTGGCCTCGGCCTTCTCGGCGTCAGCGTTGTTTTCATCATCTGCAACCTTGATACCGGCATCTTCGCAAACATCACCCTTGATGACTGCGCAACCATTATCACCGGTTTCTCCCTCGGTGCTTCCTTCGTAGCACTCTTCGGCCGTGTCGGCGGCGGTATCTATACCAAAGCAGCAGACGTCGGTGCAGACCTTGTTGGTAAAGTTGAAGCAGGTATTCCCGAAGACGACCCCAGAAACCCCGCAGTTATCGCTGATAACGTAGGCGACAACGTCGGTGACGTTGCTGGTATGGGTTCTGACCTTTTCGAATCCTATGTCGGTTCCATCGTTTCCGCAATTACCCTTGCAATCGCAATCCCCACCATCAGCAGCGGACTTCTTGGCGAAGTTGCACTTGACCCGGTAACCGGTTCTCTCTTCCCTCTCTTCCTTGCTGCAATCGGCATCATCGCTTCCATCATTGCTGTTTTCTTCGTAAACGGCAAAACCAATAACCCCGCAAGCCAGCTCAACCTTGGTACTTATATCAGCTCCGCAATCGTTATCGTTGCATCTTACTTCCTCAGCCAGGCTTGCTTCGGCAACATCGGCGCTTTTGTAGCCGTTGTTATCGGTCTTGTAGTTGGTGTTGCAATCGGTAAAATCACCGAATTCTATACCTCCGGCGACTTCAAACCCGTTAAAGAAATTGCACAGCAGTGCGAAACCGGTTCCGCAACCTGCATCATCAGCGGTTTTGCAACCGGCCTTACCTCCACTGTTTTCCCGCTTCTTCTCATTGCAATCGGCATTCTCGGTGCATATTATGCATTCGGCCTTTACGGCATTGCAATCGCAGCAGTAGGTATGCTTTCCACCACCGGTATCGTTATCGCAGTTGACGCTTATGGTCCTATTTCCGATAACGCTGGCGGCATTGCAGAAATGAGCGAACTTCCCGAAAACGTACGCGAAATCACCGATACTCTCGACTCCGTCGGTAACACCACCGCAGCAGTCGGCAAAGGCTTCGCAGTCGGTTCCGCAGCTCTTACCGCTCTTGCACTCTTCGTATCTTATTCCCAGATCGCAAACCTTGATGCAATCGACCTTCTCAGCCCCGCAGTTGTTGCAGGTCTTCTCATCGGCGGTATGCTTCCGATGCTCTTCTCCGCTCTTACCATGAACTCCGTTGGTAAAGCAGCAAACCAGATGATTGAAGAAGTTCGTAAACAGTTCCGTGAATTCCCCGGCATTATGGCAGGAACCCAGAAACCCGACTATGCAAGATGCGTTGACATCTCCACCGGTGCAGCTCTTAAAGAAATGCTCCTTCCCGGCGCACTTGCAGTTGTTTGCCCCATCGCTGTTGGTCTTATCCTCGGCGCTGAAGCACTCGGCGGTCTTCTCGCAGGTTCCCTCGTAGTCGGCGTTCTCATGGCAATCACCATGTCCAACGCAGGCGGCGCTTGGGATAACGCAAAGAAATACATCGAAAACGGTCATAATGGCGGCAAAGGTTCCGAACCCCACAAAGCTGCTGTTGTCGGCGATACCGTCGGTGACCCCTTCAAAGATACTTCCGGTCCTTCCCTTAACATCCTTATCAAACTCATGACTGTTGTATCCGTTGTATTCCTTCCCCTTTTCCTTTAATAGGTAAATAATTAAATCCCCGCTTCGGCGGGGATTTTTTTCTGCCAAATTTTCTGTCTCATTTTTGTCATATATGCCGAGAAATATTTAATGCTTTTTTTGAGAATTTTTAACAAATATATGTTATACTGTATTTAAAGAAATACCCTTTGAAAGGATTTGCGCCATGTCCCAGGAATTTGCGAACGAACGCGAGCTCGAAAAAGAGTTTGAACAGATTTTTGAAAGTGAAGAAGCACATTATCTTATTGCTCAGCGTGCCCATGAATATGCAAAGCTGATGGCTTATTACCGCTGTGCAATAATGGAAGTGGAAACGAAATTCAAGGTGCTCAACGAAGAATTTTCTCTCCGCTTTGACCGCAACCCCATAGAAAACATAAAAAGCAGACTGAAACGCCCCATCAGCATCCGCAACAAGCTGAAAAAATACGGCTATCCCCTTTCGATGGCAAACATCGAAGAACATCTGCACGACGTTGCAGGCATCAGGGTAATCTGTTCTTTCCCGAGCGACGTTTATACCATCGCAGAAGCCTTTCTTAACCAGGATGACGTCAATCTTATCCGTATGAAGGATTACATCAAAAACCCGAAACCCAGCGGTTACAGAAGCCTTCACCTTATAATTGAAATACCGATTTTCCTCACGAAGGAAAAACGCATGATGAAGGTCGAAATCCAGCTCCGCACCATTGCGATGGATTGCTGGGCAAGCCTTGAGCACCAGATTCATTATAAGAAAGATTTTGTTTTTACCGACGAAATGGCAGAGGAACTTGCGCACTGCGCGGATATCAGCGCCGAGCTTGACGAAAGAATGGAGGCCCTCCGCAAGATTGTAAGGAAAAACCCCGACAAAGTGGATATTATAAATATCATATAAAAAAACAAAACCGTGCCGGAAAATCCGGCACGGTTTTTGCTTAACCATGAATTATTTGCTGTAATCATATTTGCAGAAAGGGCATATCTTTTTCCATAATATTTCTCCTTTAATGCAAAAAACGGGTACGGCATTATAATTACCGTACCCGTAAATCTTAGCGTATCAGTCGCAGATTTTGGAGGAACTGGAGGTTCCGATTCTGGAAGCGCCGGCTTCGATCATTGCGCAGGCGGCTTCATAGGATTTTACTCCGCCGGAAGCTTTTACGCCGATATCGTGACCGACGGTTTCACGCATAAGGCGGATATCTTCAACCGTTGCGCCGCCGGTGGAAAAACCGGTGGAAGTTTTTACATATTCCGCGCCGGCACGTTTTGCCGCAAGGCATGCTTCAACTTTTTCTTCATCGGTAAGAAGGCAGGTTTCGATGATAACTTTAAGAAGCGCTCTTCCGTCGCAGGCGCTGTGGACAGTTGCGATATCGTCCTCTACGCGGCGCCAATCGTGAACTTTCGCGGAAGCAATATCGATTACCATATCGATTTCTTCTGCGCCGTCTTCGATGGCACAGGCGGCTTCAAAAGCTTTTGCAGCGGAAGCCATTGCTCCAAGAGGGAAACCTACAACGGAGCAGGTTTTGATTCCGGTGCCTTTGAGTTCTTTATGTACGAAGTAAACATTGAGGGAGTTTACGCAAACAGCGGCAACTCCGTATTTTTTTGCTTCGTCACAAACAGCACGGAGCTGTTCATGGGTCGCATCAGCTTTGAGAAGGGTGTGGTCGAGATATTTTGCGATTTCCTGTTTATCCATTATAATTTCCTCCCTTTATTTTAAAAATCAGCCGCATCCGCCGCAGGAACTGCAATCTCCGGAACAGCCGCCCTGTTCAGGTCTTGCAATGGTTTCCGGGTCATCACCGGCAGCGGACATCTGGATGATATGAAGAACATATTCGAACATTTCGTTGAAATCGTCCTGGGCATTGTTATATGCAACCATTTTTTCGTGGTTGGTTGCAATATCATAAAGTTCGTGAACTTCCTTATCAAGCTGTTCGATTTTTTTATCGTCGCGGTCAGCTTTGGTTACTTCCTGGGTAAGTTCATATCTTTTCATATTGAATTCGGCAATTTTTTCCTGGAGCGCTTCGTCTTCTTCAACAGCCTGCTGGGCGGTGTTGAGGAGAATGTAGCTTTCTTCCTGCTGGATTTTCTTGCCGAGTTCTCTTGCCATTTCAATTACAGTCATTTATATTTCCTCCGTTTTAATAATTTCTCCGTCAAGAGCCCATCCGAGGGACTCCTTCAAATATACTTTTGCAAATCCCTTTTGAACGTCGGTTCTTGGGGCACGAACAACAAGGTTTTCGTAACTTCTTCCGCTGATATATCCTTCACCGACATCGACTTCGTCATCGAAAAGAACGGTGGTGGTCTTCCCCACAAAAGAAGCGTTTATTTCGTGGCTGATTTCCGTCTGAAGATCAAGAAGGCGCTGGAAGCGATTTGAGGAAACATCGTGGGGAATCTGATCTTCCATCACCGCGGCTTTTGTACCTTCTCTTTTTGAATAGATAAAGCTGTAGGTCATGCTCCAGCGTGCCTTGCGGGAAAGTTCCATTGTTGCTTCAAAATCTTCTTCAGTTTCCCCGGGGAAGCCCACTATAAGGTCGCTGGTTATGGTTACGTCCGGAATAATTTCTCTTGCCATATCCACAAGTTCCATATAATGTTCCGCTGTATAGCGGCGGTTCATTCTGTGAAGAACATCGTTCGAACCGCTCTGCACCGGAAGGTGGATATAATTGCAGACTTTTTCGCAGTCGCGGATGGCTTCGAGGAGCTCCCTTGTGCAATCCTTCGGGTGGGAAGTCATGAATTTTATCCTGAAATCACCGGGAATGGCGTTTACCTCCCGAAGAAGCTCCGCAAAAGTGATTTTATTTTCAAGACCTTTTCCGTAAGAGTTTACGTTCTGGCCCAAAAGGGTTATTTCCTTATATCCTGCTGCGACGATTTCGCGCGCTTCCGCAAGGATATTTTCCGGCAGGCGGCTTTTTTCTCTTCCGCGCACAAGGGGCACTACACAGTATGTGCAGAAGTTATCGCAGCCATGCATTATGGGAAGATTTGCCTTCATATCATCATCGCGGTGAATAGGAAGATATTCCGCCATACAGCCTTCCCCTTCGCCGATATCGAACTGGCGCTTCTTCGCTGTAATATGCTTATAAACAAGTTCCGGAAGGCGCGGTGCCGCATGGGTTCCGAAGACGATATCCACAAAAGGATAGCTTTGGCGGAATTTTTTTGCGATATGTTCCTGCTGGACCATACAGCCGCATACGGCGATTATCATATCCGGGTTTTCTTCGTGGGCTTTTTTAAGGATGCCGACATTTCCGAAAACGCGTTTTTCGGCGTTTTCCCTTATGGCGCAGGTATTGAAGATTACGAATTCTGCACCTTCGGCGGAATCAACAATGGTATATCCCATCTGTTCCAAAATGCCTTCAAGCTTTTCGCCATCGGAAAAATTTTGCTGGCAGCCGTATGTATGAACAAAAGCGGTGTGAACCCCTTCGCGCTTCGAAAGCAGTTCGCGCACTTTTTCGGTAAAATTAATTTCGGGCATTGAAACTTCCTTTCTGCCTTTTAAATTAAAAAATATATCTTAACTTTAATATTTTATCACGGCGGAGCAAATATATCAATAGTATAGTTTGCGAATATGTTTAACAAAGCGTTTTCGCGGCAATAATATCTCTGCATTAAAAATACGGAGTGATAAAAATGACCGTTAAAAGAGGAGATATTTATTATGCCGACCTCAGCCCGGTTGTGGGTTCGGAACAGGGAGGCATCAGACCGGTACTTATCGTTCAGAATGACGTCGGGAACAAATTCAGCCCCACAGTTATTGCGGCGGCAATAACCAGCCAGAAGGACAAAACAAAACTTCCGACCCATATTTCCGTTTCTTCCCAAAACTGCGGGCTTGCGAAGGATTCCATCGTTCTTCTTGAACAGATACGCACCATTGATAAACAGCGCCTTAAAGAACACATGGGGCATCTTGATGACGGTGCCATGAACAAAATTGACGAAGCGCTTTCCATAAGCTTCGGTCTGGGCTGAAAGGTATTAAAACAAAAATGCGGAGGCTTTTTTGCCTCCGCATTTCTTATAAAGCAAGCATTGCATCAATTTTTTCTTCAAATCCGTTTTCAAGCATATCAATAAGCTCTTTTGCCCATTCGGGGAATTCTTTCTTTTGGCAGGCAAGGCAAAGAGAAGAAAGAACCGCCGCCACATCTTCGATTATCGTTTCTCTTTCGTCGATTCTTCCGTATTCCAGAAGAAAAGCTTCCGCCGCTTCATCCGAAAGTGACCAGCAGACATTGTTGATATCCGAAACAGCGGGGCCTTTTCCGAAGATATTGTAATCGAACATAAAAGCTTTCGATTTATCCTTTGCCACTATAAGATTCGTGTAATAAAAATCGTTATAGTTAAAAGTTTCCCGCAAACTTTCGATTGCCGATTTGATTTTATCAAAATTATCTTCGATGATTTTCCAGACAGGTAAATCGGCGGTTTCCGTCTTTTCTTTTACAAAAGCAATGTTTTCTTTTGTAATAAAAGCATTTTCGGAATAAAGGTCTTTGCCGTATTCTTCGATATAGCCGTATCCGGTAAAATGAAGATTTTTGTACCATTTTGCAAGGGCTTTGGCAACAACCGGGTCGGACATATCTTCTTTTGTTCCAAGCCGGAATTTTTCGCTTTCGGCAATATCCTCCATAAGAATGGATTTTTCCGTCATGGCAAAAACCTTTATGGTTTCGACTTCCAGGGAAGAAAGCATTTCATATATTTCGGTTTCCCTTTGGAATTTTTCATTTTCGATATATTTGAAGACGAAAGATTTTCCGCCGATTTTTATCCGCAAAAGGGCAATTCCTTCCTTTTCGCGGATTTCTTCGAAAGAATCCGCCTTTATTCCAAGTTTTTTCAGTTCCTCTTTTGCGTTTTCAAATATTTTTTCGTTATTCATAAAGCTTTGCAAGAGCGCCTGCCCTTTCTTTGATTTCATCCTTTATGCTTTGGGGCGAAATAACCTTCATATCTTCCGGGCTGAACTGCATAAGCCAGCGGATAAGCCCTTCGCCTTCGGCGGCTTTTATTTCCGTGCGGAATTTTTCTTCGCCGATGGGAATTGTTTTTATGTTTTCGCCGAATTCCGTTCTTACTATCTTTGCGACTTTTCCACTGCATTCAAGGGTAAGTTCGATGCTTTCCCCGCCGTACATATTAACGCTTCTGCGAAGATAATCTCCGATGGAAAAATTTCCTTTAAGTTCTTCAATCTCGCTTCTCGGACGGATGGGAATTCTTGTTATCTCAACATTGGTCATCATATCGATATGGAAATGGATAAGGTGATCGTGGCTTTTGCTGTTTCCGATAAGGAAATAGCCTTCATCAGTCCAGCAGACGTAATAGGGCGAAATTTCATAAGTATGCCCTTCCCTTTTAAGCTTCATTTTTCCGTCGGAGGCAAATTCGAAATACTGAAAAGTTATGCGCTTCTGGTTTTTTATGGCGGTCATAACTTTATCAATATTGAAGCGGACCTTTTTATTCTGGGTTTTTATCTTTTCGTCAATAAAGGTCTGTTCCCTGATTATTTCTTCACCTGTGGGGCTTGAAAGTTCGCAAAGTTTTTCGATAAGTCCTTTGGAATCATCAAAAGTTATGAATTTTGCGCCGGAAACCGCATCCGCAATGATTTTAAGTTCATAATCTTCAAAAAGCTGATCGGTCATATAATAACCTTTTTTCAGCTCATCGCAAAGAATAACCGAAAATCCTGCTTCCCGAAGGGCGGCGATATCCCTTGCTACGGATTTTCTTTCGGCGGTTATTCCGTTTTTTTGCAGATATTCGATAAGATCGCCGGTATTCACCGGGTGCTGTTCATCGGTCTTTTTAAGACGCTCGAGAATATAAAGAAGTTTTGCCTTTGTTCTGCCTTCCATAAAAAGCACCGCCTTTCAGCATCTATTATACCATCAATCTTTGGACAAAACCGCACCAACAGACTTTTTTAATTTAAAATTCTGCACTTTTTCGATTATCCATCCGGAAAGGAGCACCGTTAAAAGCGAATATGCGATTTGCCTGAACGGAATATAGGTCAGCGAAAGAAGAAGAACAGTCATATCCGTGAAAAGATAAGCCTGAGAAATCTTGATTTTCAGCTTTTTCGAAATAAAAAGCGCAAGGGCGTCATCTCCGGCGCAGGCACCCCCTTGGCGAACAACAATTCCCGCTCCGATTCCGACAAACAAAGCGCCGATTATGGCAGCTGCTATCGGAACGCCGTTCAGATCCGGCAAAAGAGGCGGAAACTGTTCCAAAAGCGCATAAAACGCAGAATAGCCGAGAGTTCCGACCACGGATTTGAGTATAAAATCTTTTCCAAGGAAAACAACGCCCATAAGGTAGCAGGTTCCGTCGAGAAGCGGCGCAGTCACCGCCGGAGAAAGACCGAACCAATTGAAGAGGAGAAGTTCGATTCCCCAGATTCCGCCTTCGGTGATAATAGTCCTTGAATGTACGTTATACATTCCGAAGGCGAGAATGAACGCACCGAGGAGGATATAAACAAGATAGAAATATCTTCTGATAAGTTTTTTCAAAAATTCCCGCCTCTCAGTTGAATCCGCGGAAGCCTTTACCGATGATTTCACTGCTGTTGGTGATCATCATGAAGGCTGTAGGCTCAACGTCTTTGATGAAGCGGCGCAGGCGCACCGCCTGGCTTCTTTTAAGAACAACAAGAACTATGTCCTTTTCGGTATGGGAATAGGCACCTTCTGCTTTATAAATAGTTGCGCTTCTGTGAAGTTCGTTATGAATAAAATCGCAGATGGGCTTCGGATTTGTTGTTATAATGGTGAAATATTTGCAGAGGTTCATATTTTCGATGGCGCCGTCCATGATGAGGGTCTTTGCGAAAAGACCGGTTACGGAATAAAGTCCGGTTTCAAAATCGAAAATGAGGAAAGCGCTTATGGTAATAAGAACGTCCACCGCAAAAATTGCAGTACCGATTTCCATAGTGGTATATTTTTTGAGGAGCATTGCAACAATATCCGTACCGCCGCTGGAAGCATCCATATTAAAAAGGATTGCGGAAGCAACAGCGGGAATTGCAACCGCGAAAAGAAGCTCGATTACCGGTTCATCGGTAAGGGGATTTGTTATTGGATAAATTTTATCGAGAGCGGAAAGCCCCACAGTCGAAAGAATAGTGACATAAAGGGTCTTCCCCGCGAAGACTTTTCCGAGAACCATAAATCCGATAACAAGCAGAACCGCGTTCATCACAAGGTTAAGGGTACTTGCGGGGACCATGAAGATTTTGCTCAGAACTATTGAAAGACCGGTAATTCCGCCGAAAGTGAAGTTGTTAGGATATTTGAAAAGCCACGTGCTTATGATTAGCAAACCAGACGCAACGGTAAGAAGTCCGTATTCCTTGACGAAATTTGCGACAGATTTTTTATTATTCATAAAAATATCTCCTTATGGGTCAGATGACCTGGAAAATATAGAATTTAAGATAATCCGTTTCCGGAACGTTCCAGAGGATCGGGTGATCCGGCGATTGCTGCCTTGCTTCGATCTGGCGAAGTTCGACAGAGGCATCTTTTGCCGCGGAATGGAGCATCTTCACAAAAAGCTCGTCCGGCATGAAATGGGAACAGGAAGCGGTAGCGAAATATCCGCCCCTTGGAAGAAGCTTCATCGCCCGAAGGTTGATATCCTTATATCCCTTGAAGGCGTTATCCACGGTTTTTCTCGATTTCGTGAAAGCAGGAGGATCGAGAATTATAAAATCATATTTTTCCTTTTTGTTATCAAGTTCTGTGAGCAAATCGAAAACATCCGCAACTTTGAAGGTCATTCTGTCATCAAGGCCGTTGTTTTCCGCATTTTTCTTTGCCATTTGGATGGCGGATTCGGAAATATCCACGGCGCAGACATGGTGCGCACCGCCCTTTGCCGCATTAAGCGCAAAGGAACCGGTATGGGTGAAGCAATCGAGGACTCTTTTATCCTTTGCGATTTTCGCAACCGCAAGGCGGTTATATTTCTGGTCGAGGAAAAATCCGGTTTTCTGGCCGTTTTCAAAATCGACGGAATATCTGATTCCGTTTTCGATGATTTCCGTTTCCGTCGATTCCGGTACCGGAACACCTTCCAGCGGATACCAGCCTTTGTTTTCTTCCATTCCTTCAAGCTTTCTGATGGCAACGTCGTTGCGTTCATAAATTCCGCTTATCTTCTGACCGTCCTCGGTAAGGACTTCATAAAGAAGAGGAAAAATCACATCTTTGATTTTTTCGATTCCCACGGAAAGGCATTGGGTAACAAGAATATCGCTGAATTTATCCACCGTAAGCCCCGGGAACTGATCCGCTTCGCCGAAAATTACGCGGCAGCAGCCAATATCATCTCCCATTACCGTTTTGCGGTAATCCCAGGCATATTTTACCCTTCTTTTCCAGAATTCGCGGTCGAATTTATCGTTGGCGTTTTTAGAAATAAGGCGGATTCTTATTTTGCTTTCGGTGCTGATGAATCCGGTACCGATATATTTTCCTTTTTCGGAAACCGCATCCACAAGAGAACCGTTTTCATATTCTCCTTCGATTCCCTTTACTTCCGCGTCGTAAATCCAGGGGTGACCTGTGCCTACCCAGTTTTCGCCTTTTTTCGTAATTGTCGCTTTGGGGTAATTTCTTTCTGTTTTCATAAAAACCCTCTCAATATATAAGATCTTCCGGCAATAATTCCCGGAAAGAAAAATCATTTTCGTTTTCGCAATATGCCGCCGTAAAGGGAGCGTCCTTCAGTTCCCCGCAGAAAAAGCGCATTTTTACGCCGTTTATTTCGTGTTCTTCATCAAAAGGAAGAACCGAAAAGCCTTTTGGTGAAAAGGAAAAGCCCGTTCCGAGGAGTTTGAGCACCGCTTCTTTCGCAGTCCATATCCGAAGATAGTTTTCTGTGCTCATTCGGGCAAATTCGGCTTCTTCATCGGTAAAACAGCGCTTCATTATGCCTTCGTTTATATCCCGGTTCATTTCGATATCGATTCCGATTTCCTCTTTTGAAACCGCCAGCATTGCAAACTTTCTGCTGTGTGAAAGGCTGAAAAACGGTCCGTGCTCAAAAAAAGGCTTTCCGTGCTCATTATAGCAAAGCTGTTTATCATCGGTTATTCCAAGCACTTTTCGGAGCATAAGCCCCGAAACGGCAGATAAAAGCGCCTGATTTTTGTTAATGATTCTTTCCGCTTTGGCTCTTCTTTTCGGCGGAAGGAACAAAAGGCATTCTTCATAAAGATGTTCAAAATTTTCCATATCGCAAAAATAAATCTGCGGCAAAACCGAACACCTCGCTTATTTACATTCTCATATAATCTGTTATAATATTAATATAACCCAACATATTCTATCACAATTTGTTGGATTTTCAAGTACTATTTGAAAGGCAGGGATAATTTATGAACAAAAAAATTAAAATCGTTCTCTGCTCCCTAAGTTCAAAATATGTTCATTCACCTCTTGCGCCCTGGTGCCTTGCGGCGGGAATACGCAGCTTTTGCAGGTGTGAATATGAATATAAGGTCGCCGAAGGAACCATAAATGAAAATATAAACGATGTTGCAAATCGCATCATTGCTGAAAAACCGGATATAATCGGACTTTCGTGCTATATCTGGAACATAAAATCCGTTCGCATCATTGGAAAATTGCTGAAGGAAGCCCTTCCGGAATCCAAAATAGTCCTTGGGGGACCGGAAGTTTCTTATAACGCAAAGGAAGTTCTTTCTGAAAACGGCTGGTGCGATTTTGTGATTGCCGGCGAAGGTGAAGAACCTTTTGCGGCTCTTTGCGATAATATTGCCCTTGGTGAAAACAAGGATATCGCCGGTCTTTGCTTCCGAAGCGGCGATGAAATAATCGAAAACGGTTTTTCCGTCGGAATCGGCGAACCGCCTTCCCCCTATTGCGAAGAATACTTTGAAGCGCTTAAAGGGCGCATTTCCTATCTTGAAACAAGCCGCGGCTGCCCTTTTTCCTGCGCATTCTGCCTTTCAAGCCGCTGCGCGCTCCGCTTCTTTGATATTGAAAGGGCGAAAGAGGAAATGCTTCTTCTTGCAAAAAGCGGAACGCAGACCATAAAACTCGTTGACCGCACCTTTAACGCAAGCAGAAGCCGTTCCAAGGAACTTTGGAAATTCATAATTTCCGAACACGGAAAAGGCATTCCGGAAGGAGTGTGCTTCCATTTCGAGATTGCCGGAGATATCCTTGACGAAGAATCCATCGGAATTCTCAATTCCGCGCCGAAAGGTTCCATGCAGCTTGAAATCGGGCTTCAAAGCTTCAACGAAAAGACCCTTTCATATATTAACCGCAAAACCAACACCAAAAAACTTGTTGAAAACATAAAAAAACTGCTTGCCCCCGGAAATATCCATATCCACATAGACCTTATTGCCGGACTTCCTTTTGAAGATATCGCAAGCTTTGGGGAAAGCTTCAACACAGCATATTCCCTTCGCCCCAATATGCTCCAACTTGGTTTTTTAAAGCTTCTTCACGGCGCCGCCATTAGGGAGGATTCGGAAAAATATCCGTGCAAATTTTCTGCCGAACCGCCTTATGAAGTAATTTCCACCCCATGGACGGACGAAAACGACCTTTCCGTTCTTCATAAAGCGGAAGATGCCCTTGAAAGGCTTTATAACAGCGGAAGATTTTCCGAAAGTCTTGAATATATCTTTGAAAAAAACGAAATTTCGCCTTTTGATTATTTTGTAAAGTTCGGGGAATATGCCTCTCTTCGCTGTGAAGAAAGAGTTTCTCTTGATGATTACACAGCAGTTTTCTTCAATTTTTCCAGCGCTCTTGACGGAATTGAACCTTCGGTGCTCAAAGATAAAATGATATGCGACAGACTGTGCTCAAACTCTTCCGGAAAGTTCCCGTCGGTGCTCAAAGTCAGTGACCCGCACATCAAAAAAATCCGCCTTTCCATAGAATCCGAAGAAGAAAACCGCAGAAAACCGGGAATAAAACGCGGTTTTTCCCTTTTGGAAAGCGAAAGTGCGGCTGTTTTTTCGGATTATGAGAATAAAGATCCCGTTTCCGGCAAATACGTGCTCAAAAAAGTTTATTATGAAAAGAGTGATTTTGATGGAAGTTAAAGAGGCCTTGCTTCGGCGCAGAAGCGTAAGAAAATTTACTGATAAAAAAATTTCAGAAAACGAAATTTCAGAACTTCTCCATGCGGCTATGAGCGGACCTTCCGCCTGTAACAGAACTCCCTGGGAATTTTTTGTAATATCGAATCCGGAAATCCTTGAAAAACTTCAGAAAGCCGCAAGATATTCAAATATTGAAGCCCCCCTTGCAATTGTTGTTTGCGGAAATTTATCAAAGGCACTTCCATCCCAGCTTTCTCCTTTCTGGATTCAGGATTGCAGCGCCGCAACCGAAAATATTCTTCTTATGGCAACTGATCTGGGTCTCGGCGCCGTATGGTGCGGGATCCATCCTATGAAAAGAGCTGAGAAAAACGTTTCGGATATTCTTTCGCTTTCCGAAAAGATGATTCCTCTCAATATAATCTATATCGGTCATCCCGCCGAAGTACCGGAAGCAAGGGACCAGTTCAGTGAGAAAAAAGTGCACTATATCAAATAAAAAAGCAGCCTTTCGGCTGCTTTTTTATTTCTGATTATTAAAATCCACCGGATTTATGGGAAAAACCGCCGCTGTTTATTGTTGTGCCTCCGCTGCTGTTATCGTTATCCTGCGGCGGGTTATAAACTCTGCGAATATCCCGGTGGCTGAATATATCATAATGATTCGTGAGATTGAGTTCTTTCTGATAATCGTGCGCTTCCGTTGCAATTCTTGCGGTTTTCATCTGCGCACGGAAAATAAGGCAGATAACAAGCGCTATGGCACAGGAAACAATTACCGCAATAAGCACGCCGAAAAGATTTCCGGCGAAGGAATCGGGTTCGGAACCAACGTCAAAAGGTTCGCCGTT
>JAFXGY010000006.1 GCA_017536625.1 Oscillospiraceae bacterium | reverse complement strand
GTGGAGAGTTTATTCCCCCTGGATAGGGGGAATCGCTCGCGGGAGCGAGCGGTTAGGGGTTGAAAGGCGTTTCTTTGGCGGTTGTACCACCGTTTCTTTGCGCCAGTCAAAGAAATGGGGGTACATATCTTAATAATCATAAACAATGGTGTGCTTAGCAGAATGCTACAAGGTTACAATCCCTCAGTCTTTTTATTCGCAAGCGAATAAAAATCCAGTCCCCTTTGCACAAGGGGGCCTGACCCTCCGGTAAAGCATTTAAAACCCTTTCGTCTTTCGCCTTCGGCGAAATCCACCTCCCCTTTCAGGGGAGGCAAACCCTCCGGGAATCCTTTTTTACGGCGGGAGCAAGCCCCCGCCCTACAGTAAAATGGCAAAATTGCAAGCGGCAGCAAGCTACCGCCCTACATTGCGGAACGGTCAAGACCGTTCCATACAGTTTGCAAGGGAGGCAAAATTATTGGCGGAATAAAAAAGGCACGCTTTTGCGTGCCTTTTTGGTGCTTATTTATCCGATTACCGTGACACCGGGGTTCGGGTCTTCGTTGCCCGGGTTCCAATAACCGCCCGGTTCCCAGAATCCGAGTCCGCCGGAACACCTTATACAGTTTCCGGGCATATTGTCCTTTTTGTACCAGCCGATGGAAGTTTCGGTGCAGGAAGGACCCGCAATATCGCCGGAAGCTTTGCAGTAAGTTGCGGAAACAACGTTGCTGCTTTCCGGGAAGGTAACCGTCGGGTCTTCACCCTGCATAACGTCCGCCATGATGGATTTCCAGATTTTCGGGGTCGGGTAAGTCTGATATTTAATTTCCTTCATTCCTTCGGAATAGCCAAGCCAGACAACACCGAGATATTTCGGGGTCATTCCCACGAACCAGAGGTCGGTGTTATCGGAAGCGGAACCGGTTTTTCCCGCAACCTGGAATCCGGGAATCCTTGCGGTGGTACCGGTACCCGGTGCTGCGTTTACTACCCGCTGGCAGAGCTTATTAAGAATGGTGGAAGTTTCGGAAGAAATTACCCTTTCCGGTGCGGTATCCGCTTTAAGGATCACAGCGCCTTCGCTGTCAAGAACCTGGGTATAGGAATGGGGTTCGATATAAAGTCCGCCGTTGCCGATCATCTGATAAGCTCCCGCAAGTTCGATGGGCGAAACACCCTGGGTAAAGGAACCAAGAGCCATCGGCGCAACAGCAACGTCGTTATTTGAACCGGTTTCAACAAGGGTGGAAATATGGAGCTTCTGGGTAAGGAAGTCGAAAACCGTCCTTGGGGTAAGAAGCTCGACAAGTTTTACCGGAATGGTGTTTATGGAACGCTGGACCGCTTCCTCCACCGCAACGTCGCCAAGATATCCTTTATAATAGTTTATGGGCCAGTCGGCTTTGAAGGTGGTGCTGCCAACCGTTTCGCCGGCTTTATAAATAGGTTCATCGGTGATTACCGTGGAAAAAGTGATAAGGTCGTTTTCAATTCCAAGGGCATAGCAGGCAATGGGCTTTATGGTAGAACCGATATGCCTTTTTCCGTGCGCGGCAATATTGAAAAGCCTTGAACCGGTTTTTTCGCCCTTGCCGCCCACAATAGCAACAACTTCGCCGTCGTAATTAAGGCAGACGAATGCGGAATCCGGCTGGTTCTGGTTAAGGACTTTTTCAAATCCGTCGGTATCTTCATAATATTCTTCCGCAATGTTCTGAATGCGGTTATCCACAGTTGCATAGATGCGGTAACCTCCGTTATAAAGGTTATATTCCGCGGTCTTTTTATCCCAGCCGTATTCGTCCATAAGGTCGTCGATGACGTCATCGATAAGATAATCTATGAACCAGGAAGTATATTTTGCGCTTGTGGTTCCGGTGACCTGACCTTTGGAAGTGACTATATCCTGCTGGCAAAGGACTTCATATTCTTCACGGGTGATATATTTGTTTTCAAGCATTTCTCCGTAAATATATTCCCGGCGGTCCTTGTTGTTTTCGGGATGTCCGAAGGGTTCATAAATGCTGGGGTTATTGGTGATGGCAATAAGTCCTGCACATTCCGTAAGGGTGAGTTCGGAAATATCCTTGTCAAAATACATATTCGCCGCCGCCTGAACGCCTTTTGTGTTATAGCCAAGGGCGATTACGTTGAGATATGCTTCAAGAATCTGCTGTTTTGAATATTGCTTTTCAAGGGCGAGAGCATTGAATATCTCTTTTACCTTACGGTCGATTCGCACTTCGTCGGCGCCGGTCACGTTTTTGATAAGCTGCTGGGTTATGGTGGAACCGCCGCCGGAATCTCCGCCGGTGAGGAAATCCATGGTTGCCTGAATGGTACGGGCAAAGTCAACTCCCTGGTGCTGCCAGAATCGCTTATCTTCCGCCGCAACAACGGTATCGATGAGATATTCCGGGAACTGGTCATAATCCGCCCAGATAAGCTTTCCGCTTTCGCCGTAAAGCTTGGTATCCTCTACATAAATTCCCGTTTCGGCATCCTTGGTATAGATTATGGTTGTGTAGCTCAGTTCAAGCTGATCAAGGTCAACAACCTCCGCGTCATCGACCATTCCGAGGATAACCGTTGCCAATACACAACCGATGATGCAGCCGCTTATAATGATAACGGAAAACACCGTGATAAGCGCCCTTCCGAGGAAGCGGAAAAAGCCTTTTATGGCTTTAAGCCAGACCGGTGTTTTCTTCGGCTGGTCACTGTTCTTTTTTGTCATTTATCTGTCCTCCTTTTTTGTGAGGAATCTTGAGCGCCCTTTGTCAAAGGGGAGAGGGCCACGAAGTGGCGAGGGGATTCAAAAAAATCCCTCCGACCTCGCTTTCGCTCGGCCACCTCCCTTTAACAAGGGAGGTTTATGATTATATTATACCTCGCCAAATGATTATTTGGTGAACAACCTGTTAAAAATACATATTGCAATAAACGGAAAGGGGGTTATTTCCTTTGGAACACACCTTTGGAATAACTTTTGCAGCGCTTTTCTTCGTTTTTCTTTCGGTTTTCGGGCTTTTTGCGGTGAAGGATTATTTTTCACCGGAAGAAGAAAGCCCCGCGGCAGAAACCGCTTTCATCGAAGAACCGGAAGAAGAAAAATTGCTTCTGGGCATTTTTGAAGGAAAGCTCGCTCTTTTTGCGGGCGAAAGCCCTTATCCGAACAGGATATATGATTTTTTAACAAGGACTCTTCCCGCCGAAGACCAGAAGCGCCTTGCAAACGGGATAATTATTGAATCCGAAGAGGAACTGGAATCTCTTCTGGAAGATTTTATGTCCTAAAACGCCCCTTGTCAAAGGGGAGAGGGCCACGAAGTGGCGAGGGGATTCATAAGAAAGGAATCCCTCCGTCATCGCTACGCGATGCCACCTCCCTTTAACAAGGGAGGCTCATTTTATCAGTCGATGAAATCCTTCAGCTTTTTGCTGCGGCTGGGGTGACGAAGTTTGCGAAGGGCTTTTGCTTCAATCTGGCGGATACGTTCACGGGTAACGTTGAATTCCTTACCGACTTCTTCAAGGGTTCTGGGTCTTCCGTCATCAAGGCCGAAGCGAAGACGAAGAACTTTTTCTTCCCTGGGGGTAAGTGTTTTAAGCACTTCCGCAAGCTGCTCTTTAAGAAGAGTGTGGGAAGCCGCATCTGCCGGTGCCGGTGCGTCGTCATCGGGAATAAAGTCGCCGAGATGGCTGTCCTCTTCTTCACCGATAGGGGTTTCGAGGGAAACAGGTTCCTGGGCAACTCTCATGATTTCGCGGACTTTATCGACGGGCATCTCAAGCTCGAGGGCAATTTCTTCCGCGGTGGGTTCGTGGCCGTTCTGGTGAAGAAGCTGGGAACTTACCTTTTTTACCTTGTTAATGGTTTCCACCATGTGAACGGGAATACGGATGGTTCTTGCCTGGTCTGCAATGGCGCGGGTGATTGCCTGGCGGATCCACCATGTTGCATAGGTGGAAAATTTGAATCCTTTGGTGTGGTCGAATTTTTCAACCGCTTTGATAAGACCAAGGTTGCCTTCCTGAATAAGGTCGAGGAACTGCATTCCTCTGCCTACATAGCGTTTTGCGATGGAAACAACCAGACGAAGGTTTGCTTCGGAAAGGCGTTTTCTTGCCTTTGCGGCAATGCCGGGTTCTCCGCTTGCCATCTGTTCCGCAAGAATAACTTCTTCATCCGGAGAAAGAAGCGGAACGCGTCCGATTTCCTTAAGATAAACTTTTACCGGGTCGTCGATGTTTATACCTTCGATGATGGTGCCGTCCTCATCCATGGTATCGGCTTCGATATCGGAAAGGTCGAAATCAAGATCGGCCGTTGCGGAAAAATCTTCGATTATTTCGATGTTGTTGCTTTCGAGAAGGTCATAAAGTTTATCGACCTGTTCAACCTCGAAGTCCATTTCTTCGATGAAATCGGTGATTTCTTTTGTGGTAAGTTTGCCTTTTGCCTTTCCGTTTTCAATAAGTTCGGAAAGAGTCATTTTCTTTTCTGCCATTTTAAAATTCCCCCTGAAAAAAATCTATGGAATGCCTTCCCCGAAATGGAAGGTGGATTTTTGACCGCTTTGCGGGCAAAAAGACGGAAGGGTTTCATAAAAAAAACACAAAGCCGTCTTTCGTGGGTAAATAATATATTAAACCCCCAAGTCACTTTTGGCGACAGCCTCCTTGTTTGGGAGGCTTTTTTATTTCTTCGCACGGCGCATTTTTTCGATATAGGCCGCAAGTTCTTCGCCGGAAAGTTCGCCGATTTCCTTATCGGTTTTCTTTTCTTTAAGGCGAAGAATTGTCTTTGCCGCTTCGAAGGCATCTTCCGCGGAATATTGATGTTCCCTTGCAAGATTGGTTATCTTTGCCATAATGCCCTGCTGCTCGAGCGTAAAGTCTTCGTTAAAAAGCGAAAGAGTAATTTCCGCTTTGGTGCTCAGCGTGCTCAGAAGCTTCTGATAAAACTGTCCGTAAAGCCCGCAGACAAAATCGGAAGAAGAAACCTCCGTGCTCACGGTGCTCAAAGCTTCCGGATTGCGCATAACCGCCCCGAGAAGCCTTTCTTCCGCCGCCGCGGAAGCAGGATTTCTCAGCTTTTCCGGAACGGCGCCGCCGAAGGTCGTGCTCATGGCGCTTTGACCTGAAATTGCTTTTGCGCCTTCCGCTCTTGCTCGGCGTTTTATCTTTGCCTGCACCTGGGAAAGGATTCCTTCCTTTGTGGTGCCGAAATCTCTTGCAAGTTTCGCCGCCCAAACTTCCCGCTCCAGCGGGTTTTTCATCCCCGCAAGAAGGTTCACCGCTTCTTTAAGGGCGGAAATTTTCCCTTCCGGGGTCGAAACATCGTATTTTGCGTTTATTTTTGAAAGTTCATACTCTGTGGAACCGGTGCTTTGCTCAACAAGTTTTTTAAAACGCGTTCCGCCGAATTTTTTGATATATTCATCCGGATCTTTGGCGTCGGTAATTGTAAGCACCTTTGCCCTTATGCCGACTTCATCAAGAAGCAGCACAGCTCTTTTTGTTGCTTTCTGTCCGGCTTCGTCCGAATCGTAAGCCAGAACCGCTTCATCAACATAGGAAGAAGCAAGCCTGCACTGGTCGGAAGTAAGCGAAGTTCCAAGGGAAGCTACCGCTTCGGTGAAACCTGCCTGATGCATTGCAATAACATCCATATATCCTTCACATAGAATAAGCCTTTCAAGCTTCTGCTTCTTTGCAAAGTTAAGGGCGAAAAGGTTTTTTGTTTTCTTGAATACCGGAGTATCCGGCGAATTATAATATTTCGGGCCGTCGCCGCTCATTTTTCTTCCGCCGAAGCCGATTACGTTACCCCTCAAATCGATTATGGGGAACATCACTCTGTCGCGGAAAACGTCATAATATCTTACGCTTTTTTCGCTTCTGCGCGAAAGCTGGGCAGCAACCATATCTTCATAACGGTAACCTTTCGATGCCAGAAAGTCGGTAAGCCTTGTCCAGTCATTCGGCGCATATCCAAGCCCGAAATGCTTTATGGTCTTCGGTTCAAGCCCTCTTCCAAGAAGGTAATCAAGGGCTGGTTTTCCGCCGGGTTTGGTCAGTTCGGAAAAATAAAAACGTGCGGCTTCCCGGTTCATTTCAAGGATTTTTGTTTTAAGAAGAGCCGTTTTATCCTCCGCCGCATCTTCCGGAACGTTCATTCCGGCACGCTGGGCAAGGAATTTTATGGCTTCTACATATTCAAGGTTCTCGATCCTTCGTATAAATCCGATGACATCGCCGCCTGCGCCGCAGCCGAAGCAATAAAAAGACTGGCTTTCCGGATAGACGGTGAAGGAACCTGTTTTTTCTGAATGGAACGGGCAAAGCCCGGTGGAAATTCTTCCGCGCTTGCGAAGCTGAACATAGCTCGAAACGACGGATTCTATATCGCAGTTCATTTTCAGTTCCTCAATAAAACTTTGCGGAATCAAAAGGCTCTGCCTCCTTTCTCATTAATAGCTCCCCTTGAGGGGGGTTATACTGTATAAAGTTCATCTTCCTCCCATTTCATAGGGTTTTTGAAGATGTATTCCGAAATTTCATCATAAGCGGATTGGCTTCGGATTATTTCATCGTAAAATGATGTCTGAAAAATCTTTCTTCCGGGTGTTTGATGTATTTTGTTGCAAAGTCTGGTTGTGCGCGATTTGTATGCGCAGATTATATCAGATAATGTAGGGCGGGGGCTTGCTCCCGCCGTTTTTCCAACCAACGCAAAAACAATGTGTATATGGTTTGGCATTATTACATATCTGTCTATTTTTACAAAAGGATATTCTTTTTCCAAAGCCAAAAGCTGTTCTTCCGCGATTTTTCCAATATCCGAAAGTTCGACTTTGTTTGCGGCGGGAGCAAGCCCCCGCCCTACTGTCGAAAGGATAGGTTTCCGTTTATCGGTGCAGATAGTAACATGGTAATATCCGCTTTGACTGTAATCGTAATAGCCAAGACGAGGATTTTTTCTTTTTGGAAGTTCCATTATATTATTCCCTGCTCCAGCCTTTGGGGACGAAAAAGTCGTTATAAAGTTTTATGGCATAACGGTCGCTCATGCCGCTGATATAATCGCAGACCGCACGGTCAAGTCCGTCGCGCATGGCAATGGACTGATATTCCGCCGGAAGGGCATTTGCGTTTTCAAGGAAAAATTCATAAAGCGCTTTAACAAGGGCTTCCGCTTTGTGTTCCTGAGATTTCGCCACCGGGTTGGTGTAAACCGTTTCGAACATGAATTCTTCAAGGAGCTTGCTTGCCGCGGCAACTTCCGGCGCCATGGCAATATCCTCCTTCGAATTTTCGATGACGGAAGTTATCATTTTCGCAAGCCTTGGGGTTGCGCCGGAACCGAGGATTTCCTTCACTTCCGCCGGAACCTGTTCTTCCGAAAGGACACCCGCACGCACCGCATCTTCATAATCGTGGTGAGCATAGGCAAAATGGTCCGCAAGCTTCACTATTCTGCCTTCCGGTGTATCCGCTTCCTTCCCTTTTGTGTGGCAGACTATGCCGTCGCGCACTTCATAAGTAAGGTTAAGCCCTTCGCCGTCACGTTCAAGAATATCAACAACGCGAAGGCTTTGTTCATAATGTTTGAATCCCCCCGGAGCAACTTCCGAAAGGGCTCTTTCGCCTGCATGTCCAAAAGGAGTGTGACCAAGGTCATGGCCGAGCGCAATGGCTTCGGTAAGGTTTTCGTTAAGGCGAAGAGCCACCGCCATTGTTCTGGCAATCTGGGCAACTTCAAGGGTGTGGGTAAGTCTTGTTCTGTAATGATCCCCTTCGGGGCTTAAAAAAACCTGGGTTTTGTGCATAAGGCGGCGGAAGGCTTTGCAGTGGATTATTCTGTCCCTGTCGCGCTGAAAATCCGTGCGGATCCCGTCGGATTCCAGCGGGCGAAGTCTTCCCTTCGTTTCCGAAGAAAGAGTCGCCATTGAAGAAAGGTTTTCTTTTTCAAGCTGTTCTGTCATTTCGCGGATGTTCATTTCTGCCGCCTCCTTTTCACAAAAAAATTCTTTCTATATACTATATACGCAAAATTTTGCGAAAAACCTTCTTTTTTATAAAGAAAATTTTAAATTATCTGCAAAAAAGTTCATCTTTCTCCCATTTCATGGGATTTTCGAAGATATATTCCGAAATTTCATCATAAGCGGATTGGCTTCGGATTATTTCATCGTAAAATGATGTCTGAAAAATCTTTCTTCCGGGTGTTTGCTGTGCCTCGTTGCAAAGTCTGGTTGTGCGCGATTTGTATGCGCAGATTACATCAGATAATGTAGGGCGGGGGCTTGCTCCCGCCGTTTTTCCAACCAACGCAAAAACAATGTGTATATGGTTGGGCATTATTACGTATCTATCTATTTTTACAAAAGGATATTTTTTTTCCAAAGCCAAAAGCTGTTCTTCTGCGATTTTTCCAATATCCGAAAGTTCGACTTTGTTTGCGGCGGGAGCAATCCCCCGCCCTACTGTCGAAAGGACAGGTTTCCGTTTATCGGTGCAGATAGTAACATAGTAATATCCGCTTTGACTGTAATCGTAATAACCAAGACGAGGATGCTTTCTTTTCGGAAGCTCCGCAATATCAGTCATCGTCCAGCTTGAGCACCGCCATGAAAGCTTCCTTCGGAAGCTCGACGGAGCCTATGCGGCGCATTTTCTTTTTGCCTTCCTTCTGTTTTTCAAGAAGTTTTTTCTTTCGGGAAATATCGCCGCCGTAGCATTTTGCAAGAACGTCCTTGCGCAAAGCCTTGATGGTTTCGCGGGCGATTATCTTTCCGCCGATGGCTGCCTGAACAGGAACTTCGAAAAGCTGGCGGCTGATGTTATCGCGCAGGCGCTCGACCATTCTTCTCGCTCTGGGATAAGCGTTATCCGCAAAAACCATCATGGAAAGAGCATCGACCATATCCCCGTTGAGAAGGATATCGAGTTTTACAAGCTTGCTGGGTTTATATCCGCAGGGTTCGTAATCGAAGGATGCGTAACCTCTGGTGCGGCTTTTAAGGGCATCGAAAAAGTCATAAATTATCTCGCCGAGGGGGAGTTCATAATGAACTTCGCAGCGGTCTGCTTCAAGATATTTGGTATCTTTATAAATTCCGCGGCGTTCCTGGCAAAGTTCCATAATGCTTCCGATATACTGGGTGGGGGTAAAAATCGAAGCGCGGACATAAGGTTCCTCGGTGGAATCAATGGTCGCGGGGTCAGGATAGTTCGTGGGGTTGTCAAGTTCAAGAATTCTTCCGTCGTTGAGGTGGAGCTTATAAACAACGCTGGGGGCGGTGGTGATAAGGTCAAGGTTATATTCCCTTTCAAGGCGCTCGAGAATTACTTCCATGTGAAGAAGCCCAAGGAATCCGCAGCGGAAACCAAAGCCCAGGGCGGCGGAAGTTTCCGGTTCGAAGCTGAGAGAAGCATCATTGAGGGTAAGTTTTTCAAGGGCTTCACGAAGGTCGCCGTATTTTGCCCCGTCCAGAGGATAGATACCCGCATAGACCATGGGGTTTACCTTTTTATAACCCGGAAGAGCTTCGTCCGCGGGATTTTCCGCAAGGGTGACGGTATCGCCCACGGCGGTATCCGCAACGGTTTTTATGGAAGCGGTGATGTATCCGACTTCGCCGGCTTTGAGCACACCGCTGGGAACAAGCCTTGTGGCACCCATATAGCCAACTTCAACAACGTCGAATTCCGCGCCGGTTGCCATCATTTTTATGCGGTCGCCGGAATGAAGTTCGCCGTCCACAACGCGGACATAAACAATTACTCCGCGGTAGCTGTCGTAAATGGAATCGAAGATAAGCGCTTTAAGCGGGCCTTCATCATTTCCTTCCGGAGCGGGAATGCCTTCAACAATGGCTTCGAGCACGGAATGAATATTCACGCCGGTCTTTGCGGAAATCTGCGGAGCATCAAGAGCGGGGATTCCGATTATATCCTCGATTTCGTGGGCAACTCTGTCCGGATCCGCTGCGGGAAGGTCGATTTTATTGATTACGGGAACGATCTCGAGGTTGTGGTCAACCGCAAGATATGTATTCGCAAGGGTCTGTGCTTCGACCCCCTGGGAAGCGTCAACAATAAGCACTGCGCCTTCACAGGCTGCAAGAGAACGGGAAACTTCATAGTTGAAGTCAACATGTCCGGGGGTATCGATGAGGTTGAAAACATAGCTGTTTCCGTCATCGGCCTTATAATCAAGCCGCACCGCGCGGCTTTTTATGGTAATTCCGCGTTCACGCTCGATATCCATGTTATCAAGAAGCTGTTCTTCCATTTCGCGGGGGGTTACGGCTTCGGTATTTTCAAGTATCCTGTCGGCAAGGGTGGACTTTCCGTGGTCGATATGGGCGATTATACAAAAGTTTCTTATGTTGTCATTCGGCATTGTTAAAAAAGCACCTCCTGTGCAAATTATACCAGTTTATATTTTACCACCCTTTATTATAGATTACAAATATTTTTTATAATATTAATAAAGAAATTTTTAAAATTATCCTTTCCCTTTCGCCGCAGGAAGCGTCGTCCCCGACGTTCCGCAATGTAGGGCGGTAGCTTGCTCCCGCCGTAAAAAAATAACCCGAAGGGTTAGGCCCCCTTGTGTAAAGGGGGCTGTCATTTTCGTCAGAAAATGACTGGGGGATTGTAACTCTGTACCATTTTGATAAGCGCCTCATTTTCCGCAAATCAAAATCACTTTCCACTTTCAGCTTTAAACTTTCCACTTTATTGAATCCCTCCACCATCTTCGATGGTCCCCCTCCCTTTGACAAGGGAGGTTTTTTCACCTCACCGCAGGGAACGGTCTTGACCGTTCCGCAATGTAGGGCGGTAGCTTGCTGCCGCCTGCAATCTTGCCTCCCCTGAAAGGGGAGGTGGATTTTGCCCGTAGGGCAAAAGACGGAAGGGTTTTATATTTTTAAACCCCTCAGTCTGCTTTGCAGACAG
>JAFXGY010000051.1 GCA_017536625.1 Oscillospiraceae bacterium | reverse complement strand
TTAAAGGGGGCTGGATTTTTTAACCGCTTGCGGTTAAAAAAGACTGGGGGATTCTTTCTTTAATTATATGTGTTTTTTATAATGAATCCCTCCACCATCGCCAAAATGGCGATGGTCCCCCTCCCTTTGACAAGGGAGGTTTTGGCAATAAACAATAATTTATTCTGCTTTAAAATATGTTCCGGAAAACGAAAAAATGCGCTTTCTGTAACAAAAAATCCGCTTTTTTCATAAGATATCATACAAAACTTCGGAAGGGTGATTTTTTTATGAAGCGGCAAAAATGCGGTGCCGAGGTTCCGGTTTTATTCTTCGCGGCGGGATTTTTCATGGGGCTTTTCATTCGTTTTTTGCCGTTCATTATCATTTTTCTGATAGTTTTTCTGATTTTCAGCCTTTTCTGCAAAGTTCGCTGACGGAGGTGTTTTTATGAAGATAGTCGTTATGAACAGCCCAAAATTTCTTTCTCCCTTTCTTCGCATGATTTTTAAGATCGGAAGATATGATTAAAAAAAGCCCTGCGGAAATTCCGCAGGGCGTTTTTCATCTGTTCGGTTTTATTCTTCAACCGGGAATTTATCAATAAGTTTTGCAGCGTAGCGTCTTACGATGTTGGCATCGAGAACATTTACTTTTCCGTTGCCGTCAACATCTGCCGCTTTGGTCTGTTTTGCGTCAAGTTCGGCAAGTTTTGCCGCGCAGCGTCTTACAAGGTTTGCGTCAAGGACGTTTACTCTTCCGTCGCCGGTTACATCGCCGTAAATTACGTCAATGATGCTGATAACGCCGTTTGTAACGTTCATTTCGATATTGTTGTAATCCACATCGGCGAAGATGAAATCATATTCATCGGAATCGGTCAGAATTCTGATTTCAACATCCTGGGCTTCAACGCCTTCTTTTGCGGAAAATACCATATCCAAAATGGAACCTTCACCGGTGAATTCGTTGAGTCCCTCCCATGTAAGGATGATTATTCCGGGAATATTGGTGTTGAGAAGAGGATCCATATCCTTTATTGCGGCGCCGGCGGTGCAGGATTCGAGATTGAGTTTTTCCGCATCATACTGAACTGCAAACTGCATTGCAACCGCTTTGGAACCGCCTTCGATTTCGACAGAAACGGTGGTTTCGCCGCCAAGCACAAGGGTTTCGGAACTTACGGTGAGATCGATAGCTTCTTCAGAAGGAAGTTTTTCCCAAACTGCGGTAAGTTCCATATCGTCAAGGATTCTCATGCTGAATCCGGGCTGGCGCATTACGATAAAGCCTTCCTGCCAGTTTGCTGCATGGGTTTCCCAACCAAGGAATTTATAGCCTTCTCTGGAAACTTCCGGGAATACGAATGTAGAGCCGCCTTCGACACTGTAGCTTTCGGGAACGGATTCGCCTTTGAAGGTGATGTTGCATTCTTCTTTTGCCCAAAGTGCGGTAAGCTTCATGCTTGCATCAAAAGGATATGCTTCGCCGGGAAGGATTTCCATATATGTTCCCTGGGTGAAGGGATGCATGAACTGCCATGCGATGAAAACATATCCGTCTTTCTTCGGAACAACGGAAGAAATGATAAGGTCTTTGCCTTCTTCTTTTTTCTGTGCTTCCGGTGCACCGTAACCGCCGTTTGCATCATAAGTGATGGTATAGGTAGGAGTTACGCTTATTTCTTCCCAAAGGGCTTCGAATTCCCAGTCGTTGAGCATTCTGATTCTGTCGCCGGCTTTAAAGCTGAGAGTATATTCATGATCAGCCTTTGCTGTTCCCTTCCAGCCAAGGAAGTTATAGCCTTCTCTGGCAAGTGCAGGAAGCTGGATGGTTTCGCCGCCTTCGACTTCGTAATCTTCGGGAACGTTTTCACCGACGAAAGTGACTTTGCAGATTTCTTTTGCCCAAACGGCATACATGGTGATATCCGCATCGTATTCATAAATTTCGCCGGGTCTTCTTTCGAATCCATAGCCTTCTTTGAAGGGATGATCGAAAGACCATGCGATGAATTTATATCCTTCTTTTACAGGAATTTCGGAAGGAATGATCATATCTTCGTATTCATATTTGATTGCGGTTTCGGGGCCTCCTTCGCCGCCCATTGCATCAAACGTTACGGTATATGTTTTTACATCAGCTTCTCTTTCAACGGTTACGGTGAAAGGAATATCTATGAAGACGCAGCTTTCGCCGTCAACGCTCATGCCGTCCGCGAAAGTTACGACGAAACTGTATTCAGCGGGAGCAGCATCATCATTTACGTCAAAGCTCATCTCATAAATAAGTCCGTCGCCTTCAAGAGAATCGGAATAGTTGGTATCTTCAGTTACCGGAAGGCTGGAGAAATACCAATGTCCGTCACCGTCATCGTTGACTCCGATGGAAGATGCACCATTGAGCATGATTGCGTTATTGTTTTCAATAAAGAATTTTATGGTTCCGGTTTCGCCGGGAGCAACAGTTACGGATTCCGCGGTAATGACCGGCATGGGGGTTCCTTCTCTGTGCCATACTGCCTTAAAGGTAACATCGTCCCAGATATTGAACCCTTCGGCACCCGCTTTATATGCGCCTTTGATATATTCGTTTTCAATCTGCTGCCAGCCGACAAATACAAATCCGGGTTTTACCGGAATTTCTTCGGGGATATCGATTATCGCATATTTCATTCCGTAAAGTTCTTCAACAGGTGCGTTGAAATCTTCCGGTGCGCTGTGTCCGCCGTTGGGGTCAAAGGTTACGGCAAAGGTTTCTTCGTCATCTCCGCTTCCTTCGTCTTCAACGGTTACAGTGAAAGGAACATCTATGAAGACAAAGCTTTCGTAATCGTCATTGAAGCCATCCGGGAAAGTTGCAACAAAATCATAGCTGCCCGGTTCGGCATCTCTGTTTATGTTGAAAATAAATTCATAAATAAGTCCGTCGCCGAAAAGATCGAAGGAATAGTTTGAGGACATGCAGTTCAGGATAGTGGAAAATTCCCAATGTCCGTTATATCTGCCGTCAGCGCTGATTTCATAAACATCGCAAAGTTCGATATTTCTGTTGTTTTCGATATAGAATTTTACAGTAACCTCTTCGCCGGGAGCTGCGGTTACGGATTCAGCTGTCATAACCGGCAGAGGTTTTTCGTTTTTGTTCCATACCGCATAGTAGGTAACATCGTTCCAGATAGTAACAGCTTCTTTGCCGGCTTTATAAGCATTGGTATAAGCTCCGTTTTCATTCTGCTGCCAGCCGACGAAGGTATAACCCGCTTTGGTGGGAATTTCTTCGGGAATATCGATTATTGCATAATCATCATCCGGATCATCCATAAGAGGTGCATAGAAATCTTCCGGACCGCCTTCGCCGCCTCTGGTATCGAATTCAACAAGGAAGCCTTCTTCTTCGACCGGAGGTTCGACCGGAGGTTCCACCGGACCGATTTCTCCGCCGGGTTCACCCTCGACAATTATGGTTCCGACGATTCCTTTATAAAAACGAAGTTCGCCCGCGTCGTTATAAGCGTTTGCGATATCAAGTTCGAACGCATAAGGAGAGGGCTGTGCATTTTCAAGGACTTTGAACTCATACCAGGCGACTACTCCGTCACCTTCGATTTCAAAAGTTTCGAATTCCAGGAATTCAAAATATTCGCTTCCGGAATAAGGAGAGTGAAGGGTCCACCATTCGGGAGAAGTTCCGTCGTTGTTCCTGACCATAAGTTCAAGTCTTACGGTTTCTCCGGGAGCTGCGGTTACATCTTTGAAGTAAAAATCCGCCCAGGTTTCGCCGTTTTTCTTCCAGACTGCTTTAAGAATAATTTTCTCATATTCTCCTGCTCTTCCGGTTTCTATAAAGGACCATTCATCATAAGCCTGGAAGAAAGAATAGGTTTCGCCGTCTTCGATATAGAAAATTTCTGCCTGCCAGCCCATGAATTCATATCCGCTTCTGGTGGGTTTTGCGGGAACAGAATTCTGATGATTGGTCCAGAGCTTTCCGTTTTCGGGAACGCCGCTTCCGCCGTTGGCATCGTATTCGATATCTATCTGGCTTGCCCATACGGCATAAAAGGTAATTTCATCCCCGTAATATTCACCCGCGGCGAAGGTATATTCTCTCCAGAAATCCGGCTGGGAAGCATAGGGAGAAAGAGACCAGCCGATGAAGGTGTATTCGTCATGGGAAGGAGCTTCGCTTGTTATGGTGTATTCCGTTCCTTTAAGATAGGATTCGGAACCGGGCGCATCATATCCGCCGTTTGCATCATAATGAATTGTGATTGTAAGGCTTCCGGGAGCATCCTCTGCCGGGCTCCATACAGCATAAAATGTAATGTCACCATAACCGACATATTCAGATCCGGGGAGATACTGAGCATATTCCGCATCAGGGTCAGTGGACCAGCCGTTGAAAATAAATCCGTCACAAACCGGAACATCGGAAGGAAGGATTACGGTTTCTCCTGCTATCTGAGTATGGGATGCAGGTACACCATATCCACCATCTATGTTAGGCTCATAGGTTATGGTATAATAATTATCCGCCGGACTCCATGCGGCATAAAGATAAAGATCTTCATCTTCGCTGTAAGTGAATCCCGGGAGATACTGGCCGTATTCGGATTCCGGATCGGTGGTCCAGCCGTTGAAAACATAGCCATCACGAATCGGAACATCGGAAGCGAGAGTTATGGTTTCGCCTGCTTTTTTGGTCTGGGGAGAAGGTGCGCCGTAACCGCCGTTTGCATCATAATATACGGTATAGTTTTTTGCACCGCCGGTGGTGAAATTGAAGTACTGGCTGTTATACTGAACTCCGCTGAGAACGAGGTAGAACATACAGCTGTAATCCGTTCCGGGGTTAAGAACTGCTCCGAGTTCGTTTGTCATATCGTACCACATAAGGACGTTATCGGTGCTTCCCTGATAAAGTCCGGTTGTGTTTTCGGAAGCATGGCTGACATATTTTCCGTTTTCATCATAGAGATAGCAGCCGATTTCGGTTACGTTGCGGGTGGTTTCGTTGGAAACATATCCTCTTACCGCAATGCAGGCATTATTTTCGCCGATGAAATATTTTTCATGGGAAGTATCGAGCGCCCAGCTTACGGAAACTTCAGCGGTGGTGCCGCCGTAACCGGTTGTATCATAATAGATATTATCCACGCCATTCCAGGAACCGCTTACAATATAATTGTCGCCGTAAGGGTTGTTATTGATGGGGGTTCCGTTCCAATAGTTGCTTGATACGTTTTCTCTTATGCAGAAATGGAGATGAGCACCGGTGGACATTCCGTAGGAACCCATATAGCCGAGGAGCTGGCCTTTTCCTACATATGCTCCCTCATAAAGGCCTGCGGTGACGCTGCTCATATGGGCATACTCGCTCATAACGCCGCCGCCGTGGTTGATTATGATTCCGTTGCCGACGCCGCCGTTGCAATAGCCTTCATAATAACCGGCATTGGGATTGCAAAGGCCTCTTGCCTGACAGGTAATACCGCTTCCGTATCCGCTGAAGTTGGTGCAGCCGGAATATACTTTATAAACGGTGCCTGCCTTTGCGGCATAAATATCCGTTTCGGAATAGTTTTTTCCGTGAGGAATGATATCAATTGCCTGATGTCCGTCTGAAAATCCTCTGGACATTTTGGTTGAACTCGGCACCGGCCAGAGCCATCCGGTATTATCGAAAGCGAATGCTTCGATGGGAAGAAGTCCCACGACCATGATGAGCGCAAGCATCATGCAGAGTGTTTTTCTGATAATGTTTTTCATCGTTTTCCCTCCATTATTACAGATAGTTTTATTTTAGTCCTTTTATATTATAATGTCAATTATTAAACACGGAAAACGGCAACAAAAAAATCCCGCTTTTTGAAGCGGGATTCTTCTTTTTTCTTATTTGCAGAAGCTTTCGACATATTTATCGATGGTATATTCGATTATGCGTTTTGCTTCAGCCGCGTCGCAAACTTCATCAACAACGGTTTGTTTGTTTTCAAGGGCTTTATAAACCTCGAAGAAATGCATCATTTCGCTGTAGATATGTGCGGGGATTTCGGAAATATCGTTATAACCGTTATAAGTGGGGTCATCGAAAGGAACGGCGATGATTTTTTCATCCGCGGCGCCGTTATCGGTCATTTTGATAACGCCGATGGGTTTTACGTGAACAAGGGTCATGGGATAGATATCCTCGGAGCAAAGAACAAGAACATCAAGGGGGTCGCCGTCATCCGCATAGGTTCTCGGGATAAATCCATAGCTTGCGGGATAATGGGTGGAGGTATAAAGAACGCGGTCAAGCTTAAGAAGGCCGGTTTCTTTATCGAGTTCATATTTATTTTTGCTGCCTTTGGGAATTTCGATAAGTGCAACAAAATCATCGGGTTTTACTCTTTTCGGGGAAAGGTCATGCCAGATATTCATAATAATTCTCCTTTATGTAAATTTATTTTTTATCAATTTCTTTAAGCACTTTAAGCTGAATGGGTATTGCGAAAAGGAAGGTGCAAAGATCCGCCGCTGCCTGGGCAAGCTGGATTCCGGCTATACCGAAAAGTTCCGAAAGAACAAGCACCGCCGGGATGAAGAAAAGCCCTTGCCTTGCGCTGGCGAGGAAGGTTGCCTGGACGGATTTTCCGATTACCTGGGTCATCATATTGCTCATAACAATCCAGCTGTGGGTGGCAAAGGTTATGCATTGGAACCGCAGAGCGGTCGCACCTATCCTTATAACATCCGGGTCATCCCGGAAAAGTGATATGAGATTCGGGGCAAAGATGAAACCGAGAACCGAAACCCCAAGAAGAAAAACCGCGGAGGTTTTTACGCTGAAGAAAAATCCTTTTTTCACCCTGTCATAAAGCCCCGCTCCGAAGTTGAACCCACAGAATGGCTGGAAGCCCTGTCCGAATCCGATCATCGCAGAAGCACCGAACATCACTATTCTTTGCACAACGCCCATGGCAGCGATTACTGCATCGCCATAAGGTCCAGCCGCATGGTTCAGGGTTATGGTAGCGACGGAAGCAAGCCCTTGCCTTGCGAGAGAAGGAAAACCGCCGCCGATTATGTTTTTATAATAATGCCACTCGAATTTAAAATTGCGGATGCTGATTTTTATTCCGCCGTTCCTTTGCATTCCGATAAGGAGCACACAGAAGCTTACAAACTGGCTTACAACCGTTGCATAGCCAGCACCGGCAATGCCCATATCTAAAGTGAAAATGAGCAGAGGATCCAGCGCGATATTTAGCACAGCACCGCAGGTTATTCCCACCATGGCATAGGAAGCACTTCCCTGGAAACGAAGCTGATTATTGAGCACGAAGGAAGTGGTTATCCACGGAGCACCGAGGAGTATCGCCCTTAAGTAATCTATCGTATATGGAAGAATCGTTTCGGTTGAACCGAGAAGATAGGCAAGTTCTTCGATGAAGATTTCGCCCAGAATCATTATAAGCGTTCCTGCGGCGAAAGCGGTGAAAAAACCGGTGGCGGCCATATTTTCCGCTTCTTTATAATTCTTTTTACCCAGTTCGCGGGAAATATAGTTTCCGCTTCCGTGGCCGAAGAAAAATCCTACTGCCTGGATTATCGCCATCATCGAAAAAACAACGCCCACCGCCCCGGTGGCTGAATTGCTTTTCAGCTGACCGACAAAGAAAGTATCGGCCATGTTATAAAAAGCCGTTACGAGCATGCTGATGATGCAGGGCACCGCCAGCTTTGCGATGAGCCCGGGAATGGGCGCTTCGGTCATTTTTATGAACTTTTCCTCATGTTTATCAGACATTTTCTTTATCAAGTTCCCATTCTTTTATCTGTTTTGCTTCCTCATACATCATGCAGTAACTTTTATGGCGGCTTTCGGGGATTGTTCCCTCTTTCACCGCTTCGAGGACCGCACAGCCTTTTTCGGAAACATGGCTGCAGCCGGTGAATCTGCATTTAAGAAGATAGGGTTCGAACTCCCGGAAGCAATATTGGAGTTCGCTTTTGCGGATTATTCCCACCCTTTCCATTTCTATAGCGGAAAATCCGGGGGTATCCGCAACCCATCCGCCGGTTTCGAGCTCGAAAAGCTCCGTATGGCGGGTGGTGTGGCGTCCTCTTCCAAGTTTTTTGCTGATTTCCGCCGTGGAAAGGGAAAGTTCCGGGAAGATATCATTGAGAAGGCTTGATTTCCCCGCTCCGGAATTTCCGCAGAATGCGCTGATTCTGCCTTTGAGCATTTCATAAACCTCGTCTGTTCCTTTATGCTCAAGGGCGCAGACTTCATAAACCCGAAAGCCCGCTTTGCGGTAAATTTCGGAATATTCCTTCGGGTCCGCAAGGTCGCATTTGGTGAAAACGATAACCGGTTCCACACCCTGCTGTTCCGCAACGGCAATAAGCTTATCCATAACAAGGATATTTGGTGCAGGTTCCGCAACGGAAATTACCATTACGAGCTGGTCAAGATTTGCCAAAGGAGGACGCACAAGGGAATTTTTTCTTTCGTGGATGGCGTGAATATAGCCTTTTTCCTTCGGAAGAACGGAAATTGTGACTTTATCCCCCACAAGAGGAGAAGTTTCCCTTTTCCGGAAAACGCCCCTTGCCCTGCATTCATAAGTTGTTTTGCCGCAGCGGACATAATAAAATCCGCCGGTGGCTTTTATAATAAGACCTTCCTCTTTGGGAAGGTCTTTTTCTTCATTTTCACTGATTTCGTTTCTGTTGCTGCGGTCTTTCAAAATTAACCTCCGAACTGATTGGAATTATCCGAAATCATCATGCTTGTTTTATCGGTGAAGTTGACGGAATATGCGCGGTAAAGCTGGCCGTCATAATAGATGCTGAGAGTTCCGATTCCTTCACCGAGGACTGCGAACTTCCAGTATCCGCCGATTTCGGAAGGAACGACGCTTTCGCTTATAATGGTGTTTCCGCCAAGGGTCGCGCTCATGGTTACGGAATTGCTGACGTTGGGCAGCGGAATAAGGAATTCGACGCTGTTCTGTTCGGTTTCCCTTTCTCTTACTATGGTAAGGTCGATGGTGGTTCCGCTGGGAACCTGGGAACCGACCGCAAGGCTCTGGTCCAGAACGGTGGTGCTTTCACGTTCGCTGTCAACTCTTGTTACGTTTCCGATGCGGATTCCGTGGGAGTTGAGGATCATTCTTGCGTCCTCGAGGCGATAGTTGCGGACATCCGGAACGGTTGTATAGGTTTCTTTCGCACCCATACTTACAAAAATGACGACAACGGTTCCGGTATCCACCTGGGTATCTGCGCCGGGTTCGGTGCGGATAACGTAGCCTTCCGGAATGGTATCGTTATATTCGGTTACGGTATTGAATTCGATTTCGTTATCCGTAAGAATTTTATAAACCTGGTTTTCTTCAAAATTCGCGTAATCCGCAAGGCTGAAATACTGGATTCCGCTGGAGATTTTGACTTTTATTTTTGCGCCTTCCTTGACAGTCATGCCGCCTTTTACGGACTGGTCATAGATTATATCTTTTTCGTACTGTTCATGGAAAGCGGAAGATTCGACAATAATATCGAAGCCGGAGTATTTTTTCATAGCTTCATTGATGTCCATCCCGATAAGCTCCGGCGCAGTTGTATCGGGAACTTCCTCAAAAGGGCGGACCATCGCCATGATTCCGATAACAAAAATGATTGCCACAACGATGAATGCAATGGTTATTCCCATAAGAACCGGCACAACCGGTGCATTGCGCACCTGTTCATCCTTGATTTTTTTGGTTTTCTTTTTGGTATTGGAAACTTCCCTGCTGATATTTTCGGTTTCGGGTTCGCTGTATTTGTATTCAAAGCTGATGGAAGGATCATGCTTGAATTCATCGATATCACGAAGCATTTCCGCCGCGGACTGATATCTTCTGGCGGGGTCTTTTTGCATTGCGCGGATGGTTATATCCTCGAGTCCTTCGGGGATATCCGGATTTATGACTCTCGGACGTTTTGCCTGGCTCTGGATCTGTTTGAGCGCAACGGAAACGGGGCTTTCCGCATCGAAAGGAAGGGTTCCGGTGGTCATTTCATAAAGCATTACGCCGACGGAATAGATATCGCTCTTTTCGTCCGTAACTTCACCCTTTGCCTGTTCCGGGCTGATATAATGGACGGAACCGATTGCTTTATCCGTTACGGTGTGCTGGCTTGCTCTTGCAAAACGCGCAATGCCGAAATCCGCCACTTTTATTGTGCCGTCTTCAAGCAGCATGATGTTCTGGGGCTTGATATCCCTGTGAACAATGCCTTTATCGTGGGCGTGCTGGAGCGCACGAAGAATCTGGACGGTGAAATGAACCGCTTCCTTCCACCGAAGAACCTTCTGCTGGTCAATATATTCCTTGAGGGTGATGCCGTCGATATGCTCCATTACGATATACTGGATATCCTCGTTGAAGCTGACGTCATAAACTTTTACTATATTCGGATGGGAAAGGACTGCGATGGCTTTTGATTCATTTCTGAATCTGCGGAGAAGTTCATCGTTATCCATGTGCTCATCACGAAGAATTTTTACTGCGACTGCTCTGTCGTCGATGCTGTCGTAAGCTTTATATACATTTGCCATGCCGCCGACGCCGATAATTTCCTTTATCTCATAGCGGCCGTCAAGTTTTTTTCCTATATATCTGTCCATCAGTAACCTCCCGGATTATCTGGTGATGCAGACAACGGTGATGTTGTCCGCGCCGCCGGCTTTTTTGGCGGCATTGATAAGTTTATCAACGCATTTGGAATATCCGGCATTTTTTATCATTTCAAAAAGTTCTTCATTGGAAAAATAGTTGGAAAGTCCATCGGTGCAGACCATGATTGCTTCCCCTTCCTTTACAGGAAATTCGCAGTAATCGAGATCGATTATGGACATAACTCCGAGTGCCCTTGTTATGAAGTGTTTTTTGGGGTGGAATCTTGCTTCTTCCGCGGTGATTTCGCCGCGGTCAACAAGAAGCTGGACCACGGAATGATCCTTCGTCACCTGTTCGATTCCGTTTTCGGTTACATGATATGCTCTGCTGTCACCCGCATGGATAACATGGGCCATTCCGTCGGTGACTATTGCCGCAACGATGGTGGTTCCCATTCCCCGAAGACCCGGATCACGCTGGGAACGGTCGAAAACAGAAACGTTTGCCGCCGTTACCGCAGTTTGGAGGATTCTTTTGATGGAATTATCGCCGAAGCCGCTTCCATAGGCTGCGGTTACGCTGTCGGTGACGATATCACAGGCTGTGCGGCTTGCGATATTGCCGCCTTTTTCGCCGCCCATGCCGTCGCAGACCACTGCAAAAACGGCGTCATCGCCAAGAACGCCGCAGTTGAAATCGTCCTGATTCATTTCGCGCACGTTGCCCACATCGGTTTTTCCGAAAGATTTCAGCATATCAGTTTTCACCTCTTTTTCCGATTCCTTTGAAATTATGGAACCAATAGTTCCAGGCTCTTCCTATTTTCCAGTTATCGAAGCCTTTTATTACAAGTTTTGCAACTTCGTTCGGAGGTTCGGGAGTTTTGTATTTTTCCTTGCGGATACTTCCGGCCATTTTTATATATTCGACTACATGATACAAAACTTTCCGCCTCCTTTATAAAAATTCTCTTAATAGTTTATTGTATATCTTATTTGCCGATATGTCAAATTTTATTCCGAAAGAGTTCCGCCTTTTTCGGTTTTTATGGTACTTCTTCTAAGCTGACCGCAGGCGGCATTGATATCGCTTCCGAGTTCACGGCGAATGGTTGCGTTCTGTCCGTTATCGTTGAGGAGCTTTGCGAAGGCTTCGACAGATTCCCTTTTGCCGCGTTTATATCCGGTTTCGTTTACTTTATTGACCGGAATAAGGTTTACATGGGCACCCATGCCTTTGAGGAGCTTTATAAGTTCCATTGCGTGCTCCGGCTGGTCGTTGACTCCATCGATAAGCGCATATTCAAAAGAGATTCGGCGTCCGGTGATATCGAAATAATCCCGGCAGGCTTTAATGAGTTCATCAATGGGCCAGCGTTTTGCGACGGGCATGGTTCTTCTTCGAATCTCGTCATTCGGCGCATGGAGCGAAACAGAAAGAGTGAGCTGGAGCTTTCTTTCCGCCAGTTTATATATCTTATCGACCAATCCGCAGGTGGAAAGGGAAATATGGCGCATTCCGAGGTTGAAGCCGTTATCTGAAGAGAGAATCGTGAGGAAATCCATCACATTATCGAAGTTATCAAGGGGTTCGCCGATTCCCATAAGGACGAGAGAAGCGATTTTTTCGCCGTGCTCTTCCGCGTCCTTTGCCGCAAGATAAACTTCCGAAAGCATTTCGGAAGGGGTAAGGTTTCTGCAAAGGCCGGTAAGAGTTGAAGCGCAGAAAGTGCAGCCCATTCTGCAGCCGCATTGGGTGGAAATGCAAAGGCTTCCGCCGCGCTTATATGCCATTCGGACACCTTCGACGTGTTCACCGTCTTCAAGACGAAAAAGATATTTTACCGTTCCGTCGATTTTTGAAACCATTCTGCGTTCGATGGAAACTTTCGCAAGGGCGTATTCGGAAGAAAGTTTTTCCCTAAGGGCTGCGGGAAGATTCGACATTTCGGAATAATCTTCCGCCCTTTTTTCATGGAGCCAGGAATAAATTTGTTTTGCACGGAAAGAAGGCTGGCCCATGGCTTTTACTTCTTCACAAAGCTGTTCGTATGTAAGTGAGCGCAGATCTTTCATCATTTGACTTCCTTCCTCAGTTTTGCGAAATAAAAGCCGTCGGAATTGATTTCTCCGGGCATAAGGGTGACGGAAAAACCGTCCTTTGAATATTTTTTAAGTTCTTCCGGAAGTTCGCACGGAAGAAGCCCATCCTCTTCCATAAGTCGCTTCACGACATGTTCATTTTCTTCTTTTGAAAGGGTGCAGGTGGAATAGACCATTGTGCCGCCCTCTTTAAGATATCCGGCGGAGGTTGAGGCGATTTTATACTGGATTTTCGGCAGAGCGGAAATTTCCGCAGGGTCTTTAAAGCGGATTTCCGGTTTGCGGCGGATTACGCCAAGACCCGAGCACGGAACGTCGCAGAGGATTCTGTCGAAGGTGCCGAGTTTTTCGTTAAAAACCGTTGCGTCGTTTGCCTTTGCGGTAACTATTGAAAGCCCAAGGCGTTCGGCGCCGTTTTTAACAAGGCCTGCTCTTTTTGGATGAAGGTCGCAGGCAACTATTTCGCCATCGTTTTCCATAAGCTGAGCAACGGTGAAAGTCTTTCCGCCGGGGGCTGAGCACACATCGAGCACTCTTTCCCCTTTTTGAGCACCGACTGCCCTTGCGCAGAGCTGGCTTGAAATATCCTGAACGTGGAAAAGACCGTTTTTATATGCTTTTGTGCTTTGGGGGGCAACGGAATAAACCTGCAGAGCATCCGGAATTTCTTCCATGAGCACGGATTTTACGTTTTCTTCCGCAAGAATGCTCATAAGTTCTTCCGCATTGGTTTTTGTGGTGTTCACCCTTGCAAAAATCGGCACGGAACCGAGAGATTCACGAAGGGCGGTTTCTGTTTTTTCTTCGCCGTATTCATTGCACCATTTTTTGCAAAGCCATATCGGTGCGGAATATTCGGCAGAAAGCCTTCCGATTTTATCGAGGCGTGAAAAATCGAATTTTTTGCCGTCCCTTACGAAGGAACGCATGATTCCGTTCACAAAACCGGAAGCTTTTGCAAAGCCGAGCTGTTTTACGGCTTCGACCGTTTCATTAAGCGCCGCCATATCCGGCACGGAATTCATATAGATAAGCTGATAAAAACCGATTCGCAGACATTCAAGAACCGCCGGTTCAAGGCTTTCGAGCGGTTTTGAGGAATATCTTTTTATCACTTTATCAAGGGTTATGCGGCGTTCAAGAACGCCATAAAAAAGAGCGGAAACGAAGGCTCTGTCGCGGTGCTCAAGCTGAGCACCGGAAAGGAGCGCATCGAGCACGATATTCGAAAATCCGCCTTCGTTCACCCTCATAAGGGCTTTTACTGCAAGCGTTCTTGTGTTTGCCATAAAAAATAACTCCTTTTAATGCAGATAAAATTGGATTTTTATATCATATCAAAACAAATTTAATCTCTTCTTCTGCCGCCGAAAATAAGGATAAGGCGCAAAAGCTGGGCAAGGGAAGAAACAAGCGCCGCAACATAGGTAAGAGCGGCGGCTTTGAGCACGCGTTTCGCTCCGGTGATTTCATCACCGTAAAGGATTCCGCTGCCTTCAAGGGTTTTTATCGCTCTGTCGGAAGCGTTGAATTCCGAAGCGGTCATAATTACAAGGAAAATTGAAGTCAATGAAAAAACCACAATTCCGAGATTAACAAGATATTGGGACGAAAAAATAATTCCTAGTAAAATAAGCGGAAAATAAAGATAACTTCCTACATTTGAAGCTGGTTCAATCATAAATTTCATTCTTAAAAGAAGATAATTTTCTTTATCTTGAACTGCATGTGCGGCTTCATGTGCGGCTACGCCTATTGCAGCAATAGAGGTGCTATGATACAAACCATCGGAAAGAAATATATATTTGCCATTTCTGCCTTTAACATAAGAATGTCTTTGAGTTCCTTTTGCATCAACTACGTTAACATCATAAATTCCGTTTTGCTGAAGGATATATTCCACCGCTTCTGCGCCGGTCATTCCGCGCATGGTTCCGATTTTGCTGTATTTTGCAAAGTTGCTGTTCACCTGGCTTTGCGCCCAAAGGCCGAAAAGAAGCGCAGGTACAATGAGAATAAGATAATAAATATCAAAATAAAAATACGGCATTTATTTTCACCTCTTGTTTATTTGCCGAAAACCGTTCCTTTTTCAAGGCGTCTGCCTCTTATAAAGTCTGCGCCGGACATTTTATTTTTCCCCTCCGGCTGAACGGTTATGAATTCGACCGCGCCGTTTTTGCAGCCGACTATAAAGCGTTTTTCGTCGAGAAGGGTTCCTTCCGCGCCGGAAAAACCTTCCGCAATTTTTGCGGCATGGATTTTTATGGATTTTCCGTCAAGGAAGGTATATGCCATTGGCCAGGGGTTAAGCCCCCTTGCAAGATTGTGAATTTCTTCGGCGGTTTTGGAAAAATCGATTTCGCCCATTTCCTTTTTGAGCATCGGGGCATAGGTTGCTTCTTCCTCGTTCTGGGGCTCGGCTTTCACTTCGCCCTTATCAAAAAGTTCGAGGGTTTTTTCGATGGATTCTGCGCCGAGCTCCGCCATTCTGTCAAAAAGCTCGCCGGCGGTTTCGTCTTCGCCGATAGGGAGTTCGAACTTCATAATCATATCGCCGGTATCCATACCTTCCGCCATGAACATGGTGGTGATTCCGGTGATTTCATCGCCGTTTATCACCGACCACTGGATAGGTGCAGAACCTCTGTATTTTGGAAGAAGGCTTCCGTGGACGTTTACGTTGCCAAGAGGAGATACCTCAAGGATATCCTTCGGAAGGATTTTGCCATAGGCGGCAACAACGGTTAAATCGGGCTTTAATTCCTGCATGATTTTAAGCGCTTCGCCGTCACGAAGCTTTGCGGGCTGGAAAACCGGAATGTTATGTTCTATTGCAACAACCTTTGTTGCGGTGGGGGTGATTATCTGTTTTCTTCCGACCGGTTTATCCGGCTGGGAAAAAACGCCGACGACGTTTCTTCCGGTATCAATAAGTCTTTGAAGAATCGCTGCGGCAAAATCCGGCGTTCCCATAAAGACGATTCGCATATCTTTCATTATTCCTCACCTTTTTCGATGGTAATATCTTTTGCAAGGTCAACAAAGCAGACCCCGTTGAGATGGTCGATTTCGTGGCAGAAGGCTCTTGCTTTGAGTTCTCTTCCGCTGATTTCAAATTCCTCGCCAAAACGGTTCTGGGCGCGGACAGTTACCGCAAGAGGTCTTGTGACAGTTCCCCATTTTCCCGGGAAGGAAAGGCAGCCTTCGTTTCCGGTCTGTTCGCCGGCGGTTGCAACAATTTTCGGGTTGATGAGTTCAATAACGCCGTCTTCATCATAACAGTCAACGACGCAGACCCTTCTCATAATACCTACCTGGGGTCCGGCAATGCCAACTCCGTCCGCTTCGTGCATGGTTTCTGCCATATCGTCAAGAAGAGTCCAGAGTTTTTCATCAAATTTTTCGACCGGACGGCATACTTTACGAAGAATCGGGTCGCCGTCTTTTACTATATTTCTCAGTGCCATTATTATTTCACCTTTCCAATGTTAATTTATATCATAGGGGTCAGCCATGACCTCAATTTTAACAAAATCTTTATTTTTTGAAAATTCTTTCAAAGTTTCTCCCATTGTTTTGAAAAAATCGTTATCCGGACGATATTTCACTATCAGCTTCCAGCGATATTTATCCGCGATCTTCGCGACATGGGAAGGGGTCGGGCCGAGAATCCTTATGGGGATTCCCTTCCCTGCAATTTTTTCTTCCAGCAGCTTCGAAAAGGCAGAAGCCGCTTCCCTTGTCATTTTTTCGTTCGTTCCGGAAAAAAGCACAGAGCCCATTGAGCAGAACGGAGGATAGAGCATCACTTTGCGGTTGATGATTTCTTCCTCATAAAACATTCTGTAATCCTGGGCGCAGGAAAGTTCGATTACACTGTGTTCCGGAGAATGGGTCTGGATATATGCCCTTCCGGAAAGTTTTGCCCTTCCGCACCTTCCGATAACCTGGGTCAAAAGCCCGAAGGTGCGTTCATAGCTTCGGTAATCTCCGCCGTAAAGGCTCATATCCGCCGCAAGAACGCCGACGAGCGTTACGTTTGGGAAATCAAGCCCTTTTGCTACCATCTGGGTTCCGACCATGATATCGTATTTTCCTTCGGCAAAATCAGCAAAATGTTTATCATGGCTGAATTTCGCCATGGTGGTATCAAGATCCATTCGCAAAATTCTCGCTTCCGGGAACTGTGCCTGAATCTCGTCCTCGACTTTCTGGGTTCCGCAGCCGGAATACATTACATATTCGCTGCCGCAGGCATCGCATTTTATGCTTGCATGTTCGCTGTGGCCGCAATAATGGCACATAAGCCTTCCGTTCGCTCTGTGATAAATCAGCGGGATATTGCAGCGGGGACATTCCTTTACCGTTCCGCATTCGGCACATCTTGCGATGGTGTTATATCCCCTGCGGTTCATCAGAAGAATGGACTGCTGACCGTTATCGAGGTTATACTGAATATCTTCCGCAAGAACTTCGCTTAAAATTCCTGTTCTTCCGGAAAGGATTTCGTTTTTCATATCTACTATGACCGATTCCGGAAGCTTTGCGCCGCCATATCTTTCGGTCATTTCAAAAAGGGATATTTTCCCTTTCTGAGCTTTATAAAAAGTTTCTATTGAAGGAGTGGCGGAAGCAAGCAGAAGCGGTATTCCGAGCTTTCTGCATCTGAAGGCCGCCGCATCCCTTGCGTGGAAACGAGGAGAGCGATCGGATTTATAGCTCTGCTCCTGTTCCTCATCCATGATGATAAGCCCGAGATTTTTTGCCGGAGCAAAAACGGCGGAACGGGTTCCGACGATTATTTTCGCTTTTCCGCTTGCAATGCGCTTCCATTCGTCGATTCTTTCCCCTGCGGAAAGTGCGGAATGCACCACCGCGACAGAATCTCCGAAATATGAAAAGAATTTGTTCATCATCTGGGGCGTAAGGGAAATTTCGGGCACCATCAGGATTACCTGATTTCCTTTTTCAATTTCCCTCTGGATGAGCTTTATAAAGACCTGGGTTTTTCCGCTTCCTGTAACACCGAAAAGGAGCGCTGATGAGCCTTTTTTATCATCGCAAAGCTTCGCTATGCCGTCAAAGGCATTCTGCTGTTCTTCCGAAAGGATTATTTCGTTAGGGTCATAATGCGGAAAACTTTCTTTATATGGGCGGCGGAAGGCTTCCTGTTCAAAAAATTCAAGAACGCCTTTTTTTTCAAGCCCTTCAACAACTGCTTTTCCTGCGGCGGTGAAATAGCTTATTTCCTTGATGCAGGCAGCGCCCACTTCCGAAAGAAATTCCATTACCTCTTTCTGCTTCGGGGTCGGCTTTTTGAGAAGGGATTTTCCCTGTTCCTCAAGTTCCGTTTCCTCATCGGAAATTCGCGCCATCTTCGTCGTTTCGTCGCCGATTTTGCGCTTTGTGCTTTCTTCCCTTCGCAAAAGGCCTTTTTCCGCCATGGAATCAATAAATTCGGAATCCGAAAAGCCGAATGCTTTATTGATATTCGCGCCCTCGGCACCGTTTTTCTTTTTCCGAAGCCAGTTTATTATGCGCTGCTGCTCATCGTCTTCGGATTCCCCCGCGGCGAAATATTTATAGACCGGTTTATAGTTCAGCCCCGGAGGAAGCATTGCTTTTACTGCTTCGAAAAGCGGGCAGAAGGTCGTTACCGCAAGGTGTTTTGCAAGTTCCGCAAGTTCTTCCGAAATTACAGGTTCATCATCGAGAAGAAAGGCTATATCTTTAAGTTTTGCGGGGTTCTCATCTGGATTTTTTGAAATTCCGAAAACCATACCCTGTCTTTTCTTTCCGCCGGCGCCGAAAGGCACCATTACACGGCAGCCCGGTTTTATCTTTTCTTCCATTCCCTTCGGAACGGAATAATCGAAAAGTTTATCAAAGCCGAAAGCGGCTTTATCAACAGCTATTTTTGCAATCATAATAAAGCCCCTTTCATAATTTATGCAATGAATCCCCTCGCCACTTCGTGGCCCTCTCCCCTTTGACAAGGGGCGCTATTAGGAGAGATCCATATCGTCGAGGTAGAGATATCCGTTTGTTGCGATGAAATCCTTTCTTCCCTGAAGGTTATCGCCAAGAAGAAGATCGAACATTTCGGCGGTTGCAGCGGCTTCGCTCGGTGTTACCTTGATAAGACGGCGGGTTTCCGGATTCATGGTGGTGAGCCACATCATATCCGGTTCGTTTTCACCAAGACCTTTTGAACGCTGGACGGTATATTTCGCTTTGCCGATTTTTTCGACTATGCGTGTTTTTTCTTCCTCGGTATATGCAAAATAGGTATCGTCCTTGCAGGTTATTTCATAAAGGGGAGATTCCGCAATATAAACGTATCCGTCTTCGATAAGAGTCGGCGTGAGGCGATAGAGCATCGTGAGAATAAGGGTTCTTATCTGGTAACCGTCCACGTCCGCATCGGTGCAGATAACGACTTTGTTCCAGCGAAGATTATCTATATCAAAGCTCGAAAGTTCTTTATTCGCCTTGCTTTTGACTTCCACCCCGCAGCCGAGAACCTTCAGAAGGTCTGTGATGACGTCGCTTTTAAAAATCTTATCATAATCCGCTTTGAGGCAGTTGAGGATTTTTCCGCGGACGGGCATAATCGCCTGGAATTCCGCATCTCTTCCCTGTTTGCAGGCACCCATTGCCGAATCGCCCTCCACGATATAAATTTCGCGGCGGGAAGTATCCTTTGTTCTGCAGTCAACAAACTTCTGGACACGGTTTGTCATATCCATGGTTGCGGTGAGCTTCTTTTTAAGGTTCTGGCGGGTTTTTTCGGCATTTTCGCGGCTGCGCTTATTGATAAGCACCTGTTCCGCAACCCTTACCGCATCATCGGGGTTTTCAATGAAGTAAACCTCCAGCTGGTGCTTGAGGAATTCGGTCATCGCTTCGGCAATGAATTTATTGGTGATTGCCTTTTTGGTCTGGTTTTCATAAGAAGTCTGGCTTGAGAAGGAAGAGGAAACCAGGATAAGGCAGTCTTCAACATCCTGGAAGCTGATTTTGCTTTCATTTTTGAGATATTTGTTATTCGACTTGAGGTAAGCATCAATCTGGCTTACAAATGCGGATTTTACCGCTTTTTCCGGGGAACCGCCGTGTTCAAGATGGCTGGAGTTGTGATAATATTCGATTGCCTTTACCTTATTGGAAAAACAGCAGGCAATCTGCATTTTTACCTTATATTCCGGTTTATCTTCGCGGTCGCGTCCGGTTCTTTCTCCCTGCCAGAACTGGGTTCCGGTAAGGACTGCTTCGGTTCCGGCGATTTCCTTTACATAATCGCTGATTCCGTTTTCATAAACGTATTCATAAGTTTCGAACCCGCCGGTTATCTTCTGATCACGGAGGACAAAAATCACGCCGGAGTTTACAACCGCCTGACGCTTTATAACTTCCTGATACCATTCAACGGGAATTGCTGTTTCGGTAAAAACTTCGTGGTCCGGCTTCCAGCGGATTTTGGAGCCGGTTTTGCGCCTTGTGGTGGGTTCTTTTTTAAGCCCTCCGACGTTTTCGCCCTTTTCGAAATGGAGGTTATAGATAAAACCGTCGCGGCAGATTTCCGCATCCATCCATTCGGAGGAATATTGGGTTGCACAAAGACCGAGTCCGTTGAGTCCGAGAGAATATTCATAATCGCCGGTGCTTTCATATTTTCCGCCGGCATAAAGTTCGCAGAAAAGGAGTTCCCAGTTATAGCGCTGTTCGTTGTTATTCCAATCAACCGGGCATCCGCGGCCAAAGTCTTCGACTTCGGTGGAACCGTCGTTATAGCGGGTGACGATTATTTTTTCGCCGTAGCCCGCTCTTGCTTCGTCGATGGCGTTGGATATAATTTCAAAAGCGGCGTGTTCGCAGCCTTCGATTCCGTCGGAACCGAAAATAACCGCAGGGCGTTTTCTTACCCTTTCTGCGCCGGTTAAGGTCTTTATACTTTCGTTCGTGTATTCTTCGCGTTTTTTTGCCATTTCTTCCTCCGGTATATAAAATTCCAAATTATATTATACTACATATATAAGGAATTTTTCAAGTGGCATATTGGTGCGGTTTTTCGGTGCTCACAAAAGCTGATTAATAAAAAAACCGTGCTCAAATTTGAGCACGGGTTTTTTATTTCATTTATCATTCCTCTACGGGGAATTTATCGATGAGTTTCGCTGCGTATCTGCGGATAAGGTTTGCATCAAGCACATTAACTTTTCCGTTTCCGTCAACGTCCGCAGCCGCAAGCTGTTCTTCTGTAAGATCAACAAGCTTTGCGGCATATCTTCTGATAAGATTGGCATCAAGCACATTGACTTTTCCGTTCTGGTCAACGTCTCCCAAAAGGCCCGTTTTTTGCACTGCTTTAAAATACGGATAATCGTTTGAATTTCCGTTATATTCCGCGACTGGAGTTCCGCTGCTGCTTTTTGAAACGGTAATTTCCATATCCGAACTCGTCTTTGCACGAGAAACACCGCAGCGATTTTCCGATTTGCTGATTCCTACGACCTTTCCACCCTTAATGCTAACCAAATTAAGCGCAGAAATTCCATATCCCTCTTCCGAAACGGATTCCACATTCCCACCGTTTATTGCAATGCTGTATGCACAGTCTATTCCACTCTTTTGGGAACTGATCTTAATATCTCCTCCGGTTACTTCCAGCGTTCCGGATTTGTTTATTTCGATTCCTCTGCCTTTATCAACATCGATATTTATGTTGCCTGCCGTTATTTTTACATTATACCAAGCCTGAATACCCCAGCCTTCACAAACTATATCCAGATCCGCACCTGTCAATGAAATCTTACCGATATAAGTTCGGATTCCGGTCGATTCGTTTCTTAAAGAGTTTTCTTCAAATTTGATTTTTATTTTTCCGCCTTCAAGGGTTATATTTCCGTTATTGGAAATATAGATACCGGTTCCGTCTTTAAGGAACATATCCAGTGTGTCATTCTTTGTTCCGGTAACGGTCAAATCTCCCTCGCCGATGCTGATTCCGTGACCTTCCAAGCTTTTATTAACAACATTCTTTCCTTCAAGCTTGATTAAAAGGTCGCCTTCCTCAACTTTAACAAAAGGTCCGCTTACATCTGATGCAACGTAATTATGGAGAACAAGAACACCCCTTCTGTAATAGGCATAGCTGTCACTTGCGGGTTTTGTTCTTGTGACGGAAGTTTTTCCGCTTTCAAGATACCGTCCGCTTCTGAGGCGAATATTATCAACTTTGATTTCGACGGGCATATTTTCATCAAGGATATCTTCATATTGCGCTGCTATATTGGCATCCTGCGACGGCATTAATATAACCGCCTCGGAAGAAAAAACATCTCCGCTTACAAAGCTGAATTTTTCAGCACCTTTCCAAACATTGAATCTCGTATTTTCTTCGGGTTCGTTTGCGCTTATGGTTACTTCTTGCCCTTCATAGTAATCGCCGGTTCCGGTTCCGCCTTCAACGTTAAGATGATAGACATTTTTGAATACGGCGGTTATCTCGAAGCTGGAAGAAGGCATTATAAAAGTCGCAACAGGCGTTTTTTCATTTCCGGAAATAAATTCCACTCCAGCAAGTCCTTCCCATTCCACAAAAGCCATTCCGCTTGGAGGGGTGTTTGCCGCAACGGTAACTTCATCACCGGCATAATACTGTCCTCCGCCGGTTCCGTTATTTACAATGAGTGTTCTTTTTAATGGTCTTGCGCCCATAACATCAAGTGGCATTATGCCAAAAATCATAATAATGCATATAACAAGACTTATAATTCGTTTCAATTTAAAACTCCCCTTTATCAGACAGTTTTTTAAAGATTTTTCGCAAATTCTTTTTTAACGTAATAGTAATCCGAAAGCGCTTTTTCCAAACCTTCAACATCAAAAGGTTCATAGCTTACCGAATAATCTGTCGGATCATTTACGTTTATTTCAAAATATTCGCTCCATGGAGCACGAAAAACAACTTCAAGATAAAGCTTTGTTCCATCAGCAGAAAAATATCCTTCAATTTCACCAATCTCGAAATATTCATGTTTTTTCGCATGATCAAAAACCGTATATGAACAAAGTTCGTAAAAAATCTGTTCTTCTTCAGTCATTTTGCTTGGCCTATATTCCGCTTTGCTTTGAGGAATTTCCGTATGGGCGGTTTCCTTATTTGGAGTATAGAACGTTTTTGTTGCAAGAATTTCTTCTGTTGCGCCGTTATATATTGTCACACGGTAAAAATAACGAATAGCAGAAATAACGTAAATTTCTTCAGAATGCCATTTTCCGGATTTTTTTGTTTTGGTTTCATCAAACAAGGTTGTATATTCTTCGTTTATTTCATGGTCGTTTTCACCTGTGCGTGTTTCCACCCTTATTCTTATATCATATTCCGGAGACGAACCTTCAATATAATAATGAGCATAGACAAAATCTTCTCTTTCGGAACGCTTCCCGAAAACAAGGTTTTCGTTTTTTGTGTCTTTTTTGCTGTCGTTTATGGTAAGAGTGACCACCGGTTCACCGAAAGATTCATCATAACCTGAACCAGGCTCATCAAAGTTTTCATCGCATCCGGTAATGCAAAGCATAACAGCAAGTAAGGCAAAGGACAAAATTATTTTTTTCAAAGCAATCACCCTTTTCTGTTTTTGCTCATTTTAAAAAATTATATTCTTTCCAAAAGTTCCTTTGCAATTTCCGCTGCAACCGCAAGTTTATATTCATATCTCGAAGGCTTCGGCGAAAGTTCACGGTAAAAAACTTCCGTTTTGTTTTCCTTTGCGATTGCAAAATAAACCCTTCCGGGAACGGAAGCAGAAGCATTTGCCGGATCAACATTGCCCATGGTTCCTGTAACGCCGATTCCGTAATCGGCATTATAAGTTTTTCTGCATGCTTCCGCCATGGCGATTGCCGTTTCGTTCGAATAAACGGAATATTTTTCGATAGTTTCCTCCGGAACGCCCTGCATGATTTTTCCGATATTGCTGTAAGTTACAAAAGCGCCTTTGAGCACCGCTGAAGCACCTTCCGTATCGGTTATAAGTGAAGCAATAAGCCCGGAAGTGCAGCTTTCCATTGTGGTTATGGTTTTTTCTTTTTCAATAAGTTTTTCGGTGATTTTTCTGTAATCAGCTCTTATTTCCTGTTCTGTCATCTTGCACCTCCGTAAAATTATTCAAAAACACCTTCACGGTATTCCCTTTCGTCAATTTCTTCCTCTGTCATAAAAAGATAATCCGTATCGCCTTCGTTATAATTTCCGGCGATATTTTCGCTGTCATAACTGGTCAGATCAATCCAGAAAGTTCCTTCCGCTGTATTGATCTTATTCCATGCATGGAATCCGGAAGGCACCATTCCTTCGCAATACCAGCACGAAATTCCCGCTCTGCGGCAAAGTTCGTAAAACGTCATGGCATATCCGCGGCAAACGGTTTTTCCGAGCACAAGGGTATCATAAGGAGTATAAACGCTTGCGTGATCTTCATAGCTGTGGTCGTATTCCGCCGCCGCAACCGTAACAAACGCAAAATAGCAGACTTTTTGATAATTATCAAGTCCGACGGGCATTTTTTCAAAAATCCGCTCAACAATGCGGTCATAAACCGCCGCTTCATTTTTTATTGCATCCTTATCCGAACAGGGGTTATCCAGCCATTCGCCCGGCATGAAATAAATCGGACAGATACTTCCGTCCTCTTCATCCATCCAGGTTGCTCCGCAAAGAAAAATCTCCCGGTGGTCGGTCATCAATGCGGATTCCGCGGTATAGAAAGAAAGATAAAATTCCTCGCCGCCGTTTTCTTCCGGATAAAGCCGGAAATCTTCGAGATTAGACATTTTTTCATAAATAAAATCGTACCAATAAACGGCAGTTTTGTCCGGAAGATTGTCTTTTTCCGTCCGGCGTTCGCTGTAATCACATTCAAGGACGTTATATCCATATTCCGGAATGGTGTTCAGCATTTTTACCGCAATTTCAATGGAAGGGTCTATAATTTCCGCCGCCCTTTTTGAAATTTCGTCCGGGAAGGTTTCGTTTTTATCGAAAATCACAGTAAAGCGAGGTTCTTCCAAAATTTCTTCCGAAGTGAAAATATCTTCCTGCTCCGGCGGATTGTTTTCCTCTAACTGAACATCGCAGGAACAGAGAGAAAATATAAGAAGCACCGAAAACATTGCGGCGAATATCTTTTTAAGCATATTTTCCCTCCATTCTTTTTTGTAATCGTTTATTCTTTCGCAATTATGCTTTAAGTTCCAAAAGAAGGCGTTTTATTTCAGCAAAAACAGACATTCCGTCCTCGGGCATTTTTTCGGAAGAAACGCGGAATTCTTCTTCATCAATTCTGAATTTCACAACAATTTTCATTCCGTCAATGCTTTCCGATTCTTCCAGATCGTTCCAATGCCTCATTTCGTTCACTTCGATTACGTGCAGAAAGTCATCGAAAACATAGCAGGAAACGAAGTAATCCTTCGATGTTTCTTCGCCGCCGGTTCCGATATATTCGGTAAGTTTTAAAACAAGAGGATCCTCGGTTGTCCAAAGAACAAGTTCATAACGTTCCTTTCCCTCTTCGGTATAGGTTTCTTCATAATAATCTATCAGAAGAACGTCTGCCGCCTCGGTATAATCCGGGCCGGTTGGAGCATACGGTGACATAGTGGTACTGATCATATACGAAATTTTGACATCTTCTTCCGGCATTATAAATTCCATTTTTATTCCTTTATCGCTATATGTATAATTGATTATTTCATCATTGAGGAAAAAAGTATATCCGGCATCGGCGGCAATATATATGTTTTTAAATATCAAAGTCACTTTTTCGCCGGCTTTTGCGGAATTTTTTGGAAAAAGGAACGCCGATTTATTATCATATTCAATTTTATATTTTTCAGCGGAACATCCTGCAAAAAGGAGAACAATCATCGCGGCAACTGAAAGCAGAATTATCCCCAAAAAGATATTTTTGGCAATATTCATAACATCGAAGATATCATTCATTTTTCAGTTCACCCCGTTTTTAATATTCTTCAAGTTTTCTTCCGCATTCCATACAGAATTTTCCGCTGTTTTTTGTTCCGCAGCTGCAAACCCATTTTTCAAAAGATTTCTGCGAACCGCATTCGCTGCAGAAATTGGTTTTGTTTTCCTTTCCGCATTTGCAGAGCCAGGAAACTTTTTCAAGCGATTTTTGTGCCGGTTTTACGCTTTGAACCGCGCCCGCAGCAACCGGATTTGCGGCTTTGGCTATCTCGGAATATAATCTTATATTTTCTTTTTCCTTTTCAAACCTGTGAATCGTCATTTTGTCCGCTTCGGAAACGGAAAAATCATTGAATCTCGCATTCGTTATTTCTATTCCGTAACCTTTTGCCAGCTCGTTTGTTTTCTCGATAATTCCGGGAATAAGTTCCGAAGGCGGAATTTCCGCCTCCGGAATACTGCTTACCGGAGTTTTGTAATATCTTGTAATATTCATTTTCGCGGTATCTCCGACAGCATCTTTAAGCATTGAAATCGGAAAAATATCCCCGGTTGCCATTACATAAAGATTTTCATCAAAAATCTGCCAGGAAAAATCAATAAGATAATTCATCTGGATAGCAAAATCAAGGCCGTCATTCACATAAGGAATATAAGCCAGATCCCTTGCCGTGCTTTTTCCTCTGGGTTCAGATTTCATAAAACTGCCTCCTGAAATTTATCCTTCGCAGGGAACAGAAAGTTTTGCTTTTTCGCAGGAAAATCTGATTTCTCTCTGCATAATTCTTCTTGCGTTATAGATGTTTTCTTCAGAAACGTTTGCAACAACCATAAGTTCGATATGGGTTTCCAGAAGTTTATCAACGCCTTTATAAACCGGTGCTTCCTTAAAGATTTCCGGATATTCGGAAGGAAGTTCAGAAAGTGCTTCTTTAACGGCGTTTTCCGCTTCAACAAGGGAATCTTCATAGCTTACCGGAACGTTTACCACCGCAACGGAAGTTACGTCGGAAAGGTTTACAAGGGTGCTTATTTCGCTGTTGTTGATGATTCTGATATTACCGCCAAGGTCGATTATGCTTATGGTGCGAAGACCGACGGATTTTACTTCTCCGCGGAAACCGTCAATAGTGATGATATCGCCCACTGCAATTTCACCTTCAAGGATGATGAAAAGTCCGGTGATAACGTCTTCGATAAGGCTCTGTGCGCCAAAACCGACAATGATTGCAAGAACGCCGGCGGAAACAAAGATTGCAGTGGTATCAACACCAAGGCAGCTCAGGGCAACAATTGCGCCGCCGATATAAACTATGTAATAAAGAAGTTTTTCAAGAAGCTGGCGAAGAGTTTCGCTTCTGTGCTTTTTGCATCTGAAAGAACCCATTACAAATTTTACTATGTTCGCAACGGCAAAAGTGATAACAAGAGCAAGAATTGCTGCACCGATTTCAGCAAAGGTTATTCCCGCAAGGGCATTTTCTGCAAAATGCTCATCAATAAATGCATTGATTCCCGTTTTTATGTTTTCCGGGAGAAATCCCTGGAGAGAAGGGCTGAAAACCACAACCGCAACGGCAATAAGAAGGATTGAAACAATTATTTTTCCGATGTTGTTTTTCTTGTTTTCCATGATATATTTTCCTTTCGGTGAATTATAATCAATTTATGAGCTGCTGGCAGCCATTGTCACATCTTCCATCTCCGTCATAATCTTCATGAGGAAGCATTTCATATTCTGTTGTAACAAGTTCTCCACAAACTCCGCAGTAATGGGTTCTGTGTCCCGGAGCTATACAGGTTGCGAACTGTTCGTCAACAATTTCTCCGTCTTGTGAATGTCCTGCTGCGGGAATAACTTCCTGAACAACAAGTTCTTCTCCGCAGATTCCGCACACACTGCCTTCTGTCAGTCCGTCGGTTGTACATGTTTCGGGATAACCTTCAACAACTCTTTCTTCGTGTCCGGTGGCTTCAACAATCCGCTGCTCAACAAAAACCGTTCCGCACATATCGCAATAAATGCCTTCGGTCAATCCGTTTTCGGTACATGTTGGTTCAGACGCTTCAAGAATAATTTCATTATGAGGAATTACTTCCATATCAAGCTGCGGAATGATTACTTCTCCGCAGGTTTCGCAATGGCTTCCTTCCGTAAGGCCCATTTCGGTGCAGGTTGCAGGATAGCCTTCGTCAATTATCTCTTTGTGACCGAGTGGCTCTACTTCAATCTGTTCGGAAAGCACCTCGCCGCAGGTTTCACAGATTATTCCTTCGCTTAATCCTGCTTCGGTGCAGGTTGCAGGATAACCTTCAACAACTGTTTCGGCATGGCCAAGTGCAGGAATAGCTTCCTGTTCGATAAGAATGATTCCGCAGGTTTCGCAATGAGCTCCGTCCAAAAGCCCGGAATCAGTGCAGGTTGCCGGATAGCCTTCATCTATCACACGCTGATGCGGAAGCATTTCGGTTTCCATCTGCTCAACAAGCACTGTTCCGCAAACTTCACAATGGCTTCCTTCAGTAAGTCCGGTCGTTTCGCAGGTTGCCGGAATCGCTTCGTCGAAAACTTCTGTATGCGGAAGCATTTCGGTTTCCATCTGCTCAATAAGCACTGTTCCGCAAACTTCGCAATGGATTCCTTCCGTAAGTCCGGTCGTTTCGCAGGTTGCCGGAATCGCTTCGTCGAAAACTTCTGTATGCGGAAGCATTTCAGTTTCCATCTGCTCAACAAGCACTGTTCCGCAAACTTCGCAATGGCTTCCTTCTGTAAGGCCCATTTCGGTACAAGTCGCGGGATAACCTTCGTCAATTACCTCTTTATGGCCAAGAGGCTCTATTACCACCTGTTCGGAAAGCACTTCTCCGCAGGTTTCGCAGTAAACTTTGTCGGTAAGTCCAGCTTCCGTACAGGTTGCCTCATAGCCTGCTTCAGTTATCTCCGTATGCGTGTGTACCGGAGAATCCGGCTCTGTCGGAGTTTCAGGTTCCGTCGGAGCTTCCGGTTCCGTCGGAGTTTCCGGTTCTGTCGGAGTTTCAGGCTCTGTCGGAGTTTCCGGTTCTGTCGGAACTTCCGGTTCTGTCGGAGTTTCAGGTTCTGTCGGGGTTTCAGGTTCTGTTGGGGTTTCAGGTTCTGTCGGAGTTTCCGGCTCCGTCGGAGCTTCCGGTTCTGTCGGAGCTTCCGGTTCTGTCGGAGTTTCCGGTTCTGTCGGAGTTTCCGGTTCTGTCGGGGTTTCAATTTCATCCGAAACAGCCGGAACTTCCGGTTCTGTTCTATCGATTTTGCCGGAAAGGATTTCCGGCGCTCCGACCGCAACAACAACCGCTGCCGCGACAATCATCGCACCCATCTTCAAAGCTTCTGCCGTTTTTTTAATCAAAGAAATTTTTCTTTTGCTTCTTTCCGGAGAAGTAAAAGTCTCGCCATCATCCTCGTCGGAATCCTCTTCTTCCTTTTCTCTGAGCCCGCCGCGGAATTCTCTGTTATATTCATCGGAATGGAAAAATCTTTCGTCAAATTCCTCGGTTTCTTCAAGAGAGGAAAACTCTTCATCTCCGGCATATTCACCGGAAATTTCCGCGTGCTCGTTTTCAAAACCATCGGTTCTGAATTCGTCTTCATAGGCCATTTTCATCATCACCAACCTTTATAACGGTGCTCACATTATCAAAATGCGTGCTCAAAATTCAAGGTCTATGGAATTATCTTTATCTTTTTCAAAATCCTCTTCGGAAAGCAAGCCATCACGCTTGCAGGCAATGGTCATTGCCTCAATTTCCACGGTAAGATCGAGCATATCTCCGCTAAAAAGGCTTTTATATTGCTTTTCAAAAGCAATTTTCATATCATCAAGGTGCTCAAGAACTTTTTGCACCATATCTTCGGAAGCCAATTCGTTTCTTTCAATCCGTTCATATTTTTCGATGATAGAACCGAAGGTAGGAAGATAATAGGTAAAAAACTGGCGGTTTTTCTGCATAAGTTCCGGCTTTTGGCGAAGAACCCCAAGGATTTTATCTGCGCCGGAACAAACCTTTATTCCGCTGTTTTTAACCGCAGTGTTTTTGATGCTCATAACATTTCTGCGTATGCTCATAACTTTGTTTCTTCCGTCGGAAACAATTCTGTTTGCCTTTGCTTTTGCGGTTTCTTCCTCGCCGGGTTTCGGTTTTCTGAATGCAAAATATACAACTGCCCCGATGAGCACCAGAATAAGCGCAACTATTATTCCGATTATCCAAAGCAAAACCGTAAAAAGCGATGGGAAGAACATTTTTGCGGCTATGAGCACGCCTATGCAAACCGCTATTGCCAATATTCCAACTGCGCCGGTGGATTTTTCGTCCAAAAGCTCACCTTCTTTCTGTTTTCGGCTGCTTTTTATTTTCTTATATCAAGAAGTTTTTTCTTGAGTTCGTTTTCAATCATTATCATTTCGTTTTCTGCCGCAAGGCGTTTTGCTCTGCCCTCATCCGCAATGCGAAGCACTTCATCAAGGGTGGAAATCAGCTGTTCGTTGGTATAGCGAACGGTTTCGATATCCACGATGCTTCTTTCGCTTTCCTCTGCAATGGCAACGGTGCCTGTTTTAAGAGCTTCCGCATTCTTTTTGAGGAGTTCGTTGGTAAGGTCAGAAACTTCTCGCTGGGCTTCAACCGCGGCTTTGGAATGTGCAAGACCGAGTGCGAGCACCATCTGGTTTTTCCAAAGAGGAATGGTGTTGTTGATTGTGGACTGGATTTTTTCCGCCATAAGGGTATCGCCGTTCTGGATAAGGCGGATCTGCGGAGCCATCTGGATGCTGATGGTCCTTGTCATTTCAAGATCATGGAGTTTTTTCTCGAATCTGTCGCAGAGATTTGCAAAATCGTTTGCAGCCTGGGCATCTTCCGCAAGACCGGAAGTTTTCGCTTTCTCTTCAAGTTCAACAAGGGTGGTTGCTCTTTCCTGCTTGAGTTTCTTTTTGCCCGCAAGAATATACATGGTCAGTTCCTTGAAATATGAAAGGTTGTTTTCATACATCTTATCGAGCATCACGATATCGGTAAGAAGCTGATTCTGGTGGTCTTCGAGAACACCTGTGATGCGGTCAACATTAACTTCCGCCTTGTCATATTTTGTTTTCAGCTTTGCGATTCCGCTTCCGGCTTTTTTGAAAATGCTGAAAAATCCTTTTTTCTCCTCGGGTTCAATATTGAAGCCTTTAAGTTCCGCAACGAGGTCGGTTATCATATTGCCCACTTCGCCGAGATCCTTTGTACGAACCCCTTCGAGGGCGTTATCGGAAAAATCCGCAATTTTCTTCTGCGCGGCGCTTCCGTACTGGAGAACAATGCCGGAATCGTTAAGGTCGATTTTTTCGGAAAAATCATCAACCATTTTCTGTTCCGCTTCTGTAAGTTTTGTGTTTTCGAGATAATGAACGGTAATATCTTTCTGCTCGGGAATTTCAACAATTTCCGCTGTGGGTTCGGCGGTAAGTTCCGGAACGCCAAGTTCAAGAGTGATGGTTTCTTTGTTTTCAGCCATTGTATTATCCTCCTTTATGCGTTTATCTTTTTATTATGCCCAGGGATCTTCGGATGCGGGAAGTTTTATGCTGAGAAGAATTCCGTTATATTCCCAGATATAGAAATTCCCGTCTTTTTCGCGAAGAGTGATTCTTCTCGGATTTTCTGCTCCTGCGGTCATAACTTCGCCGTAGGCATAGCCTTCCGGTGCTTCTGTAACAACATCGTAAACCATAATAACATAAGGTGCTTCGGCCTTGTAATCGTTTGCGGGTTCTGCACCTTCAAAATATGCATCCGGAAGATAGAGTTTATCGCTGAAGCGTTCCTCCATAAAGGATTTATCGCCATCGCTCATGGGCTGAGGTCCTCTGAGCACGTCTATCATAGCAAAAGCATCATTTTCAGCTTCATTATAACGGCTTACCGCGGCGATGAAATATGCGGTTACTTTAAGCGGATCGTCAATTCCGTATTCATCGACTATTGCCTGCATATCTTCCGCGTTTTCCGGAAGAACTTCAAAAGAAACTTTTATTCCGTCGGAAGTTTCTTCTATCAAAACATTTTTTGCGTCAAAAGGAACTTTTTCTTCCGGTTCAGAAGCAGATTCATTATCTTTTTCTTCGGAAGTTTCTTTTTCGGGTTCTTCGGAAGGAGTTTCCTCCGGTTCAGAAGCGGGTTCGGAAACGGAATTGTTTTCCAGTTCTGTAACGGGTGCTTCCGGTGCAGGTTCGTTTCCGCATGCGGCAAGCATTAAAATTGCAATTAAAACAGCAAGAATTTTTTTCATAGTACGAAACCTCCGAATCATTTTTATATATTAATCCGGCAAAGCCGGAATTGTTTACGAAATTAAAGGAAAAAGGAAGCCGCCGCCAGGGCGGCTCCCTTTTTTAAAATTTTTTACCAGCCGTATGTTTCTTTTTCATCTTTAAGAGCTGTGCTCCAGCTTGCGCCGTAACAAAACTCGTTTCCGTTTTCATCAACGTTGAAATTAAGCATCAGCCATTCGCCTTCGGGAGTATCCCAGCGATAGATATGCAATTTATCGCTCCAAAGGTCTTCTCTGTCTTTTTTGCCTTCCACTCCGCCCATGTGCTCAATTATTTCTTCATAAGAAGGTTTGCGATAATTGTTGTTCGGGTGGTGCTGGGTAAGATAATAGATAAAACCTTCTTCAAGGGTTGCAAGGTCGATCATTCCTTCACCGCTTACAGCAGTTCCGGTTCCTTCGGGAATTTCGGTCATTTCCGGAAGAACGGAAGGATCGATTCCATAGATTTCAAGGATCTCTTCAAGGGATTTTCCGCCATAGAAATCTGTAAACGATTTACCGCCATAGGGATAGTCGTTTTCTTCATTCCATTCATCGTCAAGTTTTCTCAGGCAGGCCTGGATATTGAATACGTTTCCGCTTCCGTCATCCACATGGAGCATGAAATAAAGTGCGCCGTAATTGTCAATAAAGAATTCACTGCCGGAAAGTTCCTTTCCGATAATGGTTCCATAAACGTCCATAGCGATATAGCCTTCCTGTTCATAAAGGGCAATATCCTCTATTTCCTCTCCGTCATTGAGATAGAGGAGGATATACGGAACAACTTCGCCGTATTCATCGAAAGTAAAACGGGCTACGGCTTCAAAAGTCATTCCGTCCTCATCCGCATAAACCCCTTCGTTGCCGTAAAATACTGCAAGTCCGTGCCAATCTCCGGTAAAACCTTCAATCACTTCATCGCTGAATCCGCCGGTATAAACGGGTACTTCCGGAGGAGTTCCTTCGCTGCGGATAAATGTTCCGTCAAAACCGAGTTCCTCAATCGTAATTCTTACGGTGTCGCCTTCATGTTCATAAGTTCCGGCGGCAAATCCGTTGAAGAAAGTTCCGTCATCAACGTATTCAAAGGTAAGATATTCTCCGCCGTAAGCAAGGTCAAGGGTTTTGTCATCGCGGAAAACAACGTATGTATTTTCGGTAAATCCCATAAGCGAAAGCATATCATAATCAAGCTCTTCGCCTTCCATGTTCATGCTGTTTACAACGTAATATCCGGCAAGGCCGGCTTCTTCCGAAGTTTCGTTTCCGCCTAAAAGGGATCCGCCGGAATTTTCGCGAAGGTTTTTGGGGTCAACGGTAGTTTCGCCCAAAACTTCGTCCATAAGATCGGTAAAAGTTACAACAACCGGAGTTGTTTTATCGATGATATTAAAGCTTATGGTAACTTTTTTGCTTGCGCCGGGTTCAACATCCTCAAAAGTGGCATCGGTATGGGTTTCAAAAGAATCTTCATCAAGCCAGGTTATTGCCTCTTCAAGTTCGGTATCTCCCTGCTTTGCTGTATAAAAGAAAGTCCAGAAAAAGCTTTTTGGTTCGTCTGCTCCGTTTGTATAGTTATAGTGGAGAAGAATCGCGTCTTTTCCTTCGGTATCTTTTCCAAGTTCGCTTCCGATATATTCTATCGTGCTTCCGTCAAGCTCGATGACGGAATCATTTTTCGGTTCATTATCTTCTCCGCCGCCACAGGCAGTTAAACCGAGCACCATTACAAATGCCAACAAAACAGCAACTATTTTTTTCATTTTCCGAAAACCTCCTTTTCCGTATTTTATGGGTTAAATCAGGCGTTTACCGCGCCGCCGCAATATTCACAGCATCCGCTTGCATCGGGAGTAGTGGTTGCGCCGCAATAAGGGCAGGTAACTGCAGCTTTGGGTGCTGCGGCAGCGGCAACTTCGTCACGAACCTGCTGACGAACATTGAGAAGAGCTTCTTTGATTTCTTCTCCCATTGCTTTATATTCACGGTAATCGAGATTAAGTTCCGGACGGAGAGTTGCGGGACGACCGAAACCACCGGGTCTTCCGATTACGTCGATTTCAATTGCACTTCCGTTAAGCTGGAATTTGATCTCATCGAAATAAGGGTTGCGTACGTTGATTATTACTTTGAAGTTGTAATAATAAGTATATCTCGGCGGATTATAGCTTACCTGTTTTCCTTCGGAATCGGTGCGGGTTTCTTCGCGGCTGCTTTCATCGATATCGATGGTGCATCCGGTTACGTCGGAATAACTGAGAACGTCGGGGTTTGCTTCATCAAGATTTCTTGCGGAGGTAACCATGAATTTCTGATTATCTTCATCAAGAAGAAGTTTTGTATGGGTTCCGAAAGTTCTGGTGGTGTTAAAAGCAGCAACTTTTTCTTTGTTTGCTTCGCGGTAATCAAGCTGTTCCTGGATTTCTGCGATAGTGGACTGTTTTCTTTCGGTAAACCAGGGAGAAAGTTTTTTCTGGCAATCGCCGCACATTACGCCGTCTTCAAGTTTTTTCTTTCCGAAAACGCCAAGTTCCTTTCCGCAGAAAGCGCAGTTTTCTTTTTCAAAAAGTTTTCCAAAAAGTCCCATTATTAAATCCTCCTGTCAAAAATATGGATTTATTCTGTTATTATAAGTTCCGGAATCTCTCTTCCGATGGGGTCTGCAAGTTCACAAAGAAGCCAATAAAGTCTTACTCCGTTGTTGCCCTGTGGAGTTCCGAATTTTTCGCTGATAATACTTCCGTCTTCAAGCATCCAGTCAAGAGAAAAATCCTGGCTGTCGCCGCCATCAAGAATCATCGGTTCTTTTATGAATTTACTTATAAGTTTATCAAAAAAGCTTACTTCTTTTTTGCGGCCACCAATTAATTCCGGATAAACGGCAAGAACCGTTTCTTCAATCTCTTTCCATTGTTCTTCGGTGATTTTTTCCTTTTTCTCGGTCATATACCAAACGGGAATATCTTCGTCCTTAACCCATTCTTCGGGGTTTTCGGGCCAATATTCCGCCGAGAAGCTATATGGAGTTACGTAAATATGAAATTCGTCGTTTGCAACGGAACCGTTTGTTCTGTTGTAGTGGATTCCAACAAGGGTTCCGGGTGCTGTTTTCATATCCTCTTCACCTCCGCAGCCGCAGAAAACTGAAATTATAAGAACAAAAGAAAGAAAAATATAAAATATTCTTTTAATATTCATTAAATTCCCCCTTTTTTGGGGAGATTCTCCGCTTCCGCCTTTTTGGAAGCGGAGAGCTCGTTTTATTCACTACTGAATGTCGCCGTTATCAAAGGGATATCCGCATTCGGGGCAGAATTTCGGAGGTTCAGCGCCTTTTTCCGGTTCCCAGCCGCAATTATCGCATTTACATTGGGAAACTCCGGTGGGTTTTGGTGCACCGCATTCGGGGCAGAATTTTCCGGTTGCGGCTGCGCCGCAGGCACATTTCCAAAGACCGGCGACCGGAGGACGCGTAACACACGCCATATCCGGGCCGTCAAGTATTCCTTCCGGCTGTTTTTTGCTTTTTCCAAAAAGTTTACCAAAAAAGCCCACGGGATTACCTCCTTTCGGTTTTATGGTATTCTCCGCTTCCGCTTTTCGGAAGCGGAGAATTAATTTTTATTCTTTACTGAATGTCGCCGTCGTCAAAGGGGTCTCCGCATTCGGGGCAGAATTTCGGAGGTTTAACGCCTTTTTCCGGTTCCCAGCCGCATTTATCGCATTTATACTGAGGAACGCCTGCGGGTTTTTTAGCGCCGCAGTTCGGGCAGAATTTGCCTTTGTTTACCTGGCCGCAGGAGCAGGTCCAGCCATCTTCTGCGGGTTTCGGTGCGCCGCATTCGGTGCAGAATTTTCCGGTTGCGGTTGCGCCGCAGGAACATTTCCAGCTATCGGCAGGTTTAGGCTCCGGTTTTGCTGCGCCGCAGCCCATGCAGAATTTACCCTGGTTACCGGTCTGTCCGCAGCTGCAGGTCCAGCCTGCGGGTGCTGCCGGTGCAGGTGCGGGTGCGGGCTGCTGTGCTGCCTGCTGCTGGCCCATCTGGTAAAGATTTGCCGCGTTCATGCCGCCCATGTTCTGTGCCATGCCCATTCCCATGAATGCCATTGCAGGACCTGCGCCCTGGTTGGAAGCTGCTGCCTGCATTGCGGAAGCCTGAGCACCGACCATATGTGCAGCCGCTCTGGTAGGATCCATAAATGCCGCATTACGCTGCATTTCTTTGATCATCTTTTCGTCTTCTTCCTCTGCTTTTACGGAAGATACGCCGAAGGAAACGATTTCGATTCCGCGAAGACCGCTCCATTTTTCGGAAAGAACTTCGTTAAGAGCATCTGAGAGTTCAGTAGTATGGCCCGGAAGTGCAGAATAGCGGATTCCCATTGCGGAAATCTTTGCGAATGCCGGCTGAAGAGCGGTAAGAAGCTCGGTTTTAAGCTGGCTGTCAAGATTATCTCTGGTGTATTCGGAAGTTACATTGCCGGATACGTTGGTGTAGAAAAGAATCGGGTCGCAGATATGATAGCTGTATTCGCCGAAGCAGCGGATGTTGATATCGATATCGATTCCCGCTCTTTCATCAACAACGCGGAAAGGAACGGAGCTGGGGGTTCCGTATTTGTTTCCGATAAGCTCTTTGGTGTTGAAATAATAAATTCTCTGATCTTTGCCGGTATCACCGCCGAAGGTGAAACGTTTTCCGATGGCGGCAAAGCTCTGTTTGATGCTTTCGCCGAGATCGCCCGCAAAGATGGAAGGCTCGGAAGACATATCATAGGTATATTCGCCGGGCTCCGCGCAGATATCAACTACTTTGCCCTGCTCGACGATGATCATTGCCTGACCGTCGGCGATGGCAATTACGGAACCGTTGGAAATGATGTTTTCGGAACCTTTGGTGTTGGAACTGCGGTTTCCGGTGCGTTTCTGTCCTTTTGTTACAAGAACATTTGCGGGAATGGATTCACAATAGAAGAACTCCTTCCACTGATCGGCAAGAACGCCGCCCACAGAACCTAATGCAGCTTTAATAAGACCCATAATTCAGCACTCCTTTTTATGTAATAATTGTTTATAACTGACTTTCTATTTTTACCGGCATCCGCCGGTTGATGATAAATTTATGCCCAGGGATCTGCGCTTTCGGGCTGGCGGATATCCGCAAGAATGAACTGATCCCAAAGATACCATTTTCCGTCCTTTGCTTCTCTCAGGACGATTTCTCTCAAAGAATCTGCTCCTCCGGAGCGAACCAAAAGTTTTGCATAGCCACCGTTTTCATAGCTGTAAGGGTTATCCCCGATTACAATTTTTAAAGGTACGTTCGGGGTATAATCGTTTTCCGGAGTCGCGCCTTCAAAATATGAACGGGGAACATAATCTCTTCCGTCCATAAATCTGTCCCGGATAAAGCTGATATCCATTCCGCTGAGAGGACGTGGTCCGCGAAGGAAATTAAGCATTTTTATCGAAAGATCTTTGTCTTTCGGATAAACGCAGAACGCAAGAACTGTCATTGCTGCGGTTTCAAACGGGGTTTCCATTTTTGCTTCCGGAAGAGAAACAAATTCCTCATAACTTTCCGGAATTCCGGGAAAATCTATTGTAATAGATTTATTTGCGGCATTTTTTACTGCGTTTTTAACGTTATCGCCAATTTCTTTGCCGATTTTGTTTCCGTTTGTTTTAATTGCGTTGATTGCCTGCCGTTTAAGGCTGTCAAAAAGTCCCATAACCTATCCCCTTTCGTATTTAATTTTTTACGTTGATATACTGCTTGAGGCAAAGTCTTCTGTCCGGAGCAACCTTGCAAAGTTCCTGTTTGCTGAAATATTCTTCAAGAACGTCTGCGCTTTTTGTTGCAACAACTTTCGGTTCTTTGTTTTTGGAAATTTCTTCGATGGAAACATCAAGGAATTCCTTAAGGTTTTCGAAATGGAAGGAAGTTATACCGACATTATAAAGTCTTTCATCGGTAACTTCTTCCCCATTAAGAACAAGTTTTTCAAGAATCTGGTTTTCGTAATCGAAATAGATTTCAAAGCCTCTGGAATACTGATAAAACTCCGTAAGTCCGTCGAGAGCACCTTTTCTGAGCGAAAAACTTATCATTCGTTTAAGCTGAGCACCGGTTACGGTAATGCGGTAAACCTCATCGCTATAGGGGAAAACCTGAAGAAGGTCTTCGAGCATTACGATTGGGCCCATTTCCTGAGCACGGATACTTCCGGAACCGAGCATCATAATATCAAGGCCGAGAGCATCTTTGAAAGCATCGGTGATAAGTTTTCCGAGAGAGGTTTCTTCTTCTCTCTTCGGGTGAGTGTATTTATCCGCAAGTCGGGTAACAACTCTTTTGTATTTTTTATCCGTCTGGGTTTTATATTTTGCGATTACCGCTTCAAGTGCATAGTCACGGGGGCAATAGTCATCATCGATAGGAATAAGTTTCCATTCGTAACTGTCGATGCAGTTGTTGTCGGTATCGACGTTGATATCGAATCTGCCTATCTGGTTCGTTCCGCAGGCCGCCTGGACTATCGGGATTCCGTTGACAACTTCCGGTTTTTCAAGAAGAGTATGGCTGTGGCCGCCGATGATAATATCTACGCCCCATCTGGGGTCAAGGGTTTTTGCAAGGTCGATATCCGCTTCAAAACCGATATGAGTAAGAAGAACGGTAAAGTCGATATCTTCGGTCCTGTATGCGTTGCAGATTTTTCCGACTTCAAGAGCGGCTTCGTGAACGTCAACAAAGGAACCGATTATTCTGTCGCGCTTTGTGGAATGGAGAACTTCTTCGGTGAGAAGGCCGATGAAAAGAACTTTCATTCCGCCGATTTCCTTGATTATATGGGATTTGAAAAGGCGCACACCATTGGTAGTAATATACATATTGGCGTTGATTATCGGGAACTGGGCGCATTTTTCGATAAAGAGAAGATGCGCAAGACCGTAGTCAACTTCGTGGTTGCCAAGGGTAACAACATCAGGAGTGAGCATGTTCATGATTTCGATGGTGGACATGCCTTTATATTCGCTGTCGATTATGCTGCCGCGGAACATATCGCCGGAGATGGTATAAAGTACGTTTTCTTCCTCGTGGCGAACTTTATTTATGTAACCGGAAAGCATTGAAATACCACCGAGGAGTTCCTTATCGATTTCCTTTGCCATAAAGTCGCCGTGGAGGTCGTTTGAATGAAGAATTGTAAGCTTTTTAAGATTAGGCATCTTTAATTCCCCTTTCCCATGTTATTCTATGGTGATCCATCTGTCCTCTTCCGGGCAGACTACAAATTCCATATTGCTGAGGTTTTCGTCAACAACGTCCATAACATTTGTTGCAAGCATTTTGATGGGTGCGTTCTTTTTGACTTCATCTTCGGTAACGTCAAAGAATTTATCCATGCTCTTGAAGTGGAAACCCTGAAGACCGACTCTGAAAATGCGTTCATCATCAATGGGTGCGCCTTCATAGGTTATTTCAAGAACTTTCCTTTCCGGAATGGAAACAACAACTTTCATTCCTCTGGAATACTGATAAAATTCGGTGTGGCAGCCATCAAGAGCATCTTCTCTGTAAAGATACTCGATCATGTGCTTGAGCTGTTTTCCGGTTACCTTGATGCGGAAAAGTTCATCGGTATAGGGGAACATCTGGGCAAGGTTGCGGTACTGAACAATAGGTCCCATCTGGGTTTCGCGAAGGCTTCCGGAAGCGAGGAACATAACGTCAAGTCCCATATTATCACGGAAAACGTCCGCAAAAATCTTGCCGAGCTGGGTTTCTCTGTTGCGCTGAGGGTGTGTATATTTTTCCGCAAAGCGGGTAATATATCTTCCGTATTTTTCGTCCGTTGCATCAACGTATTTTTCAAGAACTTCCTCAAGAGCGGGGTCCCTCGGACAATGGGTATCATCAATGGGAATAAGGTTCCATTCATAGCTGTCGATGCAGTTGTTATCGGTATCGATCATAATATCGAACCTGCCGACCTGGTCGGTGCCGGTTGCGGCCTGGACTATCGGAATATTATTAACTACCGCAGGTTCTTCAAGAAGGGTGTGGCTGTGGCCGCCGATGATTACGTCAACGCCCCAGTTCGGGTCAAGAAGTTCCGCAAGTTTTTTATCTTCTTCAAAACCGATATGGGTAAGAAGAACGGTGAAATCAATATCGTCGGATTTATGGGCGTTGCAGATTTTTCCGATTTCGGTTGCTGCTTCACGAACGTCAACAAAGGAACCAACTAATCTGTCCTGTTTTGCCTGGGAAAGAACCTGTTCGGTAAGGATTCCGATGAACATGACCTTCATGCCGTCGATTTCCTTGATATAGTGGGATTTGAAAAGACGGACGCCGGTTGTGGTAAGATAAAGGTTTGCGTTGACTATCGGGAATCTTGCGCATTTTTCAAGGAAGAGAAGATGAGCGATACCGTAATCAGCTTCATGGTTGCCGAGGGTAACAACGTCCGGAGCAAGCATATTCATGATTTCGATAGTGGACATGCCTTTATATTCGCTGTCGATTACGTTTCCGCGGAACATATCGCCGGAAATGGTATAAAGGACGTTTTTCTCCTCTTTGCGAACTTTATTGAGGTAGCCGGAAAGCATTGAAACGCCTCCGATAAGCTTTTCGTCTTTTTCCTGAGCCATAAAGTCGCCGTGCATATCATTTGAATGAAGAATCGTAAGTTTTTTTAAATTTTTCATCAAATCACCCCTTTAACCTTTCGCCTGGAAGAAATAGAAGGTCTGATATTCCGTTCCCATAAAGAAAGGACTTTCCATTCCGTAATGGGTGGCAAAAGCTTCATCGCCTTCTTCATCCGCTTTCTGGAATTTATAGGAACAGATATGTCCGTAGGATTCTCCGTTAAAGAAAAGTCCGCCGGTAAGGGACATATCAAGGGTATATCCGCCGTCCCATTCGCCTTCATCGTCATAGTTTTCATAAACCGTTCCGGTGAAGATTTCGTCTATATCGGAATTTTCAAGGCCGTACCAGAATTCGACGCATTTCTGTTCATAATCGTTATAGAAGAACTCAAGGCTCATGATATAGGTAGTTTCATCGTCATAATAGTAATACGCCATCCATTCACTGCCAACAAGTTCATCAAAAGTATAGAAATCATCAAGATTTATTTCATATCTGGTAAAATCCAGAGCAGAAAGTCCGCTTTCATCCTCGTTGATTCCTGCAAGGCTTCCGTCCATAAGGCTGAGATAGGGAGAAATCTTTTTCTCAACTCCATCCGGGGTGGTAATTGTTACGAGAACGTTTGTAAAGATATCACTTTCGTTGCATTTGAGGAGGATAGGTTCGCCGGTTTCGCTTTCATAAATAACTTCGCCGATTATGGGTTCCCAGGCTTCGGTGTTTTCCGGCATGGAAACTTCCTCAACTTTTACGGAACAATCAAGGCTTGTGGGAACAATGCAGTAAAGGTCATATCCATCGGTTTCGACAAACTGTTCTGCCGGAATATCCGCAACAAAGGGATACCATTCCATAAGTTCCTTTTGTTCTTCAATAATTGCTCTGTAGCCGTCACCAAATGGACCTTCAACAAATCCAACGTATGCAACGCCGCAGACCGCTTCGCCCCAGGAAAGGTTTTCGATAAGATCTGCATAACTCTGGTCAAGAGTTACCGGTTCATTTTCCGGCGTTTCGGAAGGTTCCGGTTCGTTTTCTTCGTTTTCTTTGCTTTCGTCCTCTTTGAATTTATCCGTGGAAATTGGAATATCTCCGCCTTCGTTTTCTTTCTGCGGTTCATCATTTCCACAGGCTGCAAAACTTAAAATCATGACAAAAGCCATGAGCATGCTCAAAATTTTCTTCATCTTCAGCTTCCTCCTTTTAATCAGAATCCCCCGCTATTATGGGAAGAACCGCTGCTGTTGACTGTGGTTCCGCCGTCGTTATCTTCTTCCGGCGGGTTATAAACTCTTTGGATATCTCTGTGGCTGAATCTGTCGTACTGATTGGTGAGATTAAGCTCTTTCTGATAATCGTGCGCTTCGGTTGCAAGTCTTGCGGTTTTCATCTGCGCACGGAAAATAAGGCAGATAACAAGCGCTATGGCACAGGAAACAATTACCGCAATAAGCACGCCGAAAAGATTTCCGGCGAAGGAATCGGGTTCGGAACCAACGTCAAAAGGTTCGCCGTT
>JAFXGY010000050.1 GCA_017536625.1 Oscillospiraceae bacterium | reverse complement strand
TGCAAAGGGGGCTGTCATCGAAGATGACTGGGGGATTGTAATCCTATCAAATCATGATGTATAGACAATCCCTCCGTCACGGCTTTGCCGTGCCACCTCCCTTTACACAAGGGAGGCTTAATAGGATAAACAATAATTTATATTGCTTCTTGTAACTTTGCGTCGAAAATAGTATAATGGCTTTGAATAACAATATCCGAAAGGAGTTTTTTTATGCCCAGAGCCGACGAAGGCCTTGCCTTCCTTCTCCGTTATGAAAACGTAGCATGGTACGAGGACGGAAAAGTCCGTATTCTTGACCGGAGATGCTATCCCCATCCCATCAAATTCGTAACCTGCAACACTTCCGAGGAAGTTGCGAACGCCATGCGCGATATGATAGTCCAGAGCGCAGGTCCCTATCTCGCCTGCGGAATGGGAATCGTCCTTGCCGCTTATGAAGCAAAAGATATGCCTTATGACAAAGCAATGGAGCATATCCGCTATGCTCAGGATCTTATAGTCAACGCAAGACCCACCACCGCAAAACGCATCAAAATCATCACCGATTCCTGCGTTGCCGCGGCGGAAGAAGCTTTTGCAGCCGGCGAAAAAGATGCTATTCAGGCAACTTTCGACCGCATTATCGCCCTTACCGATAACCGCTATAACAAAATCGGTGAAGTTGCAAAACACCTTGTTTCCAAATTCCCGGATGAAGGCACCGTTATGACCCAGTGCTACGCCGAAACCATCCTTGGCTTCATGTGCAAGGAAATCAAAGCCCAGGGCAAAAAAATCAAATTCGTCTGCCCCGAAACCAGACCTTATTTCCAGGGTGCACGCCTTACCGCTTCCGTTCTTCATGATATGGGATTTGACGTAACCGTCATCACCGATAATATGCCCGGCTGGACCATGCACGAAAAGAAGGTTGACGTTTTCACCTGCGCGGCGGACGCAATTACCATGGACGGCGTTGTAATCAACAAAGTCGGCACTTTCCAAATCGCTCTTGCGGCAAAATATTGGGGAATTCCTTTCTATGTAACCGGCACCCCGGATAAATGCCACCCCTTCGCAAAGGACGTCAAAATCGAAGAGCGCGACCCGAACCTTGTTCTTGAAGCGCTTGGAACCCGCACCGCCGTTGAAGGCGTAAACGGATTCTATCCCGCATTCGACAAAACCCCGCCGGAACTTGTTACCGGATTTGTTACCGATAAAGGAATTTATGACGGCGACAAACTTTGGGATTATTACAACGGCGACGACGGCACCGGCGAATACGAACTTATCGTATAATTTGATAAAAAAGGCGGCCAACGGCCGCCTTTTGTTTTGGAACAGTCAAGACCGTTTCCTACAGTAGGGGCGGATAATATCCGCCCGTTTTAGCAGAATCCCTCCGTCATTTGCTTTGCAAATGCCACCTCCCTTTAGGCAAGGGAGGCTTATAAAAAACCCCCGTGCTCAGATGAGCACGGGGGTTCTGTTTTTATAACAATTTGAGCACGATATTACATATCTCTGCAGGCAACGATGTTTACTCCGGTATCGAGTACGTTTTCGAGAAGGATATCGCCGCATTTTACGGGGCTTTCGACAGAAATTTTATTGATTTCGTCCATAACCTCGAAGATTTTCTCCTTCGGAATATTGCCGTTGGTTTTTACGGGGATTCTCGGATGAAGTCCGCCTTTGATTTCAACGGTGGAAGAGATGGTACGCATGGGGTGGGTAAGTTCGCCGATGGCGTATTCTTTTCCCTGGGGGCAGTTAAAGCCTTTTGCGGTTTCTTCCGGTTTATCGGTATCGAGGGTTACAAGGCAGCCTTTGGGGCAGCAGATACAGGTTATAGTCTTAAGCATTATTCTTCGCCCTCCTTAACAACTGCAATTTCGATATCTTTTCCCTCTGCCATTTCAAGCATTTTTTTCGGGATGATGAGTTTTTCCATTTCCGCGGGAAGCATCTGTTCGTGCTTTTTGCTCATAAGAACTTTATCGCCGGCTTTTACAACAACGGTTGCGTTGTTGAGGACTGCGCGGACGCGGAAGAGAACTTCGATGAATTTATCGACCTTGGAAACGGTTACTTTCTGGGGAACGGTGTATCCGATGAAATCACCGTTATGGAGTTCGATGGGAGCTTCCGCTTCTTCCTTTTCTGTGCCTTCACGCTGTGCTTTAAGGTATTCGGCGGCGGCTTTGCCGGCTCTTTCGGATTCGTGGGTTACGAAGTCAACAAGGTCGTGAACATGAAGAACGTTTCCGCAGGCGAAAATTCCGGGAATGGAGGTCATCATGGTTTCGTCAACAATGGCGCCGTTGGTGCGTTTATCAAGAACAACACCGGCGGAACGGGAAAGTTCGTTTTCAGGAACAAGACCGACGGAAAGAAGAAGAGTATCTACGTCAAATTCAATTTCGGTTCCCGGAATGGGGTCATAACCGTTTACTTTGCTGACGATGACTTTGGAAAGTCGGCCGTTTTCGCCTTTGATATCGGTTACGGTGTGGCTGAGATAAAGCGGAATGCCGTAGTCATCAAGGCACTGGGCAATGTTACGTTTAAGGCCGTTGGAATAGGGCATAAGTTCGACTACCGCTTTGACTTCCGCACCTTCAAGGGTCATTCTTCTTGCCATAATAAGACCGATATCGCCGGAACCGAGGATAAGCACCTTTTTACCGACCATATAGCCGTCCATATTGATATATTTCTGGGCGGCGCCGGCGGTGAAAATTCCGGAAGGTCTTTCGCCGGGAATTGCGATGGCGCCGCGGGTTCTTTCGCGGCAGCCCATGGCAAGAACGATTGCGCCCGCATCTATCTTCATATAGCCTTCTGCGGCGCTGATGGCGTAAACGGATTTTTCCGGGGTAATGCCGAGGACCATGGTATCGGTTTTTACTTCGATTCCGGTTCCTTCAAGACGGTCGATGAAGCGCTGGGCATATTCCGGGCCGGAAAGCTGTTCTTTGAAAACGTGAAGACCGAAGCCGGAATGTATGCACTGGTTAAGGATTCCGCCGAGCTCTTTATCGCGTTCGATGATGAGTACGGAGCCTGCTCCGTTTTTCTTTGCTTCTTCAGCGGCGGCAAGACCTGCGGGGCCTCCGCCGACAACAACTAAATCATAATACATTAACGGCAGCCTCCCTTCGTGGTTTTTCCGGTAAGTATGTAGGAACCTTCTCTATCAAGAAGAACATCAACGGGATCCATATCAAGTTCTCTTGCTATGATTTCAAGAACTTTAGGTCCGCAGAATCCGCTCTGGCATCTGCCCATACCCGCGTTGCAGCGGCGTTTGATTCCGTCAAGGGTTCTCGGAACGATTACGCCATGGAGAGCATCGACGATTTCGCCTTCGGTGATGGTTTCGCAGCGGCAGATTACTCTTCCGTATGCGGGGTTCTTTGCGATGGCGGCTGCTTTTTCTTCATCGGAAAGTTCCTTGAAGCGAAGATGTTTGTGTCCGCCGATGAAGTTTTCTTTCTTTTCGGAAGGAACGCCTGCTTCGAGGAGCATTCTTACAGCATCTTCTGCAATTGCGGGAGCTGCGGAAAGACCGGGAGATTTGATTCCGGCAATGTTCATGAAGTGGTCGTCAGCTTCGGAAAAACCTACGATGAAATCGTGGGTGGAAGGTTCGCTTCTGAGGCCTGCAAAGTTGCGGATGCATTCACGGAAGTTGACGGCGTTGGTGGTTTTTTTGCTGGTGGCGGCAACGTTCGCAAGACCTTCGCGGTCGGTGCAAACGTCATCTTTTGCACAGCCGGGGTTTGCATCCGGGCCGACGATGAGGTTTCCGTGAACGGTGGGAGCAACAAGAACGCCTTTTCCGAGAGGGCCGGGGCATTGGAACATTACGTGGCCGAAAAGTTCGCCCTGGGATTTATCGAGAAGATAATACTGACCTCTGGAAGAATCGATGGAAAAGCTTTCGTCGCCGATCATGTTCGCAACGGTGTCGCTGTAAACGCCCGCGGCATTGACAACGAATTTCGCTTCGATTTCTTCACCGTTTTTGCCGGTGATGATGAAGTTTCCGTTTTCTTTTCTGATGGAAGAGGCTTCCCAGCAAAGTTTAAGTTCAACCCCGTTTTCAACCGCCTGTTCGCCCATGGCAAGGGCAAATTCCCAGGGGTTCACAATTCCGGCGGAAGGAGCATAAAGCGCACCGACGCAGTTTTCGTTCACGTTGGGTTCCATTTTTCTGACTTCTTCGCCGGAAAGGATCTTCTGATCTGGAACGCCGTTTGCAACTCCTCTTTCATAAAGTTTTTTTACGGTTTCCATTTCCTCTTCGCTGAAGGCAAGAACGAAGGAACCGCAGCGCTTGAAAGGAACGTCAAGTTCCTTGCAGATTTCGCCGGCCATTTTATTGCCCGGGGCGTTATATTTTGCCATAAGAGTGCCGGGCTCCGGGTCGTAACCGGCATGGATGATTGCGCTGTTTGCTCTGGTGGTGCCCATAGCAACATCGTTTTCTTTTTCGATCAGCACAGCTTTGCAGTTATAGCGGGAGAGTTCTCTTGCGACTCCGCAGCCGATAATGCCCGCGCCGATCACAGCAACGTCATATACCAATTATAAAATCCCCTTTCGGCAACAAAAAAAGCACGCGGAGAAAAGACCTTCGGGCTTAACGCTTTCCAATGGGTCCTCCTTTCGTGCTTAAGAAGTTGCGCATATTCTAACATCTTAATTATATCAAAAACCGCCGTTTTTTCAATACACAAAAATATAAATATTTAACAGCTTTATTTGAATATTTTGACGCAAAAATGCCCCGCGGCTTTAACGCAGGGCATTTTTTGTTCTGTCCTTTTTTCTGTAGCAAAGGGGGTATGCCGCAAGGGAGATGGGAATCGCCGCAAGAACGTCAAGAATCGAATGCTGTTTTAAAAATACAGTCGATAAGCAGATAAGAAGCGCCATTATGCCGAAAGCAATTTTATATCCGGGCGCTTCAAGCCCTTTGGCGTTCCATGCGGCAAACATAACCGCAAGTGAACCTATAACATGTATTGAAGGACAGACGTTCGTGTTGGTATCGAATACATAAAAGCCTTCGAGAAATTCCGTGAAGATATTGCTGCGTTCAAAAAATTCCGGACGCAGATTCTGACAGGTCGGAAAAAAGAGGTATATTATTATCGCTGCGGAATATGTAATAATTATATATTTCATCATTTTCTCAAAGGTATCTGCGTCATATAAAAGCGTATATAAATGCATTCCGATGAGAAACACGAACCAAAAAAGGTACGGAATAAGGAAAATTTCACAAAACGGAATCATATCATCGATGAAACAATGCATCGGATAATAGCTTTCCACCCTGTAAAATCTTTCAACAAAAAGAAAAGCAAGCCCGAAAAACGGCCAAAATATCAGCAGTTTAAGGTGAGAAAATTCCCGGCTTTTCAGCTTATTGAAGCGAAATTCCCGGTAATTTATTTCAGGTTTTCTCTGCATTTTTCACCTCGGATTATAAAACAGATTTCTTTTGCGGCAAGAGGTTTCCTTTTTAAAGATAGATTTTCGGAAAGTTTTGAAAGAGCTTTTTCATTTTCGAAAAGGCACCGGCATTTTTCAAAAACTTCTTCGGAATCCGCCGCAACTGCGCCGCCGATTTTTATGAAATATTCAAGATTGTATTTTTCACATCCCGAAACTGAATTTATCAAAACCATTGGCAGGGCCTTTGTCATGGCTTCGGTTGTGCTTATTCCACCCGGTTTTGTAAGATAAAGGTCGGCGCTTTCCATAAGGAGTGAAACATCTTTTGAATACCCCACTATATGTATATTCCTGTTGTTTTTATACTTAAAGTAAAGTTTTTTGAAGAGTTTTTTGTTATTTCCGCAAACCACGGTAGCTTCGATATCATCATAAAGGTTTTCTGCGAATTTTTGAGTTATGCTTTCAATTCCTCCGCAGCCCATGCTTCCGCCCATAATAAGCAGATGCTTATTTCCCGGCAGAACGCCGCAGATCCGTTTTGCCTCCGCTTTTTCCGCTTTTGCAACAAACATCTTTTTCACCGGTATTCCGCATGGAATGATTTTCTCTTCCGGAATACCATGGGAAGTGAACTCACTTTCCAGCGATTCATCCGGAATAAAATAATAATCATAATCAAAAGCCCATGCCCCGGGGCTGCATGTATAATCCGTTGCAACAAATGCGGTTTTTATATCCGGTTTTCTTTTTCCGAAAAAAGCGCTTTCGAGAACTATTCCGGAAAAAACGTGAACGCAGATTACCGCATCGAATCTCTTTTTGATTATGAAATCATAAAGTTTTTCCGAACCTTTTGACAGCAGATTAAATGCGGGAGAATTTTTTTTGAGGAAGCTTTCGTGTTCTTCCGCAAAACCGTATCCGAAGCGAAAAAGCCATGGAAACTTCCGATACATAAGCGAATGCCCTCTGCTCATAAATTTTTTAAAATTTTCCGAAACAAAGGAAAGGGAATCAACGGTTTTGCAGTAATCGCCTTTTTCAAAAAAGGCTTCGTTTAAAGCCGCCGCGCAGGAATCATGTCCGCCGCCGGTGCTGCAGCTGAGTATCAGAACACGCAAATTTTGCACTCTCCTTTTTTGGTTCATATCCTTTTCTTTTAAGGATTTTCATTAACCTTGGGCGGTTATAACGCTGAATCACCACAAAAACCAGATTTGCGAAAACGTTGAGCAAAAAACATAAAATTCCGCCGAAACCTTCCCAAAGCATTAAATATCCAGCTCCGCAGAAAATTATCAGGATATGTACTATTTCCGCAACGCAGGTTTCTTCTATCATCAGAACAAGTTCTTTTATCTCCGGACGGTTTTCGATCCGCTTCGGGGGCATTATTTTTTTAAAAACCCTGCTCATATCTGGAACCTTGCTTTGCCACTTTGCTATGCCGATTTTTTTATAAATTTTCCCTTCCATTTCAAAATCAAATGGCGCGAAGGGAAATTTATCAAAAGAAATCCAGTGTTTCGGCATTATTCTTCCGGCTATGAATGAAATCACGCCAATTATCAGAAACCAGCAGAAGCATTTTAAAAAGCCCATGATATCCCCCCGGAAAAGTATAATTCTGTCATGCTATCATGAATTTTATCCCGTAAAATACAACCTTCCTTCAACTTTCACTCAATTTTTGTTGAAATTCACTCCGCAAACAAAAAGCCCCGTACTCAAATGAGTACAGGGCTTTTGTCTCTTATTTTATTCTTCTTCAATAAGCCTTTTATAAACCTCGCCTTTGGTCTGTCCGGTAAGCTTTGCGGCTTCCTTTGCCGCCATGGAAGCGGGCTTGCCCTTTTCCATAAGTTCCTTCGCGATGGAGATTGCTTCCTCCATGGGGTCGCGCATTTCTTCCTTTTCTATCTGCTCGCCTTCAAGCACAAGGACGTATTCGCCCTTCGGCGGATTTTCGGTGTGGTAAGCAACCGCTTCGGAAAGGGTGCCTCTCCAGCTGGTTTCGTGGATTTTGGTAAGTTCCTTGATTACGACGATATTGCGTTCGCCGAAAACAGAATTCATATCCTTGAGGGTGCTGAGGAGCTTATGGGGTGCTTCATAAAAAACTATGGTGCGGCGTTCATGCCGAAGTTCCATAAGGTGTTCCATTCTTGAAGTGCGCTTTACGCTGAGAAAGCCTTCGAAAGTGAAGCGTGAAACCGAAAGTCCGGAAACCGCCAGAGCGGAAATTACCGCAGAAGGACCCGGAACCACTTCCACCTTGACGTCGGCTTTTATGCAGAGTTTAACGAGGGTTTCGCCCGGATCGCTGATGCAGGGCATTCCCGCATCGGTGACTATGGCGCAGCTTTCGCCGCTTTGAAGGCGGTTCACGATGATTTCGCCCTGTTCGTATTCATTGAACTTCTGATAAATCACCATGGGCTTTTTTATGCCGAAATGGTTCAGAAGCTTGACGGTGACTCTGGTATCCTCCGCCGCAATAAAATCAACTTTTTCAAGGGTTTCCACCGCTCTCGGTGAAAAATCGCCGAGATTTCCGATGGGGGTTCCCACAACATAAAGTATTCCCATAATTTTTTATCTTCCGTTCTGAATATAGTTTATTTTAAGGCCCGCATGGCCGCCTTTTTTCCCTTCGATAAGAATGAGCCATGGTTCAGCGGAATCCGTTGCGTTGTTCACGAAGGTAAGGCGCTTCGGTTCAAGCTTGTTTTTCCGCATTTCAAAAATAACGTCCGCAAGGCGTTCCGGTCTGTGGCACATACAAAATCTTCCGCCGTATTTAAGGAGCCTTCCGGCTGTTTTTGTCACCTGGGCAAGGGTGCAGCCGCTTTCGCGCCTTGCAAGGTCCCTTTCCGCTGTTCCGTTTTCCTTACCGGAACCGGAAACAAAATATGGCGGATTCACCGTTATAAGGCTGAAACTTTCCGCCGGCCAATCGAGCTTGTTCAGGTCGCAGAGAACCGGAAAGAACCTGTCTCCGATGCCGTTTTTTTCGGCGGTCCATCTGCAAAGTTCGATGGCGCCGGGCTGGATATCAACGGCGGTGACTCTTCCTTTAAAGCCGTTTGCCATCATCATAACCGGCACCACTCCGCAGCCTGTGCAGAGATCGAGCACTTCGTCCCTGAATTTCGGCTTTGCGAATTCCGCAAGAAGAAGAGCATCTCCCCCGAAGCCGTATTCTTTTGTGGTGGCCATATCAAGGCCGTAAAAATCATTTACTGTAATATCCATTAAAATCCTCTTCCTCTTAAGGCTCCCTTGTGTAAAAGGAGCTGTCTGCGAAGCAGACTGAGGGATTGTTTTTATCTATGACAGCTGTTTTTCTCAGTTGGGCAGATTGAGCATAAAGGAACTTGCTTCGCCTAGGATGGTTGTGGGCATCTGTCCGTTCCACTGCTGAACGTAATAATACTGAACAAGTTCCGGGGTAAGGCTTTCGGCAATCTTCTTGTTGACTTCCGCTTCCTTTTCACCCGCATAATATGCGGATTCTGCCTGGATTTTTGTTACTTCAAGTTCTGCCTGTGCGGCGATTACGTCACGCTCTGCCTGAGCCTGCTGTTCCATGGTAAGCTGTTCCTGCTTGGTCTGGGCGGTAAGTTTTTCCTGCGCGGCAACCTGCTTTGCCTCAACGGCATCGGTGAAGGCTTCGGTAAAATCGATATCCTCGATGGAAATATCGTTCACGGTGATTCCATAGCTTTCCATATCCGCTTTCATGGCGGTCACAATTTCTCCGGAAAGAGATTCACGGTGGGAAATAAGATTTTCTGCGGTATAATTCGCGAAAATTGCTTTTACGTTTTCAAGCGCCCTTGGAAGGATTATGTTATCATAATAATTTTTTCCGACGGTTTTATAAAGGGTATATGCGGTTTTTGCGTTGATGCTATAGTTGATGGTGGTGGAAACCTGGACCTGCTGGATATCGCTGGAAAAAGCTTCCGTATTGATATTCACCTTCTGAACGCGGTTATCAAGGTTCACAACCTTCTGCCAGGGAAGAACGAAGTTCGGACCGGAATCGAGAGAGCCTTCCTCCACTTTTCCGAAGGTGACGACTATTCCGGTGTGACCGGTGGGAACGATTCTTATGCAGGAAAGAAAAACAGCAAGCGCAAGAACGGGAATAAAAACGAGAAGAATTCTTCCCCAGTTAAAGCGTTTTTCTGTTTTGGTTCTGTAGTTTCCTTTTTCATCGGTAACGGTTGTTTCTTCCGTCCTTGTAAAAAATCCGGATTTCTTCATTCAAATCTCTCCTTTTTCTAAACTATTAAAAAACGGGAAGGAATTTTTCCCTTCCCGTCTGAAATCAAAAAAGTTTTTTCTTCGGTTCAGGTGCGCCAACGGGGCAGACCTTTGCGCATTTTCCGCATTCGATGCATCTTCTCGGGATAATGGCATACTGTCCGCAGGTCTGATATATTGCGTCCTTGGGACATTCTTTTTCGCATTTTCCGCATTCAATGCAATTGCTTTTGATGGTATAGGCCATTTTCCCAATCCTCCTCTTCTTCGGATAATATAATTTTATCATATTTTTTATAAAAATCAATATTTGCTTAAAAAAACAAAAGCAAACTCAAAGCCGTTTTGTATAGACCCTCGAATCTTCGCCATCCACAGCTTTCATAATTTTATAAAACTCATAGCCGTATTTTTCGTAAAGCCCCACATGGTTTGTGGAAATATAAATATTCTCCATTCCCGCTTCCTTTGCAAGTTTTTCCGCGTATGCAATAAGTTTTCCCGCAAAGCGGTTTCCTCTGTATTCCGGAAAAGTATATACCCAGCCTATCCATGGGGTAAGTTCCGTCGGCTGAATATCATCTTTTTCCGCAAAAGTGCAAAAGGAAACAAGTTTTTTCTTTTCCGTAAGCAAAAGCAGCTTGGTATTTTCGCCCACAGTTTCTTTAAGCTTGTTATCTTTTAAAAGTCTGTGCAGAAATTTTCCTGCGCTCCAATCGGATTTTTCAATTTCTGAAATCCAATATTCTTTATTTTGAGTGCTGAAATATTCCTGTATTTCCATATAATCCCACCCGGTATCCATATTTAAAAAATTAAAAGGGCATTTTCCAAAATCTTTTTTTCTTTGGATATTAATTTTATCATACTTTTTATAAGAATCAATATTTGCGTAAAAAAACAGAGCGGGAAGGCAGCGCCTTCCCGCTCAGCGGTTTTTTGATTATTCAGCCTGGGGTGCGTCAACAGGGCAAACGCCTGCGCAAGCGCCGCATTCGATGCAGGTACCTGCGTCGATAACAGCAACATCACCTTCGAGAGAAATTGCGCCGACGGGGCATTCATCAACACAGCTGCCGCAGCCGATGCAAGCATCAGAAATTTTGTAAGCCATAAAAAAATACCTCCTTTTTTATTTTACGATATCATATTACCATATTTTCAGCAAAATTCAATATGTTCGCAAAAAAATAAACAGGAAAGATTCGCCTTTCCTGTTTAAAAATCATCATTTATTCTTCGTTCGGTGCGCCGACGGGGCATTCGGAAGCGCAGGAACCGCAGTCAATGCATTTCGCCGGGTCGATGACATATTTGCCGTCACCTTCGGAAATTGCGCCGACGGGACAGGCATCTGCGCAGGCACCGCAAAAAATGCAGTCATTGGAAATTTTATATGCCATGATAAAACACTCTCCTTATGATTTTTTAACCTTTTCTGTTTTTGGGGCAGGCTAAAAACAAATCAATCCTCTGCGTGGGCTGCGCCGACGGGGCAGGAATAGGAACAAGTGCCGCATTCGATGCATTTTGCCTGGTTGATGACATATTTGCCGTCGCCGGGTTCAATTGCGCCGACGGGGCAGTTTTCTGCGCAGGTGCCGCATTCAATGCACATATCGGAAATTTTGTAAGACATATTTTAGTCCTCCTTTTGTAATGTCTGAAAATTATTCTTCCTCTTCGGTTCTCTGTTCTTCTCTTTCGCCGCGGATTCTTTTCACCGCGGATTTATGGAAGCTCATGGGTGCGCCGTCCGGGGCATCATCCATTTTTACTGTAAGCATTCCGGTCATAAGGTTAAGGTCAACAACAACGCCGTTTCCTTCCGGAGTTCTTACGGCGGAACCAACCCTTGGGGTGGTGCGGATAAGTTCTTCATAACCTTCCTGTTCATATTTAAGGCAGCACATAAGCCTTCCGCAGGTTCCGGAAATTTTTGTGGGGTTGAGTGAAAGCCCCTGTTCCTTTGCCATTTTTACGGAAACCGGCGCAAATTCCCCAAGGAACTGGGAACAGCAGAAAGGTCTTCCGCAAATTCCGAGCCCGCCCATCATTTTTGCTTCGTCGCGCACTCCGATCTGGCGAAGTTCGATTCTTGTACGGAAGATTGCCGCAAGGTCCTTTACCAGTTCGCGGAAGTCGATTCTTCCGTCGGCGGTGAAATAGAAAATGATCTTGCTGTTATCGAAGGTATATTCGACGTCAACAAGCTTCATATCAAGGCCGTGGTCGGCGATTTTTACAAGGCATTTTTCAAAAGCCTGCTTTTCAAGGATATTGTTTTCCTCGACGTGTTTAAGATCCTCTTCCGTTGCGAAGCGGATTACTTTTTTGAGGGGCATTACGACTTTTTCTTCGCCGACAAAGCGGTTATCCGCCGCAACTTCGCCGCATTCGGTTCCGCGGCTGGTTTCGACTATGACCTTATCGCCGATGGAAAATTTTTCGCCCTCCGGGTCAAAATAATAGACCTTGCCCACTTCTTTGAAGCGCACGCCGATAACTTCGATTTTTTCGCTCATAAATTTCCTCCAAAAACGCCGGAAAGTTCCATGCAAAGCCAGCTTTCAATAAGTTCGAGAGAGCAGTTTTGCAAAACGGCGGTCTTTCCGCGTTCAATGATTTCAGATGTTTTTACTGCTTCGATGGGGGTAACCCGCACCGGAGTGTTTTTTCCGGCGGCGCGGTCGATTCCGCAGCGTCCGGTTATGTTCAGAAGCCTTTCAAGGAATTCCGAAAGTTCCGCCCTTGTTTTGCAAAGGGAAGAAAGTTTTGCCGCAAGGGTATAGCTTTCTCCCTTCCGAAGGATTTCGGGGGTTTTTGCGGCAAGAAAAACAATTTCGCTTTCCCCTTCCGAAAAAGCCTTTTTCGCCGCGCCGAAGTTTCCGCCGAAAGCTATGGAAAAAATCTCCGCTTCCTTTTCGGAAAGTTCTCCGAATTCTTCCATAAGGGCAGAAGCGCACTCCTCCCTTGTGGGCGGTTCAAGAGTATAAACCGTGGAACGGCTTATTATGGTATCAAGAAGGCTTCTTCTGTTATCGCAGGTAAGGATAAACCTTGCGTGTGCCGGAGGTTCTTCGAGGGATTTCAAAAGGGCGTTCTGGGCTTCGGCGGTCATATTTTCCGCATTGAGGAGGATATAAATCCTCTGTTCAGATTCATTCGGTGCCAGCCAGAGGGAATTTTTTATCTCCCTTATGCTTTCGATATGAAAACTTCTTGCGGTGCCTTCCCCGCCGTAAATTTCCACATCCGGGTGGTTTCCGCTTTCGATTTTCCGGCAGACCGCGCAGTTCATGCAGGGGGGATTTTCTCCTTTGCAAAGAATCGCTTTTGCAAGCCAGAGGGCAAGTTCTTTTCTTCCGGTTCCCTTTTCCCCTTCAATAAGAACGGCATGGGAAAGAAGGCCTTCGCGCAGAGAAGCGGAAAGCGTTCCTTTCAGTTCCTTGATTCCGGGCATATCAGACCTTCTCGAAATGTTCGACGTTCATTACAAAAACGGTTGCGCCGCCGACGGTTACTTCAACAGGGAATGCGGAATACATGCCGACGTCGAAGCTGTTGTTCGGAACCATCTGTTTGCGCTTTTTGCTGTGTTTTGCAATGATGTCGATAACGTCCTGAACCTGATCGTCGTTTACGCCGATGAGGAAGGTGGTGTTTCCGCTCATAAGAAAGCCGCCGGTGGTTGCAAGCTTGGTTACGGAATATCTTGCTTTGGTAAGTGCTGCGGAAACAGCGCTGCTGTCATCGCCGGAGACGATTGCCATGATCATTTTCATATTATTGTTCCTCCTTGGGAAGATTATGTACATTTTTATTTCACAGCATTGATTTTTTCAATGCCGTATTTTATGAGAAGGTTTGCGATATCATCGCTTATGATTTCTCCCGGTGCCGCAAGTGCAATGCACGGCGGGCAAGGAAGATTGAGCCCTGCGGCGATTCTTCCCACCGCATCTTTCACCGGAATTTCTTCGCTTTCGGCAAAAACCGCTTCCCGGATGCTCATTGCCTTTTCCGGCATAGCCGGAAGAAACTCTTCCGGCGGCGCGAAGCCGTTTCCCGGGGTATCTTCAATGAACTTTTGCAAACGCACGAAGTCTTCTTCCTTATTAAAAGGAGAAGCCATGAGCACCGCCCATTCATCGTTCACATATTCCGGTTCGATTTCGTGCTCACGAAGCTTTTTGCCGAATTCCTCCGCCGTCATTCCGGTGGATTTTACTGAAAGAGTCAGCCTTGCGGGTTCAATATTTTCTGTTTTCGGCGCAAGGCCGTGCTCAAAAGCAAGTTTGCGAAGCACGCTTATCTTTTCTTTGAGCACCGAAAAATCTTCTTTTGCTTTTTCCTCAAGATATTCCGCGCATCTGTCCGCCGAAAGCATTATCAGATAGCTTGGACTTGTGGAACCGAAAAGGCGCATTTTTTGTTTTGCATAATTTCGCAGAGAGCCGTCTTTTATATGAAGCAGCGCTCCGCCGGTGAGCACCGGAAGGCTTTTATGCAAAGAATCCGCACACATATCCGCGCCCAAAGCCATGGGGTGCATTTCCTCATCAAAAAAATGAAGATGGGCGCCGTGGGCATTATCCACAAGAAGCTTTGCGCCGTTTTTGTGGGTAAGTTTTGCGAAGGCATTTATATCGCTCAGCACCCCGAAGTAATCCGGAGAAGTGAGATAAACGGCTTTTATTCCGCTGTTTTCGGCAAAAGCCTTTTCCGCTCCGTATAAATCCCTCGGATTTATCCATATAGGATAAATATCCAGCAGCGCCATAGTGTTCACAGCGGAAGCATGGCAGTTCCTCGCGATGATTATTTTATCGCCGGGATTCAGCGAAGATGCAAGCATGGCTTCTATGCAAAGGGTGGAACCCCCTGCGGAAAGAAGGCTTGCGCCCGCTCCGTAAATTTTCGCGAAGCGCGTTTCCGTTTCCGCAATGGCACCGGAAGATTCAAAAAGGCTGTCGGTGCCTTCCACTTCCGTTATATCATATTTATAATAATCCGGAAAGCCTTCCGCACCTTTATGCCCGGGCATATGGAAGCGCGAAAAATCTTTTCCGATATAATCATCAAGGGCTTTTTCAAGGGGGTTCATTTCCCGAACCTCTTTTTAAGTTTATGGAGCTTTCCGTTGAGCTTTATGGCGTGCTTTACCATTTTTGCCGCAAGGGGTTTATAGGTGATATCGAATTCGCCCGGAAGTTCGTCAACTTGTCCGTTGAATCCGCGTTTGAAGCGGTAAAGTCCGTAAAGATGGTCGTTTTCGTCCTCAAGGTTTCCGGAAATTCCCTGGAAGTCATAAACGGTGCATCCGGTTTCGATCGCCCATTTTATCATTTCCCATTGGATAAGATAGTTCGGCATCACGTTGCGGTAAGCGTTATCCGAAGCGCCGTAAACATAGCAGCATTTTCCGGCATAGTTGGTGGTGATGGTTCCGCAGACCGCTTCGCCGTTATAAAATCCCATATAAAGGCGGACGTGTTCGCCGAGGGAATCGAGCATACGCTCGAAATATTCCTTCGGGCGAATGTTGAAGCCATCTCTTTCGCCGGTGGTTTTCATGATGCGCATGAATTCATCGAGATATTCCTTACCGACAACTTTGATTTCAACTCCGTGCTTCATGGCAACGCGGACGTTATAGCGGCATTTCTGGGTAAGGTTCATAAAAACCTCGTCCTCGGTTTTGCCTTCGATATAAAGGCGGTAATTGAAGCGGCACTGGATGGTTTCGAATCCGGTTGGTCCGAATTTTCTTGAAAAGCCCAGTTCTTCCGCAATTTTAAGGAATTCTTCATCTGAAGCGGCAATATCCGGGTCCATTTTGAAGTTATACGCTTTATGCTTTTTGGCAAGAACTTTTGCCCCCGACATAAGGTCGGAAAGCACAGCTTTATCGTGAAGGTCGCAGACCGGGCCCCGGGGCGCATAGAGAAAACTTGTGCCGATGAGCGGGATTTTCTGTATAAGCACGGACATTCCGCCGATAATTTCCCCTTCTTCATTGCGGGAAACGACCACTTCATGTCCCCAGTTGTTTTTTACCCCATACCAAAGGGTGGATTGGGTGAAACAGCCCATGGGGTGGCTTTTGCAGAAAGCTTCATATTCCGGGTACTGTTCCTTTTTAAGGATCTCCATTTTAATCCTCCGTGATTATTTTATAGTTGCGCTCAACATTCGCCGGCTTCCAGCCATAGGAACGGTCCGAAAGATCCATTCCGGGGGTATAGACCGGTTTTGCGCTTTCCTTGAATTCTTTTAATCCGGTGCCGTCCGCATGGCGGTTCATGGGGCAGCAATCGGTGCAGCAATCGCATCCGCAGATGAAGCCGACTTTTTTGATAAGCGCTTCATCTTCCGGTGTAAGTTCCTTTTTCATCTGGTTTATATACGCAACGCATTTTTCCTTTTCATAACCCTTTTCGGTAAGGGCGCCGTTTGGGCAGACTTTTATGCATTTTCCGCAGTCGAAGCAGGTTCCGACGGATTTTTTGGATTTTGCGAATTTTCTTGTTGTGATGATTTCGCCTATGGCACAGCGGGTGCCGTATTCCTTGCTTATAAGAAGGTTATTCTTTCCGCGGACTCCCAAACCGGCAAGAACGGCAGCTCTCACTTCCGCAATGGGGGAAGAATCCACAAAGAATTTGAAGGTATCCTCCGGAAAAGCTCTTTTAAGGATTTCCGTAGCGATGGAAAGATGTTCCGCGGCGACTTCGTGATAGTTTCTTCCGACGGCATATCTTGCCATATTTCTGCCTTCGTTCATTCCGGTATCCCAGGGGATAAGGCAGACTATTACGGACTGGATTCCGTCGAACATTTCTCTCTGTTTAAATCCGGTTCCCGGAAGGGTTTCTTCATAATCCGCAACGCCGAAAACTTTGATTCCGGCAGCTTCCATAACTTTATCAAGCATTTTCAGTTCCCCCAATATTTTCTGTCAAGGCTTCTGTATTGCAGTGCTTCCGCAATGTGCTGAACGTCGATATCATCGCTTCCGTCAAGGTCTGCGATGGTTCTTGCCACTTTAAGGATTCTGTCATAGGCCCTTGCGGAAAGACCCATGCGTTCGAAAGCGGTTTTAAGCATATTCTGCGCCCCTTCGGTGAGCACGCAGAACTGGTGGAGATATGCGGGGGTGAGCATTGCGTTGCAGGTTATTCCCGTTCCCGCATAGCGTTCATTCTGGATTTTTCTTGCGGCATTGACCCTTTCCCTTATCGCGGAAGAGGGTTCTGCCTTTTCTCTGTTGGCAAGGTCGGAAAATTCCACCGGCATAACTTCAACATGAAGGTCGATTCTGTCGAGGAGAGGTCCGGAAACTTTTGAAAGATATCTTTGCACCGAACCTTCGGAGCAGGTACATTTTCTTGTGGGGTGGCCGTAATATCCGCAGGGACAAGGGTTCATCGCCGCCACAAGCATTATGGAACAGGGATAGGTAAGCCTTCCCGCCGCCCTTGAAATGGTAACTGTTCCGTCCTCAAGGGGCTGGCGCAGAACTTCCATGGCGGTGCGGTTATATTCCGGAAGTTCATCAAGGAAGAGAACTCCGTTATGGGCAAGAGAAATTTCTCCCGGACGGGGAACGGAACCACCGCCGGTAAGCCCGGCAGGAGAAACGGTATGGTGCGGCGCTCGGAAAGGACGCTTTTTAACAAGTCCGGCACCTTCCGGCAAAGTTCCGCAAATTGAATGTATTTTTGTGGTTTCGATGGATTCATCAAAGGTCATTTCCGGAAGAATTGACGGAAGGCGCTTTGCAAGCATACTTTTTCCTGCTCCGGGCGGACCGATGAGAAGAATGTTATGGAACCCCGCCGCGGCGATTTCCAAAGCGCGCTTGGCTTCATACTGCCCTTTTACGTCCTCGAAATCCGCTTCATAAATTTCGGCGGTGCGTTCGGAAAATACCGAAGGTTTCAGCGGTTCAAGAAGTTCTTCACCCTGAAGATGAGAAACCACATCCGCAACGGAACCCACCGCATATACTTCGATTCCTTCGACTACGCTGCCTTCCGGTGCGTTGCCTTCCGGAATAAATATTTTTTCTATGCCGAGTTTTTTCGCTTCAAGCACCATCGGAAGAATTCCGGTAACGGGCTTTACCGTTCCTTCAAGGGAAAGTTCGCCGATAAAGGCGCATCCCCGGCAATCGGAATTAATCTGTCCGTCGGCACGAAGGATACTTATAAGAATCGGAAGGTCATAAAGCGAACCTGCCTTTTTGATATCGCTGGGAGCAAGGTTCACAACAATTTTGCCGATGGGAAAATCAAAACCGCTGTTGATGATGGCGGTGCGGACTCTGTCGCGGGATTCCTTCACCGCAACGTCCGGAAGACCCACGATATCAAATCCGGGAAAAGATTCCGAAAGATCCACTTCCACGGCGACTTTATATGCGTTTATGCCGAGAAGGCCCATGCTTGTGCAGGTGCAGAACACAGCGGAACACTCTCCTTCCGAAAAATAGATAGATATAATCAATTTATTATATAACATTATGGGCATTAAATACAAGTGCAAAATAAAAAAGATGCGCGTTTTATAGATATATTTAAATTAGATTCTGTAAATTAATGTTTAAAAAACCTTCCCCCCGGGGGAAGGTGGATTTTTTGCCAAAGGCAAAAAAGACGAATGAGGAATTAGCGGGTTACACGGAACGCTTATCAAAATTTATCCGGATTCAAAACCTTTCAGTCATCTTCGATGACAGCTCCCCTGTCGGTGGAGCCAAGCCATCCGGGAATTCTTTTTGGGTTAAATTTTCCAATGTTTTTTTTACTCCCGATAAAAAAATCTGAATTTTTTGTCAAAGAAACTTGCAATTTAAAGTATTAAAGCATATAATAAGCTGTATAAACCGTAAGTTTCCGGAAAGGAAACTTCAAAAAAAGCAAAAATCTGCATTCCTGGGAGGGATATATATGGCATTCAGAAGCGAATACCTTGCAAAAGTTTATGAAGATATCGAAAAAAGGAACCCGGGCGAAAAAGAGTTCCTTCAGGCAGTAAAGGAAGTTTTCATCTCCCTTGAACCGGTTGTTGAACAGAACCCCAATATCGAAAAATGGGGAATCATGGAAAGAATCGCCGAACCGGAACGCTTTATCCAGTTCCGCGTCGCATGGGTGGATGATTCCGGCAAAGTTCAGGTAAACCGCGGCTACCGCGTCCAGTTCAACTCAGCCATCGGACCTTATAAGGGTGGTCTTCGCCTTCATCCTTCCGTAAACGCATCCATCATCAAATTCCTCGGCTTCGAGCAGGTTTTCAAAAACAGCCTCACCAGCCTTCCCATGGGCGGCGGCAAAGGCGGCTGTGACTTTGACCCCAGAGGAAAATCCGACCTTGAGATCATGCGCTTCTGCCAGAGCTTCATGACCGAGCTTTACCGCCACATCGGTCCGGATACGGACGTTCCCGCCGGAGATATCGGCACCGGCGCAAGAGAAATCGGATATATGTTCGGCCAATATAAGAGAATCCGCAACGAATGGACCGGCACCCTTACCGGAAAAGGCCTTTCCTATGGCGGCTCCCTTGCAAGAACCGAAGCAACCGGATTCGGACTTTGCTATTTTACCAAAGAAATGCTTGCTTCCCGCGGCGAAAGCTTTGAGGGTAAGCGCGTAATCATTTCCGGTTCCGGCAACGTCGGTACATACGCAAACAAAAAAGCAACCCAGCTTGGCGGAAAAGTCGTTGCGCAAAGCGACGTTTCCGGCTATGTTTATGATGAAAACGGCATAGATTACAAAATCGTTGAAAAAATTTATCAGCACCGCGGTCTTATTTCCGAATATCTTGATTACGTTCCCACCGCAAAATTCGTTGAAGGCCCCCGCAATATGTGGCTTGACGTAAAAGCGGATGTTGTGCTCCCCTGCGCAACCCAGAACGAAATTGATGAGGAAGCCGCAAAAGCCATTGTTGCCAACGGTGCAATGGCCGTTGCGGAAGGCGCAAATATGCCGAACTTCCCCGAAGCCATCAAGGTTTATAAAGAAGCCGGAATCCTTTATGCTCCCGGCAAAGCTGCAAATGCAGGCGGCGTTGCCACTTCCGGTCTTGAAATGACCCAGAACAGCGAACGTCTCAGCTGGACTTTTGATGAAGTTGACGGCAAGCTTGAAAGCATTATGAAAAACATTTATAAGAGCTGCGTCGATGCCGCCGCGGAATATGGCTTTGGTTATGATCTTGAAGCCGGCGCGAACATTGCGGGCTTCAAAAAAGTTGCCGAAGCAATGATTGCCCAGGGTGTTGCATATTAATATCAAAACCGAATAAATCAAAGCGGTGCTTTCTTCGAAAGCACCGCTTTTTTTCTTTTAATGCAGCCGCGAATCAAAAACTTTTTTCGCCGAAAAGTTTTTTAAACGGCAAAAAATCCGCCAAAAACCTTAAAAATGTTTATTGAGCACAAAAAACACCGCATTATTTCTTTACATTTTTTGACAAAGCTTTCTTGTTTTATATCAATTATTGTTGTAATATTGAACAAGTGGAAAATTTTTCCACAATATGTTTGGTTCATTGAAATACGAGGAGGAAATTTTGATGGATGAGGAAGGCATAAAACCATGTTATGATGTTCTTTTAAAGTGCGGAAAATATATCGTCGAAGGGACCGAAAGCACCACCGGCGAAAAAGTTTTTATTGAAACGCAGTCCGACGATGAATTTTTCGTCCGCGGTCTTGCGGATTTTCTGAACCGGCACAAAGTTTCTGTCGTTCACGCAAAGGATGTTCTGCGCGACAGACTTCTTTCATTCCTTTAAGATGCAAAAAAGCTCTTTTCCCTTTGCGGAAAAGAGCTTTTTTGCCCTTTTTTATCATAAAAGTGCGATAATTTTAAGTTGCTTTTATTGAAATTTGGGTCTATAATTATTTTGTATAATTTTGTTCATATAAAGGAGTGCTGATAGCTTTATGAAAGTGCTGCTTGTAAATGGAAGCCCCCACAAAAACGGTTCCACCTATGCCGCTTTAAGGGAAGTTGAAACCGCCCTCAATAACGAAGGAATCGAAACTTCCATAGTCTGGCTCGGAACTGAAGCAATTTCCGGCTGTCTTGCCTGCGGATATTGCAGCCGCAACGGAAAATGCGTAAAAAACGATATAGTCAACGAATTTGCCCAAAGGGCAAAAACTGCCGACGGATTTGTTTTCGGAACCCCGGTGCATTATGCCGCCGCTTCCGGAGCCATAACTTCCTTCCTCGACAGACTTTTCTATTCCTCTTCCGGAGATACCTTCCGCCACAAACCCGCGGCGGTCATCACCGTTGCAAGAAGAGGAGGCACCACCGCCGCTTATGATCAGCTTATCAAATATCCTGCCATAGCCCAGATGCCGATTATCTCTTCCAACTATTGGAACATGGTTCACGGTGCGGTTGCTTCCGACGTTGCGGAAGATAAGGAAGGAATGCAGACCATGCGCGTTCTTGGAAAAAACATGGCTTATTTCATAAAATGCATTGAAGCGGGCAAAAAAGCAGGTATCAAAACTCCCGAACCTGAAAAGAAGGAAATCACCAACTTTATCCGCTGATTATTTTGGAGGGCTTACATAATGACTGAAAACGAAAAATATCTTGAATGGAAAGAATATGTCCGCGATGAGGAACTTGCCACCGACCTTATGAACGCGGAAGGAAACGAAGAAGAAATCTTCGACCGTTTTTACCGCAGCCTTGAATTCGGCACCGCCGGACTTCGCGGCGTACTTGGCGCAGGCACCAACAGAATGAACATCTATACCGTCCGCCAGGCAACCCAGGGACTTGCGGAATACCTTAACGCCCATAAGGAAGGTGCTTCCGTAGCCATCGCTTATGATACCCGCCACAATTCCGAAAAATTTGCAAAGGAAGCCGCCTGCGTCCTTGTTGCGAACGGAATCAAAGTCTGGCTTTATGATGCACCGGCACCCACCCCTATGCTTTCCTATGCGGTGCGCGAAAGATTCTGTGACGCCGGAATTGTAATTACCGCAAGCCACAACCCCGCAAAATATAACGGATATAAAGTTTATGGTTCCGACGGCTGCCAGATTTCCCCGGAAGTTGCGAAGGAAATCCTTGCTGTAATCGAAAAAACCGACGTTCTCCGCGGCGCAAAATCCTGCGATTATGAAAGCGCCGTTTCCGAAAAGAAAATTGTTCTTATCCCTGATTCCTTCTGGAGAAGATTTTATGCAAGAGTTCTTCAGGAAGGCGTTGACAGAGCAAACCACGCAAAAAACGAACTTACCGTGGTTTATACTCCCCTCAACGGAACAGGCGCGATTCCGGTTGTGAACACCCTTTCCCTTGCGGGCTTTGCAAACATCGAAATGGTCCGCGAACAGGAAAAACCGGACGGCGCATTCCCCACCTGTCCTTTCCCGAACCCGGAACTTCGCGAAGCGCTTGCTCTTGCCCTTAAAAAAGCGGAAGAAACCAACGCAGACCTTGTTCTTGCAACCGACCCCGACGCTGACCGAGTAGGCATTGCTTCCCGCGAAAAAGACGGTTTCCGCCTTTTCACCGGAAATGAAGTCGGCGCTCTCCTTCTCGATTTCATCGCTTCCGCAAGGGAAGAAAACGGCACCATGCCCGAAAATCCCGTTGCGGTGCGTTCCCTTGTTTCCACCAAGCTTGCTGATGCGGTCGCCGCAGGTCACGGCATTGAAATGAAGAGCGTTTTCACCGGATTCCGCTTCATCGGCAAAGTTATTGCGGATCTTGAAGCCATTGAACAGCCCGAAAGATTCATCTTCGGCTTCGAGGAAAGCTGCGGCTATCTTTCCGGAACCTATGTCCGCGATAAAGACGCCGTCGATGCTTCCCTTCTCATCTGCGAAGCGGCAAACTTCTGGAAAATGCGCGGCAAAACCCTTGGCGAGGCACTTGCGGAAATTCAGGCAAAATATGGCTATTACCACGACTTCCAGGATAACTTCTATTGTGAAGGCGCCGACGGCGCAAAACGCATTGCTGGAATCATGGCAGGCCTTCGCGAAGAAGCACCCAAAGCCATCTGCGGAAAAGCAGTTGTTGCCGCAAAGGATTATAAGCCCGATGCCAACATGATTGAATATACCCTTGAAGGCGGTTCCAGCTTCATCGTCCGTCCTTCCGGCACCGAACCCAAACTCAAAATTTATTATTCCGTAAAAGCCGCAGATTTTGAAGCTGCAAAAGCCGAAGGAGAGGCAATTAAAGCCGAAGTTACCGCGCTTCTTGCCTTCTAAATTAAAAAAATTTCATTTTGGAAGAAATTTTCCGAAAAAAATTGTTGCATTCCGTCTTTGATTGTGATATGATAACAATACTGATGTAAAAAAAGGACTTGTAATATAAGCTCTGTAGAGAAAGAGGTGACATAGATGAAAGAAGGTCTTCATCCTAATTACAAACCCACCACCATTACCTGCGCTTGCGGCGCAACTTGGGAAACCGGTTCCACCAAAGAAGACATCCACGTAGAGGTTTGCTCCAAATGCCATCCTTTCTACACTGGTCGTCAGAAACTCGTTGACACCGGCGGTCGTGTTGACAGATTCAAAAAACGTTTCGGCATGGAATAATTCCAATACCAACAAGCCCGGTATCATTCCGGGCTTTTTTTCTATCCTTTTGAGGGAGGTGCTTCACGGATGGCAGAATACAGAACAATAAAACAGCGTGGAAGCGACGAATTCGTTGAAAAAAAATCCCGCTTCATCGGATATATCGCGCCGGTTGAAACCGAAGACGAAGCCATCGCCTTCATCAATGAAATCCGTGCGAAGCACCGGGACGCCACCCATAATGTCTATGCCTATTCCCTTCGGGCAGGGCAGATCAAAAGAGCTTCCGATGACGGTGAACCTTCCGGCACCGGCGGAGTTCCGATGCTGAACGTCCTTAACGGAAACGGACTTGTGGACGTTTGCTGTGTTGTGACCCGTTATTTCGGCGGAACGCTCCTTGGGGTCGGCGGACTTGTTCGGGCATATACCGAAGGAGCAAAAATCGCCGTTGCCGCCGGAAAAATCAAAACCATGGCGGAAAGCGCCGACGTCATGCTCACCTGCGATTATAACCTTTACGGGAAAATCGAACATTTCATAAACGAGCACAAAATCCTTGTGGTCGAAAGCGACTTCGGCGCGGAAGTCAGCCTTGTGGTGCGACTTCGCGCAGAAGATGTCGAAGGTTTTGAGCACGACATGGTCGAACTTACTTCCGCAAGGGTTTCGACGGAAGTTATCAGCCGCGGCTGGAACGAAATGTGATTTTTGACGCTTTGGTTTTTCACCCCATGGGAGGATATTATCCGCCGTTTTTTTCAGCAATTCCGAAAGGAGAAACAAAATGAAACTTATGATTGCTTCCGACATCCACGGCAGCGCTTTTTATTGCAGAGAGATGCTCAAAGCCTTTGAGCGTGAGCACGCAGATAAACTTTTGCTGCTCGGAGATATCCTTTACCACGGTCCCCGCAATGATTTGCCGAAAGATTACGCCCCGAAAGAGGTTATTGCCATGCTCAACGGCATAAAAGAGCGTATTTTGTGCGTCCGGGGCAACTGCGATACGGAAGTTGACCAGATGGTTCTGGAATTTCCCGTGCTCAACGAGCAGATTTACCTCTGCATCGAAGGAATTGAAATGCTCGCCGTCCATGGGCATAAGCCCTTCCCCTCCGTAAAAAAACGCACCGTCATTCTTTCCGGACACACCCACGTTCCGAAATGTGAGGAAAAAGACGGCATTTTCTATCTCAATCCCGGCTCTGTTTCTATCCCGAAAGAAGGCAGTGCTCATGGCTATATGCTTTTTGAACAAAATGAATTCGTGTGGAAAGATTTTGACGGAAATATTACAAACGAATTCCGATAAAACTATAAAAAAAATCCTCCGGCTTAAAAACCGGAGGATTTTTTATTTCATCCCCAGATGGGGGTAGGATATCTTCCCTTTTCGGTAAGATCTTTCAGTGCTTCCATAAGCGCCGGAGTATCCTCTTTATAAGTCACTCCGTACCATTTATCGGGGCATTCGATTACTTTTACCGTAATTTTTCCTTCCCTGAGGGCATCTCCCACCACGTTCGGAAGATAACATTCTGCTTTGAGGGGATTTTTCGGAAGTTCGTTTTTTCTGAATTCTTCCATTGCCGCATCAAGATGTTCAAAAATATCCGGAGTGAAGCCCCAGAAGTTCATGGAAACCGGAGTTCCCGCAGAAAGAGGCACCCAATTTTCGCCGTCTTCGGTATATTCGGCACATTCGCCGCGTTTTTCAATATGGGTGCGTTCATTTATTTCGACGAGCATGCCGTCTTCGGTTTTGCAGACTCCCCTTGCAACATAGCCTTTATCGGTGATGGTGTTTTCGATTCGGTAACCCATCATGGCATATTCGCCTTCGCCGGTCATATTATCGAGGACTTCGCCGAGGATTCCGTAGCAATGATAGCCGTAATAATCATCGGCATTTATCACCGCAAAGGGACCTTCAACATGTCCTTTGCAAAGGGCAATGGCTTCTGCTGTGCCAAAAGGTTTGTTTCTTCCTTTTTCGGCATATTCCGGGTCGATTTCCTGAAAAACGTAATCAACTTCCATAAATTCGGAAACTTTGTTTCCGATGGTTTCGCGGAAATCTTCCTCGAAACTTTTGCGGATTATGAAAACGATTTTTTCAAAACCGGCTTTATATGCGTCATACATGGAATAATCCATGATTTTCTCTCCGGAGGGACCTACGGGGGTTATCTGTTTTGCTCCGCCGTATCTGTTGCCGATTCCCGCGGCGAGAATTACGAGAGTTTTTTTCATTGATTCAAAATCTTCTTTCGTTTTTTTAATATATATGACTGATTTCTCAGAAATATCTTTTTGTTGCCTTTTCGGCCATGGCTTCAAAAGCCGCTCTGGGGTTCTTTGCTTTTGCAAAAAGAATCATGGAAGCGATGACATAAGGGCGCATTCCCGCTTCTGCAAGAAGGCTTGCGGAATTTGCGGAATAAACCTGGGCGGTCATTTCTCCGCGGATGCAGCTGATATCGGTGACATCGGCGGGAAGGTCATGAAGAAGAAGGGCTTTTCCGTCTTTGGTTTTTTCCATCATTGCCTCGGTAACTTCCCAATCAATGAATTCCTTGTTGTTTTCGCGAAGTTCATGTTCCAGAAGGTCGATATAGGTTCCGAGGTTAGCGGCGGAAAGTTCGGTTCTTTTTTCAAGGAAGGAATAGGGTGCCCAGTTTATCGGAACGACGATTTCCGCATCCGCAAAGGCTTCTTCCATGGAGGAAACACGGCTGAAGCTTCCGCCGGATTTTTCTGCGTTTTCTTCCGCTCTTTTATAAGCATCGGGCATAAGTTCCATGCCTTCCGGTGCGGCAAGAACAACGTTCATTCCAAAACGGGTCACAAGGGAAAGAATACCCTGGGGAACCGCAAGGCTTCTGGTTCCGTTGGGGGAATATGCCCAGGTTATTGCAATTTTTTTGCCTTTAAGATTTTCTGTGCCGCCGAATTTTTCCGCCATATACTGAAGGTCGGCAATGGTCTGTACCGGGCTGTCTTCGTCACTTCCAAGGTTGAGTACGCAGGGTTTCTCGGTGATTACACCGTTATTTTTGCTTTCCTCGACGGAATCGGAAATTCTCTTTATATATCTGGAACTTTTTTCGATGAAGTCGCTTTCGCAAACTCCAAGGGCATCCGCCATATAGGAAGCCATGGTTGCGGTTTCGTTGATGGCGCTGTTGCCGAGCTTTCTGTCCATATCAATAATTGTAAGGCCGAGAAGATCGCAGCCGGAAGCAAAGGCAATGTTCATTCCCATATCCTTTTTGCTGAACATGGAAACAGCTATTCCGGATTCAAAATATTTCGGGGAAAGATTATTATCACGAAGGGCTTTAAGCGCTCCGGCGCCGGCTGCAACTGCTTTTACGTCCTCATCGGTCATATCCCATGTTCTGAGGAAGCTTTTGCCGAAAAGATTATTTTCTCCCTCCGCGGGAAGTCTGGCTGCTGTTTCACGAAAATTCATATTATTCCTCCGTAAAAGGTTATAATTATCACAATAAACATTGTAACAAGCCTTTTTAAACAAGTCAACACAAAGATTGTTAATTTTTGCACCTTGCTTTGTGAATAATTGACTTTTTTTGTTAAAATTTTTATGTAATATCCCAAGTTGACACAAAACCATCACATAAGTTACAATAATATTATACAAATCTATATTGTTAATCTATAACAGAAGGGGCGGGATCCCTCCTTGATTAAAAAACTTTTATCAAAATTCAAAGAAACCGCAGTCGCCGTGCTCCCCGTGGCCGGCATTGTTTTGTTGCTTAATTTCACGATAGCACCAATGCCTTTTGGCGTTCTGGCGCTTTTTTTATCCGGAACTTTTTTGCTTATCATCGGCATGACCCTTTTCCAGCTGGGTTCCGAAGTCGGCATGACCCCCATCGGCAACCAGATTGGCAGCAAGCTGGTCGAACTTAAAAACCTCAAAATTTTCCTCATCACCGCTTTCCTTCTGGGCTTCCTTGTTACCATTGCGGAACCGGACCTTCAGGTTCTTGGAAAACAGATGCCGGATCAGACCATGTTCACGCTTCTTGGAATGGAAATGAGCGTCGGCCAGGTGCTTATTTATATGGTTGCCCTCGGCGTCGCAATTTTCCTCACCGCCGCTGTAATCCGCGTTGTTTTCGGATTTGACCTTTCAAAGCTCTTTTTCTTCCTTTATATCGGTGTTTTCGTTCTGGCGTTCTTCACAAAGCCTGAATATCTTGCGGTTTCGTTCGATTCCGGCGGCGTCACCACCGGACCCATAACCGTTCCCTTTATTCTCGCTCTTGGAATCGGTATTGCTTCCGTAAAAAAAGGCGCGGATTCCGAAACGGACAGTTTCGGCTTCGTCGGTCTTTGTTCTGTTGGACCGATTATGGCCGTTGCAATCATGGGTATGCTCGCAAAAGGCGATGCTTCCTATGACCCTACCGTGATTCCGGAAATCGCCGACTGGGGCGATGTTTTTATGGTCTATCTCCGTGCGTTCCCGGTCTTCTTCGAAGAAGTCGCCCTTGCGCTTTCTCCCATCATCGCGGTTTATCTTTTCTTCCAGTTTGTTTATCTCAAACTCCCGAAAATCTCTTTCATAAAAACCCTTGTTGGTGTATTATATACCTATATTGGTCTTGTAATCTTCCTTACCGCCGCAAACACCGGCTTTATGCCTGCGGGAAGCTATATGGGCGGCACACTTGCCGTTCTTGATTTCAACTGGGTCATCATCCCCATAGGAATGCTCGTCGGTTTCTTCATTCTTCTTGCGGAACCCGCGGTTTATGTCCTTACCGTTCAGGTCGAAGAAGTTACCAGCGGCGCCATTACAAGAAAGATGATGATGATTGCCCTTATGATTGGCATGAGCGTTTCCGTCGGAATGGCAATGCTCCGCGTCATTACCGGAATTTCCATCTGGTATCTTCTTATTCCGGGATATGCCATTGCACTTGGTCTTCTTTTCTTTGTTCCGAAGGTATTCACCGCCATCGCTTATGACTCCGGCGGCGTTGCTTCCGGGCCCATGACCGCAACCTTCCTTCTTCCCTTTGCAACCGGTGCCTGCACCGCCATTGGCGGAAACGTCCTTATGGACGGCTTCGGCGTTGTTGCAATGGTCGCAATGACCCCACTTGTTGCAATCCAGATTCTCGGCGCGGTTTATGCCGTTAAGGCAAAACGCGCAAAAGCGGAAGTCGCAGAAGAAATTGCGGAACTCGTCGAGGATATCGAAGAGGAAATCGGCGAATATCAGCTTGACCTTGAATATTCCATCATTGAACTTGACTGCACAAGATAAAAAAGGAGGTGTTCCCTTTGGCACAGCACGAAAAAGTCGAAACAATATGCAGCACCCAGCGCATGGACCTTATTTTTACAATTGTTTCAAAAGGCAAGGGTGAAGCGGTTCTCGATGTTTTTAAAGAAAATAAAATTCTGCAAAATATAATCTGCCACGGACACGGAACAGCTCCTTCGAGTATTCTCGAAGTGCTCGGTCTTGGCGCAACCGATAAAGATATCATTCTCAGCTTTGTGAAAGCGGAAAACAGCAAAAAAATTCTTGCCGAAATATCAAAAAAACTGGATTTTGCAAAACCCGGCCACGGAATTGCTTTTACCGTTCCGCTTGAAAGCATTGCAGGAATCATGTCTTTCAAATTCCTTACCGCTGACCTTACCGAGGAGGTTTGATTTATGGAAAACAAAAACGTTTATTCTCTTGTAATAGCAATTCTTAACCGCGGATTTTCCGACGTTGCCATGAGCGCCGCAAGAAATGCCGGTGCAAGAGGCGGCACGGTTATTTCCGCAAGAAGCTCCGGTCTCCATGAAGAAGAAACCTTCTTCGGAATATCCATTCTTCCGGAAAAGGAAGTTGTGATGATACTCACTTCCGATGAAACCAAAAAAGCAATAATGCGCGCCATCATCAAACACGTCGGAATTGAAACCGACGGCGGCGGGCTTATCTTCTCTCTTCCCGTCACAGATGTCGAGGGAATTTCCCGTATTGCGGAAGATAAATAAACACAAAAAATCGGCGGAAGAAAAAATCTTCCGCCTTTTTGTTGCCAAAAAACCGATTTGCTGTATAATGATATCAGAAATTCGCAAAGGAGAATCAATATGGTAAAGCCCATTGTTCACGATCCGCTTTTTCTTGCGCAAAAATCCGAACCCGCTGCAGAAAGCGATATGCCCATCGCCCTTGACCTTCTTGAAACCCTTATGGAACACCGCCTTGACTGCGTCGGAATGGCTGCAAATATGATTGGGGTAAGGAAAAGGATAATCGTTTTCAGCGACGGAGGAAAATATATCACCATGTATAACCCGGAAATAATTAAAAAATCCGGGGAATATGAAGCGGAAGAAGGCTGTCTTTCCCTTTCCGGAACAAGAAAAACCAAAAGATATAAATTCATCACCGTAAAATACCACGATGAATTTTTTAAAGAAAACAAAAAGCCTTTTTTCGGCTGGGTAGCACAGATCATCCAGCACGAAATCGACCATTGCAACGGAATCCTTATCTGAACAAAAAAAGAGCTTCGCAAAGCGAAGCTCTTTTTTTATTTATGCGAAGAAAACAAAATGCATTGCAAAGGCGCAAAGAATTCCAAGGATGATTCCCGTTATTACCTGGAGAGGAGTATGGCCCACAAATTCCTTGAGCACAACTTCTGGAAGTTCCTTCTTCGAAAATTTTTCGAAGGAATCCACAAGAATATTGAGGAGTTTTGCGTGTTTGCCGGCTTCAAGCCTAACACCCATGGCATCGTGGCAGACTATTATGGCAAGTATTGCGGTCACCGCAAATTCGAAGGAACCGAAGCCATAGGTAAGGGCGCTTATGGTTGCAAGGGAAGAAACCGTTGCAGAATGTCCGCTTGGCATTCCGCCATCGCCGAAAAGCCTTTCAAAATCCCACGTTTTGTTAATTATCGCGTGGATTATAACTTTGAGCACCTGGGCAACGGTCCAGGAAACAACAGCGGTTATAAAAAATTTGTTGGTAATAAAATCAAAAAGCCAATCCATCAAAAAAATCCTTTTCTTTAAAGTCTGCTTTTATAATAACACAAAACCCTTTTTTATAATATATATTTTTTATAATTATTTCATTAATTTTGTTAAATTTTTAAAATTTTTTCTGTATTATTGAAAATCCATGTTTTCCGGTGCTATAATTTTTAAAGACCATACATCTGATGAAAGGAATGTTTTCTTTTGAAAAGCAGAGATTTTATAAAAAAACTTGTTCTCGGCGCAATGTTCATCGCAGTCGGGGTAATTCTTCCCTTCTTCACCGGCCAGATTCCGCAAATCGGGCAGATGCTTTTGCCAATGCATATTCCGGTTTTTCTTTGCGGACTTATCTGCGGAGGAAAATATGGGCTTGCGGTCGGTTTTATTCTTCCGCTCATGCGTTCAATGCTTTTTTCAATGCCTCCGATTTTCCCGGATGCGGCGGCAATGGCTTTTGAACTTGCAGCTTATGGATTCATCAGCGGATTTCTTTATCAGAACGCCCGCTGGCACTGTATAAAATCCCTTCTGCGCTGCATGGTTGCCGCAATGCTCGGCGGAAGAATAGTCTGGGGAATCGCAATGGTACTTTTCCTTGGAACCGGAACAAACGGTTTTTCTGCCGCGGCATTTTTCGCCGGAGCTTTTATCAATGCCGTTCCCGGAATCGTTCTTCAGTTTGTTTTCATACCTTCCGTAATGCTTGCGCTTGATAAAACTCATCTTGTTCCTTTCGGCAAAAACAGCTTTGCGAAAAAAGAACAGAAAAACCAAAGTTTTGCCGAATAACCCTTCCGTTCACAAAAAATTTACTTAAAATATTCCAAAAAGGCTATATTCACCCTCTATAATTGGAAAAAACCGCTTGCAGTATTTTGTGATTTGTCGTAAAATAGTATCGTATAAAATTATGCCTTTCAAAAATTAAGGAGGACAATAAATGAAAAAAAGAATAGTCTGCGCTTTTATCGCAGTTCTTATGATTATCCTGATTCTTCCGATTCAGGCTTTCGCAGCAGAAAACATCAAAGGCGCTTATGTCAACCAGAACTTTGAATCCACCATTGATACCGTGCTTGGCGCCACAAGATATTCCGTTGGCGGAAATGTTCCCGCCGGACTGAAAGTTTCCGGTTCCTGGAGCCGTAAAAACACCTTTGGTGATGTTGTTTTCAAAGCGGTTCTTTCCGGCAAACCCACCACTGCCGGTACATATAATTTTTCCGTAAATTATCTTAAAGATGACGGAACCACCCTTGTTACATCGAAAAATTATACCGTTGTTGTCGGCGAAAAATCCCCTTTCGACTATGTAAAATCCATTCAGGTGGATAAATGGCCCAATAAAACCGTATATTATCTTCGCGATACCGTTGACCTTACCGGAATGAAGGTTTCTGCAGTTGTTTATAATTATAACCCCGAAACCGACCTTTATGAACCTTCTGTAATCGACGTAACCGATCTTGTTTGGGTCGAACCCACCGTTTTCACTTATGATGAACCTCAGAACGTGGAAGTTTTCCTTAAAGCTCCTGCAGATTCCAACGGCAATCTTCAGACCTTCAGAAGCCACTTCCGTGTGGAATTCAACTATGCGAACCCCGAAGATATCACCAGAATCGAAATTTATCAGAAACCTTCCAAACTTACCTATACCGTCGGCGAAAGCCTTGACCTTACCGGAATGACCCTTCGCGCCCATAAAGGCAACGGCACCGCCGAAGAAATCACTTCCGGCTTCACCGCCGATATCACCAAGCTTGAAGAAGTTGGCACCGAAACCGTAACCGTTTCCTATACCAAAAACGAACAGACTTTTACCGCAACTTTTGATGTTACCGTAAAAGAAGCTGTTTCCAGCCAGCCCGAAGAGGAAGAACCCAAAGAAGAATCCTCTTCTTCCTCCTCTTCCGAACCGGAAGAAGAACCTTCTTCCTCCGAACCCGAAGTTCCGGACGAAACTTCTTCTGAAGAAGAACCGGTGATTGAAGAGCCTTCCTCCTCCGAACCCGAAGTTCCGGACGAAACTTCTTCCGAATCCGAACCCGACATTATTGTTACCCAGCCTGAACCCGTTGAAAACGAAAAAACCGGTGTTCCCTTCTGGGCATGGATCATCATCGTTCTTCTTGTAATCCTTATTGCCGCCGCTGTTGCGCTTTTCCTCATCGGAAGAAAACGCATTTCTGACGACGATTATGACGACGAAGATTAATTGAAACAAAAAAATTATGCGCACCCGGAAAGGGTGCGCATTTTTGTTTTTAAAAAAGCGGCATATTCCTTTTTCGGGAATATGCCGCTTTTTGCGCTTTTGATTATTTTGTTGTTATTGCAACGGGGCAATGGTCACTTCCAAGATACTGGGGATAGATCATGCTGTCCTCCAGCTTTTCGCAGAAGCGTTTTGAACAGAGGAAATAGTCGATTCTCCATCCGGTGTTCTTTTCCCTTGCATGGAACATATAGCTCCACCAGGAATAAGCCCCGGTCATATCCGGATAGAAATAACGGAAGGTATCCGCAAAGCCGGATTCCAGAAGTTCGGTCATTTTTGCCCTCTCTTCATCGGTAAAGCCAGCGTTGCCACGGTTGGTTTTATAATTTTTAAGGTCGATTTCCTCATGGGCGACGTTCATATCGCCGCAGACGATTACGGGCTTGTGCTTATCGAGGGAAAGAAGATATTCCCTGAAGCAGTCTTCCCAGTCCATGCGGTATTCAAGGCGTTCAAGTTCGCGGCGGACGTTGGGAACATAAACGTCAACAAGGTAAAAATCCGGGTATTCAAGGGTGATAACCCTTCCCTCATGGTCATGGCGTTCAACGTCGATTCCGTATGCTACGGAAAGAGGTTCGTGCTTTGTAAAAATTGCTGTGCCGGAATATCCTTTTTTCTCGGCGCTGTTCCAGAACTGATAATATCCGGGAAGTTCAAGGCTTATCTGGTCCGGCTGAAGCTTTGTTTCCTGAAGGCAGAAGAAATCCGCATCCATTTCATTGAAGCTTTCCAAAAAGCCTTTTCCCATGCAGGCACGAAGACCGTTTACGTTCCAGGATACAAATTTCATAAAAAATCTCCTTTATGCGTGATAAAGTTTTTTGTTGCGGTATTTGGGTTCACAGGTAAGGTTGAGCCCGAGCTTTTTGAAGGTCTGGGTATCCACCTGGGAAAGAATCACGGTGGAATGGCATTCGCATCCGCGGAGTTCTTCGAGGCAATTAAGAGCCTTTGCCGCATCCGGGTTCTTCGGTGCGCTTATGGCAAGAGCAAGAAGCACTTCATCAAGGTGGAGCCTTGCGTTGTTGTGGCCAAGATGGTTCTTTTTAAGATCCTCGACGGGTTTGAGAACAAGTGGATCGATTATATCGACGGAATCTTCGATTCCTGCAACTTCCTTGAGGGCATTGAGGAGCATTGCGGCAGAAGAACCGAGAAGAGAACTTGTTTTTCCGACGATGATTTTTCCGTTTTTGAGTTCGATGGCGGTGGCGGGCATTTCGGTTTCTTCCGCTTTTGCGTTCGCCGCACCGACAACCGGTCTGTCTTCGATTCCAACCCCTGCACGTTCCATAAGAAGTTCCACTTTGAGCATGGGGTTTTCGTCGCATTTTCCCTGGCGGTATTCGCAGGCGGCTTCATAAAAGCGGCGGATGATTTCCTGCTTTGCGGCTTCGCAAACAACTTCATCGTCGCTGATGCAGTTTCCGACCATATTGACGCCCATATCCGTCGGGGATTTATAGGGGCTTTCGCCGAGGATGGTTTCAAAAATCCTGTTGAGTACCGGGAAAACTTCGATATCGCGGTTATAGTTGACTGTCATTTCGCCATAAGCGGCAAGATGATAGTGGTCGATCATATTGACGTCATCAAGATCGGCGGTGGCTGCTTCATAAGCAAGGTTCACCGGATGGGTGAGCGGAAGGTTCCAGATCGGGAAGGTTTCGAATTTTGCATAGCCGGCTTTGACTCCGCGTTTGTTTTCATGGAAAAGCTGTGAAAGGCAGGTTGCCATTTTTCCGCTTCCGGGACCGGGCGCAGTTACCACAACAAGGGGTTTTGTGGTTTCAATATAGTCATTGCGTCCGAAGCCTTCGTCGCTTACGACGAAGTTCACATCCATGGGGTAACCTTCTATCGGATAGTGGATATAGCTTTTTATTCCGAGAGAATCCAGCTTTTTGCGGAAGGCATCCGCAGCTCTCTGTCCGGAATATTGGGCGATGATGACGCTTCCTACATAAAGACCGAGAGAGGAAAAAGCATCGATAAGGCGCATTACCTCAAGGTCATAGGTGATTCCGAGATCTCCGCGGACTTTGTTCTTTTCGATATCGGTGGCGTTGATTACAATGATGATTTCCGCCTGGTCCTTCATTTCGCAAAGGAGCTTTACCTTTGAATCATAGGCAAAACCCGGAAGTACCCTTGATGCGTGAAAGTCATCAAAAAGCTTTCCGCCGAATTCAAGATAGAGCTTTCCGCCGAATTCTTTAATGCGTTCCTTAATCTTTTCGGACTGCATTTTAAAATATTTTGCGCTGTCAAAACCTGTTTTCTGCATATTTCCCCCTGAAACCCGAATTATATTTTTAAAAAGTATATTAACTTTTTTCAAAAGTGGTGACAAAAGAAACGAAATCCGCTATAATTACTTTTATAATAGGTTTTCAAAATATACCACCTTATAACTATAACCCCATTTGCATTTTCAGTCAATAATAAGGATTGATAAAAAATTAAAAAATCTTGCAGGAGGATTAAAAAATGGCAAAAAAAATTCTTGCGGCTTTTCTTTCCGCCGCAATGCTCCTTGCTTTTTCCGGATGCTCCCCGGCAGAAACCATAAGTTCCTGGCTGGATGAAGCTTCCGCCCTTATTCCTAACGACATCGAACTTATCATTGCCCAGATGACCGGAATGGAAAACGAAACGGAAAATCACGAAATAATCCTTTCCGAAGGATATGTGAATATGCTTAAAAGCGGAACTTACAATATGGTCTATGTTCTTGATGACGGAACCGAAGTTATGCACGGAAGCAACGGACTCCGCACCGGTTCAAGCTATCCGGAACCTGCGGAGCTTGAAATCACCGAACCCCAATATGACGACGAAGGCAACGTCATCGAACCTGTGATTCCCCATGAACATATCGTTCTCGACGGCGGAATTTATTATTATATCGACGATGACCAGGAAAAAATGTTCACCGTGAACCCCGCAAATTATAAGGCAGTTCCCTTCGAAATTTCTGCAGAGGATATTGCCTTTTCCTCCGCCGGAACTGAATCCTTCGGAGGAAAAAATTGCCGCTTCGAGCGTTATTCCACCGAAAAAGGCGATATCACCTTTTATTTTGAAAACACCGTTCTTTGCGGAATGACCGTTGAACAGGGCGAAAAAATCACCATCGAAAACATCACCGCATTCAATAAATATCTCAATCCTTCTCTTGTTTCGATGCCCGATTCCTATGAAATTGTGGAATATTGGACCGGCGAAGAATAAAACCCCGCAAACCAAAAGCGCTTTCGGTTTTTCCGAAGGCGCTTTTTTGCGTCTTTTTGCCAAAAGGCGCAAAATGTGAATTTGCACAAGGTAAAGTCTTTTTGCAAAAGCCTTTTATTATAAATTTTTAACAATAGAATCCTTTAAAAAGCCCGCCCTTGAACATTTCGCCGAAGTGGAGCTTTTTTCCTTGAAAAATATATAATTTTATTATATATTTAATATGAAGTAATTTGGCTTCGTTTTTAAAAGTTTTAAAATATTTTAACCATAGAAAGGATGTTTTCCACATGAACACCGCAAACAAAATGTCCGTAAAAGACATCGAAGTGGCCGGCAAAAAAGTTCTTGTCCGCTGCGATTTCAACGTACCGCTTAAAGAAGGCGTCATCACCAACGATAAAAGAATCGTTGCAGCACTCCCCACCATCAAATACCTCAAAGATAACGGCGCAAAGGTAATCCTCTGCTCCCATCTTGGAAGACCGAAAGGTGAATGGCTTCCGGAATTCTCTCTTGCTCCCGTTGCAGCAAGACTTTCCGAACTTCTCGGCTGCGAAGTAAGAATGAGCAAAGACGTCATCGGCGAAGACGCAAAAGATATTTCCGCAACCCTTAAAGAAGGTGAAGTTGCCCTTCTTGAAAACGTTCGTTATTATAAAGAAGAAACCAAAAACGCACCCGAATTCGCAAAAGAACTTGCTTCCCTTGCTGAAATTTTCGTAAACGATGCATTCGGCACCGCCCACAGAGCACATGCTTCCACCACCGGCGTTGCAGATTACATTCCCGCTGTTTGCGGCTTCCTTATCCAGAAGGAAATCGACGTTATGGGCAAAGCTCTTGATAACCCCGTAAGACCTTTCGTTGCTGTTCTTGGCGGCGCAAAAGTTTCCGATAAAATCGGCGTAATCACCAACCTTCTCGAAAAAGTTGATACCCTTATCGTCGGCGGCGCAATGGCATACACCTTCCTTAAAGCAGAAGGCCATAATGTCGGCATTTCCCTTTGCGAAGAAGATAAACTTGAACTCGCTTCCGAACTTCTTGCAAAAGCAAAGGAAAAAGGCGTTTCTCTCCTTCTTCCCGTTGACCATATTGCCGCAGATAAATTCGACGAAAACGCAGAACCCGTTCTTGTTGAAGGCAAAGATATTCCCGAAGGCCTTATGGGCATGGATATCGGTCCCAAATCCGTTAAACTCTTCAAAGAAGCAGTCAAAAACGCAAAAACCGTTATCTGGAACGGACCCATGGGCGTTTTCGAATTCAAAAACTTTGCAGGCGGCACCTTCGCAGTTGCAGAAGCCATTGCAGAAACCGACTGCATTTCCATCATCGGCGGCGGCGATTCTGTTGCTGCAGTAACCAAACTCGGCTTTGCAGATAAAATGACCCATATCTCCACCGGCGGCGGCGCTTCCCTCGAATTCCTCGAAGGACTCGAACTTCCCGGCATTGCAGCTCTTAACGAGAAATAATAATTGCCTCCCTTGCCTAAAGGGAGGGGGATCGTTGCCGTATGGCACGGTGGAAGGATTCTTTTTTATGAATCCCCTCGCCACTTCGTGGCCCTCTCCCCTTTGACAAGGGGCGCTTTTGAAAGGACGATATCAATGAATAAATCCAAACGCGCCGCTGTTATTGCCGGCAACTGGAAAATGAACAAAACCCGCGCAGAGGCAAAAGCTCTTATCGAAGAACTTCTTCCTCTCGTTAAAGATGCGGACTGCTCCGTTGTGGTCTGCACCCCCTATCTTGACCTTGAAACCGCAGTCAACGCAACTTCCGGTTCCAACGTAAAAGTCGGCGCACAGAACTGCCACTGGGCACCCGGCGGCGCATTCACCGGCGAAATTCCCGCTTCCATGATCAAGGAAGTCGGTGCAGAATACGTAATCATCGGTCACAGCGAAAGAAGACAGTACTTCGGCGAAACCGACGAAACAGTAAACGAAAGAACCCGTGCCGCCCTTGATGAAGGTCTTACCGTAATTCTTTGCTGCGGCGAACTTCTTAATGAGCGCGAACAGGGCATTATGGAAGAGGTAGTAGGCAAACAGCTTAAAGTTGCCCTCGGCGGAGTTTCTGAAGAGGAACTTAAAAACATCATCATCGCCTATGAACCCGTCTGGGCAATCGGAACCGGCGTTACCGCCACCGCAGACCAGGCAGAAGAAGCCTGCGCATTCATCCGCGCACTTATCGCAAAACTTTATTCCGCAGAAGCCGCAGAAGCCATCACCATTCAGTATGGCGGCAGCATGAACGCAAAGAACGCCGCAGAGCTTCTTTCCAAAGAAAACGTTGACGGCGGACTTATCGGCGGCGCTTCCCTCAAAGCTCCGGATTTCGCCGCAATCGTTGCAGCAGCTTCCGTTTAAGGAGAAAAACACCCTATGAAACCACTTGTTTTAATGATACTCGACGGATTCGGATATAACGAAAGCGATTACGGAAATGCCATCCGCGCCGCAAAAATGCCGAATCTTGACAAAATAAAAGAATCCTGCCCCAAAACCATCATCGGTGCTTCCGGACTTGACGTCGGTCTTCCGGAAGGACAGATGGGAAACTCCGAAGTCGGCCACACCAACATCGGCGCAGGAAGAATCGTTTATCAGCCCCTTATGCGCATTACCAATGCAGTCCGCGACGGAAGCTTCTTTGAAAACGAAGCGCTTCTTTCCGCCATGGAAAACTGCAGAAAGAACGATTCCGCACTCCATATCCTCGGACTTCTTTCCGACGGCGGTGTTCACAGCCATCTTGAGCATATCTTCGGCCTTATTGACATGGCGAAGAAAAACGGTCTTTCCAAAGTTTATCTCCATTGCTTTATGGACGGAAGGGACGTTCCCCCTTCTTCCGGCAAAGGATATATCGAAAAACTTCAGGCAAAGCTTTCCGAAACCGGAATCGGAAAAATCGCTTCTGTCGGCGGAAGATATTACGGCATGGACCGTGATAAGCGCTGGGACCGTGTTGAAAAGCATTATAAAGCTCTCGTCCTCGGTGATGCTCCCTTTGAAGAAAACGCCGCAGAGGCTGTTCAGAAGAGTTATGACGAAGGAATTACCGATGAATTCATCGTTCCCTTCATCTGCGAAAAAGAAGCCGGCATTAAAGACGGCGATTCCGTAATTTTCGCGAACTTCCGCCCCGACAGAGCAAGAGAAATGACCCGTGCTATCATTGATAAGGAATTTTCCGGATTCGAAAGAACCGCAAAGGAAGTCTGCTATGTCTGCATGGCACAGTATGACGAAACCCTTGAAAACGTAAAGGTAGCATATCCTCCCCTTGTTCTTGAAGATACCTTCGGCGAATATATCGCAAAAAAAGGTCTTCGCCAGCTCCGAATTGCGGAAACGGAAAAATATGCCCATGTAACTTTCTTCTTCAATGGCGGCGTTGAAGCCTGCTATAAAAACGAGGACAGGGATCTTATCCCTTCCCCGAACGTAGCGACTTATGACCTCCAACCGGAAATGAGCGCATATCTTGTCACCGAAAAGCTTCTTGAAGAGCTTGATAAAAACGAACATGACGTAATAATCCTCAACTACGCAAACACCGATATGGTCGGCCATACCGGAGTTTTTGAAGCGGCTGTTGCCGCCTGCGAAGCGGTTGATGAATGCCTCGGCAAAATCTGCGAAAAGGTCAAAGAGCTCGGCGGCGCCGTTCTCATCACCGCCGACCACGGCAACGCAGACGTTATGCTTGCAAAAGACGGCAGCCCCTTTACCGCACACAGCACAAACCCCGTTCCCTTCATCGTTTATAACCATGATTGCGAACTGAGAGAAGGCGGCGTGCTCGCGGATATTGCACCCACCATGCTCAAACTTCTCGGTCTTGAAAAACCGGAATGCATGACCGGCGAAAGCATTATTCTTTGATTTTATAAAAAAATGCACCTGCCTTTTCCGGCGGGTGCTTTTTTGTTGTTTTGAAGGCGATTTGTGGTATTTTTAAAGCAGAGATACTTAAAAGGAGGCACAAACCATGGATGAAAAGACCTATAACAGCGCGGAAAACAAAGATTATATCGAAATAAAAGCGCCTTATTATAACGCCATCCTTCCCACTTCGGTTTGTTTCGAACAGGAAAAAATATATGTTACCATGGATTCCCTCGGGCATATCGAATTTTTTGATGAGAGCAAAAATTCTCTCGGCTTCGTGGATTTCCCGGTAGATAAAGACCCGTCAAAATATGGTCACACCGCCCAATATGGCGAAATCCGTCTTTCTTCCGACGGAAATGAAATCACCCTTCAGCTTCCGGTTTACGGCTGGGATGACAGCTATCCTAACTGCGACGGAGAATCCGACCGCTGGAACCGATATATCGCCCGCTGGTTCAGAATTCTTTTTGACTGCGAAAGCAGGGAAATAAAAATTCTTGATAAATAACTCCCTTCCCGCACTTCTTTTTGGGTGCGGGATTTTTTATTTTTTCTCTTTGTTTTTACAAAAGGATAATTCTCTTTTTGTAAACTCTGCGATATTGTAATACAATGTAAAAAGTGATATAATAAATTCAACCAAATCGATTTATTTTGTGCAGAAAGGCGGATGCTGTCGAATGATAAAGAAAAAAATATCAAGCGGCAGAATGACCGCCGTTTTTGTTGCCGTATGCTGGATGGCTTACAGCTTTTCATACATAGGAAGGCTCAATTTTTCCGCCTCCATGGCGGAAATGACCCATTCCGGCGTTCTGCTCAAATCCGAAGCCGGCGCGGTCACCACCGGTTTTTTCATCTGTTATGGTCTTGGTCAGTTCCTGAGCGGCTGGCTTGGGGATAAAGTTCCGCCCCGCTATCTTGTTTTCACCGGTCTTACCTGTTCTTCCCTTATCAACCTTGCCATAAGCTTCGCGCCCCCCTTCGCTTTGATGGTTGCCCTTTGGAGCGCAAACGGCATTTCTCAGGCTCTTCTTTGGGCGCCGATCTGCAAAATCGTTTCGGACAGAGTTCACAGCGAACGCAGGCAAAAAGCCTGCACTGCCCTTGCCACCACCATGGCCGGCGGAACGCTTTTTGCATATATTCTTTCCGCTTTGCTTATAAGCGCAAAAGGCTGGCAGGCTTCCTTCATAAGCGGCGCGGTTTTTACCTTCGGCGCGGCGCTTGTCTGGATAATCGTTACCACCCGCATTGAAAATAAAACCGACAAAAACGGAATTGTGGAAGAACGCCCCGTTTTTGTTGATGACAGCGGCGAAGCGGTTCCCCATGACGAAATTCCTTCCAATTTCATAAAACTCCTGCTCGTTTCCGGACTTATGACTCTTGCTGTTGCTTCCGGAGTGCAGGGAATTCTTAAGGACTGTATGTCAACCTGGGTTCCGACCTTCATTTCCGATATGTTTGAAATGAGCGCGGTGGTTTCCATTCTTGCGGGAACGCTTCTTCCGGTTTTCGGACTTTTCGGCCCGCTTATGGCAAACAAAATCATGATGAAAACAAGGGACGAACTTTCTTCCCTTTTCATTCTTTTTGTAATTTCTTCCGCGGCCCTTGCAATGCTTGCACTTTTCGGCCAATTCTCCATCGTTATTTCCATCGTTGCCCTTGCGGTAACCTATGCCTGCTCCCTTGGGCAGAATATGTTCATAGTGGGCACAATCCCGATGTATTTCCACAATGTAGGCAAGGTTTCGATGATCACCGGAACGCTTAATGCCGTTTCTTGCCTCAGCACCGCGGTTATGAGCTGGGTAACCGGTGCTTTGGTCGATACCACCGGTTGGGGAATTGTTATGACGGTGTGGCTGATCCTTTCCGTTCTTGCCGCCGTTTCCGTCATTTTTGCAAAACGCCGCTGGAACAAATTCCGCCGAAACCTCTTCTGATAAAATTTCAACTTTTTCAAAAATATCCCTTGACAATGGCCATTTTATATGGTAATATATCAAATGCGGCGAAAAACCGCACTCTGCGTTGCTAGCTCAGTTGGATAGAGTGACTGACTACGAATCAGTAGGCCAGGGGTTCGAGTCCCTTGCAGCGCACCATAAAAACAGGAACAGCTTTTGCTGTTCCTGTTTTTTTATTGTTTCAAAGGGGGACTCGAACCCCCGAACCATATTATAAGATTGAACTTTCACAGTAATTATACTATAATAAAAAAGGGGTGAACAGCAATGGACCGTACCCAAAGAACTGAAATAGTGAATATGTGCATGGTAAAAAACGGCGGACTTGTTCTTGTTCAGGATAAAATTCACGAAGAATGGGGCGGAATTACCTTTCCCGGCGGCCATGTTGAAAAGAACGAATCCCTTTCCGATGCGGTGATTCGCGAGATTTTTGAAGAAACCGGACTTATGATAGAAAACCCTGTGCTTTGCGGAACAAAGGATTGGGTAAACGAGGACGGTTCGCGGTATCTTGTGCTTTTTTATAAAACCGAAAAATTCAGCGGGGAACTTAAATCTTCAAAAGAGGGAAAAGTCTTTTGGCTTTCGCTTGAAGAAATGCTTTCCATGGAAAGCCGCCTTTCGATGGATATGAAGGATATGATAAAAGTCTTCCTTGAAGATGAGCTGAGCGAATTTTTTTATTATAAGGAAAACGGAGAATGGAAATACAGCCTTAAATAAAGATATATCAAAAAAACCGGCGTTTTGAACGCCGGTTTTTTCCTTTTATTGGTGCGTTTTTATCCTTGACATAATCCGAAAAAGGCAGTAAAATATAGTTCTAAAAGAACATTTGTTCGATTTTCTCAAAAAAAGGAGCGCGGACGATGGATATTTATGAAAAGCTTGCCATACTTTCCGAAGCGGCAAAATATGATGCTTCATGTTCTTCCAGCGGAAGCGGCAGAAGCAGCAGCGAAGGTCAAATCGGCGCTGCGCTGCCTTCCGGCTGCTGTCATTCCTTCACCGCCGATGGACGCTGCGTAAGCCTTCTTAAGGTGCTGATGTCGAACGCCTGCGTTTATGACTGCAAATACTGCATCAGCCGCAGAAGCAACGATTTCCCCAGGGCAACTTTTACCCCAAGGGAGCTTGCAGAGCTTACCATAGAATTTTATCGCAGGAACTATATTGAAGGGCTTTTTCTTTCTTCCGCGGTGGTTGGAACGCCGGATTGGACCATGGAGCGCATGATTGAAGCACTGCGCATTCTTCGTGAGGAATATGGCTTTGCGGGTTATATCCACGCAAAGGCAATTCCCGGGGCGGACCCTGTTCTTACCCAAAGGCTTGGGCTTCTGGCGGACAGAGTCAGCGTTAATATCGAACTTCCTTCGGAAAAATCCCTTCTCAGCCTTGCGCCGGATAAAACAAAGCACAATATTCTTGAACCCATGGGACTTATCAAAAACGGAATTCTTGAAAACCGTGAGGATATTACAAAATTTCGCCATACGCCAAAGTTCGTTCCCGCAGGGCAAAGCACCCAGATGATAGTGGGTGCTTCTCCGGAAACGGATTATCATATTCTTCATCTTACCGAAAGCCTTTATAAAAAATACGGGCTTAAAAGAGTCTATTATTCCGCATATGTTCCCCTTCAGGAAGATGCGCTTTTGCCTTCGCTGGATACAAGGCCTCCCCTTCTTCGCGAACACCGGCTTTATCAGGCCGACTGGCTTTTGCGTTTTTACGGCTTCGAGGCCAGCGAAATCATCGACCCAAAAAAGCCCATGCTTCATCCGGAAGTTGACCCGAAATGTTCCTGGGCGGTAAGCCATCTTGATGATTTTCCGGTGGAGGTGAACACGGCCGATTATGAAATGCTTCTGCGCGTTCCGGGAATCGGCGTTACCGGCGCAAAGCGAATTGTTCGCGCCCGCAGAAATCAGAAGCTTGATTTTGACATGCTCAAGCGGCTCGGCATCGTGCTCAAAAGGGCAAAATTCTTTATAACCTGCGGCGGAAAGACCCTGCAGAAAATTCCGGAAACACCGGAAATGATGATTTATTCGCTTCTTGCGCCGAACAGAATGGGTGGTTTTACCGATTATGGCATGGAACAGCTTTCGCTTTTTGAACCGGTGCTCACGGGAGAGGATGTGATCGGATGTCTGACCGGGGAATTTTGATTTTTGCCTATGACGGAAGCTTCGACGGCTTTCTTTCCGGGGTTTTCGATTCCTTTGCCATGAAAATTCTTCCGGCGGATTTTGTTGTTTTTGATGATATGGAGCCTTCCCTGCTCAAAATTCATTATGTTGAAACAAATTTTGAGCACGCAAAACGGGTGCAGAAAGGAATTGCCGGAAAGCTTGGCGAAGGCGTGCTCAACATGGTTGAAAAGGCCTTTCTTTTTGACGGCGAAGGCAAAGAAAACGCCATTTTGCGCTTTATATGGAAGGCCTTTAAAGAAGGCAGAAGCACCGGCGGAAAAATCGGCGACGAGGAAGTGAACCGGGTTTTTAAAATGTGCACCGCTGTCAATTATGAAGCGGAGCGCTTCCGCCAGTTCACAAGGTTTTCCGATTCAAAAGGCGCATTGGTCGCCGTAATCCACCCAAAGCATTTCGTGCTTCCGCTTATAAGGCATTTTTTCTGCGCAAGAATAAAAAACGAGCATTTTTTGATTTTTGACGCAGAACACGGCGCCGCCCTTATCCACACCCCGCAGAAAACCGCAATAGTCCCGGTGGAAAATCTTGAACTTCCGGATTGCGGCGATGACAGCTTTTACAGCGACCTTTGGAAGAGCTATTACCGCCACATAGCCATCGGCGACAGATATAACCCGGTTTGCAGAAGAACCCATATGCCAAAACGGTTCTGGCAATATCTTCCGGAAGTGCAGGAAGAGCTTGAACCGGGATATGTTCCGAAGCTCACTTTCGGAACTTCGGCGCAGATTGCAGATTCCCTGAGAAGCGAGATAAAATCTCTTCTGGAAAAATAGAAAAAAGCCGCTTTCCGAAAAACGGAAAACGGCTTCTTTTTTTATTGCTGAACATAAACGGGGAGCGTAAGAATCACTTTATAAAGGTCGCCGTCGAGCATAAGGTCAAAGGTTCCTCCGCAAAGTTCCGTAAGGGATTTTGCTATGGAAAGACCAAGCCCGTTGCCTTCGCTTCCTCTGGAAGCATCCCCACGGACGAATCTTTCCATAAGGCTTTCCGCGGACATATTAAGCGGTTCCCGGGAGATATTCCTTATGGTAAGCACCGCATTTCCCGCTTCCTCTGAAAGGTCGAAATAGGCCCTTGTGCCCGGCTGGGCATATTTGATGATATTCTGTATAAGGTTATCGAAAACACGCCAGAGAAGCCTTCCGTCGGCGAAAACGGTGATATCCTCCTCCGGAAGATTCATGACCGGGGTTATTTCGGCGTTTTCAAGCTTTTCGGAAAATTCCCCCACGGACTGCATTATAAGTTCGCCGATGCCGAGCACTTCCTTATTCACCGCGACGGCGCCGCTGGTTGCTTTCGAAGCTTCCACCAGGTCTTCCGTCAGCTTTTTAAGCTTTGCGCTCTGGCGGTCGATAACTTCGATATATTCAAGGGCGGTTTCGCTTTGGATATCCTCTTTTTTGAGAAGATCCACATAGGAAACTATGGAAGTGAGCGGAGTTTTAAGGTCGTGGCTCACGTTCGTGATAAGTTCGGTTTTGAATCTTTCGCTTTTAAGCCTGTCGTCAACGGCTTTGGACATTCCAAGAGCGGCGCAGTTGAGGTCATAAGCATGCCCACGAAGCACCGGCCAAAGTTCCTTTGCGTTTATTCTGTAATCAAAATCGCCGTTTGCAATGGCTTCGCCACCGCGTTTTATCTTCCTAAGCTGGGAACCGAACCAGATTGCAATGCAGATAGCCGCTGCAAGAACGAAAAGCGCGAGCAAAAGCGCAAAAGGTCCAAAATTATATTCCGTAGTAAGAATTCCGAGGATATAAATAACAAAGCTGTATGCACCCACTGCAAGAGCAAGCTTCCAGGTTATGCCGATATTCGCCATAAACCAGCGAAGAAAAGTTCTTACCGCATGGAAGCACTGCCAGATCATTGTGTGCTGCCACCATTTTTTTGCTTTGAAATGGGCGGCGGTACTCATGATTACAATAAGGGTTATGGCGGTAAGCCCCGCAAAGCAAAGACCGAAGGCGATATATTTATATATATCGTCATAAGCCCAGCGAAGACCTGCGGCAAGTTCCACAAGGGCATAAATTCCTATTCCCGCAAGGAAAAGAAGAATATCGTAATCGACTGCGTTGAGCCCCCGAAGTTCGGTTTCTCCTTCGCTGTTGATTCCGGAAGCGGCGATAAGATAGAGCACCAGAACAGCGCAGGAAGCAAAGCAGAAAATGCCCATCCTGATAAAATAATCAAGATTTTCGGAAATAAATTCGAATTCCGCAAATTCTGCGTATCCGTCATAATTCGGATCCATGGGCATTATAAGATAGCCTTCCATTGAATAATTTTTCAAAGTGTGGCCGTCCTCATTGACCTCATCGGCTGGGTAACCTTCCGTAACAAGGATATATCCTTCCGAACCTTTATCGTCCGGGCTGTGGATATTCTTCATTTCGTTTTCCGGAATGGTATTTACAACAATATTTTCTTCCTCGTCATATATGATATAGGCAAAGTTTTTGTGGTTAAAGCGATATTCAGCTTTTATAAGCCCGGAAATATCGTTCCAATAAATATATTCCCGAACTTCCGCAAGGTTTACGTCAACAAACCTTTTAGCGGAACTTGTGTGTTCAAATTCCGGTTCTTCGCCGAAGTACATTCCTTCATCATAAGCGATGGAAGCAAACCAGCAGCAGCCGATGAGAACGGGGGTGAGAATGCACACAAGAACAAATGCCAGCATTTTCAGAAACAGACTTTGGAAAAGTTTTTTCATTTTTTGTCCTCCAGTTTATATCCCTTTCCCCATACTACCTTGAGATACCGGGGGTTTGCGGGGTCAATCTCAAGTTTTTCGCGAAGATGGCGGATATGCACCGCAATGGTGCCTTCCGCACCCAAAGGGTCGCTGCTCCATACTGCGGAATAAATTTCCTTAGAAGAAAAAACCTTCCCCGGATTCGCCACAAAAAGTTTTAAAATATCATATTCCGTCGGGGTAAGGGCTATGGGTTCGCCGTTAAGGGTAACGGTTTTTCCGTTATCGTCAATTTCGATTCCGCCGGCGGAAAAATTTTCTTCCTTCTTTTCCATTCCGCCAAGATATGCATAGCGCCGAAGCTGGGCTTTTACCCTTGCCATAACTTCCAGCGGATTAAACGGTTTTGTTATGTAATCATCCGCACCTGCGGTAAGACCGAGGATTTTATCCGTATCCTCGCTTTTCGCGGAAAGAAAAATCACCGGCACGTTATAATTTTCCCGAAGTTTTGCCGTGGCGGAAACCCCATCCATCTTCGGCATCATAATATCCATAAGGATAAGGTGGATTTCGTTTTCCTCGATTATCCTAATGGCTTCTTCGCCGTTTTCCGCTTCAAAAATCCGGTAGCCTTCGCCGGAAAGATATATCTTCAGGGCATTTCGGATATCCCTGTCATCATCGCAAATCAAAAGATTATACATCATATCCCTCCTCCAACAACTATATAATACCAGTAAAATCATTAAGAATAAAGTGGGGAAATTATTAATATTTTATTAAGATAACAAAAAAACGGCGGGTTTTCCGCCCGCCGGATTTTTTAAAATTCATAATTAAGTTCGTTTATCGGGATAATCGCCTTTGGCGGAACGGAAAATTCGTTCAGCTGCTTTTCCATAAAAACAACGCTGTGCCATTTTTCGAATTTATATCCGCAGTTTTTTCTGAATCCGTTTTGTTTGAAGCCGTATTTTTCGTGCAGCTTCACGGAAGCTTCGTTATCGTCATTTATAAGCACATAACATACGCAGAAATTTTGCTTTTTAAGGATATCAAGGATTTTTTCATAAAGGGCAGTCCCTATCCCTTTGCCGGAAGCTTCCGCCGCAACATAGACCGAAGTTTCGACAGTCCATTGATATGCCGCCCTTGTATATTCCGGGCCGCCGTAGGCATAGCCGAGAATCTTCCCTTCTTCCTCATAAACTATCCACGGATATTTTTTCTGGATTTCCGCCATCCTTGCGGAAAATTCCTCTTCGGAAGGAACTTCGTATTCGAAGGTAATGGCTGTGTTTTTTATATAAGGAGCATAAATTCCGAGAATTGCTTTTGCGTCTTCCGGTTTCGCGAAGCGGATTTTCCCCTTCATTCCTTTTCTTTCCGTAACTGCCGCCCCCTTATAAAAAGCTGAATAAGCGTAAACGGAACCAGGCAAAGAAGAAGCGTTCTTCCCATTGCGCTTAGGGGCGCAAGCATGAAAAGTTCGCTGAAAAGCGAAATTCCACCGAAGAATATAACTGTGCTTCCGATGACGATTGCCGCTTTGAACTTATTGAGCGGCATACAGGTTGCAAGAAGCATAAAAAGGCTTGCGGTTCCGGTATATACGGTGCAGACGGTGGAAACTTCTTCCGGGAAAAGCTTTGCGGAAATTCCAAGATTTTCGTTGATTATGAGCACCGCCATAATTCCTGCAAAAACCGTCACGGCGCCGATGGCTGCTCTTTTGAGCACGGACTTCATAAAATCCTTCGGAACGCGCCTGAAGTTCGGTTCAAGGGCAAGGAAAATTCCCGGAATTCCCGAAGCTGCCGCGCCGATCAGGGTCATCTGTATCGGTGCGAAAGGATAGGCAAAGGGCACAAAAAGCAAAGTCGCCGTCAGCGCAAAGGTATAAATGGTCTTCATAAGGAAGATCGCCGCCGCCCTTTGGATATTGTTGATTACCCTTCTGCCTTCAAGCACCACTTCCGGCATTGCGGAAAAATCCGAATCCAGAAGCACAAGCTGGGCTGCATGACTTGCTGCCTGTGCTCCGCTTGCCATGGCAACGCTGCAATCCGCATCCTTAAGGGCAAGCACGTCGTTCACTCCGTCGCCGGTCATGGCAACGGTGTGTCCGCCGCTTTGAAGAGCCTTGATGATAACTCTCTTCTGTTCCGGGCTCACTCTTCCGAAAACGACTGTTTTTTCCGCCGCAGCGGAAAGTTCTTCGTCCGAAAGAACCGAAGCATCGAGGAAATTTTCCGCACCGATTACGCCGGCTTTCTTCGCAATGGCGGAAACCGCAAAGGGGTTATCGCCGCTTATCACTTTTATGGCAACATCGTTTTTTCGGAAATATTCAAATGTTTCCGCCACATTCGGGCGAATTTCGTCTTCTATGAGTATAAAACCAAGTGGTTTTTCCGCTTTGTATAATTTTCCGTCGAATTTTCCTTCGCAAAGGGCAAGAACCCTCGTTCCGTCGGCGGAATATTCCGATGCCTGTTTTTTAATTTCATCGAACCCTTCGCCAAGAACGAATTCCGGCGCACCTATCATAAAACATCCCTCATCACCGAAATCCGCCGCCGCATATTTGAGTGCGGAAGAAAACGGCAGGGTATGCAAAGCATTCTTTTCTATGGGGTTACGGCTTCCGAAGGCTTCCACTATGGTTTTCGCGGTAACGTTATCCGCCGGAACAGCGGAATAAATTTCCGCAGCAATGGCGCCTATGTCATCCCCTTCAAAGCTGACTGTGCCCTTTATCTTCATATTACCGCTGGTGATGGTGCCGGTTTTATCAAGGCAGAGCACATCCGCTCTCGCCAGGGATTCGAGAGAATAAAGCTGCTGGGTAAGTGTTCTTTTTTGTGCAAGGCGAACGACCCCCACCGCGAAGCTCATGCTTGTGAGCAGATAAAGCCCGTCCGGAATCATTCCCACCATTGCGGCGACGGTCGGAATCATGGAATCCACATAGGAAAGTCCTCTTTCGACGTAGTGGTTCCAAAAAGTGAGCACGCCCATGGGCACGATAAAAACCGTTACGGTTTTTATTATCTTTTCCATGACAGATTTGAGCACGGACTTGGCAGTTTTAAGCTTTTTTGCTTCCGCCGTAAGCTTTTCGGCATAGCTTTCCGCACCGACCGCGGTAAGCAAAACGGCACATTCCCCGCTTATAACGAAGCTTCCGGAAAAGAGCTTATCGCCTTTTTCCTTCAAAACCGCATCGCTTTCGCCGGTGATAAGGCTTTCGTTAAGCCTTGCTTCGCCGCCGAGCACCGTTCCGTCCGCTGTTATCTGGTCGCCGGCGCCGATGAGCACCACATCGCCGAGAACAAGCTCTTTGCACGGCAAAACAACCTCTTTCCCGTCGCGAATGGCCCTTGCAGTGGGTGCTGTGAGCACCGAAAGACTGTCAACGGTTCTTTTCGCCCGAAGTTCCTGAATCGTTCCGATGAGGAAGTTCGATATAACAATGCCCATAAAAAGCATATTGCGAAAGCTCCCGGTTGTGATTACAAGCACCGCGAGCACCAGATTGAGCATGTTATAGAAGGTAAAGAGGTTTGATAAAATTATCTGTTTTTCGCTTTTTGATGCGGAAGAAGGCGAAACGTTCGCCTTGCCTTCGTTGGCAAGGCGAACGGCTTCTTCACTTGAAAGAGCAGGCCAGCTTGGGTCGATTTTCAAAATATCACTGCCTTTTTATGCAAGGTTAAGTTTGCTCAAAAGTTTGTGGATGCGTTTATAGACAAGATAAGTAACCGCGCCGTTGATTCCCGCTTTTGTAAGGTTGAAAAGAAGGATGAAGGGCATAAGACTTTTTACCATGCCTTTTGCGGCTTCAATTTCCATTCCCGCCATGGCATTGAGGTAAACGGGGGTGAACAGAAGGTTTGCCGGATACATGACGATTACCATTGCCGCAACACCGCAGGCAATTGCAATAAGCGCGCCTTTTTTGGTCTTTTTGTGTTTATAAATGCTTCCCGCGACGATTGTGAACGCGCTTGTTGCCACAATATGCATCACAATGCCATAAACTCCGCTCTGGGCAGAAACGGTCATTCCCTGAATTGCGGAAACAAGAACGGTGAGAACAACGCCCCAGACCGGTCCGAAAAGGAAGGTACCGATGAGGATCGGAATATCCGCCGGGTCATATTCAAGGAAGGAAACCGCAGGGAAAATCGGAAAATGGATGAATGCGACCAGAACAATGGAACAGGCCGCAAGTACGCCAAGAGTTGTGAGTTTTTTTGTGTTCATGTTTTTGTTTTTCATAATAATACCCCTTCTTTTTTAAGATAGTGTGAACAGTTTCTTAAAAGAAAGGCAAAATCGCAAAAAGAAAACCCCATGCAGTTTATGCACGGGGTTTGTTTTCTTCACGCAGTTTCGCCATCCGGACTTAACGCAAAAAATTGCGAACACCGTCGGTACGGGATTCTCACCCGTTCTTGCTGTCAAGCTCTCGGACTCATCGGCAAAGCCGCATCACCGCCGGTAGGGATTCTCACCCTGCCCCGAAACTATTTAATTTATGAATAAGCGCAAAGGCGCTTTTCACCTTTTTGGGAAAGCGGTCAGAACCGCTTTTTTTGGAAGATATGCGAAGAATTATTCTTCATCTTCGTCTTCCTCTTCTTCGTCCATATCGAATTCGAGATGTTCGCCGCAGTTGGGGCAATCCATTTCGCCTTCGTCAACAATGCAGCCATCGATGCAGATAACTTCGCCGCAAGCAGGGCACTCTACTTCGTAAAGGTCGTCGCAATCGCAGTCGCAGTCATCGTCGTCGCAGCAGCAATCACAATCGCAGTCGTCGTCATCGCAGCAGCAATCGTCATATTCATAATAATCGTTCTCGAGGGTTTCGAGGTCTTCATCGATAAGTTCGACCTGTTCGCCTACTTCTGCAAGAGCATCCTGAACGTCTTCTACATCATATGCAAGATCTTCGAGGATATCTGCAATAGCATTGAGAACTTTGTCGTCGCAGTTGAGGCCTTCCATAAGACCTTTGAGATGTGCAACTTTTTCAGCAATAGTCATATTTCTTTCTCCTTTGCCAATATGGCGGTTATGGTTTATATATCGAAAAAATCAAGCTCTGCCGATATATTCGCCGGTTCTGGTGTCGATCTGGATCTTATCGCCTTCGTTGATGAAGAGCGGAACTTTTACGTTTGCGCCGGTTTCAACGGTTGCGGGTTTGGTAACGTTGGTTGCAGTATCACCTTTTACGCCGGGTTCGGTTTCGGTAACTTCGAGGGTTACGAAGTTAGGAGCTTCGAGGCCGAAAACTTTGCCTTTGTAAGAAAGGATACGGCATACGTCTTCTTCTTTGCAGAATTTGAAGGAATCGCCGAGAAGGCTTTCTTCGATCGGGATAAGTTCGTAAGTTTCGGGATCCATGAAATAATAAAGGTCACCGTCGGTGTAGCTATAGGACATTTCTTTTCTCTCGATAAATGCGGTGGGGAATTTATCGGTAGGGTTGAAAGTGCGCTCAACAACTGCGCCGGAAATGACGTTTCTGATTTTGGTACGGACAAATGCTGCACCTTTGCCGGGTTTTACATGCTGGAATTCGATGATCTGATATACATCACCGTTATCGTCAAAAGTAACACCGTTTCTGAAATCGCCTGCAGAAACCATAAGTTAAACCTCCTAAAATGAAGCGCAATAGCGCATTTTTTACACTATCAATAATAAAGTATTTTTGCCTTTTTTGCAATAGTTTTTTATAAAATTATGCCCGCAACTGCCCTTATATTTCAAAAAAACGCATTTTTACATTATTTTCAGTAAAACCAAAGCCGATTCTACTTTCCATAGGTTGCGGTATTTAAAAAGATATGATAACCTCTGGGCATAGAAAGGAGAGATTTTTATGCCATATATAAACGGAAAAATCATTAAAGAACTAAGGGAAAGAAAAAACCTTACACAAAAACAGCTTGGGAAAATTATTTCTGTTTCTGATAAAACCGTTTCGAAATGGGAAACGGAAAAGGGACTTCCGGATATAACCCTTCTTGAACCCCTTTCAAAAGCGCTCGGAGTTTCGGTTGCGGAACTTCTTTCCGGCGAAAGCATTTCCAATAAAAACCGTGCCGGAAACATCGGGAAAATGAAGTTTTATGTCTGTCCGGTCTGCGGAAACATAATCGCTTCCATGGGGGAAGGTGCTTTTTCCTGCTGCGGAATCAATCTTCCTCCCCTTTCCACGGAAAAAGCAGAGGAAGCCTCCTTCAAAATCGAAAGACCCGAAGGCGATATCTATATCCGCTTCAATCACCCGATGACGAAGGAACATTACATCTCTTTCGCCGCATATATCACTTATTCAGGAATCTGCATAAAAAAACTTTATCCGGAACAGGAAGCGGAAGTTTCATTCCCTTTCACCGGAAAAGGAAGAATTCTTTTCTTTTGCAACCGTGACGGGCTTTTTGAATTTAATATCTGATTTATCTGTTAAATTTTTCTTTTTTGTAAAAAAAGCTATGACATTTTCCGGCAAAATATGCTATAATTAATGCAGAAATCTTTATGCATCATACTTTTTTACAAAACCGGAACGAAAGGAACGATTTTGATGTTGGAAAAAGGTCATATCATTGTTTATGGGGCAAGCGGCGTTTGCCGCATTGAAGAAATCCGGATCTGCGATTACGGCGCAGGAAAAAAGGAATATTATATCCTACAGCCGGTTTTTGACCTTCGTTCAAGCCTTTCAATCCCCGCGGACAGCCCGATTTTCGCAAGCCACGCAAGGGAGCTTCTTTCCGAAAAAGAGGTGCTTGAAATAATCGACAGTCTTGGAAGCGGCGAAACCGAATGGATAAGCAATGATAAGGAACGCATAGAAACTTTTCGTGCCCTTCTTGAAGGCGGAGTGCGCAAAGATATTGCCACCCTTATCCGCACCCTTTATCTCCATAAAAAAGAACTTGCAGAAAAAGGCAAAAAACTCCGCAGCAACGACGAAAACATCATGCAGAGGGCTGAAAAGCTTCTTTTCGGCGAATTTGCCTGGGTTCTTGGCATAGACCCGAAGGAAGTTATCCCATTTATAAAATCGAGAATTGAAAAATGAACCAATGCGCCGGAAACGGCGCTTTTTTGTTGGCGGAAATAAATTATTGTTTATTTTATTAAGCCCCCTTGTTAAAGGGGGCTGGATTTTTTAACCGCTTGCGATTAAAAAAGACTGGGGGATTCTTTCTTTAAATACCGATGTTTTTGTTATGAATCCCTCCACCATCGCCAAAATGGCGATGGTCCCCCTTGCTCGCCGCAGACGGCAGACCCCTCTGTCATCTGCGATGACATCTCCCCTAATAGGGGAGTCTCCTTTGACAAGGGAGGTTGTTTTGCTAAACAATAATTTATCTCTTCCGTTTTATTGACATCGGCATTATTTAGGAATATTATTAATATTAGGTAATTTTCGGGAAAAGGAGGATTTGTCATGGCTGAAGCAGAAGAAAGATTCGAGGAAGTTTATGACGAACTCAGGGACGAACTGGAGGAGCTTTGCCACGAAAAGCGGTATAACGACCTTCGAAAGCGCTTTCTCGATATGAACCCCGCGGATATCGCCTGGCTTTTCGATGATATGCCGGAAGATCATCTTCCGGTAATGTTCCGCCTTCTTTCAAAAGAAGTGGCGGCGGACGTTTTTATCAATCTTGAAAGCGATTCCCAGGAAATGCTCATCAAAGGCTTTTCCAATTCCGAACTCGAAGCCATTCTTGATGAAATGTTCCTTGACGATACCATCGACGTCATTGAAGAGATGCCCGCGAACGTCGTCAAGCGAATTCTTAAATATTCCGACCCTGAAACCCGAAGCGAGATAAACAAAATCCTTCAGTATCCGGAAGATTCCGCAGGTTCCCTTATGACCACGGAATTTATCCGCCTTCGCAGAACTACGACCGTCGCCGGAGCTTTTGACGTTATCCGCCAAAAGGGCGATGATTCCGAAACCATCAACGTTTCCTATGTAACCGATGAAGAACGCCATCTCATCGGCTATGTAACCATACGTACCCTTGTTCTTGAAAAAGATACTTCCGCACTCATCGGGGATATCATGGAACCGAACGTAATTTCCGCCATGACCACCGACGATAAGGAATCGGTCGTTCAGCGTATGAGCAAATATGACTTTGATACCATGCCGGTTGTTGATGCGGAAAACCGCCTTGTGGGAATCATCACCTTCGACGACGCAATCGACGTCATCGAAGAAGAGGCCACCGAAGATATCGAAAAGATGGCGGCAATCACCCCGAGTGACCGTCCTTACCTCCGCACCGCGGTTTTTGATATCTGGAAATCCCGTATTCCCTGGCTGATGATACTCATGCTTTCTTCCACCTTTACCGGAATGATAATCAGCAGCTTTGAAGGAGCGCTTGCTTCCTGCGTTGTTCTCACCGCGTTTATTCCGATGCTTATGGGCACCGGCGGTAACTGCAGCAACCAGACTTCCGCCACCGTTATCCGCGGACTTTCGCTTCAGGAAATCGAATTCCGCGATATATTCAAAGTTATCTGGAAGGAAGCGAAGGTCGGACTTCTTGCGGGCGCTGCCCTTGCGGCGGTAAGCTTTATCAAAGTCCTTCTTTTTGACGGAATGCTCCTTGGCAACCCGGAAGTTACGCCGATGGTTTCCGCGGTAATTTCCTTCACCCTCATCTGCACCGTTTTCTGCTCCAAAATAGTCGGCGCATTCATGCCCCTTTTTGCAAAAAAAGTCGGCGCTGACCCCGCGGTTATGGCATCCCCTTTCATCACAACCGTTGTGGATGCTCTTTCTCTCGTTATCTATTTCGGCTTTGCGACGGTTCTGCTCGGAATCTGAATTTTCCGCTTGACAATGCGCTTTTGTGCTATTATAATATTTAATGCTGTTTACAGAAATTTTCGCTGTCCGGCCTTGACAAAGCCGGACAGTTTTTTATTTTCATTTTAACCGGAGGTATAATTTTGGCTGTTATTATTGCGAATATAATTTCGATCATTTCCTGCACCATGATGGTGCTCATCGGTCTTATCAAAAATAAAAACAAAATCCTTGGCGCACAGTGCGTTCAGTTCACCCTTATGGGAATTTCGCACTATCTTCTCGGCGGCATGGGCGGAGTTGTTGCAACGGTGGTAAGCATTCTGCGCAACCTTGTTTTTTTCTTCTTCAAAACTTCCGTACCGCTCAAAATCCTTTTCATCGTTCTTTCCGTTGTTCTCTCCCTTGGAACGGTAAACCTTAACCCTGTTACCTGGCTTCCGATTTTTGCAACTTCCATCTTCACCTGGGTGATTGACAGCGAAAATATCATCAAATTCAAATGGGTGATGATTCTTACCGTTTGCATGTGGTTTGTTTATGACGCATATCACCTTAATTTTGTTTCCGCCGCATTCGATGCTTTCACCGTTGTTTCCACCGGATTCAGCATCTGGCAGATAAAAAAAGACCAATCCGGAAAGAACATCTAAGCGGAGGAATAATCCATGGAAGTGAATATCCTTCTCGGCAATATCGTTTCTCTCCTTGGCTGCACCGTTATGGTGTTCATCGGCTTCATTAAAAACAAGGACAGATACATAATCTTCCAGACTCTTCAGTTCGGGCTGAACGCTCTTTCCCATTTCCTTCTCGGAGGATTCGGCGGCTGCATTGCAAGCCTTGTGAGCGTTGCGAGAAACATAATCATCGCAAAATGGAAGTGTTCCCCTGCCATAAAAATCGCACTCATCGCCGTTCAGGCGGCTCTTTCAGTTTCCACCATAACGCTGAACCCCATAACCTGGATTCCGATTATTGCGGCGGGTATGTTCACCTGGAATATTGATACCAAGGACGCAATGTGGTTCAAATGGGTAATCATCATCACCCTTATCATGTGGGCGGTTTATGATATTTATCATCACAATTATGTTTCCGTGTGGTTCAGCGCTTTCACCGTTATTTCCAACAGCATCAGCATGGTAAAAATCCATAAGGAAAGAAAAGCGGCATAAAAAAAACAAAAAAGCCTTCTCCGCAAAAAAGCGGAGAGGGCTTTCTTTTTTTATCCGAGCATATTTTCCATCATATCCCCGAAAAACTCCGGATTCGGGGATTCCGAAGAAACGTAATATTTATACCCGCCGTATTCAAATTCGGCAATAATCCTGTTTGCATTAATTTTGTTCAGTGGTTCCATTTCCGCATATTTTACGGAATATCCGTCAACGGTCATTTCTTTTGTTTCAAATTCCCCGCTCCGAAGGTATTCATCGATGAAAACCCCGTCAGCTTTTCCGTTAAAGGAAATGAAGCAGAAGAACTGTTCCCCTTCGGAATCAAAAATGCTTTTGCCGTAATTCACCGTCGCTGAAAGGCCTATGAAATCCGCGGGATTTTCGAAGGAGCCTCCTTTGCGGATTTCGAGGATATATTCGCTGTGAAAATCTTCTTTTACCGCAAGCTTATCGATAAGAAGGTCTTCGCCGCATTTTGCGGCTATCTCTTCGTAAGATTCGGTTTCGAAATGGGTTTTGGGCCAATCCGGGTCTTCGGCGGAAGCACCCGATATATACGGCAAGGCAAGAACCAGAATGGATATGAAGCAAAAACAAGCCGCAAGGGCAAGCATCTTTTTGAAGGGCGCTTTTTTCTTCGGGCGATAATCCATCGCTTCGGTGATAAGGTCATCACCGATGAAGCCGAGCGCTTTTGCGATTTTCGGTGTTTTCATAAGCGCACCCCTTCCTTTTCGAGATATTCCCGGAGCCTTTTGCGCGTTCTTCCAAGCATGCTTTTCACCTTGCTTTCGCTGAAGGCAAAGCGCTTTGCGATTTCGCTTACGGAATCGCAAAAATAATAGCGGCGAATAAAAACGTTCCGGGAATCCGTTTTTTCCTTCCGGAGGAATCCGTCGATTATTTCTCCGAGTTCCGAATCCTCCGTTTCCTTCTTCATTCTGTCGTCCGAAAGGACTTCCTCCAGTTCTTCAAAGGGAACTTCCCCTTCGGAAAAGCGTTTTTTTGCATGGAGAAAATCGTACCTATCGAAGGAAACAAAACGCGCAACCTTCGAAATAAAAGCCGGAAAATTTTTCGGCTTCACCGGCGGAATGCTGTTCCAAAGATGAAGGTAAGTATCATTCACACATTCTTTTGAATCTTCCGGGCTTTGAAGAATGTTATGCGCGATGGAAAAGCAAAGCTTCCCGTATTTTTTATCCGTTTCAGCAATGGCTTTTTCGTTTCTTTCAAAATAAAGGCCGATTATATTTTCGTCTTTCAAGGAAAAGTTCACCTCCCCGAATTTTTTCTTTCACTTTATATGCAGGATTTTTTGGGGGAAAAGGTCGCGTTTTCTGAAAAAATTATTCAAGAAAATCTTTTGCGCATTTGTGCCCATAAGCGCCTTCTGCAGAAAGCACAGCTTTTTCTATGGCTTTTCCCATAACCCTTGCGCCAAGCGTTCCCACAACGTCCGCGCAGGTTTTGACTTTTCCGGTGCAGAGGGCATAGACTGTATCCCCATCCATGGAGGTATTCACCGGGCGTATGGTCCGGGCAATTCCGTTGGAAGCCATGGCGGCAACTTTGTTCATTTCGGCTTTATCAAGATCCGCATTGGTGATTATTGCGCCAATGGTGGTGTTGAAGGTAAATTTGCTTGCAAGGTGAAGAAGCTTCACCGCTTCCACTTCGCTCGAAAGCATTGCGTCCTTGTTTTTATTGAGAAGCCCAGCCAGCTGTTTGTTCGAATCCATTTCGAAAACGTCGCCAATGGCGTTCACGGCAACTATGGCGCCAACTTTAAGAGCGCCCATCTGGATACAGTAACAGCCAAGGCCCGATTTCATCGAAAAATCATCGCCGTGCATTTTGCCAACGGTCGCACCGGTTCCGGCGCCGATATTTCCGTTGCGCTCGATATTCTTTTCGCTGTCGATGCAGGCTTCATAACCCATTTTCGCATCCGGGCGGAAAGTACCATCGCCGCAGCCGAGATCGAAAATGCAGGAGCCGACTACTATCGGAACGACGGCGTTACCGACTTTGACTCCCCTGCCTTTTTCTTCAAGATATTTCATAACCCCGCCGGCGGCATCAAGCCCGAAGGCGCTTCCGCCGCTTAAAAGCAGAGCGTTTATTCCGTCGTTGCTCATCAAGGGATTCAAAAGCTCGGTTTCTCTCGAAGCAGGTCCGCCTCCCCGGACATCAACCCCGCAGACGGCTTTTTTATCACAGAGGATAACGGTGCAGCCGGTTCCGTGCTCAAAATCCTGGGCATGGCCGATATTTATATGCTTTATTTCGTGAATGCTGATTTCCTTTATTTCGTTCATTCTTCCGCCCGCCTTCGCATTTGATTTTTATGGCTTTATTATATTCCCGGTGTTTTGCGCTGTCAACGCAAAGGAAAGCAAAATATTGCTTTTCGGAATATTCCCTGATCTCCCGCTTGATTTTTCGTTTTTCTTATGCTATTTTAAAATCAGGTAATATATAAAGGAGGCGTTACCCGTGCTCAAAAAGAAAATATCCGTGCTCATTCTTGTTTTTTCCGTGCTCATGGTTTTCTGCGGGTGTGCTCCTTCGCTTCCCGCAGAATCCGAAGAAAATTCCGCCATAATAAAACCCGGAACAACATATATCGGAGCAAAAGCGATTTTCAGCGGTTCCCTGTTTGGTTTTTGCGGGCCGACATACACAAGATATGAAATAACCGAAGATTCCGTCGTTTGCAAATACAGTGTTTATTCCGAAGAAAAGGTCTTACCGGTGGAAAAATGGGAATGGCAGGAATTCCCTTATTCCGAGGAAGAATGGAACGAACTTTTCCTTGTTCCGGAGGAGATTTTCGATATTTTTCAATATGGCAAAATAATGTATCAGCCCATAACGGAACTTTCATCCTTCCTGCTTGTTGACGGCGAAATCTGGTGCATGAACATCACCCCGGTCAATGACGAAAATCATCCCTTCCTTGTGCACAGCATTGAACTCCTTTTGCCGGAAGATTCAATCGGCAAAGCCTTGTTTGAATATGCCCCGGCCATGAGTTCGAAGGAACCTTTCTTTGATTTTGAAATGCGCGTTGATTTTTCGAGGATAAGCGCTTCCGGCGGCGAAGGAAGGCTTGTTGACGTTGATAAGCCCTATTTCCAGCTCGGGCATAACATAGTCATTGATGACCACGATTTTATCCGCTGGTCGCCGGCGGATTATGATGGAAATATTGCGGCAGGGTGCGAAATTAATTTTGCAATCTTCCAGAACGGCGATAACACTTCCTGGGTTTATGACGGAAAAATAATTATTGAAAAAATTAAAAGCGAAAACGGCAAAACCCTTTATGAAGCAACTTTGATTTCCCCTGACCTTTTGATGAAAACGGACGAAAACACCGGAAGAATATATATCTTCGACCCTGATACTTATCTTGGTGATGACGAAGAAACCGGCGAAAGCCGAAATTTCTGGGATTTTGTGCCCTTTGGCTGAATATTCCGATAAACAATGCGGCGCAGAAAACTGCGCCGTATTTTTTATCCCGGGTTTCTTACTCTTTTGCTTGACAAATTCCCGAAAACAGATTAACATCTTCATATACCGCGCTTTTGCGGGCTTTATATTTTTTATTGACGACAAGGAGATTTTTATGAGCTTTGTTTACCGCGGCCTTAAGGCCGATTTCAAACGCTATATCGTTACGGAACAGGACGTTCAGCAGCAGATTGACGGAATTTTGCAGGAAAACCCGAAAATCGAACACATAACCGACCGCCCCGCACAGCTTGGCGATGAAGTTATCATTGATTACGCAGGTTTTTGCGAAGGCGAACAGTTCCCCGGGGGCACCGCCGAACACCAGCCCCTTACCCTTGGAAGCGGAATGTTCATTCCCGGATTCGAAGAACAGCTCGTCGGCAAAGAAATCGGTGAAGAGGTAATCGTTTCCGTAACCTTCCCGGAAGCATATCATTCCGAAAAACTTGCGGGAAAAGCCGCGGAATTCCGCTGCAAAATCCACCACATCCACGCAAAATCCACCTATGAACCTAATGACGAATTCGCAAAGGAATTCGGCGATTGCGAAACCATGGAAGAATTCCGCGAAAAGCTTGCTCTTTCCATGCAGAATTATGTTGACGAACAGGCTGAAATGGATCTTCAGGACCGTCTTATGGTCGAAGCGGCAAATTCCCTTGATTTTGCTCCTTCCGAAGAGGAAATCGAAGCAGAACTTGACGAACAGATAGGACGTCTTTCCGCGGAACTTGAACATCAGGGAATGAATCTTGAGATGTACTGCCAGTTCACCGGAACCAGCGTTGAAAAACTTAAAGCTGACGCAAGAGAAAACGCTGTAACAAGCATCAAAGTCCGCGCCGCTGTTGATGAGATTGCCGCTTTGGAAAACATCACCGCCGAAAAGAACGAAATTGACGAAGCGCTTGCCCACGTTGCAATGCAGAACGGCATTACCATGGAACAGCTTAAGGAACTTTATAACGATGATTTTGAAAAGGCCGTTGTTCGCAGCATAATCATCGGAAAGGTAATGCACCTTATCCGCGAAGCCGCAGAAAACACCGTAAAATAATTTAATATTAGACGAAGAAAAAGGCTGAAAGAGAAATCTTTCAGCCTTTTTTGTTTATATATGTGGCGCATATCACCAAAACTGTAGGGGCGGATATAATCCGCCCGTTTTTAAACGAAACTGCCCTCCGGGTTACCTATAATCCCTCATCCGTCAAAGCTTTCAGCTTTGCCACCTTCCCCTCTGGGAAGGCAAAAAAAGAACCCCACCAGATGGTGAGGTTCCTGAACATTCTCTTGGAAACGATTAACGTTTGGAGAACTGAGGTGCACGACGTGCTTTTTTGAGACCGTATTTTTTACGTTCTTTCATTCTGGGGTCACGGGTAAGAAGACCTGCTTTTTTGAGGGTAGGTCTGAGCTCTTCGTTATACTGAAGAAGAGCACGGGAAAGGCCGTGACGGATTGCGCCTGCCTGGCCGGTTACGCCGCCGCCGGTTACGGTGCAGATGATATCGAATGCACCAACGGTTTCGGTGAGTTCCATGGGCTGACGAACAATGAGTTTGAGGGTATCAAGGCCGAAATAATCGTCGATGTCGCGGCCGTTGATGGTGATTGCGCCGGTTCCGTTAGGATAAACGCGAACACGAGCTACAGAGCTTTTTCTTCTACCGGTACCGTAGAAGTAAGGGTTAGAATCATACATGGTTTACGTCCTCCTTCCGAATCATTTTACCCAAGCTTCGGGAGCCTGAGCCTGGTGTTTGTGGTTTGCGCCAGCATAGATGTGGCAGCGGGTAAGGCTTTTTGCGCCAACGCTGTTGTGGGGAAGCATGCCTTTAACAGCAAGTTTCATAGCGAAAGCGGGGTTTTTTGCCATAAGGGTTTTGTAGTTGACCTCTTTGAGGTGGCCTACATAACCGGTGTGATGATAATATTTTTTCTGGATGAGTTTGTTACCGGTGAGAACTGCTTTTTCGGCATTGATGATTACAACGTAATCGCCGCAGTCAGCATGGGGAGCAAAATCAACTTTATGTTTGCCGCGAAGAAGAACAGCGGCAGTTGCAGCAGTGCGACCGAGGGGTTTGCCTGCAGCGTCAAGAACATACCATTTGCGCTCGATAGTAGCGGCATTCGGCATAGTAGTGGACATAGCGTTTACCTCCGATTTAAATTTCCTTATAATATTACTTTCGTTCAAAAGCGACAGTCATTATTATAATTAAAGAAAAGGGCTTTGTCAACAGCTTTTTTGAAAAAATTTGATTTGCAAAACGAATACTTCGTTTTTCGCCGTTTTTCTTCGATTTACTTCGTTTTTCTAAGTTTCGATTTTTCAAAAATTATTTTTCCCCACAGCAAAAAAAGCCTTTATTAATGCGCTTTTTGATAACCAAACAAAAAAACACCCGTTTTTTTAACGGGTGTTTTTCTTTAAATATCGAATCCGGATTTTCTGAGATTATCACGGTATTCATCAATTTTTTCATCATTCATCATTTTGATTTTCTTTACTTTTATTTTTATATTTTTCCTTCTGAAAATAATTGCATCAACCCATCTTGCGACCCAGGCTGCAGGCATTAATAAAGTTTTATTATCCACCCAACTGTATCTTTGGGTCATTATTTTTTTGTTTGGAAAAACTTCGTTAAAAAAGTTTTTGCCTTTCGTTCCCGAAACTTTTTCTTCTGCCAAAAAGCTGTTGTGTCCCGTGGCCAATGCAGAAGATTCGAAACTTCCCCAGTTTCCGCTTTCCATTATAAAATCTGAAACAATTTTTGCGGAATCGGTCACATTGCCGTTCTTGAACCAATAATCAAGCACAGTAAGGACATTCTTATAGAATTTTAAAATCCCGAGTTTTTCCATCTCTTCTTCGATATAGGAATAATCCATATCGCAAAAATTATTCATATAGACAAAAATATCCGCAGCGTGCCTGATGCCTATTCCACCATCAAGATAATGTCTTGCAAAATGTATGAACAAAAAAATGAAACTGTCCTCTTTTGAATAAATATAACGGCAGCCTTCGGATTTATGTGCTTTTGCCCATCCTTTTCCGTAATAATCATAAAATTTTTGATTTGAAGCAGGCATCGGGGAAATATGAGCTTCAATATGCAGTTCCGGAGAATCCCAGACATAATGGTTGGAAATTATGCCCAGATCGGAATATCCGAGTTCCGATAAAACCTTTTTTATTTTTATGTACTGCTCCTCTTTTATAAGAATATCTGCATCGCCCATAAGCCGAAGTTCCGGCTTCGGATAAAGGTACTTCATGTTACAGCCTTTGAGCGGCAGATAATCTATTCCGTTTTCATCAAAGGCGGAATAAATTTCGCTTACTGCTTTCATCTGCTTTTCGCTGTATAAAAGCCCCTGTATATAACTTTGAAAGAGCTTTTGCATGGTCGGGTTTTCCTTTGGAATACCGCATCTTACAGCCCCGTCATAAGCAAGCATCATAATTTTGTGCTTCACAATAAATCCATAGGCTTCATCAATGGAAAACCCTTCAGGCAAAGGCTGTGCTTCCCCGGTTATGGCACTTTTTATGAGCATTATGACGCCCTTTTGCATATGGTTCATTCTTCCGCCTCCTTTCGCTGAAAATATTATAGTTTATTCCGAAGTTTTTTTCAATGATTAAAGTGTGAATTATTCTTTATAAGCCTGCTGACAAATCAAAATATAATTTGAATTTGTTTCCGCTGCAAAAAGACTTTGCTCTCCGGAAAGGCTGAGCTTACATCAATATTTTTTATGGGCCACCCTTCCGCCATTTTTCTTTGAAAAATGCCACCTTCCCCTCTGGGAAGGCTTTTTTGCGGGTGGATATCACCATTTCACTGTAGGGCAGAGGCTTGCTCCCGCCGTAAATAAGCCTCCCTTGCCTAAAGGGAGGTGGATTTTCGGTGATTTATCACTGAAAAGATGGAGGGATTCCAAAAAGGATTCCCGGAGGGTACATCAAAATGTGTCAGGGATTTCTCTCCCTCAGTCACCTTCGGTGACAGCTCCCTCATCAGAGGGAGCTTGTTCCACCCTTCCGTCATTTTTCTTTGAAAAATGCCACCTTCCCCTCTGGGAAGGCTTTTTTTCTGGCGGATGATATCCTTCCCTACGGTTGGCAAGGAAGGCAATAAAAAAACGCCCCTTCGGGCGCTTTTATTCTTCGTTTTCGGTTCCATCTTCGATTTTTACTTTGCGGCGTTTTTTTACCGCTTCGGTAAGCAGATATTCAATCTGGCCGTTTATGGAACGGAAGTCATCTTCCGCCCAGCGGGAAATTTCTTCCCAAAGGCTCGGCGAAAGCCTGAGCAAAAGCTGTTTTTTATCTTTATCTGCCAAGGCTCCCGCCTCCCCTCATAATAATTCAATTTATAATTTATGCCGCATATCGATACGGATTTTTTCAGTAAATGGAACCGGTGTTCACAATGGGCTGGGCGTCGTTGCTTCCGCAAAGAACCACAAGAAGGTTGGAAACCATCTGTGCCTTGCGTTCTTCGTCCATATCGACAACCTTTTCTTCTTCAAGGCGTTCAAGAGCCATCTCAACCATTCCCACAGCCCCGTCAACGATGAGTTTGCGTGCGGCAATGATAGCGGAAGCCTGCTGGCGCTGAAGCATTGCGGCGGCAATTTCGGGCGCATAGGCAAGGTGGGTGATTCTTGCTTCGGTGATTTCGATTCCTGCGATTTCTACCCTGCACTGAATTTCCTCTTTAAGGCGCTGGGCAACTTCAAGGCTGGAACCGCGGAGAGATTTTTCGTCGCCTTCATCGGATTCGTCGTAAGGATATTCCCTTACGATATTGCGGAGAGCCGCATCGCACTGGGTGGAAAGGAATTCGACGTAGTTATCGACATTGAAAACAGCCTTTGCCGGGTCGGTTACGTGCCAGATAACGACTGTTCCGATAATAACCGGGTTACCGAGCTGATCATTGATCTTCTGTTTATCGTTGGTAAGGGTGATTTCCTTGAGGGAAACCCTTTTATTGGAACTGAGCTGAACAGAACCGGTGGTTGCTTTTCCGGAAAGGGCTGCTTCCGCATTTGCTGCGGCGGCCTTTTCAAGCGCGCTTTCGGTTGCGGGGTTAATTGCGCTTGCAAAGGGATTTACATGATAAAATCCCGGTCCATAAAGGGTGCCGTAATATTCACCGAAAAGAGTGAGAACATAAGCTTCGTTCGGGCGAAGAGTTTTTAATCCGCAAAGAAGAATCGGAATCACTATCACAGCCATTATACCGCAAAGAATCGCAAAAATCAAAGAAAGAGGGAACAAAATTCCGCTGTCGAGCATAACAAATCCGCCAATCATACCCGCAATGGAAAGAAATTCGCCAAGAATAAGCAGAAGAAGCATTGCCATGCCGTTTCTCGGTTTAAGTTCTTTGCTGTAATCGTTTTTTACGTTTGCGTTCATAAACAAATCATCCTTTCATAGATGGTAATCTGGCAAAATCTGATATCATTCTGATATCAACATCATATTACCCCATTTTTCCGGTTTTGTCAATAATTTTTTTGTGCTCAAGAAAAAAAATCCCGTGCTCAAATTTTGAGCACGGGATTTCATTTTATTTCGGGGCATAAAGATATTCCATAATTATGCGGTCAAGATCTTCCTCATCAATATAAAATTCCATGAATTTTTCGCCAAGAACATATTCTCCCTTCGGCGAAACAACGTCCATGAATTCATAATTTTCAAATTTTTCGGCAAGGGAGGAAAGAATTTCCACAGAACAATCCGTCACGATATAATCGCTTATTTCCTGATAAAGATCGACTATAAAAAGGCTGTTCTCGTCGGTTTTTGCCTCAATGGCATCAGCAAACCCAAAAGCATATTCCCTTTGGCGTTCCATTCGAGAAGTATTAAGGCTGTCGCCGATACCTCTTCTCAGCCTTACAAATGTTTCCGCATCTTCACCCAAAAGAGTATATTCGCCTTTTGGAATATCATAACCCGCTTCCGAAAAATCATCTTTAACGTTGACCGTAACGCCGCCCACAAAGTCGTTTGCAATCGTAATCGCGCCCATATTCATCGAGATGTAATAATCGATTTCAGTTCCGTAAAGAAGGTCGGAAACTGTCCAAAGGGTGTTTTCGCAGCTTTCTTCAAGCCCGTTTCCGAAGGAATGGGAAAAAGCAAGCTGACCGAAGAAGGTTCCTTTCCTTCTTCCGTTTTCATCAAGCATTGTCATTTCAACCATGCTGTCGCGGTTAAGGGCAATGGCATTTATTGTTTTATTCTTTTCGTCAAAAACCAAAAGCGCCGCCGCATCGGCATAAGCGCTGCTTTCGTTCGGGTCTTTTTCCTCGACCGGACCGTCTTCGTCAACGCCGATTAAAAGAAGCGTGGTTATATCCTGACGGGGAAAATATTTTATCTCATCTTTTTCTACCGTTTTTGAACTCGAAATTTCGCTCGGCTGTTCCTCATCATTTAAAAAAACAGTGGACTCCAGAATATGAAGTCCACCGAAAATGGTTGCAATCAAAAGGATTAATCCGGCACCGGCGAAAACAAGTTTTTTCAGAATCTTACTGTTTTCCATTATGATACCTTTTCCTTTGAAAAAGTTTTATTATTTACGTTTGAAAGCAGAAACAGCTGCTGCGGAAACAAGAGCGATCATGCCGAATGCGGAAGCAGCGCCGGTTTCGGGGTTTGCTTCGTCAACGCCGTCTTTATAGATAATTTCGGTGATGCCGCATTCTTCGCAGGTGCGTTCCCATCTGTCATCATATTCTTCCCAATCATCCCAGTTATGTTCATGGGAAGGCATGCTGCCGACGCCTGCAGTTGCTGCAAAAACGGTTGCTCCCATCGCGAATACCATTACGAGTGCGAGAATCATGCTGATAATTTTTTTCATAGTAAAATCTCCCTTACAAATTATTTTTTATTCAGTTTAATACGGTTTCTCCGTATTTATTTATGCGTTCGATCATTTCTTTTCCGAATTTTTTTTCGATTGCCTCGATTGCTCCGGAAAGATTTGGTACCCTTGTGGTCATGTTATGACAATCCGAACCGAGAAGCTGGATTTTATCCACCTTCAAAAGCCTGAATGCGAGATTGGAAGTAAACCCGCCTTTTTGGAAAAAGCTTGCGTTTGCCTGAACAAGAACGGGCAGCTTCGCGAATTTTTCCGGAATTTTATGGGTTGCAAAAGGGGATATATATCTATCCATATGAGCCATTATCGGGGTTATTCCCCTTCTTCTGTAAATGGCCTCAATTTCCTGATACATGCTTTCCGTCCATTCGGTCATCGGCATCTCTATAAGTATAAACCTTTTACCGTTCAATGTCAACAAATCAAGGGCTTCGGAATCGGCAATTCCGCGGTAATAATATACTTCCGCGCCAAGGGTTATTTCCGGAAGACCGGAATATTTTTTCATTTCTTCCGAAAGTTCTATGAACGCTTTGTTCCTGCGTTCAAGGAATTCCTCCGGGGTATCATGCTGGGCATAAAAATGAGGGGTTGCAACAACTCTGGTTATTCCCTGTTCCGCTTCTTTTTTAAGAAGCTCGATAGATTCTTCCACAGAAGCGCTTCCGTCATCTATTCCCGGAAGGATGTGAGTGTGAAAATCTATAAACATAATTTATACCTTCGTGTTGTTCTGGTTGTCGTCGGAACTTTTTCTTCTCCTTACGAGCTTATTGAGTTCCTCGTTCACTATACGGTCCTTTGCGGCTTTTTTGGCTTCTTCAGCACTGTTTTCATAGCTGTTGCTGTAACTTCTGTAGCCATATCTGTAACCGTAACGGTAGCCGTAGTATTTTTTGCCGTAATATTTGCCTTTATAATAATATTTTTTGCCAATGCCGTCTTCATAAGTTGCGTTGAAGATTACGCCGAGTATTTTGGCGCTCACGAATTCGAGCTGTTCAACAGCATTTTCGATGGCGGTTCTGTTGCAGTAATCCTGGCGGACAACAAGAAGAACGCCATCCGCAAGTTTTGCGGCAACAAGAGCATCGGAAACTTCCTCAACGGGAGGAAGGTCGAGAATGATATAGTCATAAACATCCTTGAACTTGTTGACCACTTTTTCCATTCTTGTGGAACCGAGAAGTTCCATGGGGTTCGGGGGGATTCTTCCGGCGGAAACAACATCGAATTTGATGGAGGTGCCGATGCTGAATTCCTGGATTATATCGCCGCTGTGAACGTGGCGGGTAAGGTAATCCGAAAGACCGGGAGATTTTTGAACGCCGATTTTTGCAGCAATGGAAGGACGGCGAAGGTCGCAGTCGACAAGAAGAACTTTTTTATCAAGCTGTGCAAGAGAACAGGCCATATTGATGGAAGAAAGAGATTTTCCTTCACCGGCGAGTGCGGAAGTGGTGCAGAGAACGTGGCAATCGTTTTCATCCGCGAAGGAGAACTGGATTTTTGTTCTGAGCAGCTTATAAGCTTCCGCTGCGGCAAAGCTGATATTGTCGCCGAAAAGTTCCACTTTTCCGTCCTTGGTCTGTCCGCTGTTTCCATACGCGCCGTATTTTTTCTTTCTCTTACCGTTGGCGTAATAATAACCGCCCTTGGAAGGTGCTTTCATATCCGGCACTTCCGCAAGAATCGGGTATTTGCAAACCATGGTAATATCTTCATCGGTTCTGATGGTAAGGTCGAAGATTTCGCGAATGACGATATAACCTGCGCTGATGACAAAACCGATAAGGAATCCAATGATTGTGTTCTGGGTATAGCTCGGAGAGCTGGGGCTGGAAGCAACTATTGCATAATCAACAACTTTTGCAGAAGAACCTTCTATGATGTTGCCGATTCTTTTCGGGAGGATATAGGCAATTGCATTCGCAATTTTTTCTGCTTCTTCCGGATCCGGGCTGGTTACCGAAATTTCAAAAATCTCGGTGGAGTTTACCGCTTCCGCGGAAATCATATTCTTTACTTCGGAATATGTTTTTGATATTTCCGCATAATCGATAACGTCGTTAAGAGTTCCTCTGGTTTTAAGAATTACGATATAGGAATCAACAAGGCTCTGCGCTGCAGCAAGGTCGTTTGCGGTAATGCTTGCGGTAACATTGCCCACCGAAATGTCGTTATTGTTTACATAAAACATTGCGGAAGATTTATACATAGGGGTTATGAAATAAAAAGTTACCCCAAAAGCGATGAGTGCCGCAAGAACAGAGGTCAGAATAATAACCCACGCTCTTTTTATCAGAGCGCCAAGAACCCTTTGGATATCTATACCGACATCTTCACTTCTGATAATTTTGTTTTCGTTCATCTGATGCACCTTTCTTTAAATATTGTTTATATCAGCCGATAAGATCTTCAGCGATATCGTTGAACGCTTCCTGCATTCCATAAACAATATCTTCTGTTGAGCTTTCGGTTTCATCATCCGGAACAAATTCGTGAACGGTAACATTAAGCCATGCTTCGCTTCCGTCATCGGCTTTGACTTTTCCAAAGCTGGAATCGCTTTCTGCGCCGAATATGAAATCAAAAAGCCCGAATTTTTTTCCGTCTATTTCCGCATAAAATTTTACCGTATAATCACCCGTGCTGTCAACCTCTGTTACAAGATATTCTTCCCATTCTCCCGGGAAATTTATCGTTCCGTAAGGGGTTTTGATCTTAACTTTATTTCCGGAAGGATCCACAGCTTCGCTTACGGAAGTATCTATTTCAAGCTGGGCAGTTATGTTGTTGAAACCTTCCTGCATGGAATAGACTATATTTTTTTCTTCCTCGGACCATTCACCTTTAAAATCCGATTCATAAACAACGCAATAAAGATCGATTTTCTTTTCTCCGGCTTTTACACTTCCAAGCCGATTTCCTTCTGCGATTCCGAAGTTGAGGTCAAAAAGAGCTATTTTTTCTTTTCCCTCGATCTTTGCAAAGAAGCGGATGGTTTCACCGTTATCTTTCTTTATGTTTTCCACCTCGACATGGTCTTCCCATTCTCCCGGATAAAAAACAATTCCGCAAGGGGTGGAAACTTCTGTTCCTTCAGTAAGAATATCCGGGTTATTTACAGGAGTATTGTTTTCTTTCTTGCCTTCTTCGCCGTTTTGGCTGTTTTGATTGTTATCGGTGATAACTATTTGGCCGCTTTGGGGGTTTTGTCCTTCTTCGCTGTTTTCTCCGGTAAAGGAAACCACAACGATGATAACCACCGCAACAAGTGCCAGAACAAGCGCACCGATTATAATAAGGAATTTTTTGTCTCTGCTGCTCATTTTTACCTCCTGTTCAAATCATTTTACATTTTTCATTTCTTCGGATTTTTCCGCTTCTTTATTTACTGCCGCGGGATTTTTGAAAGTTGGAACAATTTCCATAAGAATCTCTCTTGCATCGGGTCCTTCGGAATTATCCCATTTTTCCGCAGCGTTTTTAAGAATTTTTATGTTCTTTTCAACTTCTTCTCTTTCCGGGGCGGCATCACGCTCGATAAAAATCATATTATTTTCTGTTTTATCAAGGGTTTCGCTCTTTATAAGAAGTTCTTCATAAAGTTTTTCGCCCGGACGAAGTCCGATTTCCCTAATTTCGATATCCTTTTCCGGTTCAAGCCCGGAAAGCCTTATCATATTAAGGGCAAGGTCATATATTTTAACCGGTTTTCCCATATCGAGCACAAAAAGTTCGCCGCGTTTTGCCATGGCACCGGCCTGGATAACAAGCTGGCTTGCTTCCGGAATGGTCATAAAGTATCTTATTATGCGTTTATCCGTAATTGTTACCGGACCGCCCGCTTCAATCTGTTTTTTGAAAAGCGGGATTACGGAACCGTTTGAACCGAGAACATTTCCGAACCTTACTGCTGCAAAACTTGTTTTGCTTTCTTTTCTGCTCTGAACAATCATCTCACAGAATCTTTTTGTTGCACCCATAACGTTCGTCGGGTTCACGGCTTTATCTGTGGATATGAGTATAAATTTTTCCGCACCGTATTTTTCCGCCATATCAGCGGTATTGTAAGTTCCCAATATATTGTTTTTTATCGCTTCATAACCGCTGTTTTCCATCAAGGGAACATGCTTATGCGCCGCAGCGTGAAAAACGACTTCCGGTCTGTATTTCCTGAACAGATAATCAAGCCGACTAATATCCCTTACCGAAGCGATTTCGACAGCAAGATTAAGTTTTTCATTATAAGTTCTTATAAGTTCCTGCTGGATATCATAGGCATTGTTTTCATAAATATCAAGAATTACCAGCTTTTTCGGTTCGCATTTTGCTATCTGACGGCAGATTTCGCTTCCGATGGAACCGCCGCCGCCGGTTACAAGAACGGTTTTGCCTTTGTAATATCCGAGAACCGCTTTGTCATTTATGGAAAGTTCTTTTCTGAAAAGGAGGTCTTCTATCTGAAAATCACGGATGACCCTTTTCTTTTCCGCATCGTTTTCGGCAACTTCGTGCGCAAGGGAATCATATATTTTGACCTTGCAGCCGTATCCGCTGTAAATTTCATAAAGTTCCGAAGCTCTTTCATTCCCGAGCTTTGTTATGGAAATAATAACATCCGTTACTTGATATTTATCGATGTTCTGCTGTGCTTCTTCCGGAGAAAAAACTTCAAGACCTGCGACTTTTCTTCCTATTTTAAGTTTGTCAGCATCCACAAAAAAGCTCGGTCTGTATTTTGATTTAGGATTGCTGAGAAGGTCATTTGCAAGGTTTGAACCAAGCTGACCCGCTCCGATAAGGGCAGTATTCTTTTGAACGGCATTTGCTTTTGCACCGTTCATCTTTTTATACAGCAGACGGTATGTAAACCTTGACATAAGGGTGAGCAGAGCCGTAAGCGGCGCAACCATTGCGAAATGCCAGATTCCTCCGTATGTTGAAAAAATATAAGCAAACAGAATTGCAGTAATGCTTCCGAGAAAATCCGACATTACAAGCATAAAATAGGACTTCGTACTCGTATATCGCCAGACTGTTCTGTAAATATTGAAGAAAATGCGGAAGAAAAACATTCCGATGAACAGAAGAAGAGAGTTTATCGCAAATATTTTCAAATCGCTCATTGGCATGCCGTGTTCGAGAAACGCGGCCATTATTCCATAAAGAATATTTATGCCCAAAAAGCACAGCATATCAAAAACAACAAGAACTATTCTTCTGTTTTTTCCTTCAAGAAATTTTTTTATGTTCATTTATTTATCCCCTGGTTTTTTAAAAAGATTCACAAAGTCCCAAACTCAATCTCTTCTGTAAAGATCCCTTGTATAAACTTTTTCTTCAACATCATCAAGGCAGCTGTCATAGCGGTTTGCCACTATAACATCGCTCATTCCCTTGAATTTTTCAAGGTCGTTCACCACAAGGCTTCCGAAGAAATGTTCGCCGTCCTTAAGGGTCGGTTCAAAGATGATCACTTTTGCGCCCTTTGCCTTAACTCGTTTCATAACGCCCTGGATGGAGCTTTTTCTGAAGTTATCGGAATTGCTCTTCATAGTAAGACGGTAAACGCCGACAGTGATTTCCTTTTCTTTATCGGAATCCCAATCGCTGTTTTCATTGTAATATCCTGCCATGGAAAGAACTCTGTCCGCAATGAAATCTTTTCTGGTTCTGTTGGAATTTACTATGGCCTCGATAAGATTTTGGGGAACATCTTTATAGTTTGCAAGAAGCTGTTTTGTATCTTTGGGAAGGCAGTAACCGCCGTAACCGAAGGAAGGATTGTTATAATGTCCGCCGATTCTTGGGTCGAGGCAAACACCGTCGATGATGGTCTGGGTATTAAGACCTTTCATTTCGGCATAGGTATCAAGTTCATTGAAATATGCAACACGAAGGGCAAGATATGTGTTCGCAAAAAGCTTTACCGCTTCCGCTTCGGTATAGTTCATAAAGAGCACGGGAATATTTTCCTTTGCGGCACCTTCTTCAAGAAGCCCCGCAAAAACCTTTGCCGCTTCAACAAGTTTTTCGTCGTTCATGTCGGTTCCGACTACGATTCTGCTGGGATAAAGGTTATCATAAAGCGCTTTGCTTTCCCGAAGAAATTCCGGGCTGAAAATGATTCTGTCGGAACCGGTTTTCTTTCTGATGCTTTCGGTATATCCCACCGGAATCGTGGATTTGATTACCATAATCGCGTTGGGGTTTACTTTCATAACAAGGTCGATAACATCTTCAACGGCGGAAGTATCAAAGAAATTTTCTTTGCTATCGTAATTCGTCGGTGCGGCAATAACCACCATTTCCGCTTCTTTATAAGCGTTCTCGCCATCAAGAGTCGCGGTAAGGTCGAGTTCTTTTTCCGCAAAAAATCTTTCAATTTCCTCATCCTGAATCGGAGATATTCTTTTGTTTATAAGTTCGACTTTTTCGGGGATAATATCCACCGCCGTTACTTTATGGTGCTGGGAAAGGAGAACCGCAATGGAAAGGCCTACATATCCTGTGCCTGCAACCGCAATTTTCATTTCTTTTTCCTCTCTTCTTAAACATTATAATAATTTTTATACCAATCGGCAAATTTTCCAAGGCCTTCTTCAAGACTTGTGGAAGGTCTGAAGCCGAAATCTTCTTCCAGTTCAGAAACATCCGCATAAGTAACCGGAACATCCCCCGCCTGCATCGGAACAAGTTCCTTATGGGCTTCAAAGTCATAATCTTCCGGAAGAACACCCGCCCTTACGAGTTCCTTCTGAAGAATATCCACAAAATCGAGAAGGTTTTCCGGAGAATTGTTTCCGATATTATAAACTTTCCAGGGTGGAACCGGAAGCCCGTCCTCACCGGTTTTCTTTTCCGGTGCGTGCTTCATCACCCTTGCTATGCCTTCAACAATATCGTCAACATAGGTGAAATCCCTTTTGCAGTTTCCATAATTGAAAATCTGGATTTTTTCGCCCTTTATCAGCTTGTTTGTAAAACCGAAATATGCCATATCCGGTCTTCCGGCAGGACCGTAAACGGTGAAAAAACGAAGTCCCGTTGTAGGAATATTATAAAGCTTTGAATAAGCGTGGGCAAAAAGCTCGTTCGATTTTTTTGTAGCCGCATAAAGGCTTACCGGATTATCAACCTTATCCTCCGTGCTGTATGGAATTTTTTTGTTGCTGCCATAAACGGAAGAACTTGAAGCATAAACAAGATGTTCCACTTCGTGCCGGCGGCAGGCTTCAAGAATATTGAAAAATCCGATTATATTGGATTCAATATATGCTTCCGGGTTCGTGATCGAATAGCGCACCCCTGCCTGGGCTGCAAGATTCACGACCACTTCAAATTTATATTCATCAAAAATGCTTTCGATAAGGTCTTTATCCGCAAGGTTTCCTTTGATAAAAATCCATTTAGAACCGTTTTTATCAAGTTTTTCTATTTCGGAAAGGCGAAATTCCTTCAGGGAAACATCATAATAATCGTTCATGCTGTCGAAGCCGACAACGGTGATGTTTTCTTCCTTTCCAAAAAGTTCCGTAACAAGGTTTGCGCCGATAAACCCTGCGGCGCCGGTTACAAGAATCTTTTTTCCTTTCAGACTGACGTTTTGTTCAAGCATTTTTTCACTTCTTTTCTGTTTTTATTTTTCCCTGATAACGCTTTTCATTATCAGGTTCACGGTGAGTATCATAATCGAAACCGCCGCTGCAAATTCAAGCTGGCCCTGGGCTTCGAACTGGTTTATCATAAGGGAAATCGGCTTTGTGCCGGTATTAGCAAGGAACGAAACCGCCGAAATGGTCATCATACAGTTTACGAAGAAATAGGAGAACATCTCCCCGACGGTATGGGCACATTTGGGAATAAGAACATCTTTCAGAAGGCGCATCTTCCCTATTCCGAGGGTGGATGCCACTGATTCAAGATTTTCGTTCACCTTTGAAAAACTTGTGTGCATCATAAGATACGGCGACGAGAAGAAATGGACCATGTTCACCATAACAAGTATGATAAGAGTTCCGTAAAGCGCACTGCCTTTGAAAAGCAGAACATAGGAAAGGCCAAGGACTATTCCGGGAATCGCGGCGGTGGACATTGCCACAAGATGAAGATATTTTCCCAACTTTCCCGCAGTCCTTGCGGTGAAATATGCGGTGAGCACCGCGGTGAGCACGCCGATTGCGGCGGTGAGCACGGCTATGAGCACGGAATTTCTGAGATAGGTGCTTCCGCCCATGCGAAGGGTTTTTTCAAAATTTTCAAAGGTGAAGGTCATATCCGAAGGATATTTCTTCACAAAAGCAAGGACTATGAACGAAACTATCGGAAGAAAACTGAAAGCCGAAAGTGCCGAAGAATAAACCCCCGCAAAAAAATCTTTAAATGTATTCTTTTTTATCTCGAACGGTTTTATTACAAAGGAAGAGCTGCTGTTGTTTTTGCTCATAAGGTCGATTACAAAAGCAAGAACCGCCGGAATGAGAAGGATCATTCCGTAAACGCAGCCTTTCCCGAAATTAAGCTGACCGATAACTTCCTGATACATAAGCACCGGAAGAGTTTTGAATTTTCCGCCAACCATAAGGGGTACACCATAATCCGTGAAGGAAAGAGTGAAAACAGAAAAAGCAACCGCAATCATCGGTTTTTTAAGGTACGGCAGCGTTATGGCAAAAAAACGGTTTTTTGCCGGAATTCCAAGAACATTTGCCGCTTCATAAGGTGCGCTGTCTTCGAATTTGAGTATATTTTCTATCATCAAAAACGCAACGGGCAAAGAATAGAGCACGGAACCGAGCACTATTCCGTTTATTCCGTAAATATCGCTTCCGAATCCGAAAATATTTGTGACTATTCCGTTGTTTCCCAAAAGGAGCACAACGCCCATTCCGATGGAAATTGAGGGAATAAGCATCGGAATTATAACAAGAATGCGGAAGAGTTTTTTGAACGGCATTGCCGTTCTGATAACGCACCACGCAAAGATATAGGCAAGAACTATTGAAATTGCCGTTGTGAGAAGCGAAACCAAAACCGAATTTCCGATTACTGAAAAAAACTCGCTTCTTCGTATAACTTCATTTATGCTTTCTCCGTCGATATTCAGAAACATTGCCGCAAGGGGAACTATTATCAGAAATGTCAGGAAAAGCGTAAGCACCGCCGGAACTATCCATACCCCGGAGGCATCTTTCTGACGGATTCGGTTCATCAGCTGTTCCTCCTGTATTTCGCAAGGGCATCTATTTTCATCTGAAGGTTATCGATTACAAATTCTTTCACAAATTCATTCGCGGGCTTTTCAACAAGTTCTTCCGGCGAGGCGATTTGCTGGATTTCTCCTTCTTTCATAACCATGATTCTATCGGACATGGCAAAGGCTTCTTCCTGGTCATGGGTAACATAAATCATCGTTATTCCGGATTCCTTCTGAAGCGCTTTTATCTCATTCCTGAGCAGAAGTCTTGTGGAAACATCCAGCGCGGAAAGAGGTTCATCAAAAAGGATTATATCGGGTTTCAGCGCCATTGTTCTTGCGATGGCAACTCTTTGCTGCTGCCCGCCGGAAAGTTCCGCAGGTTTTTTATCACGGAGTTCCTCGAGACCGAGCCTTCTGAGGATATCATCGGTCTGTTCCTTATAATTCGGGATTTTATGTATTTTGAGAGCATAGGCGACATTCATAAAAACAGTCATATTTTCAAAAAGCGCATAGTTCTGGAATACAATTCCCATTCCTCTTTTTGATGGGTGGACTTCGGTGATGTCCTTTCCGTCCTTTAAGATCTTTCCGGAAGTTGGATTCAGAACGCCGATAAGCATTCTTAAAACGGTTGTTTTTCCGCAACCGGAAGAACCGAGAATGGAGAGAAACTCCCCGTCAAAAACATCAAAACTGATATTTTTTATAACGAAGTCTTCGCCGTCATATTCTTTGCAAAGATTTATGATTTCCAGTTTTTTAACTTCCTGCATTAAAATTTACCTTTCCGAACACTTTATCATCAATACTTCCATTTTGAAAGCAAATAGCTTTTCATATCATTTGTATCGCCTTCCATATTGCAGTAAAGAATATCGGAAGGATAATTATTGACCTCGAAGGTCTTGTTTTTAAAAATTTGTTCCGGGAAAAATTTTTCGCAATTTTCATAAGCATAGGTTTCATAAAGAAAATCAAAAACCGCCTTGACTTCCGGCTTGTTTTCTTTTCCTGCAACCATGGTTTGGCCATAAAGGGAATATGGTGAACCTTCATCGAAATATAGGATTTCGAGCTTTGCTCCATCATTCAGAGCATTAACTGCAACGCCGGTGCTTGTAAGGCCGATGGCGGCTTCGCCCTGAACAAGCGCATTGACCGGCCCCGAACCGGAAGAAGTGAACTGGAGGACGTTTTCGGAAAGCTTATCGAAATATTCAAAAGCCTTCTCTTCCCCCATTTCATTCACCATCGCAAGCAAAAACATATATCCCGTTCCGGAAGACATTGGGTTCGGCATTGAAACAAGGTTTTTATATTTCGGGTCCAAAAGTTCCGCATAGGATTTTGGTGAATCAAGCCCATGTTTTTTAAGTACATCCGGATTCACAACAATACAGCCACCGTTGCGGTATTCCGCCATATAAAAACTGCTGCGGTTTACATCATCCGCAAAAACAGAAAAATCGTATTCCGAAAGATCCGCAAGGATCCCTTCTTTTGCGAGCTGTTCGAGATATGTATATTCGAGGTCATATACTATATCGCACACGCTTTCGGTTCCTTCAGCAAGAAGTCTTGCGGCATGGTTGCCGGTAGGCATATATTCGATAAGAATATCATATTCCGGAAATTCTTCCGAAAGGCGTTCCCACATATATTCAACGCGGTAATTTTCTGCACTGGTATAGATTATGACCTGCTCTTTGCTCATTTTACATCCGCAAAAAGCCATGAGCATGCTCAAAACCAAAGCCATGAGCACGGCTGATTTTATACAGCGCTTCATAAATGGGGAGCCTCCTTTCTTTATAACTATTAAACACGTTTAATTAGTTCTTTCAGCGTTTTTGTTTTTATAAGCTTTTTATGTCACTAATTGTTTGTCTATTAAAAACAAAATGAATAAGTACATACAAAGCAACTGTTTCTACCCCATATGTCAAAATAGAAAGCAAATCATTTTCTATGGGTAATATTGATTTAGTAAGATATACCAAAACAACTGTTACCAACATAATCAAAAAATTATTTATAAACATTCCTATAATTTTTGATGTTTTTTGGGAAAAACCAATTGTTTTATTAAATCTATACATAATAATACCTAAGGATATCAGTGAAGACAAGACAGTTCCCAACACAATTCCATAAAATCCCATTATTTTCACAAACAGCAAGCTAAATAATATATTACTTATACTAACGAATACACTGTTCTGTGCAGGAATCTTTGTGTTACCCATAGCATAAAAATATCTATACATCATATCTCTGATGATACTAACACCTTGTCCATAAATATAAATCATTGCAGAAAAAAATACAATTTCGCATGCTTCAGATGAAAACTTACCATGATTTAATAATACAAATATTGCTTCTCTACCAACGCACATAAACCCAGCTATCATTAAGCAGACAACCGCGTGCAAGCCTCTGCTCTGTCCCCAAAAACGATCCTGATATCCATTTTCATTAATTCTTTTGGCTATTTTGGGATAAATATACTGTAACAAATTACCGACAACTATTGAACTTGCCATTGACGAAACCTGTGTAGAATAGCTAAGAATCGTAACCATTCCTGTTGACAAAAAAGACGCCATTATGGAGTCTACAAATAAAGATAATTGATAGATTCCACCACTAAAAAGCATTGGTATGAATTTTTTTAATAATGACAAACTCTCTTGATTTAAACATAATCTTGGCATTAAACGCCAACCCATTTTAAATGCAATAAAAGTATCTACAATAAAACCTAATATACTGCCAAAAGCAATAATTACAGCATATTCTATGACACTAATCTTACCGTTTTTATGTAGTAATATAACAACTACCACTATCTGGCATATAAGATTAATTATTTTGGGGATATTATATTTGCCTTCACATTGAAAAAAAGCAACCGTGATTCCAGAAAACGCAGCTAAATACTGCGATAGCAACAATATCACGAGAACATTTGCGGCTGTCGTTATAAAAATATCTCCTCTGTTGCTAAACAAATTAATAAGCGGGTATCTAAGCAAAAGCATCATAACCGCAACCATTAATCCGCCGCCATATATTACAGTAATAAATGTATCTGCTGCATTCTTTTTATTTCCATTAACATATTCCGGAATAATAATTGTAGGTATTCCCGAAACAACAATTGCGAAGACAAATGAAATCATGCTGTTAACTAAATTATATGCATCAATTTCTTCCGAAGTTCCAAAATAGGATGCTACTAAAGTCGATTTCATTAATGCCAAACTTTGAGCAACAATTGTTATTCCGAACATCAACAATATTTTAATAATATTTTTATTTATTTTTTGATTAAAAACATTATTATTTCTCATACTTTTTATGTTTTATGTATCCCTTATCTTCTAATAATAGCCTATTATACACTTCCATATTTCTATATTTTATAATTCTTGCAGGATTTCCACCCACAACAGCTCCATTTGGAACATCTTTAGTGACTACCGAAGCAGCGCCTATTACCGCACCATCTCCTATTTTAACTCCTGGTAGTATAGTGCTCCGTGCTCCTATCCATACATATTTACCGATTACAACTGGTTTTTCAACAAATCTTTTATCATATGGAATCATCTCCAAATCAATTCCATCGTAATAATGATTTCTTGCAAAAATTTGTATATCGTGGGCAAGAATCGTCCCTTCACCAATTATTACTCCTCCCCCGCTACCAAAAATTTTGCATCATTGTTGTATATGGCAGTTGTCTGAAATAGAGACTAAATTAGGCTTATCCACAAAAGTAGATGAATCAATATATACATGTTCTCCGCAATATTTCAATTGTTTTTTTAGCTTTTTTATTTTTCTCTTACTCAATAAAGACGAAAAAATATACATTAAATAAAATCTCCTTCATATTTAAGATAGTCGTCCAGCGCTTCAAATTGACTATCCGCTTCTTTTATGAATCTTTCGATGTTATGATTATTAGAAGAGGTGGTATCTTTAAACAATTTATCTGCCGTGTACACTTCTTTCCTTAAATCCCATTTAGCACCAAAATAACCCACATCATCAATAACATTAGTTTGTTTATCGCTATATATTATAGGAAATACTTTTTTAGAAAGACACCAACCGATAATCATTGCGTGAAATCTCGAAGCAACTACATACTCGCACTCATTAATTTCATCAAGTATAGCATCAATATCTCCGTTATATTCGCATATTTCAGCTCTGTTTGTTTTACATCTGTTTGTAATTTCTTGTATCGCTTTTTTGTCCCCTTCGTCCTCGCAAAAGCTAATTAACTTTACAGGTATTCCTTTAAAAACACAATCATCTACTATTTGAGCTATAACATTATAGTATTCGTCTGCCATGTGTTTTAAATCAGAACGATTTTCAAGATCAATTACACTTATTCCTATTCCATAGCCTGTTTTGGGCGTTGGATAACCTTTGTATCCGAATAGCACATCAGGCGCAACCCTTACATTATCTAAATCTGAAAACATATCATAAGAGTATTTGTCTCGGAAACATACATCCTCGGCTTTCTGAAGCCTTAAAAATGTAAATTCTTTGTACTCATTTGTCTTATATGGTCCAAAATTACATCCAATAAAAAAAATTTTGGGATTTGAATAGTAATTTTGGGGTGGTATAAATTTTGCAGGTTCAATAAAGATAGATCCGCCAATATGTACTGTTGCGTCCGCGCTTTCTTCCACCCATTGCCTGTATGTGTTTTTTTTAAAAATCTTATTAGTAAAAGTATCAATTAAATATTCAAGATACGAAAAGCTCTTTATATTCGATAAATTTTTAAAATGTTGTGAATACTTTGGATGTGCTGCTATCTTAAATATTGAATTTGGATAACGTTCTGTGATGCACCGCACAAACATATCATCGCCTAAATTTTTCCGATAATATGCTTTTAAATAAATATTTTTTCTTTTTATCCTCATGCTAACCCCCATAATATTAAATCGAAGAAGTTCAACGCAGTTTAAAGTTGCATCACTAATCCAAAATGTCTTTTTATATTATTTGATTTTCATTTTGATTTTCCTCAAAGCATCAATCACGCCAATATAAAATTCCAAAAGTTTATATTTTCTCTCATAAAGAAGTTTTGCCGCGATGAGATTTTTCTTTGAAAGTTCTTTAGAATCCATTTTTTCATAAGCATTTCTGAAATATTCATCTTCTGCCAATTCACGCAATATTTCAGAATCAGCTTTACCGTCATAATATAAAAACAGTGTATCCACCCATCCTCTTACTTCTCTTGCGTAATGCAATGGATGATATTCCGGAACTTCCCACAAATCAATATACTTTTCCAGTTCCTGGTGAACTGCTTTTATGGATTTATGCCTGTTTGGATCGAAAGAATGGACTGTGCTGTTCTCCCTTTGCCTATAATAATAAAGTACTTCATCTATATAAACAATCTTTTTTGCGTCTGTCACAATCTGAAGTGACTGCAGCAAATCTTCGCCATGTTTTACGAAATAAAATTTCGAATAATCAATAGCTGTATTAAACAAACTCCTTTTGGTAGCTTTTAAACAAACAGCATTTGATGAACTGATTAATAACATTTGTTTATACAAATGTTTTTTTTCAACTTCCTCATTATTTATAAAATCAAAATTTATTTCTTTTTTATTATAATTTTCATTATTTGAAAATTCAAACAATACCATATCACATTTTTTCTTTTCAAATGTGCAGCAGATTTTTTCCAAAGCATCCTTCCGCAAGCAATCATCCGAATCAAGGAAAACTATAATATCGCCATTGGCTTTTTTTACTCCGAAATCTCTGGCTGACAAAACACCTTGATTTTCTTTATGAAATACTTTGCAAATATTTGGATACTTTTCACAATAAACATCACAAATACTTCCGCTGTTATCTCTGGAACCATCATCCACAAAAATTATTTCATAATTTTCAAAAGTTTGGTTAAGTAACGAATTTATACATTCATCTATATATTGTTCCACATTATAGACCGGAACAATAATGCTCACTCTCATACCCACCTATTCCTCTCTGTTTTTTATAGATACAATTTTTATACTTCGTTCTGATGTAACAAGTGAGTGTGCAGGTATATTCCCTTTTACGATAGTTCCCGCTCCTATAATACAACCCTCACCTATATGCGTTCCTCTTAAAATTGTCACTCCAGCACCAATCCAGCAATTATCCTCTACTATAATTGGAGCGGTTTTAAATCCATTTTCTATCCCATTTATACCAAATTTATGATCATGGTCATAAAAAATTGTGTTCGGGCCAACAGCACAGTTATCACCTATTGAAATAGAATCATGGCTCACCAAAATGCAATTTCTATTTATAGAAACATTATTTCCGATATTGATTTTTCCACCATTAACAGCAGCAATATAAACTCCCTGTTTTATAACAAAGTTTTTTCCTGTTTTCACTTTCCCCGACTTTACATATATCTGCATATGTGTCACGAACCCAGGAATACCCTCAAAACAAATACTTTTTCCAAATCTAATTTTATATATTATTTTATTCAATAATCCTAAAATTTTCGAAAACATATTTCATCCCAACTTTTTTGATAATCAGATTAGCCGGATTTTTCCGTTTCCGCCGTACGCCGCGTGGAGGCTCTGATTTTGTATGGCTGCCCGACCTTTCGGTCGGGCTTTTTATTGAATTGTTTCCTGATTATAATCAAACGGGAGGATTGAGCATTTTGCCGTCTGCTCCGAATTCATAATATCTTGCAGGAAGATAACCATTGGTCTTAGTGATCCAATATCTGATGTTGGTGAGGATTTCACCGCTGGTTCTTGCGTAATAGTAATCTCCATCGATGAGCATAAGACCGCCGTAGGTCTTAACACCATCAACATACCACCAAAGTTTTCCGCCTTCAGATACGATTCCGTTCTTTACTTCAGGTTCCGGATCGGGCTGTTCAGGATCAGGATCGGGTTCGGGATCTACAGTAGGAGGATTAAGCATCTTGCCATCTGCGCCGAAGGTATAGTTTGCTGCAGGAAGATAATCGTTGGTCTTGGTGATCCAATAAGTACGATTGGTGAGGATTTCACCGCTGGTTCTTGCGTAATAGTAATC
>JAFXGY010000049.1 GCA_017536625.1 Oscillospiraceae bacterium | reverse complement strand
GGGAGGGGGACCATCGCCATTTTGGCGATGGTGGAGGGATTCATTATAAAAAACACATATAATTAAAGAAAGAATCCCCCAGTCTTTTTTAACCGCAAGCGGTTAAAAAATCCAGCCCCCTTTAACAAGGGGGCTTAATGAGATAAACGATAAATTATGCGCAAAAAAAGAGCGGCAAAAGCCGCCCTTTTTTATCAGCAGGAAATTACGAGCATTTTGTTTTCATCAAGTTTTTCTTCACCGATGCCGTTTTCCTCCATTATGCTTTCCATCGGAGCACGATATCTCTTTGCTATATCCCAGATATGCTCGCCTTTTTCGGCATAACAAAGAATCACCGCGGCAGAATCTTTTTCAATCTTTCTTTCGGTATCCGCCGAGCATGCGGTAATTCCTTCGGTGCTCATGGCGCAATAAGCCGTTCCGTCTATGAGCACGGCCACGGAAACTTCTGCTTTTCCGTCCTTTCCGACGGAAAATTCGCTGTTTTTGATTCCGGCGAAAAGATTATAAAAAGCGATTCTTTTTCCTTTCGAAGGGGCACTTATCTTTTTTTCGATTGCCTTTTCAAAATATCGGTGCTCGCCTTCCCCATCCCGGGCAAACATACAAAGTTTTGCATCAAAAGAAATTTCCCCATCAGAATCGATTTTGGGGGAAGAAACTTCTGCCCAGATATCCGTTACCTCTCCGGCGGATTCCGGAAGATCCAGTTTTTCGATTATATTTTCCGTAAGCGAAACAGGAATCGCTTCGTTTATAACCGAAAATCCGGTTTTTTCCGTCTTTGTTTCATATTCCGAAGAAAACATATCCGAAATATATCCGGCGGATTTTTTTCGGTAAGCCCTTGCGAAAATCCCCGTTTTCAGCCTGATATTAAGGCTCGTTCCGTCTTCGGAAAGGGAAACTTCGGGAAAATCCGCCTCATATCTTGCATCGCATATATCTGTGAGCAAAATTCCTTCCGCTTCGACCATTCTGCTCACCGGAAAATTGAAAACCGAAAGGAAAGGACCTTCTTCCGCGTTTTCCTCATCAGTTTCCGGATTCCAGAGGACTTCAATTTTCGCTTCGCCCTTGGTCACGATTTTATCCTGGATCACGTGACATTCATTCACCTGGGCAAATGCAGAAGAACGAAGAATCTTCCCAAAAGGGGGCTTTCCGTAACCAAGTTCGCCTTTTTCTTCAAGGGTGAAAGTTTTATAAAACTCTCCTGCCGGAACCACCGTTTCGGTCTTTTCCCCTTTAAAAACACAGCCTGCACCAGAAACTGAAGAAACAAGGTTCTTTTCTTCCCCGCAAAGGGTGCGCAAAGTTATATCAAGGCTTCCGTGAAGGTCTATGCGCCTTTTATTAACCGCGCGGCATCCGATTTCGCCCACTGCGATATCCGCTTCCGCCGCGGCGATGTTTCCGCCGCATTCAAACGCATGGCTGAAAGGCTGGAGCTGGCTGCAGGAACAAAGCTCTCCTTCTTCCGAAACATAGTTCACCTCGATATTCACATTTCCGGAAACCACTTCGTTTTTCCCTTCGGAAGTAACCGGTGATTTTACTGTTTTTGCGGTATATCTCAAAATTTTCATAACATCGGGGAAATAATCCGGAAGAATAATGGAACATTCCACCGGAAGAACTGCCTTTTTCTCTTCGGAACTTCCGAAGCAGAAAATTTTATTTGTGCTCACATCAAAATCCATAAAAATCCTCTCCTTTTCGTTTTCTTCTCAATTTTATGCGCATTGCATCCCTTTTAGACCAAAAGAGAATCTTTGGATTGCTTTGATGTTTTTTTGCAAACAAAAAACTCCCGCCGGAAAACGGCAGGAGGTTTTTTATGGAATAATCTTTTTATTCATTCTTATGTTTTTTGGGAGAGAAAATATACGCTATAAAGAAAATCCCGGCTGCGGCCAGAAAAACCGCGGAAATATTCATTGCCGAAAAGGAATTTTCATCGCCATCGATCAAAAAAGCCGGAACCGCTTATCAAATCTCCACATTATGCATCGCGATTCCCGCTTCGGTGATATCGATTATGCCGTAGCTGGGTCCGCCGGAGCGCGGTCTTTTGCAGCTGCCGGGGTTCATGATATAAAGCCCGTCGTCATAATCCGTCATGGCGATGTGGGTATGTCCGTAAAGAAGGATATCTGCTTCATTCTTTCTTACATAAAGTTTTACTATATTAAGATTTTCCTTTACCCCGAATCTTGCCCCGTGGGTAAAAAAAATCCTTTTTCCCGCAAAATCAATGATATCATAATCCGGTTTATCCGTTCCCCAATCGCAGTTGCCAGAAACGAAATAAATCTTTTTATCATTATATACATACTGAATAAGTTCGAGTTCTCTTTCGCCGTCACCAAGATGGATAAAAATATCGGCATTATCCTTATGCCGTTCCATAATTTTTTCAAGGACGTCGTAATCCCCGTGGCTATCCGAAAAAACAACCGCTCTCATAACGGCAAAACCTCCTTTTTGCGAATAACGCAAAAATCTTTTTCATATCAGTTATTATATTCCGTTTTTATCTTCGATACAAGACGGAGCTTTCAAATTATCTGACGAAAGGCGGATTTTTAACATGGATTTCAATCTTACACCCGCTCAGCAAAACGCAATTCTTGAAGCCGCAAGCAAAAAGCTCGGCATAAGCCGCGAAAAGCTTGAAAATGCCGCAAAACATAATGACCTTGGGGTTTTCGGGAACATTGCCGCCCCGAAAATCCAGCATTATGCCAACGACCCGAAGGAACTGGAGCGCTTTCTTTCCGACCCCAAAAATCAGGCAATAATCAAAAAATTGATCGGAGGCGGCTGATATGGCCGATCTTTCGGAACAACTTTCCGCCATTCTGCAAAACCCCGAAGCGCAGCAGAATATCCGGAATCTGCTTTCTTCCATTCAGCAGGGGGAAAATTCCGCTTCTCCGCAAAAAAATGAAGGGAATTTTCCTTTTGACGTTTCTTCCCTTTTTCCGCAAAACCCTCCGCCGCAGCCCGAACCCCCGATGCCGAATATCGACATCAATATGCTTATGAAGCTTCAGGGGATTTTTTCCAGAATGTCCTGCAGCGACCGCAACATCGACCTTCTTCTTGCTCTCAAGCCTCACCTTCGGGAACCGCAGAAGGTTGACAGCGCCATAAACATTCTTCGGCTTCTGAGCGTTCTTCCCGCTCTTGGGGAAAGCGGAATCTTCGGAGGTGGTTTTAACTGAAATGGCACCACAACGATTATTCCGAGGAGGCGCTTTTTGAAATGCAGAAAGAAGCGGAACAGCGGGTTCGGGAAATGCAGTCCAGGGCAAGGCTCCTTGGCGAAGGTGAAAATTTTTCTCCGCCGCGGGTAAAACAGGATTTTCGCAGCGCAAATCCCCCGAAAAAGCCTGCGGAAAATCCGCTTTCCTCGCTTTTGGGCGGAATGGAAAACGATAAGCTGGTGATACTTGCTCTTTTATGGATTTTGTGGAACGAGCACGCCGACAGCAAGCTTATTCTTGCTCTTTTATATCTTTTGCTATAAAAAAAGCCCTGTTTTCATTAAGAAACAGGGCTTCGTTCTTTTATTTGGCTTTGAAGCAGAAAACATTATCGATTTCGTCATCCCAAAAGGCTTCGAAAGCGCGGCGATACATGGCTTTTGCGTGGATTCTGTCATGCCAGATAAACCGGCGCAAAACCTTGCGAAGGGACCATTCTTCGCCATAGCTTCCTTCAAAAACCTTGTTTTCAAGGAAGCCTTCCGTTTTTTCGAGGAGTTCAAAGCCCTTTGCGCGGCAGGAAAGGATATCCGGTCCGTTTTCGGCCTCGATTCCGATTTCGCCGAAATAATAGGCATTTACGTTCATGGTGTGGTTATACATTTCTTCCGCGGTGGAGGGGATTTTTCCGTAAAAGGTTTCTCTTTTCGGCGAAATAACCATCTTTTTATCCGGAACGGAATCATAAAGCCGTTCAAAATCCATGGCGGAACGAAGAGCGAGGATTTTAAGCTTCTGATATTCCTCTTTTGAAAGAGGTTCTCTTTCGGAATCGAAAATTATATCGGAATCCGCATCGCAGATGCGAAGATCATCGTTTTTCTTTTCCTGTATAAGCTCGATTTCAAATTGTTCGGGTTCAAAATCGCCTTTTTCCCAAAGAAGCCAGCTTTCGATTTCTTTCGGGAATTTTGCCGCGGCGTTCTGATAATTTCTTCCGCGGACGAATGCCCCGGGGAAATTTTCCGCATAAACAAGGGCGCCTTCATCGTTATATTCGCAAACGGCTTTTATAAGCATGGTTTTTATCCTCCGGATTTTTTCATGCTTTTATTATAGCGTTTTTTCCCTTTTTTCGCAAGAAAAACCGATTATCTCTTTCCTCTTTTATTAAAATCAGCGTTTACCTCCGCAAAGGAAGCACACATTTCTTCCTCAAAATCTTCTTCGCTGCAGCATCTCATGGCAACTGTTGCCTTTGCAACAGCGCCATAAACTTTTCCGGTTCCGATATTATCGGAACAATAGTTGATTGCTCTATCCGCACCTATTCCGAAATGACCCGCTGTTTCAACAGCGTCGATGTTCGCGCCGATAAAAACAAATTCCCAGCCGTGCTTTTTATGCTTTTCGATGGATTTTTTAACTTTATCGGAAGTATAGCGGCGGCTTGCGTTTTCGTAACCGTCGGTGATTATTACGAACATGGTTTTTGAAGGAACGTCCTCTTTGCGGATGTATTTATGGATTGAATCAATGTGGTCGATGGAATAACCGATGGCGTCGATGAGTGCGGTGGTTCCTCTGGTCTGATAATCCTTTTCGGTCATGGGTTTTACTTCTTCGATGTCGATTCTGTCGTGGATTGTGAGAATTTCGTGGTCGAAAAGAACTGTGGTGACGAAGGCTCTGCCTTCGGCGTTTTTCTGTTCCTTTAAAACGGAGTTGAAACCTCCGATGGTGTCGTTTTCAAGTCCGCACATGGAACCGCTTCTGTCAAGAATGAATACGAGTTCGGTGATGTTGTTTTTCATAATGTTACCTCCTGAAAATCTATTTTGCGGCATTTTTTCATTGATTTTGGAAGGGGTTCGGTGCAAAGCACCGGACTTTTGGAAAAGCAAAATAAAAAATGCAGCTGTTTTTTTGTTTACAACTGCATTTTACATTATTTCAGGAAAGATATGGTCGCAAAAAAAGCGACATTTTTTATGGACCGAGCAAATCCTCATCAAAAGAGAAAAGCGCTTCGTTTATCCTGAAGATATCGTATATTCCGTTTTTGATGTGGTATTCAACTATAATATCGAATCTGCTGGATTTCGTAAGAGAATATCCCGCCTTGAGCAAAAGTTCTTCCGTTTCCGGAAGAGAAAGTTCCAGCGCAACCGCAAAGGCAAGGGCGGTTTTCTTCTTCGGGTGATAATTCGGGGTGCTGCGGATTTTTGAAAAAAGTTTGCGGTCGATGTTCGCTTTTTTATAGCACTGGGCATCTGTCATGCCCTTTTCGTCGATTTTCCGCAAAAGCATTTCAGAAAAGCTTTCATCTATCATCGAAAGAGCTTCCTCAAGGGAATCCCCCAAGGAAACCGTATCATATTTTGCCGAAGAATGGAATTTCGGCAATGAAGAAAAGGCCGCCGGTGCAACAGCTTTCGGAACTTCTGAATCAAAAATATTTTTTGCACATTCAGATTTTGCATTGCCAAAATCAAACGGAACGGAAACATTGCCGAAGCCCTCATCTCTTCTGCGTTTTTCCGCCATGACCCGTTTTATGCCGATGTAGTTATCGTCTATATATTTTGCGATGTTTGGGAAAAGCTTTTCGCCAAGGGCGGTGCTCTCTTTATCGAAGATAACAAGATAGATGAGCATCTCGTGCTCAAGCAGAAATTCGCTGAAGCAATCAAAAGCAACCTTCATTGCCTTATCTTTGGGGTAGCCGTAAGCTCCAGCGGAAATCAGCGGAAAAGCAATGCTTTCGCATCCTTTTTTAAGCGCTATTGCAAGGCTCTCTTTATATGCACTGCGAAGGAGTTCTTCTTCTCCGTGCTCACCGTCTTTCCAGATTGGCCCGACAGCGTGGATGACATATTTGCAGGGAAGTCTGTATCCTCTGGTCACCTTCGCTTTGCCGGTTTCGCATTTTCCAAGGGTGATACATTCCGCCAGCAAACCGATTCCGGCGGCACGGCGGATTGCGCCATCAACCCCGCCGCCACCCCGAAGGTTATTATTTGCGGCGTTTACTATGGCGTCGCATTTCATTTTTGTAATATCGTTGCGAACAAGCAAAAGCGGCATAAAATCACTTCCTTACTGCTGTTATATAAAAATTTTATCATAACCGGCTTTTCCCGTCAATCGAAAATCCGGATATAAAAAAAGCTTCGCAAAAGCGAAGCTTTTTGGGGGCGGTTCTGCGCCATAAAATGCAAAAAGATATTTTTTACATAAAAGTATAGGTTGTTACGCTTTCGAATTTTTCTCCTTTGCGAAGAATCGGCGAAGGCCATTCCGGGTGGTTGATGCAGTCGGGGAAATGCTGGGTTTCGAGGCAGAAAGCGCTTCTGAAGCCATAATCTTTGCCGTCTTTTCCCTTTTGTTCGGTAAGAGCATTGGCGGTATAAAGCTGAACTCCGGGCTGGTCAGTATCCGCTGTAAGGGTGATTCCGGTTTTATCTCCGGTTGCAACCGCAAAAGGATGGCCGCTTATAACAAAGTTTGCGTCATAACCGCCAAAAGGTTTTACGCAGGGTTCGTCGTTATATGCGTCTTTTCCGATGGTTTTAGGATTACGAAAATCCATCGCCGTTCCTTCAACAGGGGCAAGTTCCCCGGTTGGAGTGCAGTTTTCGTCGCAAGCAGTATATCTCTCCGCTTCGATTTTCAGCAGATGCTCATCAACTTTTCCGTTTCCCGCTCCGTTAAGGTTGAAATAACTGTGGTTTGTAAGATTCAAAATCGTATCACGGTCGGTTTCTGCCTCATATTCAATTTTAAGGCTGTCACCTTCCCAGCTAAAAGTTACTTTTACTTCAAGATTTCCGGGATAACCTTCTTCCCCATCCGGAGAAGTTCTTGAAAAAACAACTTTTTCATCAATCTGTTCTGCAGACCACAGGCATCTGTCAAAACCTGTTTTTCCGCCGTGAAGATGGTTCTGGCCGTTATTTATGCAAAGTTCATATTTTTCGCCGTTAAGTTCGAATTTTCCTTCTTTTATTCTGTTTGCAAAGCGACCGACCGTTGCGCCGATATAGCAGTCTCCTGCAATATATTCTTCGAGGGTATCATATCCGAGAACAACGTCAACCGGTTTTCCGTCTTTATCCGGAACGATGATTGACTGAACCGTGGCGCCGTAATCAAGAATTTTTGCGGCAAGACCTTTTTCATTGATAAGAGTCCAGCAAAAAACTTTCTCCCCGCCGGGCATTGTTCCGAAAAGCTTTTTTGAAATTTCCATAAAAAACATTCCTTTCAGGCTTTTTGCCGGCAATCAATTATCTTTTGCCCTTTTGGCAAATTCCCATGCGCTGCGGCACATATCCTCGACGGAATGGGTTGCTTCCCAGCCGAGAAGAGTTTTTGCTTTTTCGGCATCTGCCCAGAAAGCCGGAAGATCTCCTTCACGGCGAGGTCCTATCACATAAGGAAGTTCCATATCATTCGCTTTATCAAAAGCTTTCACAAGTTCCATTACGGAAACGCCGTTGCCGGTGCCAAGGTTAAAAGCTTCGACTCCTTCGGTCTTTTCTGCATATTCAAGGGCTTTAAGATGTCCGACGGCGAGGTCGACAACATGGAGATAGTCGCGCTGGCAGGTTCCGTCCGGAGTGGGATAATCATCGCCGTAAATGGTGAGTTTTTCAAGCCTACCGGCGGCAACACGGCTGATATAGGGCATAAGGTTATTGGGAATTCCGTTAGGGTCATCGCCGAGCAGACCGGAATCATGGGAACCGATGGGGTTGAAATAGCGAAGAAGAATTGCACAATATTCCGGGTGCGCAGTTACATAGTCGGTAAGAATTCTTTCGATCATAACCTTTGTCCAGCCATAGGGGCTTGAAGATTCGATGGCTTTCATATCTTCCTTATAAGGATAGGGGTTATTTGGGCCATATACGGTTGCGGAAGAGGAGAAAACAAATTTTTTGCAGCCGAATTCTTCCATAACTTCCATAAGGGTAAGGGTGCTGTCGATGTTGTTGCGATAATAAGAAAGCGGAATTTTAACGCTTTCGCCAACTGCTTTATATGCAGCAAAATGGATAACCGAATCAATTTTGTGTTCAGAAAAAACTTTGCGCATGGAATCTTTATCCTTGCAGTCAACTTTATAGAAAACAGGGCGTTTTCCGGTTATGGTTTCGATTCTGTCGATAACGTCTTCCTTTGCGTTGGAAAGATCATCAACGATAATCGGTTCATATCCCGCATTGATAAGTTCAACCACGGTGTGGCTTCCGATATATCCGGCGCCGCCGGTTACAAGTACGTTCATCATTATGCCTCCTTATTCACTGCGCTTATGAAATCGATGAATGCGTTATGGCCTTCGGGTGTATTTTTATAGACTCCCGCATCTTCAAGAACTTTTGAAAAAACTTTTCCGGTTTCTTTAAGAATAATATCCATTGCGTTTTCTTTTGTAAAAGTATATTCCTTTTTAAGTTCTTCAAGCCATTCGGCGTGTTTTGAAAGAACTTCATCCGCGAAAACATCTTTTCCGGAAACCGCAGCTTCTGCAAGGTCGCTGAGTTCCTGTTTAAGTCTGCTTGGAAGAACCGCAAGGCCCATAACTTCGATAAGGCCTATGTTTTCCTTCTTGATATGGTGTTTATCTTCGTGCGGATGGAAAACACCAAGAGGATGTTCTTCTGTTGTGATGTTGCAGCGCAGAACAAGGTCAAGTTCAAAATCCTCTCCTCTTCTGCGGGCAATGGGGGTTATGGTGTTGTGGGGCTGATCTTCCGAAAAGGCGATTACACCGACCTTTTCATCGGAATATCCGCGCCAGCAGCCTAGAATTTTATCCGCAAGATCAGCAATTCTTGCAAAATCCGCTCCACGAAGGCGGATAACGCTCATGGGCCAATTAACAATTCCCGCTTCGATATCTTCAAAGCCTTTGAAAACGACTTTTTCCCTGATGGGCGCAGTTTCCATTGCAAAGGTGTAATGTCCGCCCTGGAAATGTTCATGGCTGAGGATGGAACCGCCCACTATGGGAAGATCCGCATTCGAACCCACGAAATAATGAGGAAAAATCCTTACAAAATCAAGAAGTTTTTCAAAGGCGGATTTATCTATCTTCATGGGGATATGTTCTTCGTTGAGCACGATGCAGTGCTCGTTATAATAAACATAAGGGGAATACTGGAGACACCAATCCGCGCCGCAGATTTTTATCGGAATAATGCGGTGATTTGCCCTTGCGGGGTGGTTCATTCTTCCTGCATAACCTTCATTTTCCCTGCAAAGCTGGCATTTCGGATATGCGGTCTGGGGAGCGTTTTTTGCCGCAGCGATGGCCTTCGGGTCTTTTTCCGGTTTGGAAAGGTTGATTGTTATATCAAGATTTCCGTATTCGCTTTCATATTTCCAGCGCATATCTTTTTTTATGCGGTAGCGGCGGATATAATCCGTATCGCAGGAAAATTTATAATACCAATCCGTTGCTTCAACCGGATTGTTTTCGTATTTTTCCCAGAATGTTCTGACAATTTCCCTTGGCATCGGGGTAATTGCGCCCATTATTCTTGTGTCAAAAATATCCTTTGCGGTTATGTTATCATCACAAAGACCGTTTTCGACGGCATAATCGAGGATTCCGGAAAGGATTTCTTCAAGGTCCTCCGGCTGGGGTTCTTCGGATTTTTCATAATCAGATTTCCCAAGCAAATCCATAATGCGGTTCAGTAAAACCCAATGGTCTTCCGGCTGGGCAAGGCCGTTATTCATCGCATAGGAAACAAGGGAATCTATATATGTTTCTATTTTCATCAGTTTGCCTCCATTTCAACGCCACCCTGGGGACGGATGCTCAGAACATGGCATGCCCCTTCCCCAAGAACTCCATCGATTCCTCTGCAAAAATCTTCAAGAATTTCGAAAGGAACAAAAGCCTGGACTGTTCCTGCAAAACCACCGCCGTGAACTCTGTAAGCGCCTTTTCCGTTGAGGAAATGTTCGCACATTGCAAGAGCAATTGCAACGTCCTGATGCTCTTTATAACCGGCGGGAATTACGTTCTGGAGATACATATAGGAAGAATATCCGCTTTCTTTAACAAGTTTGAGGAATTCTTCAAAATCGCCTTTTTCAAGTGCTTCGACCTGCTTCGGAACTCTTGCGTTTTCCTGATAGAAATGAACGGCACGGATAACCGCTCTGTCGCCGCATTTTTCTCTGAGTTTCGGAATTTCTGCAAAAAATTCTTCCTCGTCAATTTCAGAAAGAACTTCTTTTCCGAAATATTCCGCAACCTTTTTAATTTCTCCGGGAATAGCCGCATATTCATCGGTAAGGTCCGCATGGCTTGCTCTTGTGTCAATAATGCAAAGGGCATGACCGCAGGAAGAAAAATCAAAATTAACGGGTTTGATAACGGGATTTTCTTTATCAAAAAAGTCGATGGTAACAAGGTTTCCGACAGCGGAAGCGGTCTGGTCCATAAGTCCGCAGGGTTTTCCGAAGAAAACATTTTCCGCATACTGACCAATCTGTGCAACTTCCGCCTGAGAAACTTTTGCATCGAAGAAAAGATAATCTATAATCGTGCCGATGAGAACTTCATAAGCGGCGGAGGAAGAAAGTCCGCTTCCGGGAAGAACGGTGGATTCGCAGTATGCATCAAAACCTTTTACTTCACATCCAAGCTGGGCAAAACGTGCCGCAACGCCGCGAATCAAAGCAGGGGTGGAATTGATTTCGCTTTCTTTCGGGGTAAGGTCTGTTATATCTATTTCGCACATTGGATATCCTTTGGAAAGGATGCGGATTTTATCGGTTCCGTTAGGGCGCACAGCCGCAACGGTATCAAGGTTTACTGCCGCGGCAAGAACTCTTCCGCGCTGATGATCGGTGTGGTTTCCGCCGATTTCGGTTCTGCCGGGGGCGGAAAAATATCTTTCGGGGCTGGAGCCGAAAACTTTATTGAATTCTGAATCAAGGACTTCTTTTTGCAAAGCGTTTATTTTAAGAACAGGTGCAACCATAAAAACATACCTCCCCATTTTCATTAATCCAATTATACAACCATTTTCAACAAAAAGGAATAGTAAATGTGAAAATCGCGCATAATAATCGGATTATTTCTTCTTTTCCATTGCTTTGGAACGCCGTGTTCGGTATAATATATTCATATTGGAACGAAAGGAAGAAGTCTTTATGGAAAAACTGATTTTACCAAACGGACTTGAAGTATCGAACGTCGCCCTTGGCGCAATGAATTTCGGCACAACCACTTCTAAAGAAGATGCCTTTGCCGTGCTTGATGCCTATATTGATATGGGCGGAAACTTCATTGACACTTCAAACAACTATGCCCACTGGCAGGGAACCGGAGACGAAAGCGAAACTCTCCTCGGCGAATATTTTGAAAGCCGCAAATGCCGCGATAAAATTGTTCTTGCCACAAAAGTTGGTTTTGACCGCCACGGCGAAGGTCAGGGACTTCGCAAAGAACAGATAGAATATTGGATTGACGAAAGCCTTCGCAAACTTAAAACCGATTATATTGATCTTTATTACGCCCACACCGATGATATCACCACTCCCCTTGAAGAAACTATGGAAGCTTTCCATTCGCTTGTTGAAAAAGGAAAAGTCCGTCATCTCGGCGGAAGCAACTATGATACATGGCGTTTTGCGGAAGCAAATTCCGTCGCAAAAACCCCTTTTACCGTAATGCAGCAATGGTTCACCTATCTTCAGGCAAAGGGTGACGTTGCCCCGCAATATATCTTCAATGAATATACCACCCGCGAACGCCTTCGCTACCTTGAAGCAAAGAACATTCCCCTTGTGGCATATTCCTGCCTTGCAAAAGGCGGTTACGAAGTTCCGGAACGCCTTCCGGAAGAACTTGTTGCCGGAACAAGGCTTGAAACGCTTAAAAACATGGCAAAGGAAAAAGGTGTTACCGCAAGCGCACTTGCGGTTGCCTGGATGGTGAATCTCCACCGCTGCGATGGTTTTCCAAGGGTTATTCCCCTTTTCGGTTCTTCAAATGTTGAACATTTCGTCAGCAACCTTAAAGGAGCGGAAATTTCCCTTACCGACGAAGAATTAAAACTGCTTAACAATGCATAAAAAAGCTCCGGTGCAAAAGCACCGGAGTTTTTTTATTTTATTCTGTTTTTTCCCAACCGGCATAAAGCGTTGTATCCGTTTCGATGGTATCTGTTTCCAGATCCCACGGAACAAGGCAGGCACTGTCTCTGTGCCAGCCGGTGAAGGTGTAACCTTCTCTGGTGGGCGGAATCGGTTCATCAATAAGATCACCGTACATCTGCTCCTGAGGAGCAACATCTGTTCCGCCAAGGGAATTAAAGCTTACTGTGAATCCCGGATCCATAAGTTCGATTGCCACAACGATTAATATAACAAGAATACACGCGGCAATTATCATATCCAGCTGCTTTACGGAGATGTTGACATATCTGTAAAGCCCGCGGAACTTCGGAATCTGTTCTTCCTCTTTCTGAACTTCTTCCTCTTCCGGAATCTGATTGTTATTTAACTCTTCCATTATTTCTTAACGAGATATTTACGCATATCAAGTGCGCAGGCGCAGAGGATGATTGCACCTTTGATGATATAAAGGCTGGAAGAATCAACGCCGAGCATGGTAAGAGCAACGAAGATAAGACGGAGGATTACAACACCGAGGATGATGCCGCTGATTTTACCGGTACCACCGACGAAAGAAACACCGCCGATTACGCAGGCTGCGATAGCATCGCATTCGGTGTTAAGACCGGTGTTGGGAGCAATGGATCCGCTTCGTGCGCCTTCGATGAAGCCGGTATAACCATAAGCTGCACCTGCAAGGGTATGTACAAGAACGGTGGTCCAGAAAACGTTTACGCCGGAAACTTTTGCTGCTTCTGCATTGGAACCAACCGCGAACATATTTTTACCGAAGGTGGTTTTGTTCCAGATTACCCACATAATCGCAATAAGAACGACTGCATAGAGAACATATCTCGGAACAGCTACGTTTCCGAGACGGAACATTTCGCCGTTTACGAAGGTTTTATATTCATCGCTGAGGCCGGAGATAGGCTGGCCGTTGTTTCCGTTAAGGCCAAAGAACCAAAGGATGATACCATAGGTAATGAGCTGGGTGGAAAGGGTTACGATGAAGGGATGAAGGCTGAATTTTGCAACAAAGAAGCCGTTGACAAGGCCGATAACCGCACCGATTGCAACAACAGCAAGAAGGGTTGCGGCAATCCACCAACCGTTAACTTCCGGAAGGTTCTGGAACATTTTGTTGACGAAGTCGGTCTTCTGAAGAAGAACGCCGGCAACAGCCGCTGTAAGACCGGAGATACGTCCTGCGGAAAGGTCGGTACCGGTAAGAACGATACAGCCCGCAATACCAAGAGCCATCGGAAGATATGCGGCAACCTGGATTACAAGGTTTGCAAAGGAACCGAGAGAAAGGAAGTTCGGTTTCTGGATAGCAGTATAAATAACAAATACAAATAAAAGAATATAAAGTGCGTTATTGAGCACAAGGTCGGTAATATAGCGCTTTTTGTCCGCTTTGTCCATCTGTTTGAAATCGGTGAGAGAGCGCTGAATATTTGCGATAGGATTAGTCATGCTTTTTCTCCTCCTTAAACGTATTTGGCAGCCAGGGTCATGATCTCTTCCTGGGTGGTGTTCTGACCATCAACTTCGCCGGCAACTCTTCCGCCGGACATTACAACGATTCTGTCACAAATACCAAGAAGTTCGGGCATTTCGGAAGAAACAACGATAACGGTTTTTCCTTTGTTTGCAAGATCAATGATAAGCTGATAAATTTCATATTTTGCGCCAACGTCGATTCCGCGGGTGGGTTCATCAAGAAGAAGAACTTCCGGATCGGTGAGAAGCCAGCGTCCGATGATAACTTTCTGCTGGTTACCGCCAGAAAGAGAGCGGATCTTCGTTTCCTGGGAAGGAGTTTTGGTTCGCATGGCGTCGATATAATACTGGGTATCTTCACGCTGGGATTTTTCGCTGAGCCAAAGTCCAAAACGAAGATGGCGCTTAAGGCTCGAAATAACGGTGTTGTTCTTGATATCGAGAACACCGAAAATACCGGTGGCACGGCGTTCTTCTGTAAGAAGAGCAAATCCGTTTTTGATGGATTCATGGGCGCTGCGGTTGAAGCAGGGCTTTCCGTCAAGAGAGATGATACCGTTCTTTCTGGTACGGATTCCGAAGATACTTTCAAGAGTTTCGGTACGGCCGGAGCTTTCGAGACCCGCAAGACCGAGGATTTCGCCTCTTCTTGCGTTGAAAGAAACGTCCTTGAGCTGGTTATACATACCGGTGACGTTCTGGACTTCGAGAACGACATCGCCGACTTCATTGGTTTTCGGCGGGAACTGGTTCGTAAGTTCGCGTCCTACCATCAGTCTGATGATATCTGCCATTTCAAGGTTATCGGCATGGTCGGTTGCGATCCATTTGCCGTCGCGCATTACGGTTATGTAGTCGGAAATGCGTTTGATTTCCGCCATTTTGTGGGAAATATAGATAATGCCGACGCCCTTGTTACGGAGCATATTGATAATCTCGAAAAGATGCTCAACTTCCTGCTCGGTAAGGGAAGAAGTGGGTTCATCGAAAACGATGATTTTGGAATTATAAGAAACCGCCTTTGCGATTTCGACCATCTGTCTTTGAGAAACAGACATGGTGCTCATGATTCTGTGGGGGTCAACGTCGATTCCGAGTTCATCGAATACCGCTTTGGTATCGTTATACATTTTCTTTTCATCAACTATAACCCCGGCAATTTTCGGGTAACGTCCGAGCCAGATGTTATCCATAACGCTGCGTTTAAGCGCCTGGTTAAGTTCCTGATGCACCATGGCTACGCCGTTTTCAAGTGCTTCTTTACTGTTTTTGAAGTTGATTTCTTTGCCGTCGAGAAGAATCTGGCCGCCGTCTTTGGCATATATGCCGAAGAGACACTTCATAAGGGTGGATTTTCCGGCACCGTTTTCTCCCATAAGAGCATGAACGGTTCCTGCTTTTAATTCAAAGTTTACGCCGTCCAATGCTTTTACGCCGGGAAAGGTTTTTGTAATGCCGGTCATTTTCAGAATAATATTCTGATCCATATTTGCCCTCCTCCTTTTCTTTAAAAATAGAAACAGCACGCTTTTAAATTGACAGAGAACGGCAAACAACACTGCCGTTTTAAAAGAAGTGGCGCTTGCCGTTCCCTGCCGAATCATCATGCCGGAAGATTTAATATAGACAGCTGCCGCAAAAAGCGGCAGCTGTCTTAAAATCTTATTTAGCTATGTAAATCAGCCGGTATAAGGTGCGTATGCAACGAAGAGTTTTGCATTGCTGTCGGGAGCAATGGAGAAACGTTCGTCGTTAAGACCTGCGAAAGCATCAACAGGGGAAGTTCCTGCTGCGATTGCTTCAACAGTCTGACGAATTGCAGCTGCCATACCTACGTTATCCTGTTTTACGGTACCGGTCATAGCGCCGTCAGCGATAAGTGCTTTTGCGCTGTCGGTTGCGTCAACGCCGAATACGGGAACAAGGTGACCGCCTTCTACGTTATAGCCTCTTTCCTGGAGGGAAGCTACAACGCCTTCTGCCATACCATCGTTGTTGCAGATTACGAGTTCGATCATGTTGTTAGCGCCTTCGTTATAGGTTACGAAGTTGGTGTCCATATAGTCTTTTGCTGCTGCTGCGGACCACTGACCGCCAAGGTCAACCTGGTAACGTGCATTTTCTGCTACGGAAGCATCGAAATACTGAAGAGCGGGTTTGCCTGCTGCTTCGAGAACGATGTTAGCGTCTTCTACGCCATACTGGGTTCTGTAGATAGCTTCGATGTTTGCTTCGTCGCCTTTCATAAGAGCATAGGAGATAACGCCGTCGCCGTTGAAGTCAACTGCATCATAGTTAGCAACAAGATAGTCACCAATCATTTTGCCCTGCATGTGGCCTGCTTCGGGAGCATCGGTACCGATGAAGCAGGAGTTTGCATGGTTTTCAAGAACGGTTACATCGGAACCATCGGTGCCGATTGCACGGTTGAAGAAGATTACGGGAATATCGCCTGCAGCTGCAAGGATTTCTTCCGCTGCGTCAACGGAACCGGAAGTTACAAGGTTTACAACAAGAATGGTGGAACCACCAGCGATAGCGGTTTTAACCTGGTCAAGCTGTTTTGCCTGGTCGTTTGCTGCAAACTGGTTGTCATATTCGACACCGAGTGCATCGAGTTCTTCGTTGAGTGCAGAACGTACGGTGCTGAGATAAATATCAGCTTCATCGTACCAGAATACGGAAACTTTGGCTCCGCCTTCGGAAGGGTTGCCGCCGCAGGCAGCGAGGCTCAAGAGCATAACAAGGGCGAGAGCCAATGCAAGAATTTTTTTCATAATAAATCCTCCTAAGATTTTTTTAGCAGAATGCATTCTGCTTGTAACTATACATTAACATTTTATTCACTAAATGTAAAGCATTATTTGCATTTTTGTTGATAATATTTTACAAAATTTTTCCACCTGATTTAATATAATTTATATTTTATGCATATTGAGTTTTTTTATTGCAATTTAATTAATATATATTCTTTTTTATGCATATCAGAAGAAAAATATACGTTTTTGCGGCAATTTTTTTAAGTTTTTACGACAGGTTAAAAAAAGCGCTTCGCTGATTGCGAAGCGCTTTTTTGTGTGCCTGTGGGGATTTTCCGGTGCTTTTATATAGAAAATGGTTAAGGTATTTAGATATATGCAAGTAAAAAGTCCTTTACATTTTTTCAACCATTTTAGCAACTTCAATAAGTTCCTTTTTTGAGGAAACCCCGAGTTTGTTATAAATGTTTTTATTATGATATTTAAGGGTGTTTTCCGTTATATTTAGTTTTTCGCGGATTTCCGCAGTGGTTTTTCCTTCAATATATAATCCGTAAATTTTTCTTTCCGCCGGGGTAAGCTGCCTGAAACCTTCCGCAAAAAATTCACAGGTTTCTTTCTGTGCCTTGGAAAATTTTTGTTTTTTCTCTTCAGCAAAACTGGTGTTTTCTGTTTGCTCTTTCAAAAGTCTTTCTTCTTCCTGCATTATAAGATGGAGCATCAGAAGGAAAAGTTCACTTATAATATAAGAAACCGAAAGCAATTCAAAATCTATTTTTACTATCTGTTCTATAAACCACACTCCGATGTTTACGGAAAAAGCGCTTATAAGCACAATAATACGCGCTGTGGAATCCATTTTACGTTTTATTGCCGCATATACGGCAACGCCTATCATCGCGACAAGATAAGAAAGCAGATAGAGCAGATATACAAAATGCAAAGGTCCGTAAATTTTATCAAGCGCGGAAGCCCCTCCGATAGTTACAATGGAAACTTCCTTATAATAGATGTCAAGATATCCCGGGCTTGCGGCAATAACAAAAACAATGGTGCCAATAAAAATCAGTATCCATTGAATCCATTTTTTAAATTTTATTTTAACAAGATCCAGCATCATCATAAGCATTGAAAGCGGAAGAAAAGCCGAACCGAGATAAGATATTCTGTTTGCAAGAAGAGCTTCTTCGAGCGTTTTTGATGAAGCAAGGCAAAAATAACCGGCATTTACTACCGCAACCGAACTGAAAAGAACGGTAAGCCACGCTTCCTTTTTCTTAACAACGCAAAAATACCCCAAAAGCATAACAATCGCCAGAACGACCATTATTCCATAAACCGTGACCAGGCTCGCGCTTTTTTCTCCGATTTTCGCGCAGCCCGAAAAAGCTGTCGCCATTGACAGGATCAATATAAAAATTTCGGATAATTTTTTCATATCAAACTCCCAAAACCATCGTTTTTAAAAGTTAAACGTCCGTTCCCACACTTTTGCCCACCCCTTTTTTTATAAAAAAAGAGGTTTCCCACACTTTTTACCGGTTTTCGGGTGAGGACAAAAGCAACTCTTTGTTTATAATTAAGATTACAAGATAATTAAGGAGGGCATATATCTTGTTTTTTATTGGGGTACCCTTTTTGTTTCAAATCCGCATTTTGAAATAAATTTTTTGCTTTTGCGCCAACAAAAACAAAAAACACCCCACTTTAATATTTATATTATATTATATTTTTAAAAAACGGTCAAGGGAGGTTTTGTTTTGAAAAGAATTATTGCGTTTTTGCTTGTTTTTGTCCTCTGTTTTTCCGGGTGCGGTTCCGATGAGCCTTCCGTAAATCCAGAACAGAATAACCCAGAAAGCTCTTCTTCCCCGGAAATAAGCGGAGAGGTTTTCAGCGCCGGAAACGTAAAAGCTCTTGTGCCGGAAGGCTGGATGGCTTTTACCGTTGCGGACGTTTTTTCCGATGTTGAAGGCGCAAAAGATCCGGACGTGATCCAAATCTGCAAAGGTGCCGAAAGCGATTGGGATATCTTTACAAACCCTTACGTTCAGATAAATTATTACGGCCCGGAGGTTGAATTTTTTGCCCCAGAAAAAGATTGGTACACCGATACCGAGGATATAAAACCTTTCAAAGCCGGAAGTCACGAATGGGAAGGATTCACCGGTTACAGCGACGAATATCTTTTTGCGATGCTCTGGTGCATCGAAGGTGATATCGAATATCAGGCAACCATGTGGCTTAACGGCGAAGATATTTCCATAAACTATAACGACGATGATGTTCTTGCAATTCTTGCAAGCGTTGCTCCGGCGGAAGGTTCTGTTTCTTCCGAAGAACCTTCTTCCCCTTCCGAAGAACCCCTTTCCGCCGAAGAAGCGATTTATGAAAGATATATCGGCGATTGGAACGGCGTTCTTAAAATTTATGACTGCACCGGCGATTATGCTTCACTTGAAAACATCGTAACCGGCGCCTGTGCAAGAATTGTTCCTGATGAAAACGGCGAACTTTTCATCTTCATCGGACTTTATCTTGAAGGATTTTATATCACTTCCGCTTATTATGAAGTGGATTTCAGCACCGAAAGCCTTATCATAAGCGGAGATTATAACAGCGGTTCTTATGAAAACGTCGAAATTCTTGAACACACCCCCGGAACCATCGGAATGACCTTCCCGGTAATTCAGCCCAACGGAGAATTTTATTTCACAATAAACCTCCGCAGAATCGGCGATGAAAACTGGACCAACGAAGACCCTGCATTCACCCCAGCAGACGTTGATCATTTCAGAGGCATGAGCTTTGAACAGATTGCGGAAATGATGGGATATACTCCGAACCAGTATCCTCCTGCAGAACTTTTTGAAAATGCAAAAGGCTCTTCCGGTTCCAAAAGCAGCGTGCTTGGCGAAAAAGAGGGTGCTGACGGTATGGTCGCGGATTACGATACCATTAAAACCGGACTTGAATGGTGCAAAACTGAAAGAACTTACGATTCCACCTATGATGAAGTTGCAGCGCAGTTCGGCGTTCACGGTTTCTTTGTTGATGAATACGAAGCTTTTGATAAGCCCTTCCGCCGTTACAGATGGTTTTTTGATGACAGCAACTATGTTACCGTTACCTTTGAAGTGAAACCGGACGGTACCGAAACCTGGAACGTGACCGCATGGGAAGGCATAAAAGATTGATTTTTTACCTTTTCTTTCCTTATATAAAAATGAGCACGGAGAATTTTTCTCCGTGCTCATTTTTTGTTTTATGCGTGCTCAAAAGTTTTTTAATAAAATCAGCCCATTGCACCGCCGCAATATTCACAGCATCCGTTGGCATCCGGAATGGTGGTTGCGCCGCACCAGGGACAGGTCATTGCGGTTTTCGGAGCAGCTGCAGCGGCCGCTTCTTCCCTTACCTGTTCACGAACTTCGGTAAGGGCTTTTTTGATTTCCTCGCCCATTTCTTTATATTCGCGGTACTGAATATTATTTTCCGGTCTGGGCTGGATATTTCCTCTTACCTCGATATCGACGCTGCTTGAATTAAGACGGAACCTGATTTCGTCAAAATAAGGATTGCGGACATTTATCACAACATCAAAATCATAGGAATATTCGTATCTTGGCGGAACATAGCTTACTTCGCCGTTTTCGGTATCGCGCATGATTTCTCTTCTGTCCTCATCAATGTCAATACTGCATCCGGTAACGTCGGAAAATTCGAGCACATCCGGGTTTGCGGCAGCAAGATTTCTTTCACCTGTTACCATAAATTTGCGTGCATCCTCATCAAGAAGGATCTTCATATTTTCGCCGAAAGTTCTTGTAGTTCTGAATTTTTCGACTTCCGCTTTGTTTGCTTCACGGTAATCAAGCTGTTCGCGGATTTCCGCAATGGTAGAACTTCTTCTGTCACTGAACCAGGGAGAAAGTTTTTTCTGGCAATCGCCGCACATTACGCCGTCTTCAAGTTTTTTCTTGCCGAACATACCAAGTTCCTTGCCGCAGAAAGCGCAGTTTTCTTTTTCAAAAAGTTTTCCAAAAAGGCCCATTATAAAATCCTCCTTAGTTATTCGTCTTTTCAAGTTCCGGAATTTCTCTTCCTATGGGGTCTGCAAGTTCCTTAAGAATCAGTTCGAATCTGTAACCGTTTGCTCCCAAAGGCGCATAAAAAGTCTCCGTAATTATTCCTGTTTCTGTTTTCCATTCGGCTTTTACCGAAATTTTGTCTCCGCCATCAAGAATTGTGGGTTCTTTAATAAATTTCCTCTTAATTTTATCGAAGAAACTTTCTTTCGTCTTCATCGGGATAATTTCCGGATATACTGCAAGAAAAGTTTCCTCAATTTCTTTCCATTGCTCTTCGGAAATTTCAGCTTCCTTTGCGCTCATAATATAGCCGCAAGAATCTTCGTCATAGATCCAATCTTTTTCATTTTCCGGCAAATATTCTGCGACAAAGTTATAAGGTGTTACATAAATATGAAAATCAGCGTTTGCAATAGAGCCGTTTGTTCGATCATAATAGATACCGCTAAGAGTTCCGGGTGCTGTTTTCAAATCTTCTCCACCTCCGCAGCTGCAAAAAGAAAGAACAATCGAAATAACAAAAAATATATAAATCGACTTTTTCATTTTATATCTTCGTCACCGAAAGGGTCGCCGCATTCGGGGCAGAATTTCGGCGGATTTTTGGGGTCTTCCGGTTCCCAGCCGCATTTGTCGCATTTATATTGAGGAACGCCTGCAGGTTTCTTTGCTCCGCAGTTCGGGCAGAATCTGCCTTTATTTACCTGGCCGCAGGAGCAGGTCCAACCGTTTTCTGCGGGTTTCGGTGCACCGCATTCGGTGCAGAATTTTCCGGTTACGGTTGCGCCGCAGGAACATTTCCAGCTGTTTGCGGGTTTGGGTTCGGGCTTCGGCGCTCCGCAGCCCATGCAGAATTTGCCCTGGTTTCCGGTCTGTCCGCAGCTGCAGTTCCAACCTGCCGGCGGCTGCATTGTGTTTCTCGGGTCTTTTGCCGCTTCAACTGCCTGAGGATTGGGAACGCCCATCTGCGGCTGCTGCTGACCCATCTGATAAAGATTTGCCGCATTAACGCCGCCCATATTCTGGGCCATGCCCATTCCCATGAATGCCATTGCGGGGCCTGCACCTTCATTTGCAGCTGCTGCCTGCATTGCCGCTGCC
>JAFXGY010000048.1 GCA_017536625.1 Oscillospiraceae bacterium | reverse complement strand
TTCCGTAGCTCTGCCGCGGATGTTATTCATTTGATCAACCCATTCCATTTGATTATCCGCTTTGAGTTGTTCGGTCACACCCTCGCTCTCTGCCATCTGCTTTACAAGTAGAGAAAACATTTCATCTGCCTGTTTGTCGAGGTCAGCAAGGTATCCGTTCAGTTTGCCACTTGTCAGCAGATTGAGATATATAATCTTTCGGTGGTGTTTAATGTACCGTAAGTGCCTCTGTCCCCATACACCGATTTCTGCGCCTTTTTCTTCATCGGAAAGGGTAAGATCAGGCAGATAATAGTCGCCGCATAAAGTGTAGCTAATGCCCGTCTGTTCATTATAAATGTACTTTTCCATAAAATTACGCCTCCTTGTAGATTACTTTGAATTTCTTTTGTTTCGCATCAATGATTTTCAGCAAAACCTCATCCACCGCATCGGTATACTTGCCATTGGCGATCAGATTGTTCCGCATTTCGTTCAGGCAGTTCACAACCACCCGCCGTTCAAAATCATCAAGCGTTATGTAATACTTTCTATCCCGCATATTGTAACCTCCTTTGATTTTCTACCGTAATTGTACTCAAAGGCGGTTTAACAGTCGAATGTACCGCTATAAACAGAAAAACACCAAGAAAAACTGTGAAAGTTTTTCTTGGTGCGGATATTATTGGGGGTTATTCTGATTTACATTGCTTTGCTTGAATTTCACTTAATTGCTTCCAATCGTTATGCGTGCGTAATTCTCGTGCAATAGCATCACGCCTGTCGATTCCTAATGAAAGGCAAACGTGATAAGATTTTAACTGCTCTTTACCTTCGGTGAGCTTCGGTTTTTTCAATTCAACAATAATGTATGGGACAATAGGGCGATCTTTGTCCATGATTGTGATGTCGGCACGTTTGACTTCACGACCAAAATGAATAGGAGTTTCAAGCTGTATTCTATCCTTGGGATAACCATATTCGTTAATAAGTTTATAAATATATAATTGGCGAACGGCTTCTTCTGGAGTAAGTTTTATTTCCTTTTCACGGATTAAACATTTAATATGGGGATTTCAATTCCACGAACTGATTTCATGGAAACAAGAGCCTCTACAACGGTTTTGGATTCGTCAGAAAATAAGGTACCATCATAGGTAGTGTTTTTAAATAGTTCATTCAATATCATAATTAGTTTCTCCTATATTGGCGGCCAACGTTTCAATTGCTTTGGATGTAAGTTTTTTCTTGACAATTATACGAATCAATTTTCTAAGAGCAGCTTTTTTTCGTATTGCATGTGATAAATCCTCAGCAACGATGCGTATATCATGGTTGTTATTAGCGGCAAGATCATCAAATAAATAATCTGGATATTTTTCACATGCCAATAATTTCTTAATTTTTTTCTGGGTATCTAGGGAGGGCAAACGTCGTCCTTTTTCTAAATCAGTAATAAATGGTGGCTTAACTTCTAATTTATTCGCAAGCTCTTTTGCAGACATTGGCGGGTTGTGATGCTTGCGAGCCTCACAAAGCAAATTTCCATATGATTCTGCCACTATATCACCTCCATATAATTAACTTAATAGCTAATTAGCTTTTAAGTTAATTAAAGCGTTAAAACTAATAAAAATCAATATGCTTTAATGTGTACAATACAGAATTAATTTTATTCGAAACTTTAATTTTCTTACATTCCTCCAAACCCTGTAAATCTATTACGCTTCATTGTAAACTTGTCCTCATACAGTTTTTTCCTAAAATACCGCCACCACCCGAAAACGCAAAAATTTCATTTCATCGTTATATGACCCACATGCCGCTTTTGTCGACTCTATCCTCGGTCGGTAACATATCAAAAATACGCTATTTTAATGATTTATGGCTTTCCTAGTCATAACAAACAAATAAGACACCTAGCAAGCAACTGTTGTCCAAATGGCTTGTTATGTAAATTTTCACACTATGTGAAACTGATTGATAGATCGATTTATAAAGCCTCTTTTTTACGGAAACGTAAACCTAAGGCTTTCGTGCTCATCTTGCGCACGGTGCTCAAGATTCCTCTATTAGCTTGATAAAATAAGGAGTTTTTGTATAACTAAAATACAAAAAATGCAAGGATGAAACCTAGAAGCAGATATAAAATAATTTGCATTTACTTAGGTATTGAGTTATACTATTTTTATAAAAAAATAGAACTTTTGTATATTTAAATCAACAACTTTGTTTGAACTTTTGTGATAGTTGAATAACGATATGTTTAGGAGGAGTTAAAATGTCAGGTATTATTCAGGTAATTGAATATGAAGGAGATAATTCGACTTTTGTTTGGAAGCATCATATAGAAGATTTCAACTACGGTACACAGTTAATTGTACACGAATCACAAGAAGCAGTTTTTTTCAAAGATGGAAAAGCACTAGATTTATTTAAGCCAGACCGTTATACTTTGAAAACCCAAAATATTCCATTGCTTCGCAAAGTAGTTGAATCTGTTGCAGGAGGAAACTCACCTTTTCACTGCGAAATTTATTTTATAAATAAAACTGAACAGATGGGTATTCCGTGGGGAATGAGCAGTAAAATAAACTATGCAGACCCCCATTATAATGGTTATCCGTTTCCGATTGGCGCGTCCGGTTCTATGAATTTGAGAATCGTTGATTCTCGTAAACTTCTGGTAAAAGTTGTTGGTACAGCGCAATCTTTATCTCAGTTAACTTTAAAAGGCTTTTTAAATGCTCCGTTACAAACAAAAATTAAAACATTTTTATCGACTATACTCTCAGAGAAAAAACCGGATATTTATGACATTCAGAAACTTCAGGAGGAACTGTCATTAGAAATGCAGAAACGACTTTCTGATGAATTTGAAGATTATGGAGTAGAGATAAGTAAATTCTGGATTGAAAATTTGGTTACCCCTGACGAAGATCCAGTTTATTGCCAGATTAAAAAGTTAAAAGGTGACGTAATAACTAGACCTTGGGAAGCAAATATACAAAGTAGTGTAGAACTAATTAACGCGGAAACAAACAAGCAAATCAAAATCAAGGAGGCAGAGGGACTAAAAGAAAGCAGAGATATTCAGGGAATAAATTTCAAAATTGAAGAAGGCGCAAAAATCGCATTAGCTCTCGCACAAAATGAAGGTGTTGGTAATTTTTCCAATGCTGGAATCGGATTAGGAATGATGGCTGGAATGGCCGGCCCTATCTCTGGTGTAGCGAACCATTATGTCGATGCTTTTCTTGGTGAGGATACAACTGTTGAAACGGATAAAACTCAATACGATATGCCAGAAATGATTGAACTTAAAGAAGAAGAAAGTTTTGCGGATTCAAGCAAAGAAGTAGCAGAAATCGATATCCGTCTTGCAAAATTGGAAAAACTGAAAGGTAAAATTTCCGAAGAGCAATATAATGCAAAAATGCAGGAAATTCTAGACTCGATTTAAATAGGAAATGTGTGAGCATGAAAAATTAAAACAATCTGTTATATATTGCTGTTATGGTTTACGTCGTGTAGCTTGCATTTTTTATTCTCGAATATTTTGCAACTGAAGTTGTTAATGTAACGGCTAAAAAACGATGAAAAATTTTCACAGAAAGTTTTTTGTATTAAATTTTTAAAAACTGATTTGGAACTGCTTTATATGTCATGCAATTATAATGCTATGAAAACCAGTATTATTGTCTTGGCGGATAAGATCAGATTCAATGGCTCTATGGCTAGCGTTAAACTAGCTTGCATAGAAAATAAAATTGTAAATAAACGTAAGAAGAATACCGCCGAGCGATTGAACTTCTGGCAATGAGAAAAGAAAAAATGTAAAATGCTGAAATAAAACTAGGATAGAGGTGGATATTATGCCATTTGTGCAGGCCAAATGTACAATATGCGGTGCTGAACTGAAGATAGATTCAAGCAAAGAGGCAGCAATATGCGAAAGCTGCGGAAACGCTTTTGTTGTGGAAAAAGCGATAAACAACTACAATACATATAGTAGCGTCACGAATAATATCAACACGGATAAACTGGTTCTTAATATAGAGCTTGAAAAAGAAAGACTCAATACAAGCGCCGAAACATACATAAAAATCGGAAATATTCAAAAAGCGTTGGAATCATATCGTGAACTTGTTGACAAGTTTCCGGACGACTGGCGTGGCTGGTGGGGAACGATTTATTACCAGTATGGATATAAAAATGCAAAAGAACTGTACAGTTCTTTTGAACGTGATAGAGTTAAGGAAAAGTTATCTGCGTTTAAAAAGCTTGCGCCGGAAGAAGAATTTGATAAGCTTGACAAAATTATCAGCGGGCGAATTGAAGAAGCGGATGCTCAGATTGCAAAAGAAGAATCTGAAAAAACAAGTGAACTGAAAAAAGCAATTGATGATGCAGATAAAATTATCTCAAAACAAGTTGAGGAAGCTGAGACACGTTTCAATGATGCCTATCAGGCATATACCGGCAGCCAATTAGAACTTGAGCAAGCTGTTAAGGAAAAGGAAATCATTGAGAAAAAAATAAAAAAAGCAGATAGTTTTTCGGATTTCCTATTAGGTATATTTAGTTTTGGACCTTTGTTTTGTTGTGTTGTTCTAGGAATAATTGAGGGGGGGGAGATCCTGGGCCTGGGCCTTTTTTTGGGTGTGCTTTTTGCTTTGCCCGGTTTTATTGTTGGGGTTGTTGTTAATACAATAATTTCTATTTTTATCCCTCAAAAAAAGTGGAAAAAAGAATTAAATTCTGCCGAAGAGAAAAAAAGAAACCTTCTCTCTTGGTGTAAAAAGCTGGAATCTTCTGTAAAAGAGTTGGAAAAAGAATTGGAACAGAGCAAGACAAAGCAAAAATATCTGGCAGAAAACAGAGAGGCTATTTTTGCGGATATGTATCAGAATAACAGAAAAGATGTTTTTAAGTATGTAGATAGACAATTGCAGAAATAAAAAAGCAGGAGGGAATAACAATGCCCACTAAACTTTATGAGTTAAAAGATAGTAGATATTTGGGAGTAAGTGTGCTTGAAATTCTTTCGTATCCTGAGGCGCCTTCAATTGCTGCAGAAAAAGATTTGTTTAACACTAATATTTTAAAAAATTTTAAACAAACTCTTTCAGAACTTTATAAACTGGGCGATCAGACAACAGCGTTTGAATTGCTGTTGCTTACAGAAAAAGCAGAAAACCAGTCGTTCGATTCCTATGTTCGAGTTTTCTTTATACTGAGAAAAATAGATTCTAATAAAGAAACCATAAAAGCCGTTATCAATCGTTTGCAAAAACATTTTATATCTATGCTTTCTTCTCATCAGTATATTGCTGAAGAAATTGAAGTTGAAGATATGATTGCTTTGGCCGGAAATATAAACAGTGAGCGCATTTGTGGAATTGTTAAAAAAGAACAATACGCCACTGATTCAGTCTCAGCTTATCCTTATTATTTTACTGATATAATCCCTGGAGGCAATACTGATAATTTCAGTTCTCTTATTGAAACAATGAGTGAAACGGAAGCATCGGCAATATCTTTTCAGTTGTTTCCAACGTTTTTTTCTGAAAAAGAAAAATCAATAATAAACGAATTGACCCATGAATTGGTACGACTTTCATCCGGAACGGTTGTTAACAATCAACTTTATAAAGATTTGGCAGCAACGGCACCAAGCTGTTTCTATACATATTACAACGAGCGTAAAACATCACCTGCATTTTTATATAATATGCTTGTTTTTGGACAGAGCGAGACATGTGAACGCATTTCTTCAAAACTGATCAGCTTTTTGCAATTAGGAACAGAAAAAACCATTTCCGCTGATTTTGCTTGTGTTGATCTTACAGGAGAAAAAATAAATCTTTCAAAAGTTTTTCCAAACTATGTTTGGAATATAAACACAAAATTACAATACAAATACAGGGATTTACGTTTTGAAAAAATAATTCCCTTTAAAGCACAGTTGAAAAGAATTCCTTATATAATTTCGCTTGATGAAGCTGCAGCTTTTTTTAGGCTTCCTATATACGAAAAATCTATGGTAGCGCTTAAAAATGATATAATTTATCAAACCTACACTCAATTTGCAGATGAGGTTGTGGATGGAAAAGGTATTATTTTTGGAAATGCAATATCTAAAGGGAAAAAAGTAACTATCGGCTGCCCGATAAATTATTTTACAAAGCACGCGATGATTGTAGGCTCTCCTGGTTCAGGTAAAACAACTTTTTCTATGGATTTGCTTATGCAATTTTATAAAAACAATATTCCGTTCCTTGCGATTGAACCAACAAAAAATGAATATCGTGCGATGATTGATGAAATCAAGGAATTGCAAATTTTTACACCTGGAAAAAATCATGTTTCTCCTTTCATTATCAATCCATTCATCCCTCCGAAAGGCATTCGCATAGAGCAATATATATCCAGTCTAACAAGTGCTTTCAAAGCGGCTTTTTCTATGCCGAGTCCATTGGATCTTGTTTTTTATAAATCTATAAAAGAGTGTTATTTACAATATGGATGGAAAGATTACAGCATGCTTGGGGATAAGGGTACAGAAGTTTTCGGACTTAATGAATTTATTCTTGTATTTAAAGAAGAAATTAAAAACACCTATTCCGATCCTACTGTGCGCGGAAAAATGGAAAGTGCCGGAGTTTTGCGTCTTACTAATTTAATTGAGCAAAACAGTAATATTTATGACACAATCAACACTGTTTCTATAGAGGACTTGTTGACGAAACCAACGATCCTTGAATTGAGTTCTATTGATAATTCTGAGCAGAAAGCACTTTTAATGGCGTTGATTTTGATTATGGTATGTGTGTATACTTACAATAATCAATCTGGCGACGGAAAATTAAAAAACATTCTTCTTATTGATGAGGCACATGTTTTACTCGGTGATAATCGAAAAACATTTTCTTCGGAAGACAAAGCGGATTCTGAAGGAAGTACAGTAAAATCTTTGGAAGACATGATTGTAGCTATCCGCTCTTACGGAGTCGGTATAATTATAGCGGATCAATCTGCCGTAAGTATAGGACGAAGGATTGTTGCAAATACGGATGTTAAAGTAGCATTTAGACTTGTGGAGGCAGCAGAAAAAGAAATTATTGCCAATAGTTCTAATATGGGTTTAAAAGAGAAAGAGCAACTTTCAACACTTGAATCCGGTGAGGCTTTTATCTATCATCATAAATTAACTTCTGCTCAGGCAATTCATACAGAAGATGTGCGCAAAAAAAGCAACATCCGCCTTGTTGTGAGCGATTCCGAAATTGCTGAGCGAATTGTATATTGGAAAGATAAAAAAGCATTGTTACGTCCATATAGAGAATGTGAACTTTGCGAAAAATGCAAAAACGAGTGTAATTTTTTAATAAGGTCAGATGCAGACTATATTGCCGCCAAAACATTCCGTAAGTATCATAAATCGCTTATTGATGAGATTGCGTTAAAGAAATGTTTATTCCATTTACCGATTTTAATGAAAGATTATTTTGATAATTATACAGGAGAAGCATATTGGCAAATAGTAGATTGTACCAGAATAAAATTATACAGAAGATGTTCCAGAGAATTACCGTTTGCTATAAACCGAGGTGTTTTGACAGCGATAATAGGTAAGTTCCCACAGCAAAATGAATAAATAGAATGTAGAATAAAGGGAGTATTTAAAATGTGCAATTTTGATGATGACTATATTGTCGATTCTAATATTGATGATAATTTTGATTCTGTTACCGATTATGAATCCGAAGATTGTATAGATTCTGTTAATAAAACGATTTTTGAGGATTTTAGTCTGGATGAGATAGATGATGGTAAATACCACGCATCAAAATTATCAGAAGAAGAAGTTGAAAGAATAGATGATTTATGGAAAGAGAAGAAAGTTTCCGATGTCGAAGTATATCATGCAAATCACTTGAATGATGATGAAATTGAATTACTGTCCTTGGACGAATTAGAAACAAAAAATGAAAGTGCAGATATATTTAATGATGATAAGGATATATTTTTGGATTGTGATATAAATACTGATGATACTTTTTCTGAAAATAAATTTGATGAGTTTACGCAAGGGCTCTCTAAAGAAGAGTTAGAACATTTACGTGACGGATTGATTGTAAGGGATGGTAAAGTTATGGATTATTACGGGTTTAATTCCGATGAAGAAAATTCAGATAGCTCTGAAGAATTAGTTTTAAAGAGAAAATTGTAAAGATATTAAAAACATTAAAATTTCATATTTTTGCAATGGTTTATGGCTTTCCTAGCCATAACAAACAAATAATCCACCTGTCCAGCAAAGGTTGACCAGGTGGATTATTCTATAATTTTTTATTTGACGTGAAACTAAGTGGTAGAGGCGAGTAAGAGTCCCCCCTTTCCAAAACCAATTTATTCATTTTACAAACTTATTTCCACGCCGTTTTTCCAAAACGCCGTACCTTTCCATTTCCACGGAAAATTTACGTCTTAATTATTTTGCTTGAACAGCCGTCCTGCCGACTATTGCCTTATCGTTCCCATTTTACAAAAAAACACAAATTCATCCTAAAGACTATCGCCTAGCCAAAGCAAATAAATAAGCCACCTAGCAAGCAAAGCTTCGCTAAGTGGCTTTTTTGTAATTTTATGCTGGACGTGTTAATGGCGAGTCACGGAGACCCGTTACTGCCCAATAACACGGAAAAATCCATATGGATAACGTGCTCAAAACGCTTGCAAAAACCGGGATGGCGACTAAATCCATAAACCACGTTTTTGACCATTACCCTCCACCAACCCCTGTCCAAACGGCCTGTTTTTGGTGATTTTTGGCCATTTCCGGGGGGAAACTGCTGTTTCCGGGGGTAGTCACGGGTATGAATTTGCATATTGGAATAGATTTCAATGGTATTCAGGTCACACGACCAAGGTTTTTCATTCTTCCTTCGTATCGCATCAATAAATAAATTTTACAAACCTGTTTTTTAATTTCTGCCAAAGGCTCCATTTCTTTTTGCATTCAGCAAAAATCTTTTCCGCATAAACATCAACCGTTTTTCGCTGATCATCAGTTATCGGGTGTTTGCTGAAAAGGGCTTCTTTGTTTATTTCAAAAGCCGGGGAATATCCGCAGGTTCTTAGCGTTTCCGCAGTAAGTTCTGCGTTTTCCGAAAGTTTTTGCGCATAACCAAAGCGCATTGCGGCGCCGGTTTTGTTGTCGGCGTTATCAATGGCAGAAAGCGCTTTTTTAAGCTTTTTACGCATCACAAAAACATAAACAGCCGCCGCAGCAACCGCAAGCACAAACACACTCACCGAAACGGCAATCAGAACTGTATAATCCTTTTCAGCTTCGGTGATATCGTCTTTGGGTCGGTCCTGTTCAACGTTCGTTTCCGGAAGATTACTCTGTTCATAGCGCTTCGAGCTTTCGCCGTTTGTGCTGAAAGCGGCTTTTTCAAGTTCATCGTCCATATATCCGGGCGTTACCTCAAAAGGAATCCAGCCCACACCTTCGAGATAATATTCCGCCCAGGCGTGCGCGTGATTTTCTGTAAGGATTATTGTTTCGCCGGATTCAAATTCCGCCGCTTCTTTTGCCGGAAGGAAATATCCTTCGGCATATCTTGCGGGTATTCCGAAATAGCGGAGCATCAGAGTTGCCGCGGTGGCATAATGGACGGAATATCCCCTTGCGGATTTTTCAAGAAAGAACGCCGCAAAATCCGTTCCGCCATTCGACGAAAAATCCTCGTCGTATGTAACGCCTTTTTCGAGATAAAGAAGAATTTCGCTGATGATTTCCGTAGCGGTTGCGGCTTTGGAATCTTCAAAAATTCTGTCGATTGCGGCGTATGCTTCCTCGGTGATTACAAGGTAATTAGCCTTCACAAATTCCCGATAAAGCTGTTCGTTTGCAAGGTGCTCATCGACCAAAGTGTCAGCGCCCTGCTTTTCCGAAAGATTCACCTGCGCCTTGTACCATTCGGAAAGACCGCCGGAAATATAACTTATTTCATAGCCTTTGCCAAAGGAATTTGTGTTCGCGTCGCCGATTTCAAAATTGTTAAAACCGGCATTTGAAACTGCGTACGGAAGATATGCTCTTTTTGAGCACGCGGAAAGATTGGTTATGCTCATGGCGGAATATTCCTGTTTTCCGGCTGCTTCCAGAGCGGAAGAAACCGCCGACTGGCCGAAAAATCCGTTCCGGTGGAGAATATAAAAATCCTCTGCATATTCCGCAAGGTCTTCGTTTTCGATTTCTTTCCAACCGTAGCCATTATAAACTTCGCCGATGAAGCCTTTGAGATAGAGTTTCTGCGGTTTTTCCATGGTGATTTCCAGCGCAGGAGCATCGTTTTTATCGAAAGCGCCGAGATTTTCAAAATCCCCTTCCGGCATTGCGTTAGTTTTGCTGTCAAAAATAATGCTGTGCGCCGTTTTTTCAGCAGGAGAGCGGACATTTTCGCCGAATCCCGCCGGAACAAAACTTATGAGCACCGCGCAAATCAAAACGCACGCAGCCGGAACCGCAAAGACCGAAACCGCGGATTTTGCGGTTGTTTTTCTGCCGAAAAGCGGCAGAAAAACATTGAACACAATTCCTGCAATTCCAAAAAGGAAAAGGAGGAACCAAAAATCCGTGCTCAAAAATCCGATGAGCAAACCGGCCGCGGTCAAAGCTGCCGCAAAGGCCAAAACAACCGGATTTTTTATCAGAATGCAGATTGCGACAAGCAAAAAGAAAAGCGAAACCGCAGGCAGGCTTTCTCCCGAAACTTCAAAAGGAAGATTAATTCTTCCGGTGGCGGCGGTCAAAAATTCCAGAAGATTATTGCCGAGCACCAGAAGTCCGTTCCTGAGCACCGGAATAGCAAACGCCGCCGCAATACAAATTGCCGAAACGGCAAGCGGTGCAAATTTACCGGTTTTCTTTCCGGAAAAGAAAACGCAAACCACCGCCGCGACACCAATCAGAAGTCCGAAAGCGGGGCTTATTCCGACGGAAAACGCTTTTATGAGCATTGCGGAAAAGCCTCCTGCGGCGGCAAAAACCGCAAGAGCTTCCGGCAAAAGTTCCATGGCGTTTTTTTCTTTTTGCAGAATATTTATTTTTATCGAACTTTCTTTTTTCATATCAAAGCTCCATAAATTCAAGATCTTCTGTATAACTTTCCGCGCCGAACGGAATTATATTTGCTCCGGCGGCGGATTTATCGCAGATAATAAGGCTTGCGCCTTCATTCGCCAAAAGATTTTCCGGCGGCTCTTTTGCGGTGCAGATGATTTTTCCGAAATGTTCAAAAATGCCTTCAAAACCTTCCTCCGGTTTTTCACCGGCAAACTTTATCATCTTCGGAATCGCTTCAAGAAGATCTTCCTCGGTCTTTATTTCCGCCGTTTCAATGCGGTCGTGGCTGTTCCAGCCCAGCAAAAATTCATATCCGCTTCGAAGAAGGCTTTGTGCAACGGAACAGCTCACCTCCGCCATGGAATCCGTTTCTTTGGGATTCGCCGGAGCGGTTTTATCCCAGAAAAGCATTATGTTTTTGGCAATGGGAAGGCTCGGGTCGCGGACTATGGTTCTGTCAAGCTTTTCCGAAAGCTTCCAGTGAATCTGCTTTATGCTGTCGCCGGGAGCATATTCCCGAATCTGAAAGGTTTCGGAATAATCGTTTCCTTTCTTATCCGTGGCGTAGCTTTCGCTTTCTTCCGGAACCGGAAGAACCTTTCCGAAAACGATTACCGGCGCAAAAGTTTCCGGCAGAACGGTTGTTTTTCCTTTTGCGGAGCTGAAATTTTTAACCGCAACCGGCAGAAAACCAAAAACATCAGTAAGATAAATCCGTTCAACTTTTGCGGTCATGTATCCGCAAAATTCAGAAGAAAGTGCAAATTCCGCTTCGGTTTTGCTTTTCGGCATTGAGAAAAGGCAGATATTTACTGTATTTTCCTCGCCGGTAAGATTATTTTTTGCCAAAACTTCGCAATGCGCTTTAAAAACCGGAAAAGCGGAACCGTTTTCAAAAATGATTTTTCCCGCAAAATCTTTTCCTTTTTCCGCGGTGGGCGGCAAAACCGCCTTTGCGGAAATTTTGTTTTTTACCGCAAAGGTTGTTCCAAAACTTGCCGCCGCAAGAAAAAGAAAAACGAGGAACGCAAAAAGAGCAAAGGCGGAATTTTGCAAAACAAAAACCCCGAGAAGAAAAATTTCAAAAACCGCAAAAAGAACCGCGGATTTTATGATTTCTTTTTTCATTTTATTTTAAACTCCGTGATTTCCGGCTTGGTTACCTTTTTCGTGATTTCCGAAAGAATTTCTTCCGCGGAAAGTTCGTGAAGTCTTGCCTTAGCCTCAAGCAAAATTCTGTGGGCGCAAACGTCGCCAAAAACCGCTTCCACGTCATCGGGAATAACGTAATCCCTGCCTTCAAGGAAGGCAAAAGCCTTTGCGGCGCGGCAAAGTGCAAGCGCACCTCTGGGGCTGATTCCAAGCTGGATATATGCATTATGGCGGGTTTCCTCAACAAGTTCCGAAGCATAGGCATAAACGCTGTCCGCAACAAAAACGTTCTGCGCTTCGGCAATAAGTCCGTTAAGAGTTTTGATATCCGTCACCGGAACAACTTTATCAAGAGGGTTTTCGTGGTGGCGGTCCTTCATAATTTCAATCTGGCTTTTAAGGTCCGGATAGCCCATGCTCGTCCTGATGATAAAACGGTCAAGCTGGGAGGAAGGAAGCATCTGGGTTCCTGCGGAACCCGCGGTGTTCTGGGTCGCAAGAACGATGAAAGGCTCCGGAAGCTTATGGGTAACTCCGTCAACAGTAACCCTCCGTTCCTCCATTGCTTCAAGAAGAGCAGACTGGGTCTTGCTGGAAGTCCGGTTGATTTCATCCGCAAGAAGAAGGTTAGTCATAACCGCGCCGGGTTTATAGCTGAGCTTTCCCTGCTCCCTTTCATAAACGGAAAAACCGATTATATCCGAAGGCATGGTATCGGAAGTGAACTGCACCCTTTTACTTTCAAGTCCGAGGACTTTTGAAAAAGCCATGGCCATGGTGGTTTTTCCAACCCCCGGAACGTCTTCCATAAGAACGTGGCCCTGGGCAAGAACCGCCATAAGCACCTTTTTTATAACGTCATCTTTTCCGATGATTACCTTTTTTATTTCGCTTTGAATTTTTTCAGCAAGTTCGTTCATTTTTGTTTCCTCCGTTTAATCTGTAAAGATAAATGCGCCGCTTTTTCCGTTTTCAAAATTGATAAGCGCCATAAAAGCGATCATCGCCTGGTCCGTTGCAAGGGCGTCGCCTTTTTCAAAATCGAGAGTATGGGAAAAAGTTTTGTCCTTCTGGCGGAAATCGAAAAGAGCATCATAAACGGAGGTTCCGTGTTTGATAAACCTTTCATCCGTTTTCGGGTCGATTCCGTTGGCGCAAAGGGCAATTATAACCTGGCTTATGCTTTCGGAAGTTTTTGAATCCATTCCGGAAAAGCTTCCGTCGCCGTTTTGTGCCGAAGAAAGAAAAGCGATTCCCTCATCGATAACTTTTTTGATTTCCGGTTCGTTGGAATAGGGCGCAAGGGCATGGAGCGCCATTGCGGTCATATCAACGTCGGAACGGCTTCCGAATCCGAAGGAACCGTCCTCGTGCTGTTCTGCTATAAGTGATTCAATTATGCTTTCTCTGGTATATCTGCTTCCTTCGGGAATTTCATATTTTCCGCAATCCAAAGCGAGAAGCGCATAGATAAATCCGTTTATACCCTGGTTCGCAAGGTCTTCGTTTATATAATTATAAATTCCGTCCGCCACAAGGTTTATCTTCGTTCCGTCCGGATGAGTTCCGAAAGCGGTTGCGTCGCCGCCCAAAGCGGTTACAACAAGGATGGTTCTGTGCCATTCGGTGGCTTTTGTTGAATCAAGCCCGCCTTCCGCGGCATATTCTTCGGTGACTTTTTGCTCAAGTTCGGAAAGATAGCCTTCAAAATCGTCCTCGATTCCGAATTCTTTATATGCTATGGCGGTCCAGTCGCAGATTGCCGTTCCGGCGGAAAAACCCTCATTTCCGGTAAGGAGATTTTTGTTTTCTTTAACGCCGAAAAGGTTTTTCTGCCCGATGGCGGTGTTCACCGCAATATCAATGGTGGTTTCTTCCGGTTTTTCGGCATTGCAGCCGGAAAACAAAATTAAAAAAGCAAGAACAAACGCAAATATTTTATGGATTTTCTTCATCTTCTTCGCTTCCTTCCTCAAAATCTTCTTCATCGCCGGTGCCGGTTGCCGGAAGAATTTCCTCGTACCAATCCCCGCATTCACATTCATAAATAACGTATCCGTCCTCGGTTTCCGTGGGTTCAACCCGTTCGACCTCGTAATATTCATGTTCGTGTTCTTCCGGTTCTTCGGGCAAAATTTCCTCGGTATAATGCTTTTCACAAATGGCGCATTCATATTCGATATAATCGGTTCCCCGGTCGATTTCAACGTATTCGTGTTCAAGTTCATAATAACCGCCGTCGCTCCAGATTCCGCAGTAACCTGCAAGATTTCCGTTTCCTCCGCCGGAGCCGCCGATATCCTTTCCTTCCGCGACGGTATAGCGAAGATAAAGGGTATCCCCGTCCGAAAGGTTATAGGCGGAAAGGCCTTTTCCCGGATAGAGCGTTCCGTTTATGGAATACATCCAGCCGGAGTTTGCGGTGAAATCTCCCGCAAAAAGTCCGCCGGAAGGAGCGCCGGTAAGGGAAAGTCCGTCACGCAAAACGCATTCCCAAAGTTCCGGCGGAACCTCCGGAACGCCGCCGAATCCGCTTACTCCCCGAACGTAAAATCCGCTTTCGGTACTGCCGTCATAATGGATCGAAAGACCCATAAAATCCGCCGCAGAAACAAGGCTTTTTGCAGCTGTATCGCCCTGCAGAATTTCGATCTCATATTCTCCGATTATTCCAAGTCCTGCGGTGGTGGCGTCTATCACAACGTATGCAACGCCTATGGAATCCCCGTCGCTGCTGCCTTTGAACTTAACTTCATATTCCCGATAAGCGGAATTTCCTTCGTCGTCCCAGGCAAGAACCGTCACAAGGTGGGTATCTTCCGGCCCAAAGTTCAGAACGTATTCAAAAGTTGAAGAACCGGTGGGCGAATCCACAACAACTCCATCGAGGGTGACTTCGATATGGTCGGAATAGATTACCTTTCCGCTGCTTCTTGCGGAAACGGTGAAGGTGAAATAGCGGTTGGTCATAACCTCGTCATATCCGTCGAGGTTTGTTACTATCGAAACCCCTTCGCCGACGTCGGGATTCGAAGAATCCGCCTTCGCCGCCTGATAGGTGATTATATACTGGACGGATGAAACGGTTTTTCCGTCCTCTTCGAGGTAAATGGTAAAATAGTTTGCCCCAAGGGCAAGCTTTGTTTCGTAATAATCATCCGACGTAACAAGATTTTCGCCGGAAAAAGAGGTGACTGAACTTTTAAAATTTATGGTAAGCGAATGTTTTTCGCTTTTGTTTTCGATATAGGCAAAAAATCCGAACATATCGCCGGAAAGTTCCGCCGAAGTCACGATTTTATTTTCCAAATCTGTAACAACCGTAACTTCGCCCGGGGTTCCTTCGCCGGAAACATCTCCCTCGCCGCTTCCGGCGGAATTTCCTCCGCTTTCTTCGGTAACTTTATCGATATTTGGCTGGTTATTTTCGCTCTGTTCTTCCTTCGGCGTTTCCGGAATGCTTTCCGGAATCTCTGTAATCTGGTTTTCCTTCGGCGGATTTTCTTCGTTTTCGCCTTCGGTTTCAATCTGATTCGGCAATATATTTTCGCCTTTTGAACCGAAAATAACGTCCGGCAAAAGTTTTTCGGTTTCTCCAAATTCCTTTTCCGGAGCCGCCTTTGCCGCACCGGAAATTGTTATAACTATGCCGATGAGCACGGCGAAAATTATCGCCGTGCTCAATATTTTAACCAAGTTCTTTTTGAGCATGATAAGCTCCTTTTATTTTAAAAAATCGGTGCGCCTGTGTTGGGGTTGATTTCCTCGGAATCATCGGCAGAATCCGCATCCGCAGGTTTTTTGGTTGTAATTGTGTAATTGCCAAGAGTGGTGCCGCCTTCGTTTTCAAGGGTGATGGTGATATCTTCATTCAAATCGTCGGTCATATAATCGACTGTGAATTCGTCGAAATATTTTCCGTCTTTAAGAATATAGTAAGTGATGATGTCCTCTTCCTCTACCTTGATTTTAAAACTTTCACGAAGTTCAAAGGCGTTTACTCCGAGTTTCCATTCGATAGTAAAATCGCTCTGAACCGGCTGTTTTCCGAAGAAATTGAGGCTGTAAACGGTGGTTTTCTTTTCCTCATCAAGTTCGCCCACGGTGTTTTTATAAATGAAGTTAATTCCTCTTTGCATTGTGCTGATTTCCGGAATTGTGATTTTAACTCCTTCTCCGCAGGCAAGGACCATTTTCTTCCCTCTTACGGCGCGGAAAGCGGTGGTGGAAACAACAGTGGGTTTTTCCCAAAGGGGCGGAGCATATTTCTCATCTCCGTAGCCGTATTTATCGCTGAGATAGGAAGAATATCCTCTTGCGTCCTCTTCCATGACTTCGACTTCATCGTTCGCTGTTGCCCATTTGAGGTATTCATACTCAAAAATAGAAACGTCGGTGACGATTTTGTTTTCCGCGCTGGAATATTTAACGCCGTCTTTTTCCGCGGTGATTTTATATGTACCGGATTTATATGCGGTGCTGTAATTTTCCGGAACGGTTATTTTTGCAACATAAACGGTCTGTTCGCATTTTACTTTGTAATAGGTGACCTTGTTTTCGTCGTTAAGATGCTTTGCAAGTTTTACAGCTTTTTCATAGGTCATTCCTTCCGCTTTGTTATCGGGACGGATTCCCGCTCCGGAAGAAAGAACGTTTTCGGCGATTTCTCCGGTAAGGCTGTTATATACGCAATAGGTTTCGCCGATGCTGCGGTATTTTTCCGGGTCGAAATCGATAAGCTGACCTTTGATGTAGCCGCTTGCATGGAGTTCAAAGTCATCGTATTCCATATCGGAAAGGATTCCCACATAGAAAACGCCGCCCTTGGGGTCTTTTACAAAGAAGGTTTCCGGGGTATCGATTGTGTTATCGAATTTTACGGTGTCGTTGAGTCTTATTTTGGTTTTAGTCGGTTCTTTTTCTGGAATAAGCTCAACAAAACCGCTGCTGATGGAAAGTTCGATGGTATCGAAAGGTTTTACATCGCCGCCGACGTTTTCGAAAACAATCATAAAGTTTTCGTTCTCTTCGGTAAGAGGTTCGGCGAACCAGGTTACATAATCCGTAATGTCGCGCTCTGTTCCGTTATAGTAATACGCGGTAACTTCCATTCCGGTGGGGTCAAAAACTTCGCCGGGTTTATAGCTCATCTTATCCGGGTTTTTGGTGACTTCGATATATTCAACGGCGGAGCCCACCGCAAAAAGGTTTGCGCTGTCGTTTTTGAAATAAAGGGTGCCGTCTTCATCGATAATCGGGGTGCAGATGCAGTATTGGGCAAGTTTTCCGGTAGGTTCAAAAACGCTGTAACCAACCTCATAGGTTTTTCCGTTGGTGGTTTCTTCGATGGTTTTAAGCGGTTCGGTCATTCCGGGTTTATCCGCAAGAACGCGGAGTTTTCCGGGGGTGAAGTTATCGAAGAAATATACGTAAACGTAACCGTCGATCTTTTCGTAATAGGTTGTAAGGGTTCCGGTGGTCTGGGGATAACCCTGGGTCGGAACGGAATACGCAATGCTCCAGGAAGGAATATCGATTACTGTGATGTTGTGTCCGGAATATGCGGAAAACTGGCCTTTGCCGGAAACGCCGATATATGCTCTTCCGTTATAAACGGTAGGGGTGCTGGTGCTCATGGGAACGCCGTTGTTTCCGTTCTGGAGTTCGATAAAACGGAGATTTCCGATATCGCCGGTTTTGGGGTTATATTCCGCTTCGTAAAAATATCCGCCTTTGGAGGTGAAATAAAGCTTTCCTCCGGTCTGGTTGATGCTGCTTCTTATGTCGCCGACGTTCGGCATAGTGACGTCGTCAACGACTTTACCGGTGTGTTTGTTGATGGAAAGAAGATGCGCAAATCCTGTCTGATAACCGTCTTCGCCGTCATCGGTTCCGATATAAAGATAATCGCCTTCGATATAAGCGCCTGCCCAATAGAAACCGCCTTTCTGGATATGGCGCCAGGAAGCGATTTTTGCCTCATCGGTTTCTTCCGGGTTTTCATCTGTGATGGAAAGTGCTACGTAAGCCGCTTCACCGTCTTCGGAATTCCAGAATCCGGTGTAAACGTAGCCGTCGCTGTAAGTAATCTGGGCGTTGGGCTGACCTTTAAGCGGATCTTTATAAAGCCAGACGGATTCAAGGGTTTCGGCATTGAATGCCTGAACGGTGCCGTTGTTGAGTCCGACGAAGATAAGTCCTTCCGCATAGGTAAGAGAGCAGATTGCGTATGCGGAAGAACCGCCGGTCATTTTTCCGGTCTGGATTATTTCGCCGCTTATCTTATCTATTTTCATAATGGTTTTGCCGGCGTAGCAATAGAGATAATCGTCAACAAGTATCGGAACGCCCGTTGCGCCGTAATCATAACCGGTTCCGATTTTGTTCGCCCAATAAAGAGCGGTTTCTTCCTTAACCACCGGGGTGGGGCGGTCGATTACCATGTTGTTATTATTGTTAAGTCCGAAGAAAGGCCAGCTGGAATCGTATTCTTTAAAAGAAACTGCCGGCGCTTTTTCAAGGTTCACCATAACAAGAGCATCGCCGGAGGGAACATATTCCGCGGTTTTGCCGATATATCCGAAGGCGGTTGCGTTATAGGTATAGGTTTCGCCTTCAAGAAGTTCAAATTCTCCGTTTGCGTTTGCGGGAACGCCTTTGTTGAACTTATCGCTGATATAAACAAGCGCGTTTTTCGGGTTTACGCTGAAAGTGATTTTTGCTTTTGCAAGTTTTGTTATTTTAAGTTTATATGTTTTTTCAAAACCTTCCGCATTCTTTACGGTAACGGCGATTATGTTTTCGCCTTCGGAAAGAGAAACAACGTTGTCTTCGCTTCCGTTATAAGTAACGGTATAGCTTTCGTCGTAGGGAACGCCGGTTACGGCGATTTTTTCTTCACCGGTGGAAGCGGTATATTCGGTGGTGCTGACCGCAAATTTTTCGTTGAAAGAAATTGCGTTTCCGCCCAAATCCGCGGCAGAAAGTCCGGTAAGGCTCGGGGTTCTTTTAAGTTCAATGGTATAGGTCTGAATATCGCCTTCAGCGCCGACTTCAAGAGTGACGGTGTTGCCGACCGTGCCTTTGTTGAGCGCTCTTGTGAGCAGAACGCCTTTTTCGTTGCCGGATTTTACGTTTATTACCTGTTCGGTGCCTTTGGTTTCAATAAATTTTGCAGTGATGGCCGAACCTTCCGGTGCGTCGCCGGAAAGTTTTGCTTTTATGAAAATTCTGTTGATGCTGTCCTGAACTTTTACGTCATATCCAAAAATTTTGTTACCCAGTTCCGGGCTCATTTCAAAAAATTCGTCTGTTGCGGTTTCGGAAAAACTGAGTTCGGAAAGATAGAGCGCAAGTTCGGTTACGGTTACCTGACATTCTGCGGAAACATCGCCGATTTTTGCTGTGACGGTCGCTTCGCCCTTTGAAGCGGCGGTTACAACTCCGTTTTCAACGGTGGCAACGGTTTCATCGGAAGAGAACCATTCGATTTCCGAAGCTTTTTCTTCCGGAACAACAGTAGCGGTGATTGCCGCGGTCTTTCCTTCGGTTATTGAAAGGGCGGTTTTATCGAGGGAAAGGGTGATTTCGGGTTCTGCTTCGCCGGTAACGGTAACTTCCGCAAATGCCGGACCGGAAACGATTTCGTCCGGATATTCCATTCCGTACATTCCGGGCACCCAGACATACCATGTTCCCGCTTCCGGGAAGGTTACGGAAACGGTTCCGTCGTAATCATCGTCAAAAACAGTATTTCCGCCGCCCGAAAGCATATCGGTTTTGTCCTTGCTGTAATAAAGGGTAAGACCGTTTGTCTCCGGAACGATTTCAGTCATTCCGCCCATCATAAGATTGCCGTATGCTCTTCCGATGTTGAAAGAAATTTCTTCGCCAACATTTGCCGCAAATTTATGGCTGATGCTTCCGTTTTCATCAATGAAATAATGGAATCCACCAAAGGAATCCCAGCAGAAGTTCCAGCTGTTCATAAGAATGATATCCACGAAATCTCCGGGATTTACCGCGATAACGTCAGCTGTTGCACCTACGGAATATCCCCAGCTTTCGGAAAGTTCGGCATTGAGCGGATATTCTCCGTTTACATAATAGTTGAGGTTACAGTCATGCCCGCTCCAGAAACTGGTGAAATAAAGGCTTCCGGGAGCACCCTGCACCTGCTCCGCAATTTCCTTGCCGTTTCTTTCGCAATATTTATCATGGGCATAAAGATCAAGATGCAGAGCGGTGATATCCTCCTTTCCGTCACCGTTTTTATCAACGGCATATTCAGAAAGCCCGTAATCGGAAAGTTTTATATTTTCCAGTTCGGAAACTGCAACCGGAACACGGGCCATAACCGTTCCGTCGCTTCCTTCAAGAAATTTGTCATCAAGGCTTATGGAAAAATAAACATATTGTTCCTCCGCCATTGCCGTTACCGGGAACATTCCCACTGTCATTATCACAGCAAGGAAAAACGATAACGCCTTTTTAAAAATGTTTTTCATATCTTCTCCTCCTTTTTTGCAAAAAAAGAAGCCGCCGAAGATAAAAAACCTTCGGCGGCCGAATTTTTCCGCAGTCTTTGTTTTTTCGGGTGTAAACGCACCGCAAAAAAACTTTCCACGCATTGTCGACATTCTGGCTCGCGCATTTGGGAAAAACTGATTTTCCTGCGTTTTTTGTTCTACCTTCTCGGTTTCCCAATGGCCGGTTCGCACCGCGAACAAAAAACTCCTGCGCATACAGCAACGGTTACTGCTCCGGACTTTCACCGGATTTCCTAATTCCGGCGCCTGCAAAAACTTGCAGCCATAACGCCGGAACACAATGCAGATTATTAAATTAATTCAATAATATCACTATATTTTTCGGTTTTCCATCGGTTTTAATCAAGTCAGCAAGATAGGACATGTCCTTTCTTGTCAAAAATTGTATAATAGCAATATTGAAGATTTTACACCCTTTTCGGAGGATTACATAATAATGAACTATATTGAAGTAATGGAAAAATGCGAAAAATATATCGGGGAACACCTTGAATATCCGCCCACGGCAAAGGAACTTGCGGAAATTTCGGGATATTCGCTCTATCATTTCTGCCACCTTTTCCGGGCGCATTTCGGAATTTCCGTCGGGGAATATATTTCCCGCAAAAAACTTGAAAAGGCGGCGGAAAACATTGCCGCCGGAATGAGCATAACGGAAACAGCCCTTCGGGCAGGTTACGATACTCCCTCCGGTTTTGCAAAGGCTTTCCGAAAAAATTTCGGAACAAACGCTTCGGAATACCGCAGAAATATTCTGAAAGAAGATGAAAAAATGACCATTATCGAAAAAGATGCTTTTTCCGCCATCGGTTACTGCATAATTCCGCCGGAGGAAATCAAAAGCGAAAAATACGGCGCATACTGGAAGAAAATCGATTTTACAAAATATCCCGCATATCCGGAAAACCTTGAGGATTTCGGCGAAGTTGCCGCCTGGATACATCCGACCGAAAACAACGGAGAACTCAGTTATTTCTTCGGTTTTGAAACAAATTGCGAAACCGTTCCGGAAGGTTTTTTCTCAATTACAGTCCCAAAAGCGGAATACGCGGTTTTTGAAGCGGAAGTTTCCGTTTTTGATAAAAATCTTTCCGAAGAACTTAACCGGCTTTGGAAACATATTTTTGACGAATGGTTTCCCGTTTCCGGAAAGAAATTTGATGAGGAAAAAATGTGCTTTGAATTTTACAAAGGCGAAAAGGCTTTTATTTACGTTCCGATAAAATAAACTCCCATACTTTCAACAAAAGACACCGTGTTTTGGTTTGGGCACGGTGTCTTTTTCTGTAACAAATTCCGTTCGGTGGTAGCGCTTATGCCGTATTTTCCTGTGGTGGAGCCTACCAAAAACATATACCCTCCACTACCGAAAAACGCGGAGAAATTTGCATTTTTTCAAAATATCCTGATACCCGTTTTGGCCAGTCTATCCTCGCCATCTGCCATTTTACAAAAACCTGAAAACTTGTTTTGCCGAGGCAATCGAAGGCATAACAAACAAATAAGCCGCCTGACCAGCAATGCTGGTCAGGTGGCTTATTCTGTAATTTTTCACGCTATGTGAAACTGAGTGGTGGAGCAGTTATCTGCAAAGATGAACACTCCCCAAAATCGCAGTTTTCCGCATCAAATGCCGCTTCAATATCATCAAACGGTATATTCTCTATGTTTAATGGTTTTTTACTGGCATTGATAATCAATGTAAAATATCCATCATACAAATAAATCGAGTGAACAAATATATTGATAATCGCCCTGCGTTTGTTTAAATCGTTTAGAGGCATTTCACAAATATAATCAAGGAAAGCCAGAATTTGTGCTTCAGACAGACAAACTTTTTTATTGTTTTCAATGGCAAGCTGTTCCTCTAATTCTGCTTTTTCTGCCTGACGTTTATGAAGACGTTCTGTCAGCATTTCAACTGCTTGTCCTTTTTCAATTCCTTTCCAAAGATTCTCAATTGCTAAATCAACTTCTTTCAGAGCATTTTTGATTTCTTTTACGGAAATATTATCTGGATTTTTGCTGCATTCTTCTGCAATTTTCTTGGCTATATACTGAATTTTATCCTCCGTAAGCATTTTAAGACACTCTTTTACTATTCGATCTTCAATATATTCTTTTTTAATTATTTTCTTATCACATTGTTTTTTGCGTGCTTTCCTACACATATAATAATGATATTGTTTTCCGGATTTTCCGGTACCACCGTATCCCACCATCATTTCTTTACAGTATCCGCAAAAGAGTTTTGTCGTCAGAAGATATTCGTTTTCTCCTCTTGTGCGAGCAGTCACGGATTTGTTCTTCTTCAGAATATCCTGTACCTTATAAAATAAATCATCGTCCACTATTCTTGGCATTCCCCCCGGAGTTTCCATATCTTTATACATGTAAATTCCAATATAACGCTTATTTTCAAGTAAATGACTTAAGCTATTATATGTAAATACATTTCCAAGTGAAGATTTAACTTTTCTTTGTTGCAAATCCTTTACTATCTCTGCCTTTGTTTCTCCTCTTGCATAACGTTCAAATATTTCACGAACGATTTTTGCTCCTTCTTCATCAACGGAAAAAGTTCTGTCTTTATTAACTTTAAAGCCTAAACCGGGATTGCTTCCGTTTGATAAACATTTTTCGGCATTAATCAGCATGCCTCTGTGTATCTTCTGTGCAAGTTCCGCAGAATAATATTCTGCCATACTTTCAAGAACGCCTTCTATCAAAATTCCTGAAGCGTCATCGGTGATATTCTCCCTTGCTGAAAGAACACGCACACCGTTTTTCTTTAGCTTTGCTTTATAAATCGCACTGTCGTATCTGTTACGGGCAAAGCGGTCAAGCTGATAAACAAGTACACCCTGAAAAGTATGTTTTTCACTGTCTGCGATCATCTTTTGAAAGTCTGTACGAGTATCAAACTTTCCGCTTTGAGCACGGTCTATATATTCACCGACAACCGTATATCCCATCCTTTCAGCGTAGGCATAACATTCTTTCAGCTGGCCTTCTATCGACTGTTCCGTCTGGCTGTGGCTAGAAAATCTGGCATAAATTACAACATTCATATATTTGACCTCCTTTTTACACCTGGTAATATTTTACCGAAAGTTTTTTCTTTTGACGAATGTGTGGAGTTTGATTTTTCTGACATATAAAAACAACCCGTATTCAAATGAATACGGGTTAAATTAAGTAGTCAGCGCTTCATGTAAAATAACAATTTATTATTTCACCAAACAAAACATCCTTATTAAATTGTTTTTTCTAATATTATTTAACAATATTTAGATCCAAAATAATCGCTCTGGTAATGTATCATAGTCGCACCATTCTCCTTCAATTCGACCCAATGAAGAAGCATATGGCTCCAAAAGATCATTCAACGCTAAAATATTTTCAAATATTTCATGGTAGTATTTTTTTCCACTTTCTGTCCTAAGTAACTGCGTTGGATTATATTGAATAGCTTTTACCCACTCATCCTTATGACCTTTATTTTTAAAATAAAATTCCTCAAACTGTTCTACCTTATTCACCATAGGAATAGCAATACTTTGAAGATGTGGATCCCCTTCAAAATGTCTTATAATTCCTTGAAGAAAAACATTAAACACAACACTCATCCTTAATTCGGTTAATGGGTGTGATTCGCGATTCCCCAAATGAATTCCTATGGTAAATTCATCCCAATAATCAGCCTTCAAAAAGCATCTAAGTGCCAAATAAGCCGCTATTGTCGTGAAAGCCACATCATCACAAAAAGCAACTCCGGGATCTCTACCATTATTTTGAACAACTATTTGTTTTACTCCAACATATTTTTCTGCATCATAAAGAAAATCCAAGAGATAGCTTGCTGCTGTAATATCAGCATGTAATTCTAAAGCCTGTTGTGTTCCTAGCGGGACTGTAATTCCCTTGTTTTTCATGTTTGCGATGTAGTCTAAGTGCCCATTTTGGATATGAGCATATTCGTGTAATACAATAAACCATAATGCCATTTCAGAAACAAACTTTTTTACATTTGTTTTGCAACATGAAAAAAATTCAAATTCTGGAAATTCATAAATTGATTTTTCGTAGCAATAATAATTGATTCCTTTCTGTTCTCTAGCAACTTTTATTCTAAGTTCATCCCAAGGCTTTCCAAAAATTTCTTCTATATAGTGATTTATACGATTTATTGCATTTAAGGAAAGAAAAATTTTATAGTAACCATCTACTGTACGTTCCGAATAAATGCGCACCTGATCATAAGAATCTGTTTTGCCTTCCAATTCTAAAACTTCCACAAAAGGAAGCGTTGGATTTTTCTGAAATATGCGTTCTAAACATTCCAAAGCATCAAACTCTAATTGTCCAATTCGTAGAGGTTGATCATAAATCATTCTCTGTTTACGCATCATAGCAGCTCTACGAAGTTCAATTTTCTCTTCTAAAGCTAAATGTCCATCAAAAATCATAATTATTCCTCTTATTATAATTCGTTGAAATGTTATTGTTTTTCGTTAATCAAAGTATACATTTTTACTATTATAATATCAAGAAATTTAAATCAAACATTTTATTAACTCAATTTTTATTGTAGCCCCTGCAAATCTTTCGATTTGCAGGGGTTTTCTTTTGTCCATTTTTATGTCGGATGTACTAACTCAAGTTTCTTTTCTCCGGTCATATTCCGGATGAGCACAGAGCCAATGCTCAAAATATTCTTTGCCTTTATCCGTGTTATAAAAGCTTCGGATTTCCGGCACAAGCGACTTTGCATAGAGGTCAAAAAGCTCTTTTTCAATTTCAAATTTCTGATAAATATTTCTTTCATACTCCATGCTTCCACCTCACCGTTCTCGTTCTTTCTGTTTGATGAGATACTTTGCATAGTATTCGCAGGCTTTGAGCACGAAATCCTCAAGCTGTTTTCGGTTTGCTTTCGGAACATATTTTTCGATTTTTGCAACCGGAACTTTGAACATTTCCCGCTGGTTTGCCTTTTCCTCGGACATGATTTTCTGTATTTCTTCGGGAGTGAGTTTACCTTCCTGCGAAAGCTTTTTCATGCGGTTCGCCTGTGAAAGGGAAGGTGTACAGTCGTTGAGCACCACATGCTCAAGCAGAGTTCTCTGTTCCTGCTCGGTCAGAAATGAAAGTTCAACAGCCGGAGTAAAAGCGATTTTCCCTTCGTCCACAAGTATCAGGAGTTCGCCGATAAGCTGTGTAAGGCGGATATATCTGCGTACCTGTTCTCTGCTTTCGTTGTTTTCTGCTCCTACGATTTCATTTGTACGGAACCTTGACCCAGCTTGTGTCGAAGCTAAGTCGGAACGGTAACCCTGCCGGTTCATCGCTTCCAGCTTCATTTTGTAGGCGAAAGCCTTTTCCGAAGGGAGAACATGTTCCCGGAAAAGGTTGCTGTCCACCAGTATAACTATGGCATCTTCACGGCTGATATCATAAACTATCACCGGAACTTCTTTAAGTCCAAGTTTCCTTGCGGCAAAAAGTCTGCGGTGCCCGGATATTATCTCGTATTCACCTTCCGCATTTTCCAAAGGACGAACCAGAAGCGGCATGGCGATGCCTTGCTCACTTATGCTTTCTTCAAGGCTTTCCATATCCGCATCGTCCCGGACTTTGTATGGGTTGCCCTCAAAAGGATGAAGTTTCGTTATCTCAATATTCTCTATAAATCTTTCTGTGTTTTTCATGTGTATTACCTCTCTCTCGATCGTTGCCTGTTGTTTTCTTTTTCCAAAACGGAAACTTCCATTTCCATTTCCGTTTTTAAAAGTTCTTTGATTTTCGGAATGTTTTCCGCAATTTCCTCTGCGGTTTTCTTTCGTTTTCGCAAAGGTTTTATCTCCGCGGAAATATCTTTTGCTCTCTGTTTTAATTTTTCCTCTTCTTCGGGTGTTTTAACCCTTCGGATTTTGTTATAGATTTTCTGCCGCTCTGTTTCGAGATTTTTTATCTTTTCTCCGGTTTCTTCGATAAATGAAAGAAGCTCCTCACCGGTTTCGATTCTGAATCCGGCAAGAAGCCTTATCTGCTCGTTATACTTATCAAGTTTTCGTACCTCATCATGAAGCAATGGTGAAACGGGTCTTTTCCTTTCCGGCGTATCAAGATTCAGCGCATGCAGAAGCATATCGATGAATATCTGCATCAAAAGCTGAATCGTATCCATCTGCATGGCTTTTCTAAATTCTATCTCGACTTCATAAAGGGGCGTCTTCGGTTTCCTTATCCAGTTTCGCGGTTCAAATTTCGGGTGGTTGGGATTTTGCAAAATACGCCTCCTGATATTCTCTTCGGTATATTTTTCTCCAAGGGAATCTATGCGGACAGCTCTTTTCCAGCCCGGTGCGATGATTGACGGATGCGCATAGTTTCCGTTTCTTACGTATTTGTAACCCAGCATCATAAGCTGATAATCGAACTGCTGCCTCGTCATCGCAACGGAAAGAGCTTCGTCAATATCTCTTTTCAGCATATCCCTGTGGGTCATGCCGCCGTTCTTATGGATCCAGTATTCTTTCTTTTTGCCATTGCTGTAAAAGTTAGAATCCTTCAGAACGGATTTTCCGTATTCCTCGCATATCTCGTCCGATTCTTCCCGGAGCGTGATATGGTCGCGGATATGGTTTTCGTATTTCTTTCCGTCAACGAATGAAACGGAATTTATGACTATATGGTTATGGATATTGTCCGTATTGAGATGTGTAGTGACTACTATCTCGAATCTTCCTCCCCACATTCTCTTTGCGGTTCTTATTCCGATTTCGTGCGCTTCTTCCGGAGTGACTTCTCCGTTTTTGAAGCTCTGATACCCGTGATATGCAACGTTTCCACCCTGCTTTCCGAATCTCGCCTTAGTTGCGCTCATCTGTTCGTATGCGGTTTTCGGTGAACAGTTTATTCCGCTTACATACATCTTTTTATCGGTTTTGCTGTCATTTTCCGCATAGCGGATAACGTACCATAAATCCTCATCAACGCATTTTCTATCAATGGTTTTATCCGGGTTTTCGGCGTAATCTATCACATCTTTCAGCCTGCTCTTCACAGGCCAGAATCCCGTTGTTGCCATTATCCGCCCACCGATTTCTTTATGTCATCCGCATTTTCTTTTCCCGGAGAGAGAAACTGCAGGCGCATATCTTCGATTAGAGAATCAAGTTTTCTTTCCGTTTCCGGGGAATATTTATCGAGCTTTTCGTTTATCCGATAGAGATTCTGCATCACGGAGTAAAATTCGACCGGCGGAATCTCCCTCGGAGAAAATCCCAAAGCCCTCTGCCTCATATATTCCGAAACGGATATCCCGCATTTCTTTGCGATGGATTCTATCTTTTTCTTTTCCTGCGGCGATACTCTCAAATCCAGCCGCATTGTCCTTTCTTTTTCATTTCTGTTCATTAAAATCAGCTCCTTTCCTCATCGGGGTTTCAGGGGTGACCCCTGACAAGCGGAACTTGCCGTACAAGTTCCCTGCTTGTTATTGCATAAGACAGGAATTATCCTCTTCTGCTCTTTCAACCTTTCGGAGATAAGGGATTCCCTTTTTGTTTTTCTCAAAAGTGATTAAAAGCTTGGTTCCTTTCTCAATATCCTGTATTCCGAGATAATTGTCTTTCTGCCATGAGGAAGCGATAATTTTTCTTCCGTCCGAAAGAGTGAAAAAGGCAAGAATATTGATACTGTTGCCCCAATATCTGTCATCGAGAGTTGCTTTAAAAGTGCCTTCCCGGTCAATATACTGATATTCATCGGTGCACATTCCGTTGTAATAAGATTTTCTGATCGAACAAGTTTTCATAAATAAATCCTCCTTAAAAAATGTAATGCCAAAATGATGCCGCCTTGATTTTTCTGCATCAAAAAACGGCATCACTTTGATGCCGTCAGTTTCCGAGAAACATATCCACCGAATCCAGAAGATCGTTTTCTTCTTCCGAAAGGGCTTCGGTTTTAATAATGTATAATGGTTTTAACCACCTCTTTTCTGAATTTTTGCATAAAAATAACACCTGTCGAAAATAACAGGTGTTATCATATGATTTTTCTGCTTTCAAATCCGAAATCTTCGCCGGTAAACTTTTGATAAGCCAGACCGATTTTTCGGATTCGCTTCAAAACTCCCGAATGGTTTTTATACCCGAGTTTTTCCGCAATGCTCTCGAGCGTATATCCATCCATACGCATTTCAAGAATTTCAAGATCTTTTTTGTCGAGGGTTGCTTTGAAATTATCCACCAGAATTTGAGATGTTACATATTCCTCAACATTTTCGTCAATGTTCCGGCTTTCGTCCTCCACATCCCACTGTATGCCGTCATGGTTTTCTTCATATGTTTTTCTGAAATCTTCGAGCGATATTATGGGATGCTTTGTTCTTGTGTGATACCAATTTCTGAAGAAATTTCTTATCTCATAACTTCCCGGTCTGAAATCTTCAAAACACGGCATTTCCTCTGACAGTTTTTTGATTTCACTGAATTTATATTTTTCATCGACTTTTCGCATCATTACGTAAATTGCTTCTTCAACCTCCATAGCGGAAGGGTAATAAACAATATTAAACGGATGCCAAATCATCATATCCTGCAGGGTCGGGGTAAAGCCCATTTCTGTCAGCTCTTTAGCCCAAAGCGGAAAGCAGCTTAAAAGAAATTTTGTCGGCTCATATGGTGAAAGAGCTTCATAGTTTTTTCCTCTGCAAAACAAAGGCCAGATCATCGCCGCATATGAATTCATAAGGAAATTCAAAAAAATATCGCTTTCTATTATTCGTCTATATTCTTCGTTAAGAACAAGTTCCGCCGGCACTCTCGGCAATTTCAGAATATCGTTCCAGGTTCCTTCAAACAGTTCCTTTGGTATGGCGAAGAACGCCGGTATATATTCCATATGCCGTAAGAGTGGTACACCAACAGCAAAAAGATCATTTTTCCGGTTTATTATTTCGTTATCTTCCATGATTTCTCACCTCCTTAATATTAAATGGCATATAAAGCATCAAATTGTTCCTGTTTTTACAAAATAAATTTAACATTTTTATTTGTCTAAAAAACATATATTTTGTGAACAATAAAAATTTTATATAGGATTTTGTATTTTGTTAGATAAACTATATATTTTTTCTGACAAAACTCAAAAAACGTGCATAATATTTTAATCTCTGGCTAAAATACGATTGCATCGTATTTTAGCCTTGACAAGGCGTGTGCTTTTTACTAAAATATATGTAGTGAATACGCGGACGAAAGGAGATACTCATGATGTACATCAAACGAGATATTGAGGAAAAAATCATCGCGCTTTCAAAAGAATATTCCTGCGTTCTGATTACCGGTCCAAGGCAGGTCGGCAAAACAACCGTGCTGAAACAGCTGATGAATGATGACCGTGAATACGTAACTCTTGATGACCTTGAAGAGCGCAGACTTGCAAAAAACGATCCCGCTCTTTTCCTTCAGCTTCACAGTATCCCTGTTCTTATTGATGAAGTTCAGTATGCTCCTGAATTATTCTCGTATATAAAAATCGCCATTGATAACGGAGCCGCTCCCGGATCTTTCTGGCTTACCGGCTCCCAGGCTTTCAAGATGATGGAGCTTGCGCAGGAATCTCTTGCCGGACGCGTTGCTGTTCTTCATATGCCGTCTCTTTCTCAGCATGAAATATACGGAAAAGGCAAAAACACACCGTTTATGCCTGACCTCGAACTTTTGAAGGAACGCAGAAAAAACGGAAGCCCTGTCGATTTGAACGAGATTTACGAAAGAATCTGGAAAGGTTCTCTTCCTGGATATGTAAGTGAAAAGTTCAGCGACAGAAACGTTTTCTATTCAAGCTATATTCAGACTTATATCGACCGCGACGTAAGCGAACTTATTTCCAACGTTGATAAACTTGTGTTCAGAGATTTTATCAGAGCAGCGGCATGCAGAGCAGGACAGATGCTCAACATTCATGATATTGCTCAGGATGTGGGTGTTTCCGATGATACGGCAAAACGTTGGCTCCAGGTTCTTGAAAAATCCGATATCATTTTCTATTTGCGTCCGTATTCGAACAATCTTCTTAAAAGAACTATTAAAACCCCTAAAATGTACTTTTTCGATACCGGACTTATCGCATATCTGACCCGATATTCTTCTCCGGAGATTCTTCAAAACGGTGCAATAAACGGAGCAATTCTCGAAAACTACGTTGTTTCCGAAATTATAAAGAGCTATCATAACTGCGCCGAGGAATGCCTTATCTGGTATTACCGCGACAAAGAAAGCAACGAAATTGATATGGTTATGGAAAGTGACGGGGTTCTTAATCCTCTTGAGATAAAACGTTCCGTAAATCCCGGAAGCGAACTTATCGGCGCTTTCTCGATACTTGATAAAGGTTCCGTTCCCCGCGGCAAGGGCGCGATTCTCTGTATGCGGCCCGAACTTTCTGCAATCAATGCAGACAACTTTATTGTTCCTATCTGGATGATTTAAAACAAAAAAGCTCCCCTAAAAATCGGGGAGCTTTTTCTATGTGTTTCGTTGAAAAGTTTATATGCAATTTTCAACGAAATATTATCTCATTGTTTACTATTTCTTCGGCTCGGTTACAGATGCTGTTCATTCTTTGAACCCATTCCATTTGATTTTGCTCTTTGAGCATCTCGTTTACACCTTCGTGCTCAGATATTTGTTTGATGAGCGCAGCCTTCATATTTTGAGCACGCTCATTAATTTCTGCAAGATATGCATTCAGTTTTCCGGTTGTCAGCAGGTTTATGTAACGGACTTTTCTGTGCTGTTTTATATATCCGAGGTGCCGCAGACCCCATATGCCAATTTCCTTTTCTTCTGTTTGCGGAGGAAGAAAGTTCGGGAGATAATAATCCCCGCAAAGGGTGTAATCAAGACCGTTTTGTTTATTGTGAATCGTCTGTTCCATGTGCTCACCTCCTTGCAAACCATTTTCTTTTCGGCTTGGTATCTATGATTTTTATCATAATGTCATCCACCACATCGGTATATCTGCCTTGCTGAATAAGAGAATTTCTTAAATCATTCAGAGCATTTACCACTATTCTGTACTCATAACCATCAAGTTCCAGACAATACTTTTTCTCCATGTTCAGTCCTCCTTCAGCAAGCGGTTTTCCGGCAAAACGAATACATCATAAGTAAATCTTGCTCCTAATCCGAATCCGATAACAAAGCTGTCCACGACGGATTCTCCGTCAACAATCCCCCATGCGTCAACATATTCGAGGAATAATTTCTTGTCTTCAAGCGGAAGCTTTTCCAATAGTATGTCCTCGTTTTCAGAGAATACTTTCATTTCTCTGCTGTAATTTCTGCTTTCTCTTCGCTTTTTGTTTTGTGGTTCAATGTTTCCATAGTAAAGTTCTTCAATAAAATTTACCATTATTTTTGCCTCCTTTAACTATATTTTAGCAAAGGAGATTTTATTTGGCGAATGTGCTGACAGAAAAGGCGGATAGTTAAAATACTATCCGCCTTTTGCTATATTATATTTTAAATTATTAAATTTTTATAACCTTTAGAAAACCTATTAATGAAATGTCAACATTACTAAACAATATTTTATAAATAACATATCCATTTAAATAAACCGAAACATTTTTACTACCTTGCAAATAATCTATAGCATTAGCAACTGTTTCAATTAAAACAAAAAGTCATGCTCGTTTTTAACTCTTTGCAACTCTTCTATTAATTCATCCGGACATTCAAACAAATACTTTTTCAAAGATGGCTGTAATGTGTAACTACGCGGATTTCCGTAACTTGTCCAATCACTTTCATATACAAAACCATTCTGTATAAAAAATCCAAGACAACTACCGTAATTACTTGAGAGTTCTGAGTCTAAAGTGTTTTTATCCTCCCACTGTTTGATGCTTTCAATTTGCATATCTGCCATCCAACGATCACCGAATGTTTCTATTTTCTCTTCAATAATATACGCAACAAACAGTTTTGCTATAGTATCAACTTTTCCAGATTCCCAAAGCATCCCAAATACATCAGTAGAAAGTTTCGTATGGCTATCTACACTTTTCTTAAATTCTTGCATTGCTGGTTCTGTATTCGCAGAATATTTCCTGAATATTTCAATCCCCAGTTCTAAAACACCATTGTCATATTTCCCACCTTCAAGAGTTGAAAGCAAGTCAAAAGCATTATCCACATTCACATCGTATATTTCATTTTCTTCCAGCCATTTTTCAATGTTTTCTTTGTGAATTTTACGAACTTTTTTCTGGAGTATGTAATACAATACTATTCTTTCATCGTCAGTTGTTACTTCTGAAATATCTGTTGTCTTTGTTTTAGTTGGATTTGATTCAGGTAACTCTCTTATTCTCAAATAATCTGCGTATCTTGCCCTTAATTTATTATTTTCATTAGTTACAATACTAAATTTTATTTGCGGCACCGATATTGCTTCACTAATTTTATCATAAATATATGAAATATCAGTGTCACAATCCAAATGTCGAAGTTTGTATTCGTTATTAAGAAATCCATACATGTTATTTGGAGTAATTTCCGGCAATGCAACAGGAATTACCGGTACATCCTCATACCACAAAACACCCGCCTCATTAAGGCAATATGCGCTGTCATAATAACTTTGAGAAAGAATCACAATATTAACTGCACTGTTTTTCAATGCGTTCTTAACTTCTCCTGATATTTTTTCATTTATATCATTACCAGGCAAAGATGAGCAAAAGATTTTATCTTTTGGAATACCGGTTCCTGAGAAAAAGTCGACTAACATGTCTGCAACTTCCTTATCAGTCGATCTATGACTTATGAAAATAATATTTTTCACCTTCTTTTTCTGTTGTGCTTGGACCATCTTCTGTGATTCATATTCAGCAAGTTGTTCACCATAAGTTCTTGCTGAATTATTAAGCATAACTATCCATGGCATATTATCTGCCCATTTAACATTGATATAACCGAATTCTTTTAATTCCCTAACAATACCATCAAGCTCATTTCTTTCCTTTATAGAACAACATTCATAATGTGCATTCAAAACTTGGGTTGGATTTTCTGCTTGTGCAAGCTCTAATAGTATTTTTTCCGAATTGGAAGGCAGTTTTATAAATCCCATATTTTTCTTCATCATTATAATAAACCAATTAAGACTTAATCGAATCACTCGCATCCAAATACTTCATTAATTGAACCGTAGCTTTGCTTCGTCCTTGAACAGTTTTAATACCGTTTTCTTTAAGTTCTTTCAACGGATACTTGCCAACAGGATATTTTTCAAGCAATTTAAGTTTCATATACCGAATACCAGGATCTTTTTTCAAATCTTTATAATACACATAATCATCTGTAGAACGATTTCCATATTGATCAGCGGCAACAACCTCACATTTAAACATAATAGACTTATACTTTTCTCCAACATATATGTACACCTTATCTCCTACAGTTGTGTTGGTTGACTGACTCCATTCTATTACATCTAAATTTTCAAAAGCTTCAACAATATCATAATATTTAGGGTTACAAGGAATCACCCACACGTCATCCAAACGTGAAGAAATTTTTCGTCCTTCTTCTTTTGCTCTAAGCTCATTTAACCATTCCCCGTTATATTTGAAATAACGCGGTCCAGCAACTTCCCATTTGCTTCCAGTAAGTTCTGTTGCAAGTGCAGAAAGAGATAACTTTCTTCCCTGATACTCAACTGTTTTATCATCTACTACTGTGCATTGAGCACCAGAGTTAATATTTCCTTGGTTAATGAATGTAATTGTTGCACCAACAGGAATTTTGCATTTTGAAAATGCAAATGGAGAAAGGCGCTCAATATGTTCTTCCTCGATCTCCTGCGCTAAGTTTTCGCTTTTTCTTTCCTCTGCAGATGGATCATACAGGTGTAATCTGTCTCTTCGTCCACCGAGTACCGCAATCGTTTCAAGGATTGAATACGCCTGTTCGGGAGACATAGCGTAAAACTCACGAACGCGCTTTTTTCCATCTACATTGTCAATTGATCGTAGATTCGGATTGAGCTGGTCAATTAGTGCGTGGAGTTTCAAGTCCGTCAACCGTTCCTCTACCTCGTATGTAGCATAAATACGGAAGGCAAAAGGGATACACTCACTGTTATTCAGTTGTTTCAACCGCATTTTCACATCATCTGCATAACCGATTTTTACATATTCCTTAAAAGAAGGGTTTGTAAGGATATAAATATAACCTTTCTCTTTAGCCATTATTCTTTCCCCTCCAAAATACCGATATCACCATGAGACAAAATAAAATTTTTTAAATATCTCTCTGCTTTTTGTAATACACGATGTGCTTTTATCTCCACCCCTTCAATTACTTCCATAGTCTCTTTTGCACGGGCTCTATCCAATGTGCTAATAATCTGATCAAATAATCCACCTTGTAGCAAATTATCTTCCTTCAGATTACAAGTCATAATTCTAGAAAGTTTATCTCTATCTATCCCGAATGCATCAGCGAATTTTTCGATATTTGCTTTTAGCTTGCTTCTGTTATAAATCTCAATGTATTCCGCCAGTGTTTTATTTTCGTCAAAATTCTGTAGTTCTCCAGAATATATGTCCTCTAAAATAGCCTCAGCAGTGATCTGGTTTTCTGCCGACAAAATTGTAAAATTGGATTTTAGTTCATCAAGTAAAGTTTTAATATCTTCTGGTTTTGCACCATTAGAGAGATCCTTAAGCACTTCAGAAAACTTTGACTCCATAAAAGCTCTATCGATCTCGTTTGATGAAATCTCAGTAAGGAAAGCTTTTATATCATAAATCATATCGCCACCAGACGAGCCTGTCCGTGGGATTTCGCTATACCTCTGATGTAAAATCTCATATGTCATCTCATCTAACAGAACTGTAACTTCACCGGCATCCTCTGTTATATAAGTCTTTTGTGACCATGTAAACAATTGTGGAATTGAGCAATAGTAATAATTACTGATGTTGTTAAACAAATCCGCAAACAATTTGACATCATCCGAACCAGTAGGAAGCATGCTGAAATTGTCTATACCACACTTTTCAAACAATCTGATGACTGCTTGATAGTCATTATTCATACAGATAATGTTCTGTCCTAAAGAAGGCACAAAAACATCTTCATATCCGGTTTCTGCGTATAATCTCAACGCTTTCTCAGCATTTTGTTCCATTGTATACGGTTTTCTGCAATATTTAATAATACCATACTGTTTTTCATATCCATGAAGACGATTGGTCCTTGAGACTGCCTGAACAAACTGCTCGTATTCAACTACTTTATCCAAATATAATGTGTTAATCCATTTGGAGTCAAAACCAGTAAGCAGCTGATTAACTACAATAACAATATTAACTGCTTCTGCTCTCCTTGTATCAATATCTTTATATGACTCTTTGTGTGCAAGACGCAAACAAACATCATCTTTAAATCGGCGATAAGTTCCGAATGTGAAATGAAAACCAAAATGTACATTATAGTCAATGAGAATCTCTTCAACGCCTTTGTCCTTAAAAACATCATCATCGTCATTATCGGTATGAGGATCAAATACAGCAGTAACAAATAACCCTTTTTCATTGTCCTTTAACAAACGATAATATTCTATAGCTTCGCGAATAGATGAGGTCGCCAAAATATAATGGAACTTCCCCCTGAAACTGATTCGATCCCATTTACTTAAAATATCATGTACAACATTTAGACGATGAGCAAGTCCTGTATCTCCTTCCGAATAAAGGCTATTTCCAACGTCTGCTTCCACATCAGCCATATTTCGAGAAACCAACGCATGGTATTTGGCAAATTCATCATCATTAAGATCTTCCACATGTTCCTTACCAATTTTTTTCAAAGCAACTTTTTCTCGGAAATCTTCTTCATCGAAAGTTACCACTTTTGATGGCTTAAATCCCAAAACGTTTTTATCCCGGATGCCTTCGGAAATTGTATATTTGTGTAAACACTCACCAAACAATCCATCGGTAGTAATTCCATCAATAGCATTCACATCCATGATTGGTGTTCCGGTAAAGCCAAAAAACATAGCTTTAGGATAGGTCAATTTAATATCACGAAGCATCGTGCCAAACGTAGAGCGATGTGCTTCATCAATAATAAACACCAATTTCTTCTGCTGAATTTTTGCTATTCGGCCAGCATAAGGATTAGGTTCAACTGTTGTTAGGTTGCTCATCTTTTGAATCGATGTAACAATAAGCAAGTTGGGTGTATCGTTTTCTAATTTTGAGAGCAGACTGTTTGTGTTTGCCGTATCTTCAACATCATCGCAATCAGAAAAATGGCGGTAGTTATCATATGTCTGTTTCCAAAGCTCATTGCGATCCATTAGGAAAACGATTTTTTCAACCTTACCGGAAGATTTGATTAACTGAGCACACTTAAAACTGGTCATAGTTTTACCACTGCCAGTGGTGTGATACACATAACCGCCTTTCTGTTGTCCATCATCCCAATCAGCGTGCCGAACCACCTGAGAATATATTTTATATGCCGCATGGTACTGGTAGCTGCGCATTACCTTTAAAACATTATCTGTACCATCAGCAATAGTACCATAACCAATCAAACGGTGAGCCATAGGAATTGAAAGAAATTTTTCAGCTATTTCTTCCCATCCATTGATGTACTGATTGTTAAAATTCCCCCAATGGAAATAATAATCCGAATTAAATTCACGGTCACGTCCAGGATTTGCAAAATACAAAGTTTCCTCCGGAGTCATTGCTACAAACACCTGAACAAGAGAGAAAAATCCTGTAAATACACCATGTTGCATGTATTTGCTGATTTGATTACATGCTTGTTCCACTTTTACTGGGGTATTCTTCAATTCGATGTGAAACAACGGCATACCATTGATAAGTAGCATCAGATCGCCTCTGCGATCGCCAAAAACTTCCGATGAAACAGGAAGTTTTGGTTGGCGTGCAATTTGATAAACACTTTTTCCTGCAGCAATCTCATCTTTGTCAAAAAGGAAAAGATCCACACGTTTGCCATTGTGCAGCGTATCTCTAGGGTTATCACGTATGATGGAAATGTATTTTCCGCTCAGACGGCGATTAATAGCAAACGGACTTTCGCCATTGATTTGGCCTATAATCTGATTCATTTCCGTTTCGGTCAGAGGACATCCGTTTAGCCTGTCCGTTTGATTGTTATTGCCATACAAGATTGCAGCCCAGTTATCAATCAGTTCTTCTTCCGTTTTGTATTCTAAAATATCTCTTGACCACTGGTTATCCAGTTTTGTCAATTTTTCAATAACAGCATCCTCAAATTCCTTTTCATTGCTAAATGACATATATTCCACCACCTTCACACAAACATATCGTTCAGCAGGGCTTGTTTAAGTTGTTTCAACTTCTTAACTTTATTATGTTGGAGACTAATAAGATCATCTAATCCCTTAAAATATTGACCGACTTTTTTTTGCTCTTCCAAAGATGGAACCGGAATATGTATATCCATCATTTTGGTTTTTGAAATATTATATCGAGATATGCCTTGTGCTAAAAAAACAATTTGTTTTCTAACATAATTTGATCTCAGCATATACGCCAAGTAATACGGATCGAAACGAACCGATGGCCTGAAACCAAAACAAAAACTGTTTAGATAAACAATACCTTTCTTCTCTATCAAAACAGAAGACATACCTACTTCTTCTGGTGTTTCGGAAGAAGTTGTAAAAAACACATCTCCTATCTGAACTTCGTTTTGACTATCATCAATTTCTATAGGTTCCACCCCTAAAAGCGAAGAAACAGGATTTGCAAACACATTCATATATGTTATAAATTTACCTTCTCCATGTCCGAAATCAATTTTTGTTTTTCCGGATAGACCAGTGTATGTTTTGCCGACATCTCCAAGTCTATGGTGTTCCCAATCTCCTGTAAATTCGTAACGTATTTCAGGTACTTTACTGCCGTTTTTAGGAAACATTTTATCCAAACAAGCAGCCTTCAACGCTATCAGTTTTTCATGCTCGCGCTCGTAAAGAGTGATAAGACTATCAAGATTCCGAAAATAATTTCCAATCCGTGCTTGCTCATCGCATTCTGTGGGATAACAAACTCTTGTCCCTTGCAAAGCTGTTTTTGAAATAGATAAAACTTTGGTACCTTGTAACAAAGGGAGTAAGGTATCATGATAAGCATCAGAATTTAAGTAGTAACCAAGATAACCTTCAGCAAAATCCTCTTTTGGTCTTAAAGGTATTGTATGGAGTCCAGATATAACGGGAATTTCTCCCAAGTTCATTATTTCTGTACTTTTCCCAGCCGTCTCATCTTCAGCTGTATCAGCAACAATTATATCGCCATTATGCAAATATGAAGATTCGAATTTTTTTGCCGTTTGTGCTGATTCAATAAATGGAAGCGTTTCTGTTTCCAAGTCCAAAACTTCCCCAAATTTAATAAGAATATCTCCATAATGTATATTTAATGCGAATCCATCAGTATCCGTAAGCTCTGCTCTTGAAAATGTATTATTTTTAAGAATTGCAAATATAGAATTAAATTTATTCTTCTCCCAATCTCCTTCAAATCCAGCAAAACGTATTCTTGGAGTATTATTCATTAGCTTCACCTCCGAGCAGTTTTTCAAACTGACGAATTGCTGCCATATCAAAATCATTCCCGCGAAGATTTTTTAATATAGAGGCAAGCGTTTTTTCTGCATCTGCAATCTGATCATCAAGGGTAGTAATGGGGTTATCGTATTTGACAATGATGGCCTGAATTGAACGGTTAAGCTCATCCACAATAGATGCTGGAATTCCGTTGATGTTTTGCATTGCAGGGGTTAACCACTTTTCTTTCAGCAGCATTTTAATTTCATTATCAGACAAATGCTCAATTGCCGCTCTCGCTTTGATATCCATTTCAGTTTTAAATATTTTTATCTGCTTTTTGAGCGCAGAAATCCGTTGGTTAAGAAGATAAAGATGACGCACTTTGTAATCATCTTCATCCTCAGCTATTTCGATATCATTTTTAATTTTTTCAATGATAACTTTAACTGCGGCCGGTTTATATACCCCGTTTTTACCTTTTTCGTTTTCCTCTGGCCAGATAAGCTCGGTGTGCTCCTGCTGGAATGCAAGCTTTTCCTTCGTTTTCAAAGCGAAGTAAGAAATATATTGTCTTGTTATATCGTTTGACAGGGCATCTAAAACTTCCTGATATCTCTTTTTAAGAATAGCAGTATCCAATTTAGCTTCCGATTCATCATTCGCATCATCCGATTTCTTTTTTAGCTCATCTTTCAGCTCTTCATCCATCTCTTCCCAGAAAGAATCATATTCGGCCGTGATGCTAGCTAATTCTCTGATCAGAGCTTCCATTTGAACAAAGTCCTCAGCAAAAAGATGCTTTTGAATCAACTCAAAAGAAATAATTTTACCATCTTCACCTTTAGGAACTGCATCGCCCTCTTTTTTATCATAAACTTCAATTGCTTCAATTACACGAGCAACACCAATTCCATGCAGGCGAATTGCCTCCAGGTCAATACTGATTTGTTCCCAAATTTCATCAAATGCTTTATAAACGATGTATCTATCTACAATATCAAATTCTTTGCAAAGCTCAAAAATCTTATTTGTGATTTCACCTTTTATTGCATGAACATTATCAACTCGATTTTCAATGAGTAAATCGTAAAGCCACCGCTCAAGTTCATCAAATGCAGTGTAATATGCTGTTTCAAATGCTCGAACATCACCGTTTGCTTTAATTCCATCCAAAACAGAATTAACCTTCACATTGGACGTGTGTTCGTTTTCCATTCTGAAAAGATCCTCACGAAGCGAAGGAAATGCTGTCCAGAAACGCTCAAAATAATCAATTTCATAGTTAGGAATTCCGCCAAACATCGTAGCGTGCAGATCTACCGGTACCTTATCTTCGCTTTCAACATAGCGAGGAATATTAAGATTATACTCATTTTCGATAACTCTTTCTTTAGAAACAAGTTCAGCAAAATGAGGAATAGTCTTTCTATCCAAAACAGCATCCACTATTTTCTTGATATTGTGTCCGGATAAACGATTTTTATTGCCGTCTTTATAGAATTCTTTAGAAGCATCAACAATCAAGATGTCACTCTGTTCACGATGCTTTTTAAGTATCATGATAATCGTGGGGATACCAGTACCATAGAAGCAATTTGCGGGCAATCCGATAATGGCTTCAATATTATTGTTTTCTACCAACTGTGTGCGAATTTCTTGTTCAGAGCCACCTCTGAATAATACACCGTGAGGCAGAACTATACACATAATTCCATCGTCTTTTAAATGATATAAATCATGCAGCAAAAAAGCATAATCTGCTTTAGAAGCAGGGGCAATTCCATAATCTTTATAACGAGGATCCGTTGTATGTGAATCCGCGTCCCATTTTTGAGAATAGGGAGGATTTGATACTACGCAGTCCACGGGTATATACTCATAACTATTTTCATCGTTATCATCAAAATATGGCCAGTCATTAGAAAGCGTATCACCACGTCGGACTTTGATATTGGAGGGCTTAATACCCCTCATAACCAGATTCATACGAGTAAGGTTGTATGTTTCTTCAATCAGTTCCTGAGCATAATAGGTGATATTGGCCCCATTATGGAGATACTTTTGAACACTTTGTCCAATATTGATAAGCAATGATCCAGATCCACTTGTGGGGTCCAGAACATTAATCTGATCACGATCTCTCACATGATTGGCAACAATCTCGGACATAAGAACTGAAATCTCGTGCGGTGTGTAAAACTCTCCATCTTTCTTGCTTCCTACCGCAAAGTTCTTCAGAAGGAACTCATAGATAAATCCCAGAACATCATAACCTTGGTTTTCGTCCATCGGTATACGTCCAACTACTTTAATAAGCTTTTTCAAGTGAGATGTCTGCTCACTGATGGATCCCATTTTGCTTAATTTATCCGAAAAAGATTTAAAAATATCCTTGTAAAGTTTTTGATGATTAGAATCACTTCCAATGTTTCTGATAAATGCATTTAAAGCATCTGAAACATTAGCTACGGTAAAAGATTCGGGATGATTTTTCCAAGTAGAGAACAGATTGTTATACGCTATGAAATATCCAAGATGTTCCTTACATTGACTTACAGTTTCCGAATCCTCTTCTGTGAGTTCTTCCTCCATAATTTCCATAGTCCAATCCTGTTTTTCCAGATAAGAAACTTCATTTTCTGAAACAAAGCGGTAAAAAATAAAGCCCAAAATAATATCCTTATATTCAACAGCAGATATTGAACCACGCAAATCGTTACATGTATCCCAAATTAAGGAAGCTAATTGCTGCTTATTCATTTTCTATATCCTCCTCATTCTTCGTCTGGAATAAATTCCATAATATCACCGATATTGCAACAAAGTACTTCGCATGCTCTTCCGAGAATTGCAAGATTTACAGGTTCATCTCTGCGAAGTTTAGTCATCGTGTTTGGCGCAATGTCTGCAGCTTTACGTAATTCTGCCTGCGTCATTTTTTTGTCTATTAGCAACTTCCAAAGTTTATTATAAGAAATAGCCATAATGCACCTCCGGTAAAATAAAAGCTGCAAATATAATATTACATCTACAATATATGCCTTTTTGCAAGTATTTTCAAGATGAAATCGCAAATATTTGCGATTTCATCTAAAGTAAGTTTATAATAACAACAAAAAAACGGATAGCCACTATTTTGTAGCTATCCGTTTTTTCTCTGAATATAGAGATATGCAAGTATCATAACTTTTGCCATTTTTAAAGTTGGACTTGTTTACGATTAGAAATACCAAATTTGTTAATTACCGACCTCTTTAATAATTGTAAAAAATTTAATTTCAATAAACCTTTACAGCATGAGAAAGCAACAATCTGGAAACATTATGGCATTACCTGTAAACCCTATTGTATCAGCATTCTCCTAAAATAGCATTTCTAACTGTCTCATAATCCCAATACAAATTCATCCCTTTCCAATACAACATTGGGATATGTTTACCGCATTGTCTTATTACTTTTGGACACCTTTCTTTATCAACATATGAAGAATTATATAAAACAACAATTTTCATATTGGCTTCGATTGCTTTTTGGCACTCATACTCTATATAGCTTCTTTGATCTATCGAATGTCCGTGTGAACAATAGCCCAACCAGGCATTATAATACGAACAATATTGGCAACTTCCACTCCGCAACGTAGATGTTTTGTTTCCAACAATTAATACAAAAGTTTTTGAAACATCCATTCTTTGTTTTAGAGATGATTTTATGCTGCAATTCAAACTAGAATCTCTCGCTTGAGTTAAATCGTGGGCATCAACAAAATCGAAATTCCAATGAGAACTATTCTTCCATTTATAAATTTCATCCACAGCATCTTTATCATCCGTCCAATCTGCCGCAATATATGTTTTTGTTCTGTAAGTTCCTAAACTCATATTATGTCCTTTCTATGTCTTTGATTATTTTTGTTGCTATTCCCATAATGTCGCATTCGTTGGTAATAATTTCTTTATATAATTTATTTTCCGGACACAACTTTATTTTTTTCTCGTTCTCAAGCATAAAAATCCTTTTTAAAGTAACATTTTGTCCTATTCTTGCAACAACAATTTGTCCATTTTCTGCGTAATTTTGCATTTTTATGATTAATATATCTCCATCAGAAATTCCGGCATCAATCATAGAATCCCCTTCTGCGCGCAATGCAAAATACTCCCCGCTACCCAACATATGTTGTGGGATTTCTAATATTTCCTCTTTATAGTCATCAATAGAGTTTGGTGCTCCACAATATACTTTTCCATATAACGGTAACAAAATATTTCCTTCGCAAGCATCTTCTTTACAATATAAATCTAGATATTTTACATTTTGGTTCTCAATTATTTCTATTTTCATTTAATCGCCTCGTATCAATCAGAATAATCCTTCAATTTAATAAAATTAATTTCATTCACCATAGATTTATGCACAACAACAGTAAGGGTCGCAGATCGTTCAAGTTTTACTCCACTTAATCTAAAAGACCACAAAAGCAACTCTATTAATTGCTGTGGAGTATAATTCATCCCACGAACAAGCTTGCTTGATCCTAAAACCGGCAAACAAACAGAATCGCACGCTTTGTATATGTCTATTTCCTCCCACATATTCATATAACATTTTGCTATATCATCTTTATTTAGAAATGCACGATTATCCTCTCTAAATCTCGAAAATGCAAGAAGAAAGAAATCACCATAAGGAACAATCGTACCTAATTTATATTTACTTTGCTTTCCACATCTTTTTTCATCAACAAGCAACCAATTTCTCTTAGCATGAGCCTCTATATATTCGTCTAAATCTTTTTTTATCGTATACTTTTCTACAAAAACTCCATTCAAAGAACCTTTTGCAATTATTTTATCATCAACTGTTGTATCGAAATATTCATTGAAAGCAATTACTTTTTTCCCGGGTTCCTCAAAAATATTCCCTTCTTTTACAATAATTTTTGTCCCATTTATCTTAAAGGAAACTTTTCTCTTTGCATTAAGGCAAAGCCAAAGTGAAATATAAAGCACTATATGTGATATAACCATAATCCCAATTACACAACATCTATTTTCATAAAGATTTGGTAAAAATGCTATTATAATAGAAAATAGTGCCAATGTCCAAGTTGCTATTTTCTCAAACAAGCTCCATACGTATTTGCTAAATAAGGATACTTTCATTGTAAGGTTCCTTCCTTTTTCATTTTAAGTCATATAAGCTACATCTATATTATAAAGCCACAATAAAAACAAATCAACCATTTTCAGAACATATGTTCATTCTTGTTTCTAATATAGCAAAAAACACCGCCTTGCTTTCGCAAGACGGCGTTTCTGTTTTGTGTATCAGATCATCACCTTTGCGGCAAAGCCGCCGCAAAAAAAGAAGGTGTTCATCCAATACTGTTCTGGTGGAGGCGAGGGGAGTCGAACCCCTGTCCGAAAGCTCATTCACACAAACTTCTCCGGGTGCAGAATGTTGTTTAAAATTCCCGAATCGGGCGGACAGCATTCAAACTGCCCTTTCCGGTATTTCCCTGATACAACGGCGGTACGGGAAAAGCTCCCGCCGGTCGTTCACCGCTAATCGACGCCCTTACCGAAGCCGCGGTACTCCACGGAAGGACGGCTGCTTAATTAAGCAGCAAAAGCAAATCTGTTAGATTTAGCGTTTATTGTTTTTACCCGTTTTATAGATGGCCGGGCGCATCTACCCGCTATTCATGCTTCAAAACCCCCGTCGAAACCTTTACGCCCCCATATATAAGGCAAGTTTTCCGGATGGGAAAAGCTTATCTTCTTTGTTCTTTCATGTGCCGCTCAATATCCCTTTGCATATCGCGTTTTGCGGCATCTTCACGCTTATCATAAAGTTTTTTGCCCCGGCAAAGACCAACTGCAACCTTTACCTTTGAACCGCTGAAATAAACTTCCAGTGGAACAAGTGTCATTCCCTGCTGCTGAATTGCCGCGCTAAGCTTCATAATTTCGCGCTTGTGCATCAAAAGCCGGCGAACCCTCAGCGGATCGCGATTGAAGATATTCCCCTTTTCATAAGGGCTGATATGCATTCCGTTCACGAAAATTTCGCCGTTTTTGATGTCGCACCAGCTGTCTTTAAGGTTAAGCTGGCCGGCACGGATGCTTTTTACTTCCGTTCCGAAAAGCTCGATTCCGGCTTCGTATTTTTCATCAACGAAATAATCGTGAAAAGCCTTTTTGTTGTTGGCAACGCTTTTTCTCGCTTCTTTTTTCTCCACTTTTCTGTTCGCCTCCTTTCCAATTTTAGCCCCCTTGTTAAAGGGGGCTGTCACCGAAGGTGACTGGGGGATTCTTTACATTTTTCTATATTCTCGGAAGGAATCCCTCCACCGTCTTCGACGGTCACCCTTGCTCGCCGCAGACGGCAGACCCCTCTGTCATCTGCGATGACATCTCCCCTAATAGGGGAGTCTCCTTTGACAAGGGAGGTCTTTTACATCCTGTTTCTGCCTTCGATGGCGCGGTAAAGGGTGACTTCATCCGCATATTCAAGGTTTCCGCCAACGGGAATTCCGTAAGCAAGGCGCGAAACTATGATTCCGATGGGTTTGAGCAGACGGGAGATATACATCGCCGTTGCCTCGCCCTCAACGGTTGGGTTGGTCGCCATTATAACTTCCTTGACTTCGCCGTCCTCAAGCCTTGCAAGCAGCTCTTTGATAAAAAGCGCTTCCGGGCCAATTCCGTCCATGGGGGAAATAAGCCCGCCGAGGACGTGGTAAAGTCCGTTATATTCCTTCGTGCGCTCGATGGCGATGACGTCCCTGGGGTCTTCAACAACGCAGATGGTGCTTCTGTCCCTGGTTTCATCCGTGCAGATGGCGCATCTGGGCGCATCGGTTATATTTTTGCAAACTTCGCAGTAACCGATTTTTTCACGTGCTTCAAGAATACATTCAGCAAATTCTCTTGCTTCGTTTTCCGGCATGCGGAGAATATGGAAAGCAAGGCGCTGTGCGCTTTTTTTGCCGATTCCCGGAAGGCGCGCAAAATGTTCGGTAAGCTTCGTAAGCGGAAGTACCCGGTAATTCATAATTTATCAGAACATTCCGGGGATATTAAGGCTTCCGGTAACTGCGTTCATTGCTTCAGCGTTGGTTTTTTCGATGGTGGAAACCGCTTCATTAACGCCCGCAACGATAAGATCCTGGAGCATTTCGATATCGTCCGGATCAACAACTTCCGGTTTGATTTCGATTCCGGTCATTTCTTTTTTGCCGTTCATGTGGATGGTGAGCATTCCGCCGCCGACGGTGAAGTCATATTCCTTTGCGTCAAGCTCTTCCTGAAGGGCAGTCATCTGTGCCTGCATTTTCTGTGCCTGTTTAATCATTCCCTGCATATTGGAAGGGCCGCCGCCGAATCCCTGGGGCATTCTTGCTTTCATATTATATTCCTCCGTTTTGGATTATTTTGTCATTTTTATATTATAGCTCTTTAATGCCCATTTCCGCAACCCTTTTTGCAAGGGCGGCAAGGGGGTCATCTTCGGGCTTTTTATCCGTTTTTTTATAAGGACCGATGCCATAGCGGGTTCCGCAGGCTTCGGTTATGGCGTTTTTGATAAGTTCCCTTGCGTCGTCGTTCTTCTGCATATATCCGATGAAGAATTCATTCGGGGAATCGATGAGCACCCTTCCGCCAATGAGATACGCCTTCGAACCATCAAGGAAGGGGAAGAGCATTCCGTTCTTTTTGCGGATAATTTCCACCGCTTCCTCCCAATGCTCAAATTCCGCTTCGGGGGAATTTGCCGGTGTTTTTTCCGGTTCCGAAGCAATCTTCGGGGCGGGAGCTTCATAAACGGCTTCTTCGGAAGGTTTTTCCGCCTTTGCGGGAATTTCCTTCGCGGCGGGGGAAATTCCCCTTGCCTTCAAAAGGACTATTTCCTTTTCAAGATTTTCTATCCTTGCAAGAAGGGCTTCTGTTCCGCCGGAAAGAGCAGGGGTGCAAAGCTTCACCAGCGCAAGTTCGAATTCAAGGCGCTTTGAAGCGCTTTTTGCCATTTTCACCAAAGTATCCTGCAAAACCGAAACCGCATGGAAAATTTCGTTCATGCTGAAGGTTTTTGCCTGGTTTTCAATGCGGAGCATTTCTCCCGGCAGAACTTTCAGAATTGAGGAAGCGTCCTTTGCGCAGGAAACGACCATCAGGTTTCTGAAGTGGTTTATAAGTTCATCGCAGATGCGCGAAACATCCGCGGAACCTTCATAAAGCTTATCTACGGTTTTAAGCACCGCGGAAATATCTTTTTCTGCAATTTTATCCGTCAGTTCAAAAAGATATTCTCTTCCCGCAAGACCGGCACAGCGGCTTACGGTATCGGCGGTCACTTTTTCGCCGGAACTGCGGCAGATATCAAGAAGCGAAAGGGCATCGCGCATTCCGCCGTCCGCAAGCTTTCCGATAAGCATTGCCGCGTCGTCCTCGATATCAATGCGCTCCATTTTGCAAACGAACTTCACACGCTCCGCAATGACTTCCGGCGGCATTCTTCTGTAATCAAAACGCATGCAGCGGGAAAGAATTGTTGCGGGAAGACGGTGGACTTCGGTTGTCGCAAGAATGAAGATGACATGTTCCGGGGGTTCTTCCATTATTTTAAGAAGGGCGTTTGCCGCTTCTTTTGTGAGCATGTGGGCTTCGTCGATGATATATACCCTGTATTTTGCAACCGCGGGGGTGAAGTTTGCTTCGGAACGAAGGTCGCGGATATCGTCGATGTTGCGGTTGGAAGCCGCATCCATTTCGGTAATATCAAGGAGCGAGCCTTCATCTATTCCGCGGCAGATTTCACATTCGCCGCAGGGTTCGCCTTCCTTTTCGTGGGGGCAGTTCACCGCCTTCGCAAGAATTTTTGCGCAGGTGGTTTTTCCGATTCCTCGGCTTCCGGTGAAAAGATAGGCATGGCCGAAGGTCCCTTCGGCAACTTCGCGGGAAAGAACGGAGGTTATATGTTCCTGACCCGCCACATCACGGAAGAACCGCGGACGGTATTTTCTGTATAATGCCTGATACATAAATTTCCTCCTTCCATCACTTGGCCCCCTTGTCAAAGGGGGCTGGCATTTGCGAAGCAAATGACTGGGGGATTCTTTTAAAATCACCCAACCACACCAGATATAACAAATCGTTTTTTGTGGAATCCCCTCGCCACCGCTTACGCGATGTGGCCCTCTCCCCTCTAACGAGGGGCGTAATATAAAAAAGGATATGCACTTTGTCATGCGGAATACAGATTTTTCTGCGGCACCCAAAAAGACCGCTTAATGCTGCTCGGTTCCCCGCCTGACATGGTTCACGGTTTTTTGTCGCACAGGACCCATATACCGCATGATAAAGCGCATATCCGCTTTCTCATCGTTTTTCTGCCGGAATTATTCGGCAGTTTCCTCTGCGGGAACTTCTTCTGCAGGTGCATCTTCGAAGCAGCCGCAGCAGCATTCCTCTTCCGGGAATTCATCAAAAATATCGTCTTCGCAGCAATCGCAGCAGCAATCTTCGCAGCAGCATTTGTTTTTCTTAACAAGGAAATATGCTGCGGCTGCGCCGGCGGCGATGAGTGCAAGAGCACCGACTACAATACCGATAATAGTACCGAACTTCATAGAATGACCACCTTTCAGGATTTTTTCTGTTCTTCTTTTTATCTTGAGCTTTTCAGCTTCAAATTTATCATAAGCGCTTACGATATTACGCATAACCTCAACGGCTTCTTTAATGTTCATCGAAGGCGCCTTCTTTCAAAATCATATCGTATATTAAATAATAACATATATTTTCCTTTTCGGCAAGAGCCAATATAAGAATTAATCATATTTTAACAAATGAATTTCTTCACATATTTCCCCGAAAACCGGCGCGGCGAAATCCCCGCCGGAATTCATTCCTTCCCCAAGCACCGCAACGGCATATTTTGGGTTTTCCGCCGGGAAGAACCCAAGAAACCACGCATGGATAATTTCATTCCCGCCGGAATCGAACTGCCCGGTCTGGGCGGAGGCGGTTTTTCCGCCGGCGGAAGAACCTTTTGGCTTTGCGTTTCCGCCGCTTCCGTTTTCAACTACGCTTATCATCATTTCCCGAAGAATCTTCGCGGTTTTTTCGCTCATGACCGGGTTCGGCGGATATTCCGGTTCTTCCTCATAATTTCCGCTTCTGTCATAAGTTCCGAGCACCAGCTTCGGCGTAACGGCTTTTCCGCCGTTTGCAATTGCGGAAGAAAGCGCCGCAAGCTGAAGGGGAGTTGCCATAAGGCTTCCCTGGCCGAAGGCGAAGCTTGCGAGGACTGTTTTTGCGGAAAGGGATTCTTCCGAAGGAAGCTTCCCCGGGGCGGAAGAAAAGCCTTCTCCAAAATATGAAGGCACCCCGAAGCCGAGGTTTTTTGCCATTTCAAGAATTCTCTCCCCGCCGATTTCTTCCGCAAGGCTGATGAAATATGGGTTGCAAGAAATTTCGAGCGCCCTTTTCATATCGATTTTTCCGTGGCCCTGTTCCCAATGGCATTTATATATCCTGCCGTCAACTGTTACGCTCCCGGTGCATTCAAAATTCCTGGAAGGAGGAATTCCGCATTCCAGCGCCGCCGCCGCAACGACCAGCTTCCATGTGGAACCTACGGAATAAGCCGTGAACGCCCTGTTTATGAATGGGGAATCCTTCGAGGAAAGATAATCCGCAACATTTCCCGGATCAAATTCCGGAACGGAAGCGGCGGCAATTATTTCGCCATTTTCGATATCCATAACCACAGCGGCACCTTTTTGCACCCCTTTTTCAAGGGCTTTTTCCGCCGCTTTCTGAATATTTGCGTCAATGGTGAGCACCACCCCGCAATTTTCCGCGGTTTTTTCTTCCTCAAGGATTATTTCCTCCCCGGGAAGAAGCCTTCCGGTGCCGTCGGTATGATAGACCACTGAAACAGAGGAGGAATTTTCCTCCAGAAAGGAGTTATAGCTTTTTTCAATTCCGAAAACGCCCTTTCCGCCGTTCATATATCCGATTATATGGGGCGCAGAGGTTTTTTCGGAATACCGCTTCGGATAGGAAAAATTAAATATTCCTTCCCCTTCGATTATTTTTCCTCCGGTATCCATAACGGTCGGTTCAAACCGCTGAAAAGCCTCTGCAAGTTCTTCTCTGTCGGTAAAATCGAGTATTGCGGGAATTTCGAGAAGATCCGGAAATATCAGAAGCCGCCTTTCATAATCCCTGTTCACAAGGGGTTCAAGGTTCCGGTCAAAGATTCCTGCGCGGCTTTTTGCAAGTTCAAGCTTTTTTCTGCTTTGAATCACCGCCGCGGAAACTTCGCCGCCGGAAACGGAAATATATGCCACCCGAAGAATTACCCCGCCAAGAAGCGCACAGAAAACAAAGAGGAACGCCGCAAGTCTTTTTTTCGTAAAAAAACCTCCCTTTTTCGGTTTTATATGAGTTTTGGCAGAGAAAATATAAATAATCAAAAAAAATCAAAAAAAGTTCTTGACATTTCCTTCCCAAGCTGATATAATAACTCTTGCATTTGAGAAATGCGGTAGTGCTGGAATAGGCAGACAGGCACGTTTGAGGGGCGTGTGTCTTTGACGTATGGGTTCAAGTCCCATTTACCGCACCAAAAGGTCACTGATTTTATCAGTGACCTTTTTTGTTTATCCGGCACAGGGCAGGGAGCAATCCTCGGCTCTGCGGTTTGATTCAAACAGCCGAAAGGAGATTTTTATGGAAAAATTCATACCCTTCGAAAAACTTTCGAAAAAGGAACAGAAAAAGCTTAACGCGATGAAGCGCCGCGGCTGGAACGGCATTTCCCCCGTTACCAGAAAAAGCGAAAACCCGAAGGCATATAACAGAAAAAAGGCACAGAAACGAAGCGATTTCGATTCTGTGCCTTTTTTATTTCAAATTTAACGTATTCATAAGTTTTTCCATAATGTCGGAAGCTTTTTTTATTTCATCTTCTCTGTATTTTTTAATTCTTTCCGAATTAAAGGTTATGGAATAAAATTTCTGCATATCCGGGACTTTCGGTTCTTCGGAATATTCATCCTCTTCGATGAACGGGAAAAAGAAAATTTCGTTTATAATTCCGTCATGGTTTTCCCGGATTTCCATAAGCTCCGTAAAATCCGTGCTGCCGAGCACCGCGATTTTGCCGGCGATTTCGCTGATGATTCTTTTTTTGTTTTCAACTTTAAGGCCTAAAATATAAGGGCTCATTTCGGAACTTTCAAAAATAAAAGCTGCGTTTTTTCTTAAAAGCCAGATTTTCTTTCCGGCTTCCGAAAAATTTTCTTCAAGATATTCCCACCAAATGCTGTTTTCCGTAAATCTGTCTATATTGTGATTAAAAGCATAATCATATTCCGTTATTTTGAAATCGCCGCTTCTGAAAAAATCCAGAAACGTCTCCGACAGTCCCTTTTTGCCCGCAAAGGTTCCGGATTTTATGAATCCTCCGCCGTATTCTTCGGTGCAGAAAACGCCGTCAAAAAACTCTATGATTTCTTCCGGAGAAGAAAAATCTTCGTATCTTATGTTTTTCATTTTATTCTCCTATTCTGACGGAAACGCCGTTCACCTCAACGCTTTCGTCCGCCGGGATCATGATATATTTTCTTCCGTTTATGACCTTCGTTTCCACAAGATAGGAAAATTCCGGCGCAACGGAAATTTTTATCTGGGGAGTCACCACTTCGAATTTTTTGCTTTCGATGATGTTTTGCGGCTTAAGGGGTTTATCTTCGCCGAACTGTTTTTTCACTTTTTCCTTAAAGGTTTCAACCTTTTCCTTGGCGACGCCGCTGGATTCGAGGATATCGCCAACTTCGCGGCTGCTTAAATCGAGTGGCTGGGGGTTTTTGCTCTCCTTATGTTCCGCAATTCGTTCGCAAATCTGTTCATGCACCGCCTGGATTATATCGAAGGAACAGTCTTCCTCAAGGGTTTCGGTAAGCACTTCCTCAAAAGTCGCTTTCTGTTCACCGGCGGACATGGGAACTTCTGTTTTGAACACGGAATCAATGAATTCCTGCTGCATCATTTCCGTATCTTTGGTATAGAAAAGGGCGTTATAAATATTCGTAGCCCTGTCATCAAAGCAGGGGAACATGAATCCCATTTCCGGCGCCGCAACTGTTTGGGGGAAGGTGCAGTTATGGAACGCGCTTTGGTCGATGACATAGCCAAGCTCGGTTTTGCTTTCGTTCACCGGGCAGACGGAACAGACAAAATAATTAAAAACCGTTTCGGAAGCGTCCTCCATCGAAAGTTCATCGGTGCCTTTGAATGGCACGTCATAATGATCCGCCCCTAGAAGAATGATATAATTGCAGTCAAGGTTCACCGCGGGAATTATCTTTTGATAAAGTTTTTCGCGGAGTTCGGAATTATCAATATCCCCGCGGATATCCATAAGAAGCTTATGTTCTTCGCCTTCCATAACCTGACGGGTGGAAAATTCGATATCTATAAGGTTCTTCCCGAGGGAACCTGAAAGTGCTTTTTTGAAAAGCGCCATATAGCGTTCTCCTTCGGATTGGGGCATAACCGCAACCGGTTCTTCAATATAGGCGATGATTTCCTTAAGCTGGTTTACAAAGCAGCCATAGACCTTGCTTATGCAGTTTTTATCAAGAGCAAGTCTTCTGCGGATTTCGTTGAGTTCTTTCTGGTTCATAACTACCTCTCAAAAATTTTGGATTGCTGAACATATTTTATCATATTTTTTCGGGCTTGGAAAGGAAAATTATTGTTTATCCTATTAAGCCTCCCTTGTGTAAAGGGGGCTGGATTTTTTAACCGCTTGCGGTTAAAAAAGACTGGGGGATTCTTTCTTCAATTATATGTGTTTTTTATATTGAATCCCTCCACCATCGCCAAAATGGCGATGGTCCCCCTCCCTTTGACAAGGGAGGTTCTTTTTCTAAACAATAATTTGTTGACCTTGTTTTCATGCTGTGATAATATTTAATTAAAGATAAAAGAAAGGCGGTGCTAGGGATGTTTCTTCCGGATGAAGTGAAAAAGGCCATATCCATGCTCGAAGCTTCGGGTTTTGAAGCCTATGCTGTCGGCGGATGCGTCCGGGACTGCATCCTTGGAAAAATTCCGACGGATTACGACGTTGCCTCCTCCGCAAAACCTTTTGAAATGAAGGAAGTTTTCAAAAATGAGCACGTGATTGAAACCGGCATAAAGCACGGCACCATTACGGTGCTCATAAACGAATATCCCATAGAAATAACCTCATTCCGGGTGGATTCGGAATATCTTGATAACCGCCACCCTTCAAAGGTGGAATTCACCAAAAGCCTTGAAAAGGACCTTGCCCGGAGGGATTTTACCGCAAACGCCCTTGCTTACAGCGAAAAAACAGGCATTATTGATATTTTCGGCGGAATTTCCGACCTTGAGCACGGAATAATCCGCTGTGTGGGCGAAGCAGATAAAAGATTCGGCGAAGACGCCCTTCGCATTATGCGCGCTTTGCGCTTTGCTTCCTGCCTTGGCTTTGAAATTGAAGAAGAAACCGCCCTTTCAATCCACAGAAACCGCGAACTTTTAAAAAACATAAGCGCCGAACGCCTTTCTTCGGAATTTTCGAAGCTCCTTTGCGGAAAAAACGCCCCAAAAATCCTTTCTGAATTCTGTGACGTTATTTTCGTGCTCATTCCGGAACTTTCGGTGCTCAAAGGCTTTGAACAGCACCACTTCCGCCACGATAAGGACGCTTTCGGCCACAGCCTTGCGGTGCTCGAAGGCACTCCGCAAAAGCTTGTTCTTCGGCTGGCGGCGCTTTTCCACGATATTGCAAAGCCCCTTTGCTTCACCCTTGATGATTCCGGCACCGGACATTTTTTCGGCCATGCTCAGCTTGGCGCAAAAATTACCGGGGATATTCTTTCGCGCCTCAGATATGATAACGAAACGAAAAATTACGTCACGGAGCTTATTCGCCGGCACGAAGACCGCTTTGAACCGAATGCAAAGGCAATCAAGCGCATACTCGGAAAAATCGGTTTTGATGCTTATTGCGACCTTCTTTTGCTGATGCAGGCGGATGATTCCGGCAAAAAGCCGGAATATCGAAACAGCGATGAATTTTTTGAAGAATACCGAAGCATCGCAGAAGAAATAGTCGCCAAAAACGAATGTTTTTCCCTGAAAAATCTCGCACTCGGCGGCGGGGATCTTATTTCCGCCGGAATCAATCCCGGTCCCGAAATGGGAAAAATCCTCGATCTCCTTCTGGAAAAAGTCATTGAAGGCGAAATTTCAAACGAAAAGAAAGCACTTTTGGAATTTGCGAAAACCTTATGAAAATTTTATTTGCGGAAACAAAAAAACGCCCCGGCGGGGCGTTTTTTTATTTTTTGAAAAGATAGCTGTCGTTAAGCACAAGACTGCTGTAAATCATGAGGACGTCTGCGCCTTCAAAATCAACGTAATTCCCGATGGTTGCGGGAATGATATAGCGTGTATCGATAAGGGTGATCTTCGCGTAATCGCGCATAAGAAGGGGCGCTATTGAAGAACCGAAGGAATCTCTGAAGATGATAAGGTGGCGGTCACCTTCCGCATTGGGGTTCGAAACTTCCAGAATGGAAACGGAACCGGAAAGATAGAATTCATAAGGATCCTTGCCTTCGAGCTTTCCGAAGTCATAAATTCCGCCGGTTTTTCCGGTTTCATAATTCATCACGGTCATGGAATCCAGTTCTTCATTGCGAAGATAGGTTATTTTTTCCGGTGCAAGGGGAAGGGCGCTTTGGCCGTAATAAACCCCGTGGAAGTTTTCCGTGGCGGTTTCTTCCGAAAGGTCATCAAAAGGTCTTGCGCCAAGCGCGCCGAGGATTTTTTCCGCCGGTGCGGTGATGCTTTGCTGCTGCCAATGGGTATCTGCCGCATAATAATCATCTTTATCAAGAAGATCGGTAATGCTTACATATTCCGCGAAATCAAGGTTTTCTTCAAAATATTCTTCCATGGCGGCATAATCCATAACGGGATAGCCGTTTTCTTCGCCGAGGTAAAAACCTTTATCCGGCACCATGGAAAAAACCACCTTGTTCACTTTGTTTTTCATATAAGTTTCATAAAGATAATCAAAGCGTTCCTTCGCGTAATCAAGGGATTCTTCATCCAAAGGGAAATCCAGCATTGCAATCTGCCCATCGGCATAATAAAGCCCGTTGTTATCCTTTAATCCGAAAAGATAATACTGCGCCAGCGCCTTTACGCTTCGGAAGGTATCGCGCATTGGGAACTGGTCGTTGGTATAATCTTCAAAATTTTCCATAAAATCGCCGTTCAGAAGGGTTTTAACGGAAAGTTCCGGAAGTTTTTCAAGGGGTCTTCTTTCGCTTTCGGAAAAATCATCCGCCGGTTTAAGCACCGCCCAGAAGGAAAGCCCGAAGATGAGCACCGCCGCAACAATAACGGTATAGATATATTCTGTTTTCTTTTTCATATCTCCACCGCCTTTTTAAAATCTGAAATAGAGGAACGGGTTGAAGGAACCATCCGCAAGATAGCCCGTCACCATAATGATCACCGCCGCAAAGCCAAGGGGCTTTGCAAAAGCGATGATTTTTCCGCCGGTTTTCGTCGCGTTTACTTTTTTGAGCAGGTTTTTTATTACCGGGGTTGCAAGAAGCGCGCCTGCAATGAACATAAGTGCATAGCTTCTGAGGTAATAAAGGGTTTCTTCGCCGAAAAGCGGCAGACCCGCAAACCCGAACATGGCTCCGAGATCCGCAAAAGCACCGCCGATATTCACGGAGTTGAAGATTACGAATCCTATGGCCGTGAAGAACAGGACGTAAACGTGGCAAAGGAATGCCGGTGCTTTATCGAGGTATTTTTTGAGCCACATTTTTTCGATGACAAGAAGCGTTCCGTAAAAAAGCCCCCAGACTATGAACTGCCAGTCGGCGCCATGCCAGAAACCGGTGAGGAACCACACAACAAAAATGTTGAAAAGGAAGCGGGGCTTGCTGACTCTGTTGCCGCCAAGGGGAATATAGACGTAATCACGGAACCAGCTTCCAAGGGACATATGCCACCTGCGCCAAAATTCGGTGATGCTTTTGGAAACATAGGGGAAATCGAAGTTTTCGAGGAATTTGAAGCCAAAGATGCTTCCGAGTCCTATGGCCATATCGGAATAGCCCGAAAAATCGAAATAAATCTGGAGCATGAACGCCGCCGCATATATCCAGTAAAAAAGCACGGTCTGTTCGCTGCTTTCGCGGAAGATGGAGCAAAGTTCGCCGAAGGCATTGGCAAAAAGCACCTTTTTTCCAAGACCCAGACAGAAGCGCTGAACGCCGTATGCAACTTTTTCGAAGGTATGGGTGCGGCTTTTAAGCATTTCCGCAATATCCACATAACGGACTATCGGCCCGGCAATAAGCTGGGGGAAAAGCACAACATAGGTTCCGAAATCAAGAATATTTTTATTTGCCTTAGTGTCGCCGCGGTAAACATCAATGGTATAGCTTGCTATCTGGAAGGTATAAAAGCTTATTCCCACCGGAAGGGCAATCTTCAGCAGCGGAACCGAAAGCCCCGTTGCCGCATTGAAGTTCGAGATAAAGAAATCCGCATATTTGAAATAGGCAAGGAAGGAAAAGCTTATTACAACGGAAATTATCATGAAGATTTTTCTTGCCTTCTGGGTTTTTGCCTTTTCCATCAAAAGCGCAAATCCCCACGCAAAGGTTATGGAAGCCGCCATTAGGAAAACATAAACCGGTTCTCCCCAGGCATAGAAGATGAGGCTGAAGGCAAAAAGAACGCCGTTTTTAAGCTTTTTCGGGGCGGCAAAATAGCAAAGAAGCACCGCCGGAAGAAAATAATAAAGGAAAGGAATGCTCGAAAAGAGCATGGATTCACCTCCAATTTTATTTTACCCCTCTGAAAGGGGATGTGAATTCGCCGTTTGCGGCGAAGACGGAAGGTTTTTAAAGGCTTTGATTTCGTTTTATCAAATCTTTTAAAACCCCTCAGTCAGCTTCGCCGACAGCTCCCTTTTCAGGGGAGCCTTTTTAAAACGGGCGCACCAAAAAGGTACGCCCGTTTTTTTGTTTTTCTTAAAACTGATTTATCAGGCGATTGCTTCGCTGCAAACAATTTCTGCTGCGGGATATGCGGAAACGAGTTTTTCTTCGAAGGGGTTTACTGCATCGTTTACGCCGAAGACTACTACTGCATATTCGCTGCCGAGGGTTGCGATAACAAGTTTTTCGGGCATGCCGCAAATCCACTGTACTCCTGCGATGGAGGATTTCATGGTTTCTGCAAATGCTGCTGCGTCGGCAACTTTATATGCGCCGGCGGTGAAGTTGTTGAGGTTCATGCCGTGAACAAGAGCTGCTGCTTCGGAAACTTCGGTTTCTGCGGGAACATAAAGAACGCCGGCGAGGAAGTCTGCATTGGAAACTGCACCGGGAGCGCCATCGACCATGTTATCATAATCGCCGCCCATTGCGAAGAATTTTTCGTCTTCGCCGAACTCTGCCCAAACGGTTTCGAGAACTTCGAGAGCGGAACCGACGGTTACGGTTTCTGCGTTGTTTTCTTCGGAAGGTTCTTCGTTGTTTCCGCAGGCTGCGAAGGAAAGAACCATGATCATTGCAAGAACAAGTGCGAGAAGTTTTTTCATTTTTAAATTATCCTTTCTTTACTGAATTCCGGGGGTTGTTCCGGAATTAGTTTTTGTGTTTTTTTGAAAATAATACTGTGCAAAAGTACAGTATATTATAAGTGCGCAAAAAAGTCAAAAGTATTGCATGAATTTTTAAAAAATTTTATGAATTTTTTATTTCGGGGCAAAATATCACGTTTTTTGGCTCAATAATCGTTTTTGCGGGCGAATAATATCCACCCTGCGGTGAGGTAAAAACCTCTCTTGTCAAAGGGAAGGGGACCATCGAAGATGGTGGAGGGATTCAATAAAGTGGAAAGCTATTTTGATGCAGGAACTTGGCTCCCCTAACAGGGGAGCTGTCTGCAAAGCAGACTGAGGGGTTTAAAAATATAAAACCCTTTCGTCTTTTGCCCTGCGGGCAAAATCCACCTCCCCTTTTAGGGGAGGCGAAATTGCGGAACGGTCAAGACCGTTCCCTACGGTTGGCAAAGAAGGCTGCCCTCCGGAATCCTTTTCAGTTTTCGGTTATAAGGTTATATCCTGCTTTTTCAACGGCTTCCTTTATGGCCTCGATCGGAATTTCTTTTGTCATTTCCACCGTAAGGGAATCATAAAGGAACGAAGGAACCGCTTTTTTAACTCCGGGAATGGCTTCCACCGCTTCTTTAACGTGGTTTTCGCAATGGGCGCACATCATTCCGGTGACTTTATATTTCTTTTCGATTGGGTCAGTCTTTGTTTCGGATTCGCCGTTTGTTTCGGCGGGAGCAAACTCCCGCCCTACGGTTGATTCGTCTTCGGGTTTGGTGATTTCAGTTTCCGGGGTTTCGGTGGTTTCGTTTTCCGGGTTTTCGGAAATTTCATCAGAAGGAATAATATCCGTTTCTGCGTTCGGTTCATTTTTTTCAGGTTCTGCGGTTTCCTCGTTTATGAATCCCCTCGCCGCTTCGCAGCCCTCTCCCTTTTGACAAGGGGCGTTTTTCATTTTGCGTTTTCTGTCGTGCTTCGGGTCAAAGATTTTTACAAGGTTAAGGCGAAGAGCGTTTGTCACAACGCAGAAGCTTGAAAGGCTCATGGCGGCGGCGCCGAGCATCGGGCTGAGTTCGATTCCGAAGGCTATCAGCGCACCCGCCGCAACGGGGATTCCGATGGAGTTATAAATAAATGCCCAGAAAAGATTTTCGTGAATGTTGCGTAGAGTTGCTCTTCCAAGGGCGATTGCCGCCGGAACGTCGGAAAGGCGGCTTTGCATTAGTACAACGTCGGCGCAGTCAATGGCAACGTCCGTTCCGGCGCCGATGGCAATGCCGATATCCGCGGAAGTGAGAGCGGGCGCATCGTTGATTCCGTCGCCGACCATTGCGACCCTGCCTTTTTCCTTAAAGAGGCGGACTGCTTCCTCTTTTCCTTCCGGAAGCACCCCGGCAATGACTTCATCAACGCCGACTTTTTCCGCAATGGCTTTTGCGGTGCGTTCATTGTCGCCGGTAAGCATCACGGTATAAATTCCCATGTTTTTAAGTCTTTCAACCGCTTCAGGGCTTTCTTCCTTGATGATATCCGCAACGGCGATGATTCCGAGGAAAATTCCGTTTCCGCTGAAGAAAAGAGGGGTTTTTCCTTCGTTTGCAAGATTTTGGGCAGAAAGAAGGGCTTCTTCCGGAACGGGGGAGGTGGTTTTTATAAAGTCATAATTTCCGCCGAAAACGGAAATTCCGCCGAGGATTCCGGTAACGCCGTTCCCCGGAAGGGCATAAAAATTCGAAACAGCGGAAGTCTGAATTTCAAGTTCCTCTCCTTTGCGGACTATTGCCTTTGCAAGGGGATGTTCGCTTTTTTCCTCAAGGGCAACCGCTATTTTCATAAGGGCGGATTCTTTCACTCCCTCTGCAGGGATAATATCCGTAACGGCGGGTTCACCTTTTGTGATGGTGCCGGTTTTATCCATAATTACGATTTCGGCTCTGCCGGATTCTTCGAGAGATGCGGCGGTTTTGAAAAGTATGCCGTTTTTGGCGCCGACTCCGCTTCCGACCATTATTGCAACGGGAGTTGCAAGACCGAGTGCGCAAGGGCAGCTTATTACAAGGACGGAAATTCCCCTTGCAACCGCAAAACCGATGCTTTCGCCCAGGAAAAGCCAGACCAAAGCCGTAACGACCGCTATGGTGATTACCGCCGGAACGAAAATTCCGGAAACTTTATCCGCAACTTTCGCTATGGGTGCTTTTGTTGCGGCGGCGTTTTCGACCATTTTGATTATCTGGGAAAGGGTGGTGTCTTCGCCGACCCTTGCGGCTTCGCATTTTATAAATCCGCTCTGGTTAATTGTTGCGGCGGAAACAGAAGAACCCGGAACCTTATCCACCGGAACGCTTTCGCCGGTAAGGGCGGATTCATTGACCGCGGTTTCGCCTTCAAGGATAATTCCGTCCACCGGAATGTTCTCTCCCGGGCGAACAACAAAGATATCGCCTTTGCGCACTTCTTCAATTCCGACAGTAACTTCCTCTTCACCGCGAATTACGTTCGCGGTTTTCGGCGCAATATCCATGAGGCTGCGCAGGGCAGAGGTGGTTTTGCCTTTGCTCCTTGCTTCAAGCATTTTTCCGACAGTGATAAGCGCAAGGATCATCGCCGCGGATTCAAAATATAAATCATGAAGATGATGGTGCGCCCCGGCAATGTTTCCGGAAACAGCTTCCGCGCTCATGGCTAAAAGCACATAGGTGCTGTAAACAAAGGATGCTCCGGAACCGAGAGCAACAAGGGTATCCATATTCGGCGCCTTGTGAACAAAGCTTTTGAAGCCGCTTATAAAGAACTTCTGGTTTATCACCATAACGATTCCCGCAAGAAGCATCTGGGCAATTCCCACCGCAATGCAGTTTTCCGCAAGGAAATCCGGCAAAGGCCAGCCCCACATCACCCCGCCCATGGAAATATACATGAGCACCGCAAGAAAACCGAGGGATGCAACAAGGCGCTTTTTGAGCACGGGGGTTTCTTTATCTTCAAGGGCATCCGCTTTGTTTGCAGAAGAAGTTTTTGCTTCGGAACCTTTTTCAGAAGCGCCGTAGCCGGCTTCTTCCACCGCGGCGATTATTTTTGCGGCTTCGGCGGTTCCTTCAACCCCCATGGAATTTGTGAGCAGGCTTACGGAGCAGGAAGTTACCCCTTCCACCGCCGAAACGGCCTTTTCGACTCTTGCGCTGCAGGCGGCGCAGCTCATTCCGGTCACATTATATTGCTTCATATATCATCTTCCTTTCAGTTCATTAAAAAGAATTCGAATCTATCCCATTTTAAAATATTATAGCATAATCAAAATAAAATGAACAGCGGGAAAATTATTGTTTAAAAAGCCTTCCCAGAGGGGAAGGTGGCATTTGCGAAGCAAATGACGGATGAGGGATTAACAGGTAACGCGGAGCGCTTATCATAATTTATCAGGGTTTTAAAACCCTTCCGTCTTTTCGGTCTGCGACCGAAAATCCACCTCCCCTTTCAGGGGAGGCAAGTAAGTTAAACAATAATTTACACTTTTCTTTATTTATGTTATTATAAAACATATCAAAAAAAGCCTTTTCGGAGGGAAACATGTATAAAATCATCAAAACCTGCGGAAAAGCCCGCAGAGGAACCCTTGAAACGCCCCACGGCGAAATCGAAACGCCGGTTTTCATGAATGTCGGCACCGCCGCCGCAATTCGCGGAGGAGCTTCCACCGATGACCTTCGGGAAATCGGAACATTGGTCGAGCTTTCGAACACATATCATCTTCATATGCAGCCCGGGGAAGAACTTATTGCAAGGCTGGGCGGACTTCACAAATTTATGAACTGGGATAAACCCGTGCTCACGGATTCCGGCGGGTTTCAGGTTTTTTCGCTCCATAACCTCCGCCGAATAAAGGAAGAGGGCGCATATTTTACTTCCTATATCGACGGGCGCAAAATTTTTATGGGGCCGGAAGAATCCATGCAGATTCAGTCGAAGCTCGGAAGCGACATCGCCATGGCTTTTGATGAATGCATCGAAAACCCCGCTCCGAGGGATTATGTCGAAAAATCCGTAGCAAGAACCACCCGCTGGCTCCGGCGCTGCATTGACGAACACAAAAAGCTTGCGGAAAACCCGGAAAACATAAACCCTGGTCAGCTTCTTTTCGGAATCAATCAGGGCGGCACCTTCGATGATATCCGCATCGCGCACATGAAGGAAATTGCCGCCATTGAAGGGCTTGACGGCTACGCCATCGGCGGGCTTTCCGTCGGCGAAAGCGCCGAGGAAATGTACCGCATAATCGACGCTGTGGAACCTTTTATGCCGAAGGAAAAACCACGCTATCTTATGGGGGTCGGAACACCCCTTAATATCCTTGAAGGGGTTCACCGCGGAATCGACTTTTTCGACTGCGTGCTTCCTTTGCGCAACGCCCAGCACGGAAACGTTTTTACATGGAACGGAAAAGTGAGGATTCTTGCGGAAAAATTCAAATTCGACGGCACCCCCATCGACGAAAACTGCCATTGCCCCGCCTGCAGAAGTTACAGCAAAGGGTATATCCGCCATCTGCTGAAAGCGGACGAAAGGCTTGGAATGCGCCTTTGCGTTCTGCATAACCTTTGGTTTTATAACGAGATGATGGCAAAAATCCGCGAAGAAATTGAAAAAGGAACCTTTGAGGAATTTTATCTTAAATACAGAGAAATTCTTGATAAGCAGCTATAAAAAAACTCCTCAGAGGAGGAGGTTTTTACAGCGGATATCACCATTTCACTGTAGGGCGGGGGCTTGCCCCCGCCGTAAATAAGTCTCCCTTGTCAAAGGGAGCTTGTTCCACCCTTCCGTCAAAACCTGCGGTTTTGCCACCTCCACTTTCAGGGGAGGCTAAACCTTTCTGGAAAGCATTTAAAACCCTTTCGTCTTTTGCCCTTCGGGCAAAATCCACCTCCCCTTTCAGGGGAGGCAAGATTGCGGAACGGTCAAGACCGTTCCCTACGGTGGAATGGGAATGCTTTTTGCAGCAAAAAAGCATAAAAATAAAAAAGCCCCGGTCGGGGCTTTTTTTAATCAGGTCGCGCGTTCTTCTCTTGGACGGAACAGAAGGGTTATGCCCCAAACTGCGCCCAGACCCACAAGGGTATAGACAACACGGCTGAAAAGTTCTTCGGAACCGCCGAAAAGCCATGCAACCGCATCAAAATTGAGAAGTCCCACAAGGCCCCAGTTGATTCCGCCGATTACGATAAGCGCAAGGGCAATTCTGTCTGCCCAGGTGATGGCGCTCATATCCATAAAAAACATCTCCTTTTGTTTTTTTATTCTATTTTGGCCGAAAATATATTAAATATTCCTTAAAATTCACAAAATTGTCTTACTTTATATATGATTATATGTTATTATAATCATTGTTTCAAAGGCTCCCTTGTGTAAAGGGAGCTGGATTTCGCCAAAGGCGAAAGACTGAGGGATTGTTAAAAAAGAATCCCCCCGCCACTTCGTGGCCCTCCCCCCTTTAACAAGGGGGGCAATAAAACAAAAGGATGTTTATATGCTTAAAAAAATAATTTCTCTGATACTCTGCATCATAACGGTGCTTTCAATATCCGTTCCCGCAATGGGCGCAATGCCCTCTTCCGAAGTCGTTTCCGAAGCATGGTGCGTTATGGATGCGAAAACCGGTCAGATTCTTATCGGCGGGGACGAAAACAAAAAGATGGAACCCGCTTCCGTCACAAAGATCCTTACCTGCGCAATGGCGCTGGAACGCCTTGACCCTAAATCTTCCTATACTTTTTCAAAGGAAGCTGCTTCTTATGACAAAGCAAGCACCCACCTTGCTTTTTCTGAAGGCGAAACCTGCACAGTTGAAGACCTTCTTTACGGCGCAATGGTGGAATCTGCCAACGATTGCGCAATGGCGCTTGCGGATGCTTCCGCCGGAAGCCAGCTTGCTTTTGTGCGGCTTATGAACGAAAAACTTGCGGAGCTTGGCTGCACCGGTTCCCATTTTTCAAATTCCACCGGAATGCCGGAAATAAACCATTATACCACCGCAAGAGATATGGCCATCATCACAAAATATGCCCTTTCCGTTCCCGGGTTCATGACCTATTTTTCCGCATGGGAATGGACCATTCCCGAAACGAACAAAAACACCGCAAGAACTTTCGGCACCCACCACGCCATGATAGTCGGCAGCGAATATAACAAAACCTTCGGTTATGATTTTGCCACCGGCGGAAAACTCGGCTGGACGGAAGAAGCCTTGCATACCGCAGTAACCACCGCGGATAACGGCGAAATGGAGCTTATCTGCGTGGTGCTTAAAAGCAAGCACAAAAACGCGAAATATAAGGATTCCACCCTTCTTCTCGATTACTGCTTCGATAACTTCAGAAGCGTCGAAATCCCCGTTTCCGTAAAAAAAGCCGAACTTCCCGTTTATGAGGGAGAAAAACTTTATGGGGAAATGACGGTTTATCCCATGGCGGCGGTGAATATTCTTCTTACGGAAGATATGGACCCTTCGGATATTTCCGCAAAGGCGAACATTCCCGAATCCTGCCAGCTTTCGGAAGTAAGCAGCGTTGCCCTTAACATGAGTTTCAACAAAACCAGCGAAAACATGTCCACTTCCGGCTTCACCATTTCTCCGGAATATCACATCGTCAAGGAATCTTCCGTAATTTCTTCCGAAGCGGAAATTGAAAACGAAAAAAGCACCTTCAAATGGTGGGTTTTTGTGCTGATTCCCCTTGGCGTTATCGGAACCCTTGTTATCATCATTCTGATCATCAGGGCATATAATATTAGAAAATATAACCGCCTTCGCAAGCACCGCCATTACAGAAGGCTTGGGCACGACAGGTGATTTCACCTTTTTATTTGCATGATTTTACCCTCCGGGTTACCTGAAATCCCTCATCCGTCTTTTTGACAACAAGTTGTCAAAAATCCACCTTCCCCTCCGGGAAGGCTTTTAAAAAATGCTTGCAATATCTTTTTTATTATGATATATTAAATTCAATATTATAAATGCGATGACCGGGAGAAGTAACCGCAAAGCCTTGAGCACCAGAGAGGCAAACGTAAAGCTGAAAGTTTGCTTGCTTGAGCACGGAGAAATGCACCCGATGAGCACGAAACGGGAAAGCCCCATTTTTTTGAGCACGGCCAGTATCGTTTTGCGGAAAGCCACCGTTAAAAGGCTGCGGGTTATATGACCCGAAAAAGTTATAAACCGGAGTGGAACCGCGATAATTTTTGTTTTTACCGCCTCCGTCACAAGCAAACTTGTGGCGGAGGTTTTTTTATTTTATCCCCGGCAATTTCGATTCTTTCAATAATACCGTATGGCGGGAGCAAGCTCCCGCCATACATTCTTGTATCAAGGGGTGACATTCACTATGTTTTCCGGCCTTAGAAAAGATATAAACGCCGTTAAGGAAAGGGACCCTGCGGCGCCTTCATCGTTCAAAATCCTTCTTATGTATTCCGGACTTCACGCCATAATGTGGCACCGTCCGGCATATTGGCTCTGGCACCACGGATTCAGATTCACAGCCCGCGCCCTTTCCCAGATAGTGCGCTTTTTCACCGGGGTGGAAATCCACCCGGCGGCGAAGCTTGGAAGAGGAATCCTCATCGACCACGGCGCCGGGGTGGTAATCGGCGAAACCGCCGAAGTCGGCGACGGCTGCACAATTTATCAGGGTGTAACACTTGGCGGTACCGGCAAAGAAACCGGAAAACGCCACCCCACCCTTGAAAAAAACGTAATAGTCGGCTGCGGTGCAAAAGTCCTCGGTCCGTTCACGGTCGGCGAAGGAGCAAAAATCGCCGCAAACGCCGTTGTGCTCAACGCCATTCCGGAATATTCCACCGCTGTGGGCGTTCCTGCAAGGGTTGTTCGCCAGCACGGAAAAAAGGTTGTTCCGGCGGAAAAGCTTGACCAGGTGCATATCCCCGACCCGGTTTCCCAGGAAATCTGCAAGCTTTATATGGAAATCGACCGTCTTAAGGCCGAGCTTGCGGAGATGAAATCCGAAGCCTCCCTTGTTAAAGGGAGGGGGACCGTCGAAGACGGTGGAGGGATTCCTTCCGAAATCAACGGGTAAATGTAATGAATCCCCCAGTCACCTTCGGTGACAGCCCCCTTTAACAAAGGGGCCTTAAAAAATGTCAATCCACAACTTTAACATAAAGGAGAACCCAAAATGAAAGTTTTCAACACAATGACAAGACAGAAAGAGGAACTTGTTCCTCTTGTTCCGGGCGAATTCAAAATTTACGCCTGCGGACCCACCGTTTATAACTTCATCCATATCGGAAACGCAAGACCCATCTGCGTTTTTGATGTACTCCGCCGCTATCTCGAATTCCTCGGCAACAAGGTGACTTTTGTTCAGAACTTCACCGACGTTGACGATAAAATCATCAAACGCGCCAATGAAGAAGGCATCACTTCCGCCGAGGTTGCGGAAAAATATATTGCCGAATATAAAAAGGATGCGGAAGGACTTGGGGTAAAGCCCGCTTCCATCCACCCGAAGGCAACCGAAAACATGGATAAAATCATCGAGATAGTCGAATCCCTTGTCGAAAAAGGCTATGCCTATCCTCTTTCCGATGGCAGCGTTTATTTCAGAGTCCGTAAATTCGATGAATACGGCAAACTTTCGCACCAGGACGTTTCCGACCTTGAATCCGGCGCGAGAATCGAAGCCGATACCGAAAAGGAAGATCCCCTTGACTTCTGCCTTTGGAAAGCCGCAAAACCCGGCGAACCGAGCTGGCCTTCTCCCTGGGGTGAAGGCAGACCCGGCTGGCATATTGAATGCACCGCTATGATTAAAAACCACCTTGGCGAAACCATCGATATCCACTGCGGCGGCCAGGATCTTATCTTCCCCCACCACGAAAACGAAATTGCCCAGGGCGAATGCTGCACCGGCCATGAATATGCCCGTTACTGGATGCATAACGGATATATCAACGTCGATAACGTAAAAATGTCCAAATCCCTCGGAAACTTCTTCACAGTCCGTGACGTTGCCGAAAAATACGGCTATGAACCCATCAAATACATGATGATTCAGGCCCATTACAGAATGCCCCTCAACTATACCCTCACCGTAATCGAATCCGCAAAAGCTTCCCTTGAAAGAATGTACACCTGCCGCGATAACCTCGATTTTGCCATCGAAAACGCCCCGGCAGAAAACATGGGCGGCGAAGAGGAATTCATCGCAATGCTTGGTGAGAAAAAACAGGCCTTCATCACCGCCATGGACGACGACCTTAACACCGCGGACGCCGTTGCTGTTATTTTTGACCTTGTGCGCGAAATCAACACCTTTATAACCACCCCCCACGCAAAGGAGGCGCTCGTTAAAGGTGCAGAACTTTTCGATGCGCTGACCAATGTTCTCGGCATTCTTTATAACCGCAAAAAAGAAAGCCTTGAGGAAGAGGTAGAACAGCTTATTGCCGCAAGACAGGCCGCAAGAAAAGAACGCAACTGGGCGGAAGCGGACAGAATTCGTGATGAGCTTAAAGCCATGGGAATCGTCCTTGAAGATACCCCCCAGGGCGTTAAATGGAAAAAGGCATAATAATAAGCCCCCCTTGTCAAAGGGGGGTGGCATTTTCGGGTTTTATCCGAAAATGACGGGGGGATTCCTCAATAATTAAATTTATTATGATAAATTTCCCCGCTGATAAAATAAATCGTAAAAAATGAATCCCCTCGCCACCGCTTACGCGATGTGGCCCTCTCCCCTTTAACAAGGGGCGCAACATATTGGAGAACCCCAAATGGAACTTGAACAGACTTATATTTTCCGTACCGACACCGGTACACAGAACGAAAACCGCGCGCTTACTCTTTCCGCGCTCCAGCGCATAATCGTCGTTATTTCCGAAGAACATCTTGAAAACATCGGGCTCGATGTTCCCCATCTTATGCGGGAATACGGTGTTTCGTGGATTCTTCTTTCCATAAGCGTGGATATAAAATCCCCCATCCGCGACGGCGAAAGGCTTTCCGTCCGCACCTGGCACACGGAGAAAAAGGGAATTTATTACCGCAGGGAAGTGGAGATCCTCCATCCGGACGGAAGCGTTGCGGCGGTTGCGGCAACTTTTTCTTCCATTTTCGATATGAAAACCCGAAAACTCTGCACCGATCCGGAGGTTCTTGAAAAAGTGCATCAGCTTGGGGACGGAGAAAAGCTTCTTGAAGCGGAAAGCAGAATTAAAATAAAGCCCGATGACTTCCCGGTGGTCATGACCCAGAAGGTAATGCCCAGCTGGATCGATTCCCTTGGCCATGTGAACAACTTCCGCTACGGCGACCTTACCACCGATGCCCTTCCGGATTGGGCGAGGGCAAAGCTTGGTTCCCTTCGCCGGTATGAAATCGGCTTCACCGGGGAATTAAGGCTTGGCGAAAGCGTTGAACTTCGGCTTATGGAAGAAGGGGATACGATCCTTGCCGCCGGAATCCGTTCTTCCGACGAAAAACCCGCCTTCCTTTCAAAACTTGTTTTTGGATAAAAATTACCCGCCTGCCAAAAAGCAGGCGGGATTTTTTACGCCGGATATTATCCGCATTTTCGGCTTTCCTTGTGTAAATGGAGAAAAGCCCTCCGGGAAAGCTTTTTGCGGGCGGATATCACCATTTCACTGTAGGGCGGGGGCTTGCTCCCGCCGTAAAAAAGTAACCCGGAGGGTAGCCTCCCTTGCCTAAAGGGAGGTGGATTTTCGGTGATTTATCACCGAAAAGACGGAGGGATTCCAAAAAGGATTCCCGGAGGGCACATCAAAATGTGTCGGGGATTTCTCTCCCTCAGTCACCTTCGGTGACAGCTCCCTCATCAGAGGGAGCTTGTTCCACCCTTCCGTCTTTTTTTCGAAAAATGCCACCTCCCCTTTCAGGGGAGGCAAGTTTGCGGGCAGTTGCGACATATCGAAAAAGACCGTAACCAAAACTGGTTACGGTCTTTTCCTGGTGCCGCTAACGAGACTCGAACTCGTACGCTTTATGGGCGAGGGATTTTAAGTCCCTTGTGTCTGCCATTCCACCACAGCGGCGTTTTTTTCTTTTCGTAATGTTCATTATATCAAAAGAGCGAAGGCTTTACAAGCATTTTATTCCTTTTTGACATATTTACAATATTTTTACAAAAATTTGAATGACAAAACCAATGCCTTGTGCTATACTCCTATATGTAGAAATTTATCTTTTTTCATACAAAAGATAAAAAGGAGGTTTTTATTAAAATATGAAACGAATCTTATCTTTCCTTCTGGCAATACTCATTACCGTATCCCTGGTTCCTTTTACCGCTGTTGAGGCCAATGCCCTTGGTCTTGACGAAAATCTTACCAAATATAAAATTATTTTTGATGCGGGCGCAGGACAGGGTGGAACAAACAGTTCTTCTTACCAGTCCAAAGAAACAAGCGTAATCCTTCCTTCCGCTTCAAGCTGTGGCTTTACCCACAAAGATAAGGATTATGTTTTCGCCGGCTGGAATATCGGCGGAAGAACTTATGGCGCCGGCGACACCTATACTTTCAGCGCTACAACCGCTTCCATAAACTCCGAAAACCAATATTCCGTTTATGCAACCGCAAAATGGAGCAAAGCCGGTTCTTCTTCCGGTTCCTCTTCTTCAAGCTCCTCCTCTTCCTCTTCTTCCAGCACTTCCGATACTCTTACCGTAACCTATTCTCCCGGTGCAGCAAAAGGTTCCTATATCCCCAAAGTTTATAAAAAAGGTGATTTTGCACTTGCAAGCAACCCTTATACTTATGAAGGATATACCTTCACCGGCTGGCTTATTTCCGGCTTTGAAGATAAAGGCGTAATCCCCGCCGGAACCACCATCCGCGTATTTTCCGATATTACCGCTGTGGCACAGTGGGAAAAGAAGAACACCGGCATCACCATCATCGACCCCAATAACCCCTCCTCTTCCGAAAGCAGCTCTGCGTCTTCTTCCAAGAGCAGCAGTGCTTCCTCTTCCAAGAGCAGCAGCGCATCTTCCTCCAAAAGCAGCAGCGCTTCCTCTTCCAAAACCAGCAGTTCTTCCAAGAGCAGCTCTTCCAGCAGTTCTTCCAGTTCCAGCTCTTCCATGAGCGAATCCAGCACAAGTTCCTCTTCCATTCCGGAAACTCCCGTTATCGACGTTTTTGAACCCGTAAGCCTTGCTTACAGCATCAACGGCGATATCCCCGTAACCGGAATCGAATTCCTTCTTAAAGAGGATATCGGCGGAACCGCCCAGCTCCAGCTTTCCGCTCTTGATGGTTACAGCTCCACCGATGCCGCCGCCGCAGGCTTCATCGCTTCCGGCGATGCACTTGCCGCTTTTGAACTTTCTCTCGTTTCCGACGGAGTTTCCTATAAAGGCCCCGCAGAAGGCACCGTAACCTTTACCCTTAACGGAACCCAGGCAGACGCAGAATCCAATTATAAGAGCTATGTCCTTGCAATGGTACATACCGTTCCCGCCGCAGGATATTCCGGCGAATATTATATGACCGACGGCGAAAACGTATATCTTTACGCCACCGAAACCGCATTCAAAACCGCAGTGACCAACGTCGGCTTTGTTGAAGAAGACGGAGTGAACCGCCTTGTTATCCGCGACATTGCGGGACTTAACAGCTTTGCATATCAGGCAGACGCAAACACCATTGTTGAAGTTGCCCTTGTTCCTTCCACCAGCACTCCTTCCGCTTCCATCGACGTAACTTCTCTTTCTCCCATCCTTCTTGTTCAGATGGAAGTCGGCGAAGCAAAAGCCGCTTCCGCCGGAATCCCCTTCTGGGTTTGGATAATCATCGGCGTTATCGTCATCCTTATTGCCGCGCTTGTGGCACTTTTCCTCATCAACCGCAAAAACGATGAAAGACGTTATGAAGTCCGCCGCGAAAGAGAAATCCCCGCACAGAAAAACAGCTATTCTTCCGGAATCACCGGTTTTGATGACGAGGACTGATAATTATTGATTTGAAAAAAAGACCGCTTTGGGGCGGTCTTTTTTTGTTCTTCAGCCTAATATCGGGATGGATATCATCCACCCGTAATTTAGCCTCCCCTGAAAGGAGACTCCCCTGTTAGGGGAGCCAAGTTCTCACACCAAAATAACTTTCAACTTTATTGAATCCCTCCACCATCTTCGATGGTCCCCCTCCCTTTGACAAGGGAGGCTTAATTACGGCGGGAGCAAGCCCCCGCCCTACAGTAAAATGGTGATATCCGCTGTAAACGCCTCCTCTGAGGAGGTTTTTACCTCACCGCAGAAAAAGGTCTTGACCTCTTCGCCATTTCTTGTGATGAAAATATGTTCGGTGTTTGTTAAAGTCTTAACCAGTATTTTCTGCCCTTTTTGCCTTTATAGTTAGGCATTTCTAACCTTTTCCGAGGAAATCGCTATGATATATTCGGAATAAAATATGGATTTTTCTGCAAAATTAGTTATTATTTTAACAAATTTTCCGTTTTGCTATTGCTTTTTATATTAATATAGTTTATAATTTAACACAATCGGGCAGTATTTTCTTTTTTCGGTGAATCTGCCCTTCGTTTTGTGGATTAGTATTAAAAAATTCAAGGGGGAAATCAAAAATGGCTCATCTCAGCGAAGCAGCTGTCGTTAAAATCAACGAGATTTGCGACAGATACATCGGCGAAAAAACTCCGCTCATAATGATCCTCAGCGATATCCAGAAGGAATATGGCTATATTCCGCTGGAAGTCCAGGAAATCGTTTCCGAGCGCACCGGCATTTCCGTTGCCGAAATTTATGGAGTAGTTACCTTCTATTCCTTCTTCTCGCTTAAACCCAACGGCAAATACGTCATCGGCTGCTGCCTTGGAACCGCCTGCTATGTTAAAGGCGCACAGCAGATCGTCGATAAATTTTCCGAACTTCTCGGAATTAAACCCGGCGAAACCACCGAAGACGGACTTTTTACCATCGATGCTCTCCGCTGCATCGGCGCCTGCGCAATTGCGCCGGCAGTCACCATCAACGGCAAGGTTTATCCCCATGTGGAAGTAAGCGAAGTTGCCGGCATCATTGATGAATATAAAGCAAAGGAGGCTGCCGAAGCATGATCAGAACACCCGATGAACTTTTGGCAAGAGCAGCCGTCTGCAAGGAAATCCTTGATTCCAAATTCAACGGTTCCGACGGCAAAACCTATCTTATGATCTGCGGAGGCGGCGGCTGCGTTGCTTCCGGCGCTCTTAAACTTGAAGAAGAATGCAACCGTCTTATTGAAGAAAAAGGCCTTTCCGAAAAAGTTGCTGTCCGCAAAGTCGGCTGCTTCGGACTCTGTTCCCAGGGACCTTTCATCCGCATCTATCCCGAAGACGTTCTTTATCGCCTTGTAAAACCGGAAGATATTGAAGAAATCTTCGAAAAAGATATTATCGGCGGTGAAATCGTCGAAAGACTTCTTTATGTTGACCCCAAAACCGGCGAAAAAATCGCGAAACAGGAAGATATTCCTTTCTATAAAAAACAGAAAAAAATCGCCCTTCATGGCTGCGGCGTAATCAATCCCGAAAGCTTTGATGAAGCTCTCGGCTGCGGCGCATATCAGGGTCTTGCAAACGCCCTTAAAATGACTCCCCAGGAAGTTGTTACCACCGTTCTTGAATCCGGTCTTCGCGGAAGAGGCGGCGGCGGCTTCCTTACCGGACGCAAATGGCAGTTTGCATATAACCAGGACAGCAAAGAAAAATATGTTGTCTGCAACGGCGACGAAGGTGACCCCGGCGCATTCATGGACCGTTCCATCCTTGAAGATAACCCTCTTTCCGTAATCGAAGGTATGACCATTGCCGGTTATGCAATCGGTGCTTCCGAAGGTTATTTCTATGTTCGTGCCGAATACCCCACCGCGGTAAAACGTCTTCGCAACGCCATTGCAATGGCAGAAGCACAGGGACTTCTCGGTGACGATATCCTCGGAAGCGGATTCTCCTTCCGTGCTCATATCCGTCTTGGCGCAGGCGCATTTGTTTGCGGCGAAGAAACCGCTCTTCTCCATTCCATCCAGGGTCTTCGCGGAATGCCCCGTCCCCGTCCTCCTTTCCCGGCAGTTCGCGGACTTTGGGACAAACCCACCATCGTCAATAACGTAGAAACCCTTGCAACCGTTCCTTATATCCTCCGCAACGGAGTTGCGGAATTCACCAAATACGGCACCACCGGTTCCAAAGGAACCAAAGTTTTTGCCCTTGGCGGCAAAGTAAACAACGTCGGCCTTGTTGAAGTTCCCATGGGTACCACCCTTCGCGAACTTGTTTATGATATCGGCGGCGGAATTCCGAACGGAAAAGAATTCAAAGCCATCCAGACCGGCGGACCTTCCGGCGGATGCATCACCGCGGATGAGCTTGACGTTTCCATCGACTTCGATAACCTCGTCGCTCTCGGTTCCATGATGGGTTCCGGCGGCGCAATTGTTATGGACGAAGACAACTGCATGGTTGACGTTGCAAAATTCTATATGGAATTCATCTGCGACGAATCCTGCGGAAAATGCTCGCCCTGCCGCATCGGTACCAAGAGAATGCTTGAGATCCTTACCAAAATCACCGAAGGTGAAGCAACCATGCAGGATCTTGAAGACCTCGAAACCATCGGCAACGCCTGCCAGAGCAACTCTCTCTGCTCCCTTGGCCAGAGTGCCGCAAACCCGGTAATTTCCACCCTTGCTTCTTTCTATGACGAATATCTCGCTCATATTCAGGATAAAAAATGCCCCGCTCACGTTTGCAAAAACCTCACCATTTATTCCATTGATCCGGATAAATGCAAACGCTGCAGCCTTTGCGCAAAAAAATGCCCTGTCGGCGCAATTTCCGGCATAGTGGGCAAAACCAATTTTGTAATCGACCCCGAAGTTTGCGTAAGATGCGGACTCTGCATTTCTTCCTGCAAATTCGGCGCAATTTCCAAAGATCAGTAAGGAGGGCATAGAAAATGAGCAAAATCAATATTAAAATCGAAGGCCATCCTTATCAGGTTGAAGAAGGCCTTACCGTAATCGACGCAGCAAGATCCTGCGGTTATGAAATTCCTTCTCTTTGCGACTTCAACCACGGCGAATGCAACCAGGGTTCCTGCCGAGTATGCCTTGTTGAAGTTAAAGGCATGAGAAGCCTTGTGGCTTCCTGCGTATTCCCGGTTTTCGAAGGTATGGAAATCAGCATTTCCTCCCCGAAGGCCACCGCCGCAAGAAGAACTTCCGTCGAACTTCTTCTTTCAAACCATTCCATCAACTGCCAGCAGTGCGATAAAAACGGAAAATGCGAACTTCTTCACGTCGCAAAACTCACCGGCGCAAGACCCGAAATGTTCAAAGGCGCACAGACCCCCGTTACCCTTGATGAACTGAACCCTTCCATAGTCCGTGACACCAGCAAATGCATTCTTTGCGGCCGCTGCGTTGCAAGATGCAAAAACGCTCACGGAAACGGCGTTCTCGGTTATGAAAACCGCGGATTCAACGCCATTGTTGCCCCTGCGGGAAACAGACCTTTTGATAAAACCCCCTGCATCCTTTGCGGACAGTGCGTTTCTGTCTGCCCCACCGGCGCACTTATGCTCAAATCCGAAGTTCAGAAAGTTGACGAAGCAATGGCTCTTGGCCGTCACGTAATCGTCCAGACCGCTCCGGCAGTAAGAGCAACCCTCGGCGAAGAATTCGGAATGCCCATCGGCACCCCCGTTACCGGAAAAATGGTCGCCGCCCTCAGAAGACTCGGCTTCGAAAAAGTTTATGACACCGACTTCGGCGCAGACCTTACCATTATGGAAGAGGGAACCGAACTTCTCGGCCGTATTCAAAACGGCGGCGTGCTCCCGATGATCACTTCCTGCTCCCCGGGCTGGGTAAACTATTGCGAAACTTATTACGCAGATCAGCTCGATCATCTTTCTTCCTGCAAATCTCCCCACCAGATGCAGGGCGCTATCATTAAGAGCTATTATGCGGAAAAACACGGAATCAACCCCAAAGATATCTTCGTTGTTTCCGTAATGCCCTGCACCGCTAAAAAATTCGAAAAAGAACGCCCCGAAATGGTGAACGCAGAAGGTCTTAAAGACGTCGATGCAGTTATCACCACCCGCGAACTTGCGGATATGATCCGCCGCAGCGGTATCGTCTTCGCCAAACTTCCGGATGAGGATTTCGATTCCGACATCATGGGCGAAGCTTCCGGCGCAGGCGTTATCTTCGGCGTAACCGGCGGCGTTATGGAAGCTGCTCTCCGCACCGTTTATCACGTCCTTACCGGAAAAGAACACGGCGCCATCGCTTTCACTTCCGTCCGCGGCTTTGATGGCATCAAGGAATCCCAGATCGAAATCAACGGAAAAATCCTTCGCTTCGCCGTTGCCCACGGCATGAAGAACGCAAAAGTTCTTATGGAACAGATCCGCAAAGGCAAAAGCCCCTATCAGTTCATCGAAATCATGGGCTGCCCCGGCGGATGCATTAATGGCGGCGGCCAGCCCTATGTTCGCCCGGTATTCCTTCCCAACGAAGACCACGATATCCTCGATACTTATATGCAGAAGCGCGCTTCCGCACTTTATTCCGAGGACCAGAGAAACGTTCTTCGCCAGAGCCACAAGAACACCCAGGTTCAGAAACTTTATGAAGAATTCCTTGGCGAACCCAATTCCCACAAGGCACACGAACTTCTTCACACCACTTATAAAGGCCGTGAGCCTTTCAGAGATTGATTTCTCTATAAAACTAATCCAAAAAAGCGAAAAGCCCGTGCTCAAAATGAGCACGGGCTTTTTATTATTTGAGCACGGATGTATCTCCGCGTTTTTTAATCTTGTGTCGTTCCGAAAAAAAGCCTTCCCCGCCAACTGCAGGGGCGGATATCATCCGCCCACAATCTTGCCTCCCCTGAAAGGGGAGGTGGATTTTGCCCGCAGGGCAAAAGACGGAAGGGTTTTAAATTCTTTTCCGGAGAGTAGCCTTCCCGAAAGTTTTGACGGAAGGGTGGAACAAGCTCCCTCTGACGAGGGAGCTGTCACCGAAGGTGACTGAGGGAGAGAAATCTCTGACACATTTTGATGTGCCCTCCGGGAAACTTTTTTGGAATCCCTCCGTCTTTTCGGTGATAAATCACCGAAAATCCACCTCCCTTTGACAAGGGAGGTTTTTTCAGAATCAGAGCTTTGCGTTTTTTTCAAAGGCGGCAATTACCGCTTCGGTAACGGCGGAACGGAAACCGCCTTTTTCGAGAGCGCGAACCCCTTCGATGGTTGTTCCGCCGGGGGAACAGACTTCGTCTTTAAGCATTCCCGGGTGCTTTTTGCTTTCGAGTATCAGCTTTGCGGAACCGAGAACCATCTGGGCGGCAAATTCCATTGCCTGCGCTCTCGGAAGTCCGCAGGCAACTCCGCCATCCGCCAATGCTTCCACAAAAAGATCCACAAAAGCAGGTCCGCAGCCCGCAACGGAAGCGCCCGCATCCATAAGTTTTTCCGGAAGGGGAGAAAATCTTCCGGCTTTTCCCATGACGGAAAGGAAAAATTCAACTTCCTCTTCCGAAACTTCTTCGTCCGGCGCATAAAGGATCATTCCTTCACCGATGGAAGCAGGGGTGTTCGGCATTATGCGGATAACCGGAAAATCCCCGCCTGCGGCTTTTTTGATTCTTTCGCAGGTAAATGCCGCAAGCATCGAAACAAGAACAAAGCGGTCTTTTCTTTCCGCAAGAACCGGCGCAATTTCTTCCATAAGCTCCACAAGCATCTGGGGCTTTACTCCAAGGAAGATAAAATCCGCTTCTGCTGCGGCGGTTTTGTTATCGCAAAGTTTTCCGCCGGTTTTTTCCGCAAGGGCTTTTGCCTTTTCGGGGATTTTATCTGCAAGAAGGATTTCTTTTTCCATATTGCTTTTTGAAGCGGCAAGAATAAGCGCACCGCCCATATTTCCGGTTCCGATGAATCCGAGTTTTTTCATAAGATTACCTCCGTGGAAAATTAACCTCCCTTGCTAAAGGGAGGGGGACCGTTGCGCAAGCAACGGTGGAGGGATTCCTTTGAGATTTTTCGAGAAAGTTTAATGAATCCCCCCGTCTGCTTCGCAGACACCCCCCTTTGACAAGGGGGGCTTATTTGTTTTCATTATAAACCTTTGCTTTCGCTCTTGCAATATGCTTTGTTTTGGGATATATTTAAACTATATTATAAAAGGAGGAATTGCCATGAAAACACCCGGTCTTATAGACCTTCATCTTCATCTCGACGGCTCCCTTTCCGTAAAATCCGTAAAGGAACTTGCTGCTTTGCAAAATATCGAAATTCCCGAAAAAGAAGAGGAACTCCTCAAACAGCTTCGGGTAAACGAGGATTGCCACGACCTTACGGAATATCTTGAAAAATTCGCCTTCCCGGGAATGCTTCTTCAGACCAAAGAAGCCATTGCCCTTTCCGTTTATAACCTTCAGGAAGAGCTGAAAGAGCAGGGACTTATCCATGCGGAAATCCGTTTTGCTCCCCAGCTTCACACTCACAAAAGTCTTTCCCAAAGGGAAGTTGTTGAAGCCGCCATTGAAGGACTTGACAGAAGCGATTTTTCCGCCGGACTTATCCTTTGCTGCATGAGAGGCAATGATAACCACGAAGAAAACCTCGAAACAGTCCGCGTAGCTAAGGAATTCCTTGGAAAAGGCGTTGTTTCCGTCGATATCGCCGGTGCTGAAGCGCTTTTCCCCACCGAAAATTTCGGCGACCTTTTCGAGCTTGCAAGGGAACTCGAAATCCCCTATACCATTCACGCCGGCGAAGCTGACGGTCCCAAAAGCGTTTGGAAAGCCCTTGAATTCGGCACAAAACGCCTTGGCCATGGGGTTCGCTCCCTCGAAGACCCGGAACTCCTTGAAAAAATCGTAAAAGAGGGAATCATCCTTGAACTTTGCCCCACCAGCAATATCCACACCTGCATGTTCCCCTCCATCGAAGAATATCCCCTTCGCAAACTTATGGATGCGGGGGTTAAAATCACCATCAACACCGATAACATGACCGTTTCCAACGTCACCCTCGGAAGCGAATTTGAAAAACTCATCGCCGCCTTCGGTCTTACCGATGAGGAAATCAAAAATATTGCAAGAAACTCCGTTGCCGCCTGCTTTGCGGATGAAGAAACGAAAAAAATTCTTCTTGAGAAAATCGAAAAAGCTGAATAACCAAAAAAAGCACCCGCAATGGTGCTTTTTTCTTTATCCCGCTGTTTCGCCGTAGGGAACGGTCTTGACCGTTCCGCAAACGAAATGGTGGGACAAGCTCCCTCTGACGAGGGAGCTGTCACCGAAGGTGACTGAGGGAGAGAAATCCCTGACCAATTTTGATGTGCCCTCCGGGAATCCTTTTTGGAATCCCTCCGTCTTTTCGGTGATTTATCACCGAAAATCCACCTCCCTTTAGGCAAGGGAGGCTTATTTACGGCGGGAGTACCCCAAGAGTACTTCTTCGCTACGCTCAGGGCGCAGCCCCCGCCCTACAGTGAAATGGTGATATCCACCCGCAAAAAAGCCTTCCCAGAGGGGAAGGCTGATTCCTCTGCGCTGCTGCTTAAATTGACACCGCCGCAAAAACAGGATATACTGTTTATGTAAAAAACAATTTTTTATTGGAGTAACTTTATGATAAAAATTCTTTTCGTCTGCCACGGCAACATCTGCCGAAGCCCCATGGCGGAATTTGTGATGAAAGACCTTCTTTCAAAAACCGGAAGGGAATATGAATTCGAAGTTGCCTCCGCCGCCACAAGCACCGAGGAAATATGGAACGGAATCGGGAATCCGGTCTATCCCCCGGCAAAGAAGCTTCTTGCCAAAAAGGGCATAGACTGCGGCGGAAAAAGGGCAAGGCAGATGACACGTTCCGATTATGATTATTATGACCTGCTCATCGGAATGGATAACTGGAATATCCGCAATATGCTGCGGATTACCGGCGGCGACCCGGACGGAAAAATAAAAATGCTTCTGGATTTTACCGAAAGGCCCGGCGAAGTTGCCGACCCCTGGTACAGCGGCGATTTTGAAAGCACCTATCGCGACGTTTTGGAAGGCTGTGAAGGAATCCTTTTAAGCCTTTCCTATTAAGGGAAGGTGGATTTTTCGGCTAAGCCGAAAGACCGATGAGGAAATAACAGAAAACAAAACAGGCGGATAATATCCGCCCCTACTTGATTTTCGTTTACTGCTGTGCTATAGTTGAAGCATAAAAGATGAAAAGGGTGAAAAGATGCGCAAATAAATCCGTTTTTGTGTAAGAGATAAAACCGAAGAATCTTCGGCAGCCACAGCTTTTTTAAAAAAGCGGCGGCATTGTTGCTTACGGAAAAAACGCGGATTTATTTGACGAAAGCCCTTTCCATAAAAAAGCGGTTTTTCTTTTTGCGCGCCGCTTTTTTTATAAACGAGCTTTTTGAAAGTCTGCGTTCGGTTTTCCGAAGGCAGACTTTTTTATTTACCTTAAAAAACTTCCTTGCCAACTGTAGGGGCGGATATCATCCGCCCGAAAAACCTCGCTATTTTACCGTAGGGAACGGTCTTTACCGTTCCGCAAACGGAAGGGTGGAATAAGCTCCCTCTGACGAGGGAGCTGTCACCGAAGGTGACTGAGGGAGAGAAATCCCTGACCCATTCCGATAAGCGCTTCATTATTTCTGATTATTATGAAATGTACCCCCATTTCTTTGACTGGCGCAAAGAAACGGCGGTACAACCGCCAAAGAAACGCCTTTCAACCCCTAACCGCTCGCTCCCGCGAGCGATTCCCCCTATCCAGGGGGAATAAACTCTCCACC
>JAFXGY010000047.1 GCA_017536625.1 Oscillospiraceae bacterium | reverse complement strand
CATCGCATCATCAATGTTATAAACCCTTTGATCCACACCGCCATAATAACAGTCGAAAGTATATCCTGTTTTCCTATTACAACAAGGTTCTATGTTTCCCCATTCACCTTTATATTGAAAATATATTGGCGTAAAACAGTCGTCTATGAGTTTTCTCAATTCATTTACTTTCATATCCATCCCTCATTTTCGAGTATTTCTTTTATATTCATTCTACGAACCTTACCGTGTGCGGGAAGAAAAAGGCGCAGGCCGGTGCGCCTTTTTTATTCTTTTCTGTTCTGCTGAATAATTTCCCTACATAATCTCTTCATCTTTCTTCCGAACCAGTTAAGTCTTCCTCTACTATTATTATACCCCCACGTCATACATACAGCGTAAAGTTCATGCAGTAGTCCATTAATATTATCTTCTTCAATAAAATTATCAACATTTCTTATAAACAGTTTCAATATATTTTTTTGATTGTCGTATATTATCAACTCTATTCTCCTTTCAGCGCATTAATGATAAAACCCCAATCAGTTCTCCCGAAAGAGGATTAATATAAACTTCACAAACCCCATCAAGAACATAACATAAATTCTGGCCCATTTTTATTGGTTTTGTTTGCAATGCTTTTTGAACGTCGCTTATTTCACTTACTATTTTATTCATTTCATCAACGATGTCAATATCTCTGCCATTGACCGTCGGTACTGCTGAAAAACCTCCGCCGAATATTTCCTATTCACTTTTCAAGGTTCATATCGGGAAATGCCTGTTTTTGTGTATGGCACATTTCGTGCTGCTACATTCCAAAGAAAAAGGCGCAGGCTGGTGCGCCTTATCCTTTTCTGCTCTGATCAAAAATTTCGTAATAAATTCTGTTCAGCTTTCTGCCGAAACGGCTGCGTCTTTCACCGGTCCATCTTCCCGAATTAAGCATCATATCATTTGCAACTTTATCATATTTTGTAAGCGCAAACCATTCCTGCCAAAACATAATGTCCTCACGAATACTGTTTCTTGGAAATCCCTTTGAATTGTAAAGATAAAATATTTCCATCAAAAGCTCGTTTGCATTATTTCTGCAAAGAATCTCATCAAGATTTTTTATGCGCTTACTAAGAAACTTTTTCTGTTCATCTGTTATCACTATCGGAATATATCCATCCAGAAGCGGTTTAACATCTTTAATCCTCAGCGATTGGCAATCCATTGAAACAAGACATTTTTCATTCAAAGTGTAGTTCAGACTGAAACCTGCTTTTTGGGGTTCCTTTTCCAGCGCTTTTTTTACACTATCGATTTCAACTCCGCTGTTCTCAATACCTTTATATCCAAAGATTCCATTTATAAAAGTAGGCGCCTGACCTTTGATTTCTCCGGCACTTGCCGCAAAACCGATAAGTTCTTCCGATATTTCATCATATTTATCTCTGTATGTATAAAAATCTATGGATAAATCTATTTCTTCGCTTTTCCTGTAACTCATGTAGTATTTATATCTGTCCCAGTCTTTGCTGTGATATAAAATATTAAGTTCAAGATATGATAAATCGCTGTATAACCATCTCCTGAAAGGTACCATTATTGCGCCCCCTCATCATCATTTCTCCCTATTGCAAGTTTTTCTCCCATTATTTCGGAAATTATTTCCTGCAAAAGCCCTCTGCCCATACTGTTCAAAGCAAGATGTTGCGCTTCAGCCTGGGAATATCCCATTGCAATATACTTTTCAGTCAATTTTTTATGTCTGCTCAATTCTCCCATTAACTGATTATCAATAATTGTGCTTGCCGCAGATGAAGCGGTCGTTTTAACCGCTTGAGCTGTTCCACCATAATTATAGCGTCCTTCTTTGAGTTTTGCAATTTCTTTTTCAGCGGCCTTCTCATTAAAATGCAAGAGCTTTGAATATTCCTCTCCGTTTATTTAGTTTGGATTAAAGGCAGGGAAAAAACCATCTTCCTTATTCCCTTTAACAAATTACATTAATCACTTTTCTTCAGCTTAAAAATTTCATCGACCAGTTTTGGGGTACCAAATATTCCTCCCATTATGCTTCCTACCGCACCATTTTGGAGCATTTCCGGCAAATTAAAAACCGCATCCTTTTCTGCTTCAGTAAGTGTCTCCCCAAAAAGCACATTGCACCATGCTATTCACTTTTCAAGGTTCATATCGGGAAATGCCTGTTTTTGCGTATAACACATTTCGTGCTATTACTTAATAAAATAGAATCACTGTCTATTCACTCATTATTGCCTGCTTTTCGCCTTTTAAGCAATCATCAGCACTTTTTGATTTAGTCAGACCATTTTTATTTTTCCCGCAATTTCATTTAATGCTTTGCCATCAAAAATCGGGTATGACATTGCATCATCTATTGATTTTGCTTCATACTCATCGTCTTTGTACCATATTACAATTTTATTTGACGATATATAGATAGCTCCCCCTTCAAAATCCATATATTCAAATTTAACATCTTCACTTTGAATATCTTCTTTTAGTATCTCGGCGTTTATAAACCTTCTGCTATCTTTAATGTCGAAAATTTTCAAATCATCTAACTGTGTTGCTATTTTATTTAAAGATTCTCCATCAAAAAAGGGATATTCCATTGCTTCATCAATAGATTTTGCATTATAACTTTTCCCACCATATCTCAAAGATATAACCTCTCCGCACATGGGACCAATATATCCATCAACTTCTTTATAACGAAAAAATATATCAAATCCACTTATCCAACTTTTAAGTTCTTCCGCATCCATATGTTTTAAATCTTTTGATTTGCTCCTTTGGATACTCTTTTTCAGATATTGCTTTGAATCTATAACTTTTTTTAACCATGTTTTTATCATTTTAACATCCATAAAATATCCAAATTCTCCCTTTTCTCTTCATCGCTTATATTACGCATCAGTTTTTCAAACTCATCACCTTTCCAATGTATATCATGTGTATGCTCACCTTTCTCGCCATATGGGTGATGTTTAGGTTTTCCGTGGTCGCTATTACTTATCTGTTTTAACCATTTTCCGTTGCTATCCAAATAATTTCTTTCTATTCTCTTTGGATTTTTCCCCACCTGCACAATATCATTTGGCAGACCGAACTTATTAAAATGATTTACACCAATAATTGGTCTTTCAATGGCATTTCTTGTTACATAATCCACGCCTCTATAGTCTTGCTTTCCAAGATACCATAATAGTTTGTCCACTTCTTTTTCTGCTTTTTTACGCCATCCTAAAGAATCTTTCAACTTTTGCGCATTTTCAATTTTTGTATCAACATCTGTTTTTTCACTTACTATTTTATTCATTTCATCAACGATGTCAATATCTCTGCCATTGACCGTCGGTACTGCCGACAAACCTCCGCCAACCAACGCCCCGCTAACAGCACTGTTAAAAGCGTCTTCGACATCCCAATCAACAGAAATCTTACCTTTGTAAATTGCATCCGCCAAAGAATTCATAAGCGAATTTGCTGTATATTCCGCAGCTTCTTCTCCGCCTTCCTGCAGCGCTGTTTTTGTTACCGTTCTAATCATTGATAAAGTATCTTTCAGATTTATTTTGGGCAAAGCTGAATTATCTGCGCCTAATCCTCCAAGACGCTCTATTCCGTAAGAAACCAAGCCTGTTCCTGCTCCTCTTACAAGCGCTTCAGATTTATCTGCTCCGCTTTCCCTCTGATAGCGATATTCGTCAAGTCCTCCGCCAACGCTTTGGCTTAGTGCAAGATGCGACGGTCCGAATATCATAGCATGACCAAGCATAGCAGAACCTGCATCCGCCGCATCAATAAGCCTGTCGCCGAAATATCCGGTTTCATCTTTAGCAAGTCCGAACTGCCCCGTTGCGGTGTTACCGATAGTTCCAGCCGTATTTTTCTCAACAACGTTCTGCGCCGGTTTATACCATGGTGCAAAATCTTTTATAAGAAACGCAAGATCTTCTATCGCCTCGCCGGGGGCTGAACGGAATCTGTTGAACATTCCTTTCATCGCGTTTTCAAAAGCATTCTTTCCGGGTTTTCCGTAATAATCTTCCAGAATATAATATTTTTCCGCAATCCCCCTCGGATCCGCAGCAGGATTCAGGTAACCTCCGGGGGTGCTTCCCGGTCTGTATCCCGGCAAATCATTCTCTTTTTGCAAAATCATCTCCTGGCTCGGGAATTTGTTTCCGCCAAGCAAAGCCGCGTTGCTTTTCCGGTAATCCTCAATGATATCGTCAAAGCTGAAAGATGGCTTTCCGTAATGATTGAAAAAATCCTCCACGCTCGGTTTTGCGGCGGGAACACCGTTAAGTGCATCGGCTTTTTTGCTTCGGGGCGTTTTCACTCCGCTTTCTTCAAGAAACGCTTCTATGAATGCTTTCTCCCAAGCCTCGTCTTTATAATCATCGTCCCTCGGCAAAAAATCCTCATCTCTGAACCAGGATTCTTCCGGTCTTTCCGCCGGTTTTTTTGCGTTTATATCCGGCATTTTGTTCATTTTTCCGTTATAGGCCCCATGATAATATCGATAATCATCATCCGTTCCTGTGTTTGTGCCGGTGCTTGCTCCGGAACTTGCTCCCGTGCTCACTCCCGAACCTGTTTGCGTTCCCCAAAGCTCCTGATTATCCGCAATGACCTCCGCTCGCCTTTCCTCAATGCTTTTCCCTTTGTTCGGCTTAACATAATTCATAAACATCTCTCACCTCCCCTTCAATAATGGGTGTTGCTTCGTTTGCGGCGGTAATATAAAGGCCGTAATATTCATGGCTGGCGGCAATATCTTCGTTTTCGCGGAACATCCATCTTGCCATTCCGTAAGGAAAGGCGCTCCGAACAAGCCTTTCGTTATATGGAATCTCCTCCTCTCCTTCCGTGAGCACCGGAGGAACTTTCAGTTCCTCCGATTTGTTCGCTCTGCGAAAGGTGTTTTCGTGCCCGAGCATCTCTCCCAAAAGCACGTTGCACCATGCGGTCATAAATTTCTGCATTTCCGGGTTATCTTCCACCGTTTCGGGAAGAAAGCTCAGCGCTGCCTCATAACATTCCCTGACTTTCATCTTTTTTCACCTCCTTCGCGTGCTCACTGCTGCATCATGGGCTGGTTTTGCGTGCTCAAAGCCTCTTTTCTCTCTTTAATCGCCCGGATGATCTCCTCTTTGCCGGAAACATATCCTTCGGGAAGGTGCTCAAGATAAAGAACCGCGTCGTCAATAATTCCGTTTTTAAAGAAAGCGTCCATGGTCTGCACCTGCATAAGCTGGCTCCAATAAGTCGCCGCACCGATATTTATTTTGATATCGAGTCCGTCGTAATCGATTTTATCAAAGTCGAATTCTTCGGTGCTCAAAAATTTGTTTCCGTGCTCGTCTTTTTTAAAAAAGGTAATTTCCCTTTTTCCGTACATCTCTCTGATAATATCAATGAAGATGTTCACAAGGTCCTCCCAAAGCTGGTGGTTCGCCTGCTTCTGGAAGATAAGCGGCGCCGCGGTCTGTTCCGATGCCGCAACGATTGCGGAAGTGTTTTCCGGCTTCACTTCGCCAAGGGCGGCGTCCGTTACCCCAAGGCTTTCTCTTGTGTATCTGATGGTTCTGTCAACAAGCTCAAGCACCTGCGCGCTCATATTGCCCGCCGGCGCATCAAAATAAACCGCGGATTTCGGATCTCCCGCAACGCCGATGGCCTGTCCGACTTTGTTCGAAAGTCCGCCGCGGATTTTTGTGGCGTCATAAAAACGCTGTGGCCAAGCCATTTTGCTGCTGAAGACCATTGCCATTGCCCACATTTTGTTGACGTAAATCTGGTTTGGAATATAAGGCTTCATGGCGGAAGCGCCGTGATAGCTGTCCTTAACCGAATCCCAGTTCATCCACGCAACGTGATAAAGCTTTGCCTTTGTTCTTATGGGTTTTCTGATGAAAACCTCCCTTGTGCTTTCCGAAAACCAGATATTTCCATCATCTTTCCAAAAGCGCAGAAGAACGGTAACAAGCCTTTTGCCCGCATCTTTGTTTTCTCCGGCGTAATCGCCGGAATCATCCGGCTGAATCATCGAAACCTCCTCCGCCAAAACTCCGTTTTCCTCCGCCAGTTCCTTCACTTCATCAAGCATCATTCTTTTTACGAGGATTATGCTTTTCTGCTTCTGGATATCTTTTTCGAAGGGGTTTTTGAAAATCACTTTTTCATTATCCAGAAGCTCCAGCTCAATTTCGCCGGATTTTCCTTTTTCCGGGTCGAACCAGGCATAAAAAGCTCCGTCACCGGTAATGGCCGCGTCCTTGATAAGTTCTCTGTTCTTGCTTTTTGCCTTGGTTTTTTCGATGATGCGTTCGATCTGCCTTCCGAGGATATCGTTTTCATGGTTTTCCCCCAGGGCTTCGATGGAAACTCCCACGTCATCGCTGATTATCTGGCTTTCAAGATATGTAACCGCGCGCCTGAAAATATTGATTACCGGTTTTTCAAGGTCCGGAGCGTTCACTCCTTCCCACTGTTCGCCGTTATAAAACTTTTCGTTTCTTTTCACCGTTTCATGAAGATTTATGCTTCTGTGATAATTTTCCCCTTCAAGATATTCCTCCCAAACCGCCTTTGGCGTGATGTTTTCTTTTTTAATCATAATTTTCCTCTCTCTGCTCCTCTCCGTTATAATTCATTATATTTATCATCTGACGCATAAGGCTTGGAGTTTTGCTTTTTTCCTCCACAAAATCCACCCTGGCCTCTTCCGGAGGTAAAGTTTTTGTCTCCTCCTTTTGCCTTTTGTTTTCGGATAGAAGAAAACCCGCTCCGAACGCAAGCAGAACCATGATTATATTTTCAAAAATTTCTGCCATTTTTCTCACCTCATTCCAGCCGGATGTTTCTTATCGTCATATATGCGGTACCGGCATGGTTTGCGGAAGCTTTGATATATTTTTCACCCTTTTCTTTTCTTATATCAAAAGAAAGCACCCGATAATGTTCCGGAGCATACTGAAAAGCCGAATAATTTTCTTTCTGATATCCCGTGCTTTCTCCATAGCCGGCAAAGTGAAGCTCCTTTCCGCTTTCATAATCGTCAATATCCACCCTGCATTCAATTTTAAGGGTTTTATATTTTGAAAAATCGATTCCGGAAATATCAATTCCGCCGGAACTGTTCCATTCCAGATCTCCGCTGATGTGATGAACCGTTCCAACCCTGATAATTCCGTTTTCAAATCTTGCACCGCTTGAAATAGCCGTTCCGTTTGTAAGTTTTGTTTTCCCGTATTCAAAAACCAAAAGCGGCTCTGTTTTTCCGCTTTCCATCATCATTCTTCGTCTGTCCGTTTCTTTCGCTTCCTTTCAAAATCATTGCCGTGCTGCCTTTCTTCTTTTCCGCTTGCGGCGCAAATTGCCGCAGCAAAAAAGCCTGTTACTCCCGAAAGGGGAATTATCCACAAAAGATGTAATGCGTTTATCATACTATCTCCTCATTGACTGTTACTATCATATCCGCGCCTTTGCCCAATGCAGTAACACGGAAAAATTTTGCGTTATTTCTAATCCATTGGAGTATAGCGTTGGTCGTACCATAAGATTCATTAAAATCAAATGTTTCTACGCCATTCGAATCCCTTGTGATTGTTATAATGTGGCTAAACCCAGTTGCCGGAGATTCAATAAGGCTGGTATATCCATTGCTTGCTTTGTTTGCATCATAAAAAATAATATAGTAGTGACCGTTTTGTTTGGAAGGTGCGTTTATCCAATCAACGCCCTTTATGCGAATGATTGTTTTATCCCCATCCGGAAATGGAATAAATCCGGTGGTAACGGAGCCGTTCTGTGCAGAACCGCTGATACCGCCCGAAGAAGAAAGGCGCACGTTTTCTTTATATCCGACACCGTTAAAAATGCTTCCGTCCGTATCGACGGAAATAGGAACCTGGTTCACAAAAGAAGGCTGCTTTTTCCAAATCTGCTTTCCGTTAATGGCAAGTTTTTTAAGGGATATCCCCTCTATCGAAAGAGTTTTAATACTGCTGAAATCAAGCATCAGACTACCTCCTTAACTTCCGTAAATGGTCCATGTGTGCTCGGCACCGTTTTCATCTGTTCCAACAAGCGTAAGCTGTTCAAGCGAAGATTTCACCGCCGCGACAATGGAACTTTTATCCGCCGCAGTAAGAGTATATGCGGGACCGGTCGCTCCGGTTTCCCCTTTTTCACCTTTTTCTCCGGGTTCACCTTTTGGGCCTCTGATATCCGCGGAATTTGCGTCAGGCATATCATCTTCCGAAGCATCCCAGGAAAGTATTCCGTTTATTACTACCGGAACATAAAATCCGCCGGAATCTCCCTTATCACCTTTGGAACCTTTCTGTCCGTTCCTCACCTGAAGGCTGGTTCCGTCAGAAAACTGAACGGTATTGATTCCTCCGTCAAGACTGTTGTGGGTGACGTTCAGCACAGTTATGGATTCGCCATCATTTCCGGGAAGGCCTTTTTCTCCCCGTTCACCTTTCTCGCCCTGTTCGCCCTGGATTCCCTGTTCTCCTTGCGGACCTCTCAAAGCTTCAAGCTGTTCCGGTGTGAATTTATCATAAGTAAAAGGTTCTCCCTGTTCTCCTTTTTCGCCGTCTGCGCCGGGTTCCCCGGGTTCGCCTTTTTCACCTTTTTCTCCGGGTGCTCCCGGTTCACCTTTTTCGCCCTTTGTTCCTCTTTCGCCGTCACTAAGCCCTGCGAAGGAAATGCTTCCGTCCTCATGATGAACTTTGATAAGAATTCCACTGCGGTCCGTTGCCACTTCATAGGTCTGTTCAAGCTCAATAACCGGGGTGTAACCGTCTTTTCCGTTGAATTCGCCATTTTCCGCCGCTTCCTTCACGGAATTCGCGGTTTCAAGGGCTTCATTCGCTTTTGCAAAAGCGTCCTGCGCTCTTGCGGCAATCTGTTCCGAAGCCGTCTGCTCAATTACCGGAAGAGGTCCTCCTTCCGGAATGGAACTTTCCTTCACCTCAAGGGTGACGGAATCCGTGGTGATCCTCGTTCCGTCCGATCTGATTCCGAAAAGGCTCGCGTGCCAAATTCCCGCCCCGATGCTAAGCCCGCATTCTTTCGGAATGGCATCATCCACAAGGTTTACTTCGTGGGCGGTACCTCCTTTTTCAAGCAGCAGCCATTTATCGGTTCCGTCCCAGTCGCTTGTTTTGAAGGTGAAGGAACAGTCAACGTATTTTATGGTATCCGCAACAATCTCCGGACCGTTTTTCGAAAGCTTCTGATTTCTTATATAAAAATCAATAAGCGCCATGTTCATTCACTCCTTTTTCTGACGATAAGGCACCCCTGCTCAAGGTCGAATTCCCATCTGCTTCCTTCTTCGGCGGAAGCGATATCTTCCGGGTCTTCGATGAAGTCGAATCCGCTCATGCTGATGTTCCCCGGTGTTCCGAAGGTCACCCAGCCGTGGCAGGAAGCTTTCTTTTCTTCGTCGCAGGAAAAGATAAAATCGCCGATGCCGCTTCCCTGATAAATGACGTTATCTTCAGCAGTAAAAGCGCCGTTTATGCTTTTCACCGCCGGCGGAAGAAGAAAACCGATATTTTCCTTTGCCTGCGCTTCAATTTTTCCGCCAAGCCCCGTTACAAGCAGCATTCCGTTTGCGCTTCCGATTTTTCCGTCGGAACTGATGCTTCCGTGGGTATGTTCAGCCTTCGCCGCGCCGATATCCTCCGGGGTGATGGGGTCCGTTCCATTTGCCCAATGCTGTTCGCCGTGCTTTTCCTTCGCGGCGCCAACCATTTCCGCGTTGTAATCGCCCTTCTTTGCTTTAACGTCGCCGGCTCTTCCGAACACGGAAGAAACCGAGCCCGCTTTGATAAGAAGGTTCTGCAAATCTTCCTTGCTCGCCCCGTTTTGGGCAAGATATTCGATGATTTCGTTTATCTTTTCGATGGCGAATCTTGCGATTTCCTCGATTTTTCCCTGCATTTCCTCTGCGGAAAGCCCCGGAACATCCGCCTGTCCCCGAACTCCTTTTCCCGCAAGGTCGCTTTCTTCAATTTTTCTGAGTTCCATTTTTCCACCTCACTTTTTAAATCTTCCGCCTTCTGTGAATTCAAGGCTGAATCCGTAAAGCCCAAAGGCCATATCTGCCTTGTCGCACACAATGCGGAAGTTCACCTTATCAAATTTCTTTATCTTCGTTTTAAGGGTAAGGGTCCTCGGTTTTGTGTTTCCGCTCCAGGTAAAGTTTGCCCAGTTTAGGGATTCCCATGAAAAGAACGAAATCTTCCCTCTCCATTCCCTCAAAACCTTCCAGAATCCCTTTTCCATAACCTCAAGCCGGATTTCATTCTGGGGAAAAGCCGCCGCTTCGATTGCCGCGGTTTTTACCGTTTTGTTCTTCCAAAAACTTTCTCCCGAAAAATCCGGAAAAGTCCAATAAGCGTCTATCGCTTTCCCGTTATCGGAATATTTTCCTTCCGTAAATTTTGAAACATTGCCGGAATTATCCCCGAAAAAAAGTTCTCCCTCCTCTTCCCAGATAATTCTTGCGTCAATATCCTTCCAAAGATAACATTCATACTGAAAGCTCGAAAGAGGTTCTCCCCTCTGATAGCTTTTCTGGGAAGAATCCAGAAGATAGAGCTTTTTGTTAAGGGCAATAACATAAAACTGCTTCCATTTTCCGCAAAAAGCCTTTTCAAGCTCCGGTTCTGCGCAAAGCGCCTTATTTATATAAAAACTTCTGTTCTGGGTATATTTTTCCCCGGAAACATCCGCCGAAGCAAGCGCATAAACCCCTTTTGCGGTAAGAAAAAGCGCTTCCTTTTCCATAAAAACAAAGGAATCCTGCCCTAATGCCTCCTCGCCCTGAAGATGCCCCGCTATCGGAAAACTGACGTTTCCGTTCTCGTCAAGCTTTGGTTCCCTTAATACGACGCTTCTTCCTTCCGGCGCAGGCGAAATATGTGTTCCAAGGTAATTCCCCAAAATCGAATATCCGATTATGGAAGAATCCCCGCTCGCAAGATCGGAATAATAAGTATCCGGCCAATAGGTCGGATCCCCTGCGGCGCACCAAAAATCCTTTTGGGGTTCTTCCCTGTTTCCGGCTGCAAAAAGCCTCGAAAAACCTCCGCCGAAATCAAAGGCAATGCATTTTCTGCAATGGTTGATTCGGTTTTCGTATCCCTCAAAATATTTTTCCGCTTCGATTATGACGTTGTCGGTTCCTGTTATCGGCGCTTTCAAAACCGGTTCATTAAAAAGGATTTTTCCTTTTTCGCGGTCAGCGGTAAAATCAATATTTTCTTCCTTTTCCTGCATTTCGCCCTTTTCGTCCATTACCCAAACCCGAACTTTGCCTTTAGAAAGATTTTCCTTCGAAAGAGTAAAGCTTTTTTCCGTTCCCGTATCGCAAAGAAAGCTCTCTTTCCATCTGCGGGATATAAGGTTAAAATCTTCGAGGAGGCTTCCGCCCGGTTCCTGAACAAAAACCGCCGTTACCTCGATTTTTGCGTTTTCTTTCGGTGCGGCGGAAAAAATTATTTTATTATCCAAAAAGGTGAAATCGGTGCTCATTCCGTCAATTTCGGCGCTTTTCACCTCTTTCGGTTCGTGCTCAAAAGAAAACTCCGTGCTCATTCCGTCGCCGGAAAACAAAATTTTCTTTTCCGCTTCATCTGCGTTCTTCGAAATGAGCACCGTCGGGATATAAGCTTCCGCGGAAAGGGGGTGAACATCGTTCCCGTCAAAGGCCAAAGCTTCGAACCCATCGAAAATAACAAGCCTTTCACCGATGGCCGCCCCGGAGGAAATTTCATCCGCCATGCCTTCCCAGATTTTTTCTCCGTTCAGAAAAAGACATTCCCCCGCATGGATTATTCTTTTTCCGCCGAAGGAAAAACTTCCGTTAATTCTTCCGCCGTAACTTCCGATGGTTTCGTATCCGTTTCGCTTGATCGGATTCCCAAGGGAATCCGGCATCATATTCGGCGCTTCCGGGCTTCTTCTTTTGTCAATATCCGCCGGTGCGGATGAAAGATCTATCCCCGCAAAGGAAGTTACGGCAAAATTCTTTTTCGCCGCTCTGCTCCCAATGGGAAAATTCATCATCTTCGGCATTTAATCACTCTCCTTTCACCCCCCTTGTCAAAGGGGGGAGGGCCGCGAAGCGGCGGGGGGATTCCATCAATCTGCTTTTAACCATATTTCTTTTCAAGTTCATGTTCCTTTTCCGCCTTTGCAATATTCATAAGATATTCGATCCATTTTTCCATATAATCCTTTTCCGCATCGGCTTTCTTTTCGCTTTGCTTTGCGGAAAGTTCTCCCAGCTCTTCAAAATATCCGGAATTAATGTCGTTTCGCTCTCCCTGATATCCGGCGGAAAGCTCCGCAAGGGTTGTTTCCGCCGCGCCGCCGTTTATTCCCGCCGCCGCAAGCTGTTCCGGAAGAACAGCCTTTGCCTGCTGCTGCAAAATCCAGTTTTCCCGAAGAGCCTCGTCCCTTTCTCCCCTTAGGAGATTCATTGCTCGTTCAAATTCTTCCCGAAGCTCTGCCATATATCTGCTTCGCAGTTCATCAATGGCGGTCTGCGCATTTTCTTCCGGCGTGGGCTTTGGTTCCGGGTTTTCCGGAACGGTGACAGCTCCGTTTATGGAAGTATTCCCTTCCGGTACGGAATAGGTGGGGTTTTCTCCACCCACCGTAACAACTTCCCAATTGCCCTGATTTTGACCGGGTTTTCTTTTTTTATTGCTTTCTGCCAAGTTTTTTCTCTCCTTTCCGTAATATTCCGGGCGAATTATACGCCCGGAATATTTTTTCTGCCATTATCAGGCAATGGTTCTTTCAATATCTTCCGCAACGGAAGAGGTGAAAAGTTCCTCGTCAAAGGCAACCGCCTTCGCAATAATTTTTCCCGCGGGAAGAGAAATTTTTCCGCCGCTGGTGGTTTCGAATGCGGAATCGCTGAAACGGGGGTCGGTGCCGTCGGTGGTGATTCTGATTTTATTCGCACCGGAAGAAGTTACGGAAAGGTCGCTTCCGCTGAGGCTGAAGGTCGGTGCAGGCTGAACGGTTCCTTTTTCAACAACCGCATAAACGCCGTCGCATTTTGCGCCGATTACGAATGCGTCATAAATAAATCTGCCTTCAATAAGTGCGCCATTGATGCCTGCGGGGTTTTCCTTGATGAAATAATCCTGCACCTTTTTGGGCTGGAGCACGGAGTTTCTGTAAACGATAAGAAAATATGCCCTGTTTTCGCCTTTCATAAGATAATCGTCCGGAACAGTCACAACCTGGGCACCCATAAAAGTGCCAACAGCGCCTTTAACAAGCGCCTCTTTTGCAAGAGCTTCCACCCCGATGAACTGTTTGGAAAGTCGGAGCATACCGAAAAGGCTCCAGCCGATGAAGATATATCTTCCTTCCGGGGGAACTTTTTTGTTGCCCATTTTTACCATTCCGTCGGAAATCATTTTTACAATATTTTCTTCGGAAGGTTCCTCCGCCGCTTCTTCAAGGGTGCCTGCGTAATCAATGAATTTGCGAAGAGCATATCTGTCCATCTCGGGAATCGCCTGTTCGCTCATTTCAATATTGAGGATTTTGGAAGCTTCCTTTGTTCCCATCTGTTCGGAATTATTGCCTTTATCCACGGTGATGGAAAAAGAACGGTCTTTTTCGACCACCATATCCTGCACGGTATCCTGTGCTTCCTGGGGTTCGCCGTAACGGTTGTTGCCGCTACGCTTATAATCATTAAGCGGCTGGGAAATTGCGGTGTAAACCTTAAGGTTTTTAACACCGGTGAATTCATAGTCTTTGCAGGCAACACCGTCAACGACGGATTTCTGACTGAATGCCTGCGCGAGTTCTTTTGCATATTTGCTTGCAAGATTAATTGCCATAATTTATATTTCTCCTTTCTTTTTACGCCCCTTGTTAAAGGGGAAAGTGCCACATCGCATATACGGTGGCGAGGGGATTCTTTTTCCCCAATTTAATCTGCTTTTAAATTTTTCATTAATATTCTTTAAAAAGTCCTTCGATAAAAGCATCGATGACCGTATTTCCGGAAGCGGAAGTTGCGCTTCCGGGGCTGTGTTTTCTCAGATAATCCTTTCTTTCAAGCTTTTCTTTTTCAAGCTTCATCTGCTCCATTTCCGCAAGGAGCTTTTCTTTTTCCTTCGCAAAACGGGCGTTTTCGAACGCCCTTTCAAGGGTGCTTCCCTTTTCCCATTCCTCGATGATGCTGTTATCAAGGCTTTCAATGCCTTCGCCCCTGTGCTTTGCAGAAAAATCTTCCATCTCCCTAAGCATATCGAGGATTTTTTCGATTCTGTTTTCTTTTTCTTCTTTTGCGGTTTTCGGTTTTTCCGCTTCAAGGCGGAATTTCGCAAGTTCGCCGGCGGTTTCCTCGTTCATTCCCGGGTTTTCCGCCAAAAGTTTTTCGATGATGGCACCGAGTTTTGCCTTTTCAAGGGCGCCGAAGATTTCCGCCCTCATTTCTTCTTTGGAAATCCCCCTCATGGCGGCAAGTTTTTCAAAAACTTCCGAATCCCTTTTTGCTTCTTCAAGTTCTTTCAAAACTTTTTCAAAGCGGCATCCCTTTTCAAAAATCCCGATGATTTCTTCCGGTTTCTTTCCGGTGGCAGCAGCAATTTCTTCCGCCGCCTTCTTCGGCAGGGAAAAATTTATTCCGTGCCCGGAAAAATCATAATCCCCGTGCTCAAATTCCTCTGCGGAACTTCCGAAGCAAAGTTCGTGCTCAGCTTCCTCTTCTCTTTCAAGCTCCCCTTCGCCGAAAAAATTCATTTCCTCGTTTTTGGCTGGTTCTTCTTTTGTTTCACCCAAAAGTTCCGCAAGAATTTCCTTTTCAATCTCTTTTTTCAAATAATCACTCCTTTTTTAAAAAAAGCCTTCCCTTTGGGGCAAAGAATTCCGCAGGGCGGCGCTATTTATCCTTCAAACCCCATAAAATTTTCAATTTCTTCCTCAAAAGTTTCCTCTTCCGGGTCAAAGACAAGTTCCTGCGCCATGGGTCTTGCCGCCGCCCAATAACGAAGAGCGTCCGCCCCGTGGGTATATTCATGCACCTGGTTTCCAACGTCGTTCGGGTTGTTCCTGTCAAAGCAAAGTGCCGGAAGGGTCCTTATAATTTCGGTGCAGTTTTCAAAAATCCTAAGCCTCGGCTTCGTTTCGCCGAATTCATCTTTCCTCGGGTGAAGCCATTCCTTAAGGCTGTACCAGCCCTGAATTCTGTCGTTGCTCGCTTTAAAAAGGGTAATTCCCTGCTCGAAGAAAAGCTCCGCAACGCTTTTTCCCGTATCCTGCCTTCTGTTCCACATATCCGGCGGCGCAATATAAATTTCCGGAACGTCGCTTCCCTGTGCTTCCAAAATCGCCTTTGCCGCTTCGCTGATGATAAGTCCGCTCTGATAAACCTCCCGATAAACATACGCGTTTTCAAACGGATCCACCGCAATCCAATATCCCGCCAACATATCAAGGCCATAGTCCATGGCAAAATACCTTCTCCAGCTTTTCGGAATATCAAACGGGCGCATAACGTGGATTTCCCTTCTCCATTCGGAAAAATACTGCCCTTCGTTCACGTCCCAATCCCCTTTAAGAAGCTGTCTTCTGTCCTTTTCCGAAAGATTACGAAGCCTTTTTACATAATCCGGGTCATTCTTCATAAGGGCGCCGTTTTCAAAAACCGTTGCCGGAATAAAAAGCCTTCTGCTTCCTTTAATTTTATGGATTTCCCCGGGGCTTCCGATATCAATGAATCTTCCCTTCACCCAGCTGTGGCCGATTCCTCCGGGGTTTGTGGAACTCTTCATAGCTCTGGGAAAATCCGTAACTCCCCTTAGCCTTGACATAAGATAAAGGTACATCTGCTCCGTAAAGTGGGTCAGCTCATCAAAGCGTATGACGTCATATTCCGCGGACTGATAGCGATAAACGTCCTGTTCGCTGTCGCAGTATCCGAAGTCTATCACCGAACCGTTGGAAAAAATTCCGGTGTGCTTCGATTCGCTGTATTTATAAATTTCCCGGGGGAAAAGTTCGAGCGAAACCCTGATAAGGCTTTTTTCAAGCTCCGGCAGGGTCCTTCGCAAAATAAGCTGCTTGCTACCGGGATATTCCGCCGCATAGATAAGCGCGTCGCAAAGCTGCCCAAAGCTTTTTCCGCCGCCGGCAGCTCCTCCATAAAGTACTTCGTCGGCTTTTCCGGTGGATTTCACAAATTCCATCTGTTTTCTGAAAAGTTTAAGTTCCGTTTTCATCTTCCACCTTCACTATAATTTCGATTCCTTCGCTTTTTTCTCCTTCCTTTTCCGAAGGATTCCCGCCCAGCTTTATGATGAGTTCAAGGCATTTCATGGCGATTTTGTCATCGAACTGATATTCCCCGGTGGGAACATATTCCTTTAGTTCCTTATCCCAGATTTCAACCGGCTTTGCCTGCATGGCTTTTTCGTACATATTCCAAATTTCGGCAATGACCCTGTTTCTGTCGTTATATCGGTTCTTTTCAATAAATTCCTCCTGAAGCTTACAGATTCTTTCGGCAACCCTTTCATCTTTAAGAAGTTTTCTTCCGTATCCTTCCGAACAGCCGGAACGCTGTTCTGCCCTTTGGATATTGAAATCGACTATATATTCCCGACAAAATTTTTCCGCTTTGCCCGAAAGCTCCATTTTCCCCACCTCGTTTTTCTAAGTATCTTTTTTCATAGCATCACTCCCCGACGAATATTTAACACTAATTGTGTTTTCTGCTCCCAAAAAAATTTGCACGGCAAAATAAAACCCTTCGCAAAAGCTGCTCTGCCTTCCGTGAGTGTTTTTTTGGTTTATGTTAAACACATTTCGTGTGATTCGTACTATACCACAGCTTTCGCGGAAAGTCAACACGTTATGTGTGACATTTTCGCACCAACACTTGACAAATTCCACGCTTTGTGCTATATTTTTGTCATAAAAATTACTGAAAAGGGGCTTTTATTATGGCAAATTTCGGCGAAACTCTCCGCCGCCTCCGTCTGGAAAAAGAACTCACCCAGGGTGAACTCGGCAAAAGGCTCGGTTTATCAACCAGCGCCATCGGAATGTATGAAAGGGGCGAAAGGGAACCGGATTTTGAAAAGCTCGAAAAAATCTCTTCCTATTTCGGCGTAAATATGAACGTCCTTCTCGGTAAGGAAGTCGTCATTTCCGGCCATTCCATTGTCGGAGTAAAAATCCCCGTCCTCGGAAAAGTCGCCGCCGGAATCCCCATCACCGCAGTCGAAAATATCCTCGATTACGAGGAAATTTCAACCGATATGGCCTTTTCCGGAGATTACGTCGCCCTTCAGATAAAAGGAAGAAGCATGGAACCGAGAATGTGGGAAGGTGACGTTGTTATAGTCCGCAAGCAGGATACCATCGAAAACGGCGAAGTCGCCGTAGTAATGGTTGATGGAGATGAAGCCACCGTCAAAAAAGTCCAGTTCCAGAAGGACGGAATCCTTCTTCGTCCGTTCAATCCGGATTTCGAACCGCTTTTTTACAGCAAATCCGAAATCGAAAATATCCCCGTGCGCATCTTCGGCAAGGTTGTTGAATGCCGCCAGAAATATTAAAAGCCTTCCCAAATGAAAGCCTCCCTTGTGTAAAGAAGATTCCCCTACCAGGGGAAATGTCGTCGAAGACGACAAAAGGGTTTCTAAGGTGGCATTTCCTTCAGGAAATGACGGAGGGATTGTTATTATTTATTATCAATAGCTTGAATTTATAACCCCTCAGTCAGCTTTGCTGACAGCTCTCCCTCCGGGGAGCCAAAAAGCAAAAAAAAGCTCCGTGCTCATTTGAGCACGGAGCTTTTTGCATTTTATATTTTTTGAGCACGCTTTAACCGCAGTATTTATATTTCCAGTTTTCCGGGTCGGAAATATCAATTTGCAGTTCTTTGCTTGCAACCACATTGCCGGAATAATCCTGAATATCAAAAAGAATCGAATAATAGCCATAACCGGTATCTCCCGCCCATGTTACAACGGGATAATAATCATTTCCGAATCCAATATATTCCGGATAATAATAGCAATCGTTTTCCGAATCATAATATTCATTCCGGAGAGAGGGCAGTTCGCTTTCGAAATGCTTTTTCAAAGCACCCTCGAAAATTTCCGTCGGAATAGCTTGTGCCCTTTCATAAGGGGCTTTTTCCGGCTTATCAATTCCGTAATGCTCATATTCCCGGTCTATTACAAAAAGCATTCCGTGTTCCATGGAATAGAAGGTAAAATAATATCCTTTGCCCGAAATGTCGTTCGGGTTCACCCATTTTTCGTTCACCGCAAGGTAATGGATGGGCGCAATATATTTTGCGGCAATTTCCCGCTGTTCTTCGGTCATTTGGGTCGGGATTTTTTCCGAAGAAGCCATATAAAGCTCGCCTTCCTCATTATATTTGAAGGTCACAAGGAATCTTGGCGCTTCGTTTTTTATGAAGTCCATGGCTTTTTCGTCATATTGAAGCGGTTTTTCCCAGTCTGTGTAATCCCCAATCCAGATTCCGCTTCCGCAAAAGCCGTAACCACCCATTCCGTTATCAATATAGGCCGCCTCGGCAATATATCCGTCCTCGGTTTCCTCAACGCTGAAAACATAGGGGAATTCATCTGCCCAGCCGCCGATATGCTTCGGGGTATAAACTCCCGCCTCTGCGTAGTAAGTCCAGATTCCAAGGCTTTGGTGCTCAACTTCCGCTTCCGGGCCAAAAAGTCTTTTTGCAACTTCCTCGACCCATTCCTTTGGAATAAAAATAAAGTCATTTATCTCTTTTTCAATGGCTTCCAGCCCGGGAATATAATTTTCCGAATCTGTGCTCTGCGTATCAACGAAAAGCGGCGTATCAAAACAAGCCTGGATCATAACCGAATCCGGGATTTCATCCGGGGAGCGAAATTCGCCGGTATATCCGGCATTGGCGATGACGATATCAAGCCCCTTCGGGCGCAAAGTTACGCTTTCGTCATAAACCGCCGTAAGGTTCGGTCCGTGGCTGTAACAGCTTGGAAGTTCCTCTGCCCAGCTTTCGTCATATTCGCAAAGGGCGCGGAGCGAAGCAAATTCCTCGCCGGAAACTTCGGCATAAAGCTCCTGCGGAACGTATTTTCCGAATCCGTCCGCCTCCAGCTCAATACATTTTGTTTTGAACTGTCCGCCGCCTTCGGCGGTGAATCCCACGTTTTCAAATCCTGCAGATTCCATAAGGGTCATGGCGATTGAACCAAGCATCTGTTCGCAGCGCTTATCAAAATCCATATAGCTCCAAAAATCTTCCGTGGTATCGTAAAAATCCACCACCGCCATGCTCTTTTGATAGGAAACGGAAATTTTAAAGCTTTCCGCCTGGGGTCTGTTATAATTCATGCGGTCAATGGTCGCTGCCACAAGCTGATTCAGCGTTGCGGAAACTTCTTCTATCCGGTATTCAAAAACCTCGTATTTGCACTGCAAAGAATCATAAATATAGATTCTCGGGTAATTTTTGCCCCATTCCACCTTTGCGGAATCATCCGGCTCCATCGATTCAAAAGGGTTATAATAATGTGCCTTAAAACGCAAAAGCCCCGTGGAATCAAGGCTTTCCATATCCGGGGTTTTAATCGGAATTTCGATAAATTCCTCGTCAACCGGGTCTTCTTCAATAAGCTCCGCAAGGCTCGATGAACTTTCGGAATCCTGCTGTTCTTCCTTTGGATTCCTTAACGAAACTTCCCAGCCGCAGGAAGAAAGCATCAGAAGCGCAAGCAGAACGCAAAAAATCTTCTTCAAATTATCACCCCTTTTTCAATAACCGCAAAAACGGCATCAGCACCGCCCGAAAGCGGTGCTTTGCCCTTCGCAATGCAGTTTTCCTCCGCTTCTTCTGCGGAAATTATTTCGAGCGAAAGATAAATTTTATCCTCGCTTATATCATAAAAAAATATCTGTTCCCCGGCGATGAATGCCATAATATTTTCCCCTGCCCAAAGGGAACGTTTTATCTCAATGAAGTCTTGTTCGGAATAAAAATCTTCTTTATCCGGCAGCTTCCGGATGATTTCTCCTTCTCTTTTAAAGAATGTTCCGCCACAAAGCTTCCATTCCCCTTCAATGCGGCAAAGGGAAGTTTCTTCCCCGATAAAAATTCCGCTGTTCGAAAAAACGCAGTTCACGTCTTTTCCTAAGCCTTCGTAAAAAAGCTTTGTTTCCCCAAGGAATTCATATTCCGCGCTGTAATATCTTACCGTGAACCCTTCCCGAAGGGCAATGGTTCTTCCGCCGTCAAGCATCGCCTTCTGAATCTTCGGGAAAGAAGCTTCTTCTGAAAAGCCGAGGTTTTCCGCATTGCAAAGGGCTGTTTTTTCCGCCGGTTCGCAACCGGAAAGCAAAAACAGCAAAAGCAAAACGCAAAAAAGCTTTTTCATCAAAAATCACCTCAGGCTCTGTCATAACCGATAAACCGAAGGAAGCTTCCCTCCATAAGTTCAAAAGTCATTTTATATTTTTCTTTGGCAACCCATTCCGGGTTTCCGTCAACGCTTTCAAGGGTAACAAGGTCGAAGCGGACTATATAAGTATTCCCGCTCACGTAAGTTTCCATATTTTCCGCGTTGGCTCCTCTTCCGTTTCCCCAACCAAGCCCGGAAGTATATTCCTTTTCCTTGTGGTCATATTCGAAGTTCGGGTCGGTTATTGAATTGATATTTTCGATTCCGTAAACTTCGAAAGCGATTTTTTTAAGCGAAGATACCGGGAAGTGATATCCTTTGTCGTCCCGATAAAATTCCCCGATATAGGGAGATTTTTTATCGAACTCCCGGTGCATATTCACCTTTGCCTGAAGGCGAACAGCAAAATCAAGCACCGTCTGCTGGTTTTTTACCTGAACGCTGTTTTCAAATCCGGCTTTTCCCATCTGCTCAACAATGAGTTCCGTAAGGGATTTCGCCTGATCTTCAAAGGAAGCTTCGCGGAATTTTTCCACAACTTTGTTCGAAACAATGCGGAGGAATTTTCCTTCGCCGTCTTCCATAACGTCAAAAACCATTTCGGAAATAACGAAGTTTTCGCCAATGCTGTCCTTTGCACCGACCATGAGCACGGTGCATTTTGCTCTGTTTCCGCCAAGCATTTCCGTTTCGCAGCTTAAAAAGCGGTTTTTCCCCACCGCAGGAACAACTTCCAGAAGGTATGTATCCGTTTCGGCATCAAAACCTTCCATTCCCTCCGCCGGAACAAAATCCGTTCCGAAATATTTTTTTATGAAGCGGTTGCCAAAGCTTTTTTCAACGTCAAAATATCCTCCGGAAACTCCGGGTTTCCCCGCCGCTTCAAAAATTTCTTCGCTGAACCACAAAAGAACCTTCGGGTTCACAATCTCCCTTGTTCTTTCAAAACTTACGTTCCCAAGGTGAGAAACAAAAAGCTTTATATCGTCAAAAGCTTCCTCGGTTCCAAAAAATTCTTCCGCTTCGTCGCGCAAAACGGATTTTGCGCTGTAAACTTCGTGGTTTTCCTTTTCGGAATTTTCGCTTTCCGAAGCGGATTCTTCGCTTTTGCTTTCGCTTTCGGAAGATTCTTCCTCGGAAGTATCCGGCGAAAAGGTGGATTCAATGCTGTTTATAAAATCCCTCGGGTCGATAATTTCAATATCCCATTCGTCACAGGAACTGAAAAATACCGCAAGGATAATCATTATAAAAGCAGTAAAAATCTCTTTTTTCATGCCGGATCCTCCCCAAAACCCTTAAAAAAGGGTAACTTCCATAAAAGGTGCGGAAAAACCCCGCCCTTTTATCATTAATTATAAAATTTTTATATCCGTTACCAGGCGTTTGCCTGAAGTTTCTGTTTTCCGTTCGGTCTTGCGTCAACGGCATAGTTGATTTCGCCTTCCGGATTTTTCGCATCCGGACGGTAGCTGAAATAAACAACACCGCTCTTATATTGCACGCTTTCGATATAGCCTTCGGAATCAAGTCCCGTGCTGAAATTCGAAAGTATGCTGCCTTTTTCATCGAATGTGCAGATGGAATATGTTCCCTCGTCCTCGTTTTTATAAAAGGCCATATATCTTCCGCCCTTGGTTGCGTCAATAAGAATCCACTTCATAACCGAAGCTTTTCCTTCGCAAAGGCCTTTTCCGTTTCCGCCGATTTGTGCAAAGGCTTCGGTTATGATGTTATGCGGCGCGGTACGGTAAAAACTGAGTCCGCCGTCGGAATTGATAACAATGATTTCGGAATTTATATAATGAACCTCCGGATATTCGATTATTCCTTCGCGGATACAGTTTTCATAAATATCAACCGTCTTCGTTTCAAAATCGTAATAAGCGATTCCGCCTTTTTCGAAGTTTTTATCCTCCGAAATATCGATGGTAAGGAACATATCCTTTGCTCTTCCGGCGGGAGCTTCCATTTCCTCTCCGCCGATAGCCCTTGTGCCGAAAGCAACCTGCGCCTTTTGGCAATAAAGGGGTTCGTTAATTCCTTCCACCGCAAAGGCAGAAACTTTTCCGCCGATGGAAGCGAAGGAAATCATCTTTTTCCGGTTCGGGAACCATACTATGTTTTCGCCGACCCAACCTTCAAAAGCACCGTTGCGTAAAATAACAGCGCCCTTCATGTTCCCGGCTTCAATATCCTTTTCAAAGGCTTCCGCCACGGAATATCCGAAGAATTCTTCCGGTCTGTAAGCACCGGTTCCTGCTTTTTTGTCGTTGACAACCGATAAATCGATTTCTTTCGCGATTTTTATGAAAACCCTGTCAAAATCTTCGCTCTGTTCGGTTTTAAGAAGCACGAACCATTCCGGAAGATAGATATCGCGATAGCTGTAAGTATATGGGTCATAGGAATATCGAAGAACGTATTCGTTGTGCTCAAAAAGAATCTCCCAGTCATCAATTTCGGGATATTCCTGGTTAAGATAGCCAAAAACTTTTTCGAATTCCGCCGCGGAAGGAATTTCTTCCGAAGGTCTTACCTTCTGGGGTTCACCGTTATAAGTTACCCATCTGTCCCAATCCGCCGCGCTTATGGCGGGGAAGAATCCGTTTTCGTCCGGAGCGGTAACTTCCGGTTTATCCTTTCCGTTTTCGAACCAGTTATAGCCGAAAATAAGGATTTTTGTAAATTCTTCCTTTTCGGTATCATAACCGATTTTCATAATGTGGGAAGATTCCACTTCCTTGTCAACGTTCGGGGAAAGGTATTTGAAATTAACGTCAAAAACAATTTCCACTGTTTTTTCGTTTGCAATAATCTCTTTTTTATCAAGTCTCAAAGAAAGTTCTTTCGATTTAACTTTCTTTTCTCCGCTGAAAAGGGTGGTTTTTCCGTTTTGGATCTCATCAATGGTTTTCTTTGCCTCTTTGGAAAAACTCATTCCCGCAAGGGCATCTTCTTCGATGAATTTATTGAATTTGTTGTTATAAATTCCGCTGATAAGCTTTTCTGCTTCCTCTTCGGCAATTTCTTCGGCGGTAAGAACGCTTTCTTCCTGCTGTTCGTTCAAAGCCGGTTCTTCATCCTTCGGAACTTCCACCGTTTTGCAGGCAACCAGCGTTCCGCTTATAATTATCACCATAATCGCAATTATGAAAAGGAGTATTCCCCGGTGAGCACGGGGTTCCAGCACCGCGGAAAAGCGCTTTTTAAGAATTTTTGCGCCGCCGTAAAAACTTGTGGAAAGAAGAAGAGGGCTGTTTTGTCCTCTGCGCATAATGTTAAGAATCGTTGCGCAATATTCCTGTCTTCTGTCGCCTGCCATTGCTTTTACCACCGCGGTATCGCAGGTTATCTCCATATCGTTTTCCGCATAATGGCACATTCTTCCCACCAAAGGATTGAACCAATGGACCGAAGCAGCAAGCATCATCGCAAATTTATACCAGATATCGCCGCGCTTGCAATGGGTAAGTTCGTGCCGAAGCACGAATTCATATTCTTCCGGAAGAAGCGCTTCCGCCGGAAGAAGCACCCTTGGCCGGAAGTATCCGACCATCATTGGGCTTTTGATAAGGCGGTTTTCATAAAGCTTCACCCATTTTGGAATTCCCATTTCCCTTTTAAGCGAATCGAAAAGTTCAAGCACATCTTCATCCGCAACTTTTCTGTTCCATGGGTGGGAACGGGTCATGAACCGGATATACATGGCGATGTTCCAGCCGCAGACTATTACAGCGCCCACAGCCCAGATTACCGCAGCCACATAAATTACCGGATAGACATAGATTTTCTTTTCCTCTTCAATTTTCTGTGTTCCGGTATGTATTTCCGCTTCCGGATCGATCTCTGAAAGGTTTTCTCCTTCGCCGGAAAAGCTTCCTTCATGATATTCAAAAGGAAGGTCCGGTTCCGGCATTTCCACCTTTTGGGTAATTACCATTTCGTGGGGCGGAATTTCCATTTTTATGGGTGCTTCGGGAAAATCGATTTTAAAAGGCACAATAAGATAGACCGCAAGGAAAACCCAAACCCAATAACGCCATTTTTTGCGGAATTTGTTTTCGGAAAGTCCTGAAATCAAAAGAATCGCCGCAATCGCCGCTGCGGAAGTTATGGAAATTTCCAGAATATTGATAAAAAGGTTTTCGAGCAAGGGTTCACCTCCTCCTTTTATTATAAAAAAAGGATTCCTATATTATTATAGTGTCTTTTTTCTTATTTTTTCTTCGCGCTTTCAATAAATTTCTGAAGCTCGTCCAGTTCGGAATCATCAATAGTGTTGTTTTCATAAAGATTTGCAACAAGAGCCTTTACGCTTCTGCCGCAGAATTTGCCGAGCACGCTTCCGCTTTCAAAAGCAAGATATTCTTCTTCGGTGATAAGGGGGGTATAAAGGTTTTTCTTTCCGCTTGCGGCAGGGTCGCATTTAAGGAAGCCTTTTTCGGTAAGTCTGGAAAGGAATTTGAGGATTGTGGTGGGCTGCCAGTTTTTTTCGGCAAGCTTTTCATCGATATAGGTACGCACAACCGGGCCGTCCGCTTCCCAGATTGCCATCATAATTTCGAGTTCGGAACTCGGGATGTGGATAATTTCTTTTTTTTCAGACATAATAACCTCTCCTTTTTTACGAGTGTCTATTGTTGTCTTTATTGTACGCTTGTCGATACTGTTTTGTCAATAGCTTTGCCGAAATTTTTCTTTACTTTTTAAAAGCGAACACCAAAAAAGGCGAACCTTTTCCGGTTCGCCTTTTGATATGATGTTTTTTCAAGCGCTTTTCTTTTCCCGAATTTCCGCAAGCGTTACAGAAACGGAATGGGTAATCGGCTTCCACTCAACTTTTCTGAAAAGCGCCGCAAAGGAAATGGGAATATAGGTGAACATAAAAAGCGGAAAAGTGAAGGTATAAAAAATCTTTTTCACCGGGGAGGTGTGAATCCTTTTCCATTCGGAAATCGTCGTTACCGCCCCGATGAGGAAAAGGGTGATATACATATTAAAAAGGCTTTCCGCAGCGGAAAACACTATTGGAAGAATGCTTTCGCCCGCAAACAAGGCAAAAACTGCCGCCGCGGAATTGATTGCCACGGAACAGACCGAAAGAACCGCCGCCGGCATTATGTTCATGGTCATATCGAAGGAAGAAAAATCCCCCTTCGCAATTCCCGAAAGAAGGCTTTTTCCGTATTTTCCGAAAACCTGAAGATAACCTTTCGCCCAGCGCATTCTTTGCCGCCAGGATTGGCGAAAAGAGGTGGGCTGTTCATCATAAAGAACCGCCTTTTTGCAAAAACCGATTTTTTCGCCGTTCACAATGTTATGTACCGAAAATTCAATATCCTCCGTCAGAAGATGAAAAGGCCATCCCCCGCATTCCTCAAGAATCTCTCTGCAAAAGAAAAATCCGGTTCCCGAAACGGCGCAGGAATTTCCGAGGAGCATTCTTGCTCCGTTAAGATATCTGCTTTCCCTCAGGAACCAAAGGGCATATCCGGCAGAAATCCAGTTATCGCCGTAATTTTTTGAATTACGGTAACTTGTGATGATTCTGTATCCGTCGCAGAAGGTGCGGTTCATTTCCTCAATATAGTTTTCCTCAAGGACATTATCCGCATCGAAAACGAAAAAACCGTCAAACCAGCTTTTTGGATAATCCCGCAAAATATTTTCGAGCAGCGCTTCCAGCGCAAAGCCTTTTCCGATTTTATCGGTGCTGAATCTTTTATAAACAAAAGCACCTGCTCTTCTTGCGGCAGCGGCGGTGGAATCCGTGCAGTTATCCGCCATCACAAAAATCCTGATATTTTCCATGCCATAAGTCTGGCGGCGAATGCTTTCGATAAGGTTCCCAATGACCTTTTCTTCGTTTCTGGCGCAGATAAGAACCGCAAAACGGTGCTTCTTTTCCGGCTTATGCGGTTTTTCTTTTTTAAAAAGCGCGGCGGGAATATAGAAAAACTGATAAAAATAACAAAGAAAAAACGCCGCCGCGAAGATGAAATTTATCGTCTGAAGAATTTCCATTTTTCAAAAGCTCTCCCAAAAATATTTTCATTTAAAATGATAAAGAAAATATTTTTAAGAAACAATTACCGAAAACCTTAATTTTTCCTTAAGATTTTTTTAACTTCCCCGCCGCAAAAAAGCCTTCCGGTCGGGTTAAATAAACTATTTTATATATGCAACCAAAAGTTGCATATAAAGTTGCTTGCCAAAACAGAATCTTTATTATAAACTTAAATCAGAAAAAAGGAGGCGAAAAAATGGAACTCGGCAAAAAAATTGCGCATTTAAGAACCCAAAAGGGAATTTCCCAGGAAAAGCTTGCAGAAATGCTCGATGTGACCCGCCAGGCCGTCACAAAATGGGAAAACGGAAAATCAAACCCGGATACGGAAAATCTAATCCGCCTTGCGGAAATTTTCGGCTGCAGCCTTGATGAACTCTGCGGAATAGAAACGGAAAGCCAAAAGCAGGAACCGAAAATCCATATCGGCGGGCATATTCTTGCGGCTGTTTCCGTGCTCATTTTTATCGGCTATTGCGTCATCGGCGGAATCAGCGGAAATTTCAGCGGGGATATCCTTATTTTGCTTCTGATAATCGCCTTCCCTATGCACGTTTTTCTGCATCTTGTTTTTTGGGGCATGGTGAAAAGCGGAGAATTTTCCTTCCTTGCGGGTTATGACCCGGATATAAAATATAACATTGACGGAATGAGAAGATATATTGCCGGGCTGGATTTTATGCTTGGGTTCGAAACCGCTTCCTATCTTTTTCTTATGGCTGCATCTTCGCTCATTGTTCCGGAATTTGAAATTGCGTATATCCTTTTAATCGGGTATATAATCTCTTTTATCGCCGGAATTTTCTTCATCGGATATAAATTCGGCGACAGAATTTATGAAAATCCGGAGGACGCCAAAAGGGCAAAAAGAGGATTTCCCGCTTCCGTAATTCTTTTGGTGGTGATTCTTCTTTCCGTCGGCGCTTTTATGCTTGTTTTTGAACTTAAAGGTTTTGAAAACAATTCCGCAAAATCTTTTCCACTGCTTGGAATGATGTTTGTTTCCATAGGTTTTGCCCTTGGCGGATATCTTGCGGAAAGCAAAAGGCTTAAAAAGGAAGAAGACCCAAGGCCTTTTTTCGGGAAGGCGTTCATCATCTGCAATATTCTTGCAGTTGCCGCAATGGCGGCTATGGCGCTCCTTTAAAATCCATCGCAAAAGCCGCATAAAAAAAGAAAAAGGCGAACCTTTCCGGTTCGCCTTTTTTATTATCTGGTATAAAGTTTTACTCCGAATTCGCCGTCAATGGCGGGGACCCTTACGGAAATAAGTTCTTCCCGGGAAGTGGGAATGTTCTTTCCGACGAAGTCCGGCCGGATTGGAAGTTCCCTGTGGCCGCGGTCAATCACCGCCGCAAGCTGGATATATGCGGGTCTTCCGTGTTTAAGAAGGCAGTCTATGGCGGCGCGGGTGGTTCTTCCGGTGTGGATAACGTCATCCACAAGAACAATGGTTTTTCCGTTTATATCAAAAGGAAGATCGGCACCGGAAATCTTCGGGGAATAAGAAACCGGCTCGATATCGTCCCGATAAAAGCTGATATCAATGGTTCCGACGGGGACTTCCTTTCCTTCAATGGAAAGGATATTATCCCTTATGATTTCCGCAATGGGAACGCCCCTTGTTTTTATTCCCACAAGGCAAAGATTTTCTGTTCCGCCGTTGCGTTCAAGAATCTGGTGGGAAATACGGATCAGCGAGCGTTTTACCGCATCGGAATCCATAAGGTCGGATTTAAATTCCATAAAAAGCGCCGCCCTTCGGTGATAAATAAAACCAAGAAAACGTCTTTGGATACCATTAAATAATATCATATCCATCGCCTTTTTGCAAGATTCAAAGCCCTCTTTCAGCTGCCGCGTTTGCCTCCCCTGAAAGGGGAGGTTTTTACCTTGCCGTAGGGAACGGTCTTGACCGTTCCGAAATGTAGGGCGGCAGCTTGCTGCCGCCGCAAAAAAGTAACCCGAAGGGTTAGGCCCCCTTGTGTAAAGGGGGCTGGCATTTTCGACAGAAAATGACTGGGGGATTGAAACCCCGTTCCATTCCGATAAGCGCTTCTTTTTCCTCAAATTAAAATCACTTTCCACTTTCAGCTTTATTGAATCCCTCCACCATCTTCGATGGTCCCCCTCCCTTTAGGCAAGGGAGGCTTGTTTACGGCGGGAGCAAGCCCCCGCCCTACAATGAAATGGTGATATCCGTTGTAAAAACCTCATTCTCTGAGGAGGTTTTTACCCCACCGCAGAGATGGATATCATCAGTCCGCAAAAAATATTTACTGAACAAAAAAACAGCCGCTTTTTTGAAAGCGGCTGTTTTCTTTGTTTCAAAATTAAACTCTCAGTTCTTCGGAAACCACAAGACCCGGGTTCATTTTCATCATATAGTTGAGCGCCCAGATTCCGCTGAAAACAAGAACATGGTGTCCGCGGTAATCTTCAAGCACTTTTGTGCCGTTGGCAAGGTCAAGCTGATTTACCGGAACGGGACTTTCGAGAATGAAGCGAAGGTGCTCATAAGGCAGCGGGCTCATATAAAGCTCGACTCCGTATTCGCTTTGCATGCGGTAACGGAAAACGTCGAACTGAAGGGTGCCGACTACGCCGATGATTGCTTCTTCAAGACCGTAACCGGGGATTTTGAAAATCTGGATCGCGCCTTCCTGGGCAATCTGCTCAATTCCTTTGATGAACTGTTTGCGCTTCATGGTATCCTTCGGACGGACGGACATAAAATGTTCCGGTTCAAAGGTGGGAATTCCGGAATAGCGGAATTTCTTACCGGGCATGGTGATGGTATCGCCGATGGAGAAAACGCCCGGATCGAAAACGCCGATGATATCGCCGGCGTATGCTTCCTCGACGATTTCGCGTTCTGCCGCCATGATTTGCTGGGGCTGGGAAAGGCGCATTTTCTTTCCGCCCTGAACATGATAAACTTCGGAATCACGCTCAAATTTTCCGGAGCAGATTCGCATAAAGGCAAGGCGGTCGCGGTGGGCTTTGTTCATGTTTGCCTGAATTTTGAAAACAAAGGCGGAAAAACCTTCTTCCATTGGGTCAATAACGCCTTCGTCGGAAGTTCTTGCAAGGGGGGAAGTGGTCATTTTAAGGAAGGCTTCAAGGAAGGGTTCAACGCCGAAGGTGGTGAGAGCACTGCCGAAGAAAACGGGGCTTAATGTTCCGTTTCTGACAGCTTCCATATCAAAATCTCTTCCGGCACCAAGAAGTTCCACGTCGTCGCGGATCTGTTCCCAGCCGCGTTCGCCAAGGTAATCCGCAACTTCCGGGTTATCAAGCTCGATTTCGACGGAGGAAGATTTTCTTCCCTTACCCTCATCGCCGAAGAAGAGGATGCTCTTCTTTTCGCGGTCATAAACTCCCTGGAATTCCTTTCCGCAGCCGATGGGCCAGTTCATCGCGTAAGTATCAATGCCAAGCTCGCGCTCCACTTCTTCGCAAAGGTCAAAGGGGTCCTTCGTTTCGCGGTCCATCTTATTGATAAAAGTGAAAATCGGAATATGGCGCATGGAACAGACTTTGAAGAGTTTTCTGGTCTGGGGTTCAACGCCCTTTGCGCCGTCAATTACCATTACAGCCGAATCCGCCGCCATAAGGGTGCGGTAAGTATCTTCGGAAAAGTCCTGGTGTCCGGGGGTATCAAGAATATTGATGCAATAGCCGCTGTGCTGGAACTGCATAACGGAGGAAGTGACGGAAATTCCGCGCTGCTTTTCAATTTCCATCCAGTCGGAGGTTGCGGCTTTTGCTTTTTTGCCTTTAACTTCGCCTGCCTGGGCAATGGCGCCGCCATAAAGCAGGAATTTTTCGGTAAGGGTGGTTTTACCTGCGTCGGGGTGCGAAATAATCGCAAAAGTCCTTCTGCGGGAAATTTCTTCTTTAAGATTGGACATTCATATTCCTCCATTAACAAACTATAACAATTTATTATATCATATATATTTTGCACTTACAAGCAAAAAAATCCCATTACAGTGCGTTCCTGGCTCCCTCATTAAGGGGAGCTGAGATTTCGGAACGGTCAAGACCGTTCCCTACGGTTTGGTGAAAACCAAAAAAACGGTCGGGCGGCAGAGGAAAAATGAAAATCCGTTGTCGGCCTGAACGACGACGGTCGAGATTCGGAATCTCCATTCTTTCGGTGGAGAGTTTATTCCCCCTGGATAGGGGGAATCGCTCGCGGGAGCGAGCGGTTAGGGGTTGAAAGGCGTTTCTTTGACGGTTGTACCGCCGTTTCTTTGCGCCAGTCAAAGAAATGGGGGTACATATCTTAATAATCATAAACAATAGTGTGCTTATCAGAATGGTACAGGGTTACAATCCCCCAGTCTTTTTATTCGCAAGCGAATAAAAATCCAGCCCCCTTTGCACAAGGGGGCCTAACCCTCCGGGTTCCTGGATTTCTCTCCCTCAGTCAGCTGCGCTGACAGCTCCCTCATCAGAGGGAGCTTATTTCCACCCTTTAGTCATTTTTCGGGCGGATGATATTCGCCCCTACAGTTGGCTGGGAAGGCTTTTTCAGTTGCGGAAAAGGATATCCTGCTTTTCGTTGAGGGGGTAGGAAATCAGAAGGTCGCTTTCAAGATTTTCATTTTTAAGAGAAACGGCGGAAATTCTTCCGTTGCCATAGGTTTTGTAATAATAAATCCCTTTTTCAAGATCTGCGCAGGAAGTATAAATCGTTTTCACCAAAGCACCGTTTTCTTTTCGGTTTGCACCTTCGGGCTGGCTTATTGCGGAAAGAAGATGAAAAAACTGGGTGACGGACTCTTCGGTTTTATCGGAACAGACGGAGTTTTTCCGGAGATATGCCGCTTTTATAAATCTTGAGCACGAAGAAAAATCCCCCGGAAGATCGTCTTCCGTTTTTGTGCTCAAAAAATCGTTCCAATGCTCAAGCTGCTTTTCAAAGGGCGGTTCGTTGGTAAGAACATCTGCGGAATCATCAAAAATTTTAAGACCGCCGCGGGTTTGTTCAATGACCATGGCGCCGTTTTTATCCCCAATGAACCAATGAAGGGGCGTTGCGGGAACATCTTCCCGAAAGTTTTCGCCGGTGATGTTCGCGTGCTCAAAAAGCTCTCTTGCTTCACAGATATTGGCGCAGTTCCCAAGGACGAAGGGTATCAGTTCGAAAGATGAGATATTGGTTTTATCCCTGCTTTTCGGCATGAATACGCCGCTTTCCGGGAAGTTAAGCCCCGCAGCAAAAAGTCCGTGCTCGTTAAAAGCGTCATAAAAAAGCGGATATCCCGAAAGGACAAAAGCCATTCCCATCATGGCAAAATGTCCGGAGGAAAAAGGCTGATTCCCGAATCTGAAAGGATAATTCCTCGGGGCGATGCTCACCGTTTCGTTATACCGGTGCTCAAGGTCAAGGGTTCTTCCGATGAAGGTGCCGAAGGTGCGAAGGCGCATTGCAGTGCAGATAATAATCTCTCCTTTTGGTTCTTTCTGCATAAAATTCTTCCCGAAAGAATAGGATTTATACTCATCATTTTTGGGAGGGATTTTTTTATGAAGGGAATGCCGGAAGAAAGAACCATTCTTGCCGCAGAATACATAATCGAAAAGGGCGCAACGGTCCGCGCCGCCGCAAAAAAATTCGGGGTCAGCAAAAGCACCGTGCATAAGGACGTTTCGGAGCGGCTCCGAAAAATCAATCCTGCGCTGTTTCTTGAAGTGAAAGCTGTGCTCGAAAAAAACAAGCAGGAACGCCATATCCGCGGCGGAAACGCCACAAAGGAAAAATACGCAAAATTGCGCTGAAGCGGTTTTTGTGATATAATTTTTCCGTAATATTCTTCGGGAAAGGGGGCGTTCCATTCATGTTGGGCGGAGAATCCACTTCGGTGGGAATCGTTTTTTATGATACGGGCAAAAGCGGCGATAACGCGGTCTTTTGCCGTTTTGAGGAAGAAAAGCCGGTGGTTGAAGCCGGCGAAAGGTCGAATCTTCTTGAAAAAATGAAAAAACTCGATAAAGAACGGGAGCAGAAAATCAGTTTTCTTCGCTATGTGGGCTGTGAAATCCTCTTTTTCGGTGCCCTTATTGCCGCGGTCTGGATTTTTGTCGGAGGATTCTTCCCGGTGGCGGGGGCTTTTCTTTTCGTGCTCGGAGCATGGTTCCCATGCCTTGTGCTGGTTTTTGCCTGCAAAAGAACCTATGCCGACGAAAGGGATTTTGATTCTTTCCGGAAGTTCCACGGTGCGGAGCATATGATGGTTTCGTACGCTGTCAGAAGCGGCGTAAAGTTTGATTTTGAAAAGGCAAAAACCTTTTCCCGAATCCATCGGGAATGCGGAACGGTTTATGCTTCTTCGGCGGTGATTCTTTCCGCGGTTTTTGGGGCTTCCTTCGGGCTGATTCCGAAAATCGGTTTTTGGTGGTTCCTCGCAATTCTTTTTGGGGCGGCGGCTTTGCTTTTCCTCAATCTGCTGAATCCTTATAACCCGCTGACGGTTTTTCAGCGAAAAGTCACCGCTGTTCCGGATGAAAAAACCCTTTTGCTTGCCTTTGAAGGAATAAAAAAGCTTTTTTCTGAAGAAAACGAACAAAAAACCGAATTATAAAAGCGCCTTTCGGGAACAATATCCCGGGAGGCGTTTTTTTATGAAAATTCGGATTTTCGCGCTGGCTTTTTCGGTGGGGTTCATTCTTTCCGTTTTCGGGGCGGCGCTTTTTATTTTTCGATATTATGGCGCAAAGCCGGAAGAAGCCCTTCCGGAAAAACCGGCGGAAGCGGTCTTCCTTGAAACGGAATCGGCGAATTTTCTTCTGATATTTGAGGAAGAAGAAAATTTCGGGCCTTTTTCTCTTGTGAATTTTGATGCAAAAACCGGAAGAATCCCGGTTTTTTCCTTTTCGCAAAAAGCCGCCGTGGATTACGGCGGGGTAAAAATTTCTGCCGGAAAGCTTTTTTCTTCTGTTTCGCCGGAAGTTTTTGCCGGAACCATTGAAACAAACCTCGGGATAGAAATTTCGGGCTATCTTATCTGGAACAGGGAAAGCGCGGAAGCCCTTATTGCAAAAGCAGGAACCTTCGATTATATTCTGCCGAAGGATATCAGATATTCCGACGGAACGAGGTATGTGAACCTTATTTCCGGGGTGCAGAGCATGAACGGCAAAAAAATCTGTGATATTATAACGAACCCGAAATTTTCTGAAGGAGAAAGGTGCGACACCCTTTCGCGGATGATTTCCGCGTTTTTTAACCGAAGGCTCCGGAGATTCCTTCCGGAAAGCGGGGTTTATTCCGTGATTTTCAATTATACGAAAACGGATATTTCCGCTTTCGACAGGGAAAAATATTCCGCCCTTATAAAAGTCCTCTGCGATTCCGGCGAAAGTCTTTCGGGCCATGTTACGAACGATACGGAAAGGGAAGTTTCCACAGGGCTTCTTTATTTTTCGGAAGGAACCATCGGCCGGATTAAAAAATATTTCGGGTAAAACGCTTATTAAAATAGATCAGGATTCCACCCTTCCGTCATTTTGCGGGCGGATGATATCCGCCCCTACAGTTGGCAAGAGAGTTTTTTTGCGGAACGGTCAAGATCGTTCCTTACGGTGTGGTAAAAACCTCCCTTGTCAAAGGGAGGGGGACCATCGAAGATGGTGGAGGGATTCAATAAAGTGGAAAGTGATTTTGATATGCGAAAAAAGAAGCGCTTATCGAAATTGGTCGGGGATTATCCCTCATCCGTCTTTTTTGCAACAAGTTGCAAAAAATCCACCTTCCCCTCTGGGAAGGCTACCCTCCGGGAATCCTTTTTT
>JAFXGY010000046.1 GCA_017536625.1 Oscillospiraceae bacterium | reverse complement strand
CCCTCCACCATCTTCGATGGTCCCCCTTGCTCGCCGCAGACGGCAGACCCCTCTGTCATCTGCGATGACATCTCCCCTAATAGGGGAGTCTCCTTTGACAAGGGAGGTTTTTGTAATCCCTCCTCCGTCATTTCCTTCGGAAATGCCAGCTCCCCTCAAGGGGAGCTAATCACATCACCGTAGGGGCGGATATTATCCGCCCGAAAGGAATCCCCCAGTCTTTTTATCCGCCGACGAATAAAAAGACAGCCCCCTTTAGGCAAGGGGGCCTTTTCTTAAACTTCGATTTCTTTTCCGAAGCGGAAGGACCAGATTATTGCCGAAACAACTTCTTTGCCCATAGATTTTGTCAGAAGTTCCTTGTACATATTAAGCTGGGCGGAATAGCGTTCCCGCAGTTCTTCAATATCCTCCACAAAATCGGTTTTGTAATCCACGACGATGAGCTTTCCGTTTTCTTCAAAAACGCAGTCCGCAACGCCCTGAACTGTGATTTTATCCTCTTCGGAAGCTCCTTCATAACCGAGCTTTGCCGCGGGAATTCCCTGCAGGAAGCGAAGTTCTCTCCAGACCTTCGGGGAATTTTCTATGCGGCGGTAAAGTTCGCTTTCGAAAAATGTGCTGATTTTTCGGTGGTCAATGACTTTTGCCTGCTTTTCGGTGATGAAGCGTTCTTTTGAAAGACGGTCGATTTCCGATTTCGGGTTCGCTTTTGCCGCGTCAAAATCACAGAACTGCATGAATGTATGAAGGGCGGTTCCACGGTCTGCGCCGGAAAGTTCGCCGCTTTTCGGTTTTGCGCCGAAAAGCAGTTTTTTGTGCATTTCCTGATGGGTAAGGGAAGAAACTCCCGCTTTTGCGGGGATATTTTCCGCCGCCTTGAAGGGATAGACCCATTTTTCCCTTTCTTTAAGCATTTCATAAAGAGCAATATCCGGTTCGGCGGTTTCTTTTTCGCTCCGCTGCGAATCTATCCGGGCGTTTTCATCCGGGTTTATGAGGGTGAATTTCCATTTTGTTTCGTCCGGAATAACCGCGCTTTCGCCGATTCCGGCTTCAAGCCGAAGATTTACCGCATCCGGATGGCGCAGAAGAGAAGCAAAAATCCAATCGGAACCGACATTTGCGGAAGAAACGAAATATGGGTCGAGCTTTTCGCCGCTTTCAGCTTCGGCGCCGAGCTTCCCAAGGTATTTTCCCCAATCCTTCTGGCAGCAGGAAATGATGATATTTTCCTTCGGTCTTGTAAGGGCAACGTAAAGAATCCTCATTTCCTCCGCAAGAGCAAGCCTTCGAAGTTCATGCTTAAGCGCCTGCTGTGGCACTGTGGAAAACCTTGCGCCGGTTATGGGGTGTCTTCTTGCGCAGGCAAAGCCAAGGCTTGAATGAAGAAGGGGAATATCACTTCTGTTATCAAAATTAAATTTTTTTCCGGTTCCGCAAAGATATACCACCGGGAATTCAAGACCTTTTGAAGCATGAACGGTCATAATTCTTACCGCGTTGCCGGAAGAAGTGTTTCCGGCGGGGGCAAGGTCGCTTTCCCTTTCCTCAAGCCTTGCGATGAACCGAAGAAATGCGGAAAGCCCGTGGGAACCGTTCTTTTCCCGGTCGGCGGCGTATTTTATCAAAAGACGAAGGTTCGCAAGGCGCATATCGCCATCTGCGGAACTTTGCATTATCTGGGGGAAAAGGGTCATATCATAAAGTTTTTCAATGACTCTGTCGCTTGGTTCAAAAGCCGCAGCCTTCCGAAGGGAATCGAGGGTATTTATGAAATCCCCGGCCTTTTTGTTTCCGTTTTCCGCGGCTTTTTTAACCGAAGAATAAAGGGGTTCGCTCCGGTTTTCGGCGCGGATTTCCGCAAGATCATCCGGGGAGAAAAGGAACATTTCCGAAAGCAGCGCGCCTGCCAGCGGAAGATCCAGAAGGGGATTATCCACAGCTTTAAGGACGTCGATTACGGCGGAAATTTCCGGTCGGGAAAGGAATCCGCTTTCCCGGCTGCTGCGGCAATTGATTCCGAGCTTCCTCAGCGCGGAGATATAAGCGCCGCTTTGGCTTCCGAAGGAACGAAGAAGGATGCAGATATCGGAATATCGCACAGGGCGGATATTTCCGCCTTCGGAAACAGGTTCGCCCCTTAATACCATATTATATATGTGTTCCGCAACGGCGGCTGCTTCGGATTTTGTGGAATCGGAATCCGTCTTTACCATAAGGACTTCGTTGCGGATTATTCCGTCATCGGGGAAGGAAGCTTCGGGAATAAGCATTTCCTCTTCGCCGTAATCCATTTCCGCGGCCTTTTCGCTCATAATCTGTCTGAAAATAAAGTTCACCGCGCCGGCAATGTTTTTTCTGCTTCGATAGTTTTTCCCGAGTATGACTGTTCCGGGGTAATTTTCTCCATCAAAAAGCGGCCAGTTCTTCCGTTTTTCAAGGAAAAGTTCCGGCATTGCCTGGCGGAAGCGATAAATGCTTTGCTTTACGTCGCCGACGAAGAAAAGGTTGTTCCCCCGGGAGATGTTTTCGAAGATGGTATCCTGGGCTTTGTTGATATCCTGACATTCGTCCACAAGGATATAGTCGTATTTTTCCGCAATGGCTTTTGCCGCGGCGGTGGGAACATAATCTCCGTGCTCGTTTTTCTCCGTAAGCACCGCCAAAGAAAACTGTTCCAGGTCGGAAAAATCAAGAACGCGCTTTTCGCGCTTCATTTCGCCGTAAAGTTTATCAAAATCAAGCACGGCGGAAAAAAGACAGCTTATTTTAGGGTAAAGGTCGGCGATATCCTCACGGAATTCCTCTTCCGTGGGGGAAAATTCCGCCGCAAGATTCTTCACGTCCTTCTGATAAGCATCCCGGACTGCCTTTACCTTTGCGCCGAGCATTTCGTCCGCATCTTTCACGGTGGGCTTGCGCATAAAACCGGGGAGAGCGAGCACTTTTCGGAAGTCATCCCAGCTTTTTCTTTCGCATTCTTCCAAAAGTTTTGTAAGAACAAAGGCGTCGTCCCGGAACATTCCGGCATATTTTTCGCAAAATTCCTCTTCACAGAATTTTGCCATGAAAAGGGCTTTTTCAATTCCGTGTCTGAGCACGGAAGATGCTCTTTCAAAAAGGATTCTGCCCCAGGGGGTTTTGCCGATGGGAACGGAGGGGTCATACATCGAAGCCTTTTCGAAGAGCCAGTCGTCATAATGGGGAAGGGCGCGCACGAAATTATAAAGGGTGAGCACCGCTTCGGAAAGTCCTCTGTCGTTTCTTCCGCCGCCAAGGGTTTCCGCAAGTTCCGCAAAGACTTCGCCGCCTTCGGAATAGTATTTTTCGATGGTTTCTTCAAGGGCGGCGAAGGAAAGATCCTTTGCTTCGTCCTCCTCGACCACCCTTGAATCCGGCGGAAGACCTATCACGCTGAAGTTTTCGCGCACGGTATCCGCACAGAAGGAATGTATGGTTCCGATATGAGCACGCTCCATCAAAAGAAGCTGGCGCCGAAGTCTTGCATCGGCGGGGTTTGCGGCGGATTTTTCCGCCAGGGCGGAATTTATCCTTTGTTTCATCTCCGCCGCGGCAAGCCTTGTGAAGGTGACGATAAGAAGTCTGTCTGCGTCCACGGGGCTGTGCTCATCTGTAAGCAGCCGCACCACCCTTTCGACCAGAACGGCGGTTTTTCCGGAACCCGCCGCCGCGGAAACAAGAAGATTTCCGCCGGTGGAAGTTATGGCGGAAAGCTGGTCGCTGTTCCAAATTCTTTCAGCCAATTTCCTCACCGCCTTTCAGGTGCTCAAAAAATTCTTCGTTCTTAAAACTTTCGTGTTCGGTAAAGGGCGAATCCTCGCTTCTGCGGCAAATGGCCTTATAAGGGCAGAATCCGCAGGAAAGCTCGCCTTTTTTCTGATAGGGAAGGGCGGGGATTTTTCCGCCGGAAAGTTCGTTTGCCATATCGATGAGCAGGGAATCTATATGTGCCTTTATCTTTCCAAGTTCCGCAAGGGTTGCAAGAGAACCGGAATAGCCGTTTTTGCCGGCTTTGACGGGGATATATATGCCTTTAAGGCCCGGTTCCATGGCGTTGAGCACCGATTCATCGTCAAGAAGAAGGCCGTTCATCTTTGTGATGCTCCTGAATTCGTTTCTGATATCCTCCGGGGAGGAATTTCTTTCCCCGCTGAGCACGGAATCCTTTGCGGGCATATAAAGAACGCCTGCGGGGTTCGAACCGGAAAGATCTCCTCTTCCGTTCTTCCAGACAGAGAAAAGATAGACCAGCATCTGGATATTTATGCCGTAAAAAACGTCGCAGAGTTCGAATTTTTTTGTGCCGGATTTATAATCCACCACCCTTACAAAGCGCTCGCCGTTCCGGTTGAGCACGTCAACGCGGTCGATGGTTCCTTCAACGGCAATTTTTCTTCCGTCGGGGGTTTCAAGCCGATAAAGCCCGACCTCATCGCCGCCGAGCTTTGTTTCGAAGGAATAGGGTTCGAATTCCGAAAGGGCAAATTCTTCGCCGATTCGGCGCAGAAGCCTTAAAAGGAAGTTTCCGGTTCTTTTGTAAAGATGCATGAAGCGGGAAGTTTTATCCTTTTCGCCGCTCATCACAGAATCAAGGTATTCTTTGAGCACCTCTTCGATTTCGCTTCGCAGTTCTTCTTCCGAAAGGGCGGAAATTCCTTTTCCGCCATGGGAAGAAATGATTTGCTGGAGCACAAAATGGATAAGGGTTCCGGCGGAAAGCGGAGAAAGTTCCGCCTTTTGCCTTTCTTTGAGCACCAGCCCGGATTTGAGGAAATAGGAAAAGGGGCATCGACCGTAGGTATCGATTTTTGTGGGGGAAAAACGGAAGCTTTCGCCGAAGAGCTTTTCGGCGTTTTCCGGTTTTTCAAGGGCGAATTTTTCCGGAAGGACAAAGTTCCCGAGCTTTTGAGCACGCTCTGCCCACTGGGGCTTTTCGGAAAAATATTTTCTTATGGCTTCGGATTCGGGGGTGGATTTTTCCCCGAAGGAAGCGAGGTGTTCGAAGGCAAAACTTTCGCTGCAAAGCCAGAAATCTTCTGCAAAAGTATCGGTGGATTCTTCCGGAAGACTTCCGACGGCTTCGCGAAGTCGGCTTATGAGCACCGAAGGATTTTGAGCATTCGCCGCGATATCATATTTGGGGAAGGAAGCAAAAACCCTTTCGGAAGCGCTTGTGAAGGCGGTATAGGCATACATCCTTTCGGAAAGGAGCTTGTCATTTTCGCCTTCGCCAAGCTCGAAGCCCTCTTCCGCAAGGATTTTTCTTTCGCTTTCAGTAAAAAGAGAGCTGTTTGAAGGGGGTGCGGGGAAGATTCCGTCGCAAAGACCAAGGACGAAAACCGCTTTTATATCCGAAGGGCGCATTCTGTCGGCGGTTCCGGCGGAAACGCAATCGAGAGTATGGGGAAGAACGCCGATTTTTGCTTCGGCAAGCACCGCTTCAAAAAGTCTTCCCATGGTGTCGCCTTCAAGGCGAACTTCGCCAAGGGCAGCGGAAATTTTATCGAGAGCTTCGACGGTGAAACTCCAGAAGGAATCGAGATTTTCCGCTTCGGCGTTTTCGCCGATGGCGCAAAGCTCTTCATAAAGCCGGCGAAGGCCTTCGGTCACTTCACATTCGCAAAGATATTCATAAAAAGCCGTGCTGAATTCCTTTCCGTCAGCGGAAGAGATTCTGCCCCGAAGTTTTTCGAGCGGCGCAATGATTTTTTCGCGCAGGGCGTTTATCCGTTCAAGTTTTTCGTTATCTTCCGGGGTAAATTCCCGGAATCCTTCGGGATTTCCGGTGAAAGGTGCAGAAAAAAGCCTTCCGCGGATGTTCCAGATGAAGCAATAGTTTTCAAATTCGGCAATTTCCTCTTCGGAAAGGGGCAAAATTCCTGTTTTGAGTATGCGAATAACTTCCGGAAGGGAAAAATTGCTTCGGCAGGAAGCGAGAGAAGCGGAAATGAACGCAAAAAGCGGATGCGCCGAAAGGCTTGCGGATGTATCCATATAAAGAGGTATGCCTGCTCTTTTAAAGGCGGCGGGCAAAGCATGGTCATAAGGAGAAAGATCTCTTGCGATGATTGCCATATCGCGCCAGCGATATCCGTGCTTTTCCGCAAGGCTTCTTGCCATAACGGCGGCAAAGGCAGCTTCGTCATAAGGATCCCGACAGGAAATTAAGCGGATTTCGCCGCCGTTTGTGCCTTTTGGGGAAGAACCGCAAAGAAAATTTTCCTCAAGGTCGATTATGCTTTCGGGTCTTGGGTCTTCCGGGTCTTCCGCAAAGAATGGGGCTTTTACCGAAGCGCCGCACTCCTTCGCGATTTTTTCAAGTCTTCCGGCGGTGCGCTGGGTCTTCGAAAAAAGTCCTGTGCCGCCGGTGCGGTCATAAATATTATCGCAGCAAAGGCTGATTTCCACCAAGGGGGATTGTTCGAGGATTGCCCGGAGCATTTTATATTCGCTTCCGGTGAAGCCGGTGAAGTTATCGAGAAAAACGGCTTTTTCGCTGAAAAAATCCTTTTCCGCAAGAATCTCGCAGGCTCTTTTGATATCCGTCAGCGGGTCGATATAGCTTTTTTCCAGCATGGAATTATAAAGTTCGAAAACGGTGGAAAGGTCGGCAGCCTTTTCGCCAAGGGTACCGCCTTTTCCCGCAAAACGAAGAAGATCATCGGAAGAAAGACCTGCGTTTTTCATCTCCGAATCCGCCTGCACAAGTTTTTTTATGAAGGGTGCGCCGTGGACATTCTTTTTATAATAGGAAAGTTCTTCGCCGCAGGCGGAAAGTGCGGCGCCCATGAGAAGGAGCTTTGCGGAATCATCGGTATATTCGCCGGCAATTCCGCCGAATGCGCGGAAAATGCTGTTGCAAAGGCGCGAAAAGCTGAGCACTTCGACGTTCTTTGCCTTTTCCGGGCCAAGAAATTCATCAAGGAGCTTTTCACTTTCGAAGGAAAACTGTTCCGGAACTATAAGAAAAGAGGATTTTTCCTCCCCGATATGTTCATAAAGGGCTTTTCGCCTTGCGTTTTCGTTGGTTCCGATGATAAAACGAAGCAAATTTTCCGCCGCCTTTCGTTTTTGGGTATATATAATATAATAACATAATTATGCCAAAAAGAATAGGGCAAAACCCCGCCAATTTTCCAAAGGGCTTTGCCTTCCTTGCCAAATGTAGGGGAGGATGTCATCCGCCCGCAAAATGACGGAAGGGTAGAATAAGCTCCCTCTGACGAGGGAGCTGTCACCGAAGGTGACTGAGGGAGAGAAATCCACGATAGGTTTTGATGTGCGCTCCGGTAATCCTTTTTTGGAATCCCTCCGTCTTTTCGGTGATAAATCACCGAAAATCCACCTCCCTTTGACAAGGGAGGTTTTTGGAATCCCTCCTCTGAGGAGGTTTTTACTTCACCGGAAGGGCGGAACAAGCTCCCTCTGATGAGGGAGCTGTCACCGAAGGTGACTGAGGGAGAGAAATCACCGACATGTTTTGATGTGTCCTCCGGTAATCCTTTTTGGAATCCCTCCGTCTTTTCGGTGATAAATCACCGAAAATCCACCTCCCTTTGACAAGGGAGGCTTTTGGAATCCCTCCTCCGAGGAGGTTTTTACTTCACCGGAAGGGTGGAATTAGCTCCCTTTGACAAGGGAGGTTTAAAAAAAGCACCCTTTCGGGTGCTTTTTGGTGGGTTATCCAAGGATGGCGCGGTCGGAAAAATGTCCGCCCACTTCGCTGAATTTTTTCATAAGATCCTCGACCGTAAGTTTTTTCTTTTCTTCGCCGGAAACGTCATAGACGATTTTGCCTTCGTTCATCATAATAAGGCGGTTGCCGTGCTTTATGGCATCGCTCATGTTATGGGTTACCATAAGGGCGGTAAGATGATTTTCGTTGACGACCTTATCGGTGATTTCAAGGACTTTTGCGGCGGTTTTTGGGTCAAGTGCGGCGGTGTGTTCGTCAAGAAGAAGAAGCTTCGGTTTGACGAGAGTTGCCATAAGAAGGGTAAGCGCCTGGCGCTGTCCGCCGGAAAGAAGTCCGACCTTTGCCTGAAGGCGGTCCTCAAGTCCAAGGTCAAGGGAAACAAGCATATCGTGATATTTTTCTCTTTCGGAATTGGTAACTTCCCAGCCAAGTCCGCGTTTTTTTCCGCGGCGTGCCGCAAGAGCAAGGTTTTCTTCAATCTGCATGCTGGCGGCGGTGCCGGTCATGGGGTCCTGGAATACTCTTCCGAGAAGGGAAGCTCTTTTGTGTTCCGGAAGGGCGGTGACGTCGGTTCCGTCGATGAAAATGCTGCCCTCATCAATGGGCCAAACCCCGGCGATTGCATTAAGCATGGTGGATTTTCCTGCTCCGTTGCCGCCGATGATGGTGACAAAATCCCCTTCGTTAAGGTGAAGATCGATTCCCCTAAGGGCTTTTTTCTCGGTGATGGAGCCGGGATTGAATGTTTTGAAAACGCCTTTTATATCAAGCATTCTTTGCCGCCTCCTTTGCTTTTTTCTTTTCCGCAAGTTTTAAGCGGAAGAAGGAATTTTTGAAGTTCTTTTTAAGATAGGGCACCGCAAGGAAGATTGCAACAATGATTGCGGTGAAAAGTTTCATATCGTTGGTGGGGAGCTTGAGCCAAAGGACAACGCCCATGATGATGTAATAAAGGATTCCGCCGATTACCGCGGAAGAAAGGCAGAGCCAGAAGGTCATGTGCTTTCCGAAGAAGGCTTCCGCAAGAACTTCGCCGATGATGATGGAAGCAAGTCCGATTACGATGGCGCCGCGGCCGATGCCGACGTCGGCGAATCCCTGATACTGGGCAAGAAGTCCGCCGGCAAGGGCGACTATTCCGTTTGAAAGGGAAAGTGCAAAAACTTTGCAGAAATTGATGTTGATTCCCTGTGCCTTCGCCATGGAAGGGTTGCATCCGGTTGCACGAATGGCAGAACCGGCTTCGGTTCCGAAGAACCAGTAAAATGCCGCAATGAGCGCCGCCGCGAAGATAAGGGCAATGATGATGGCTTCATTTACGGTTCGAAGGGAAAGAACAAGGTCATATTTATCGACGGAAACAGCCTGGTTAGGCTTGTTGCCGAGGATATGAAGGTTTACGGAATAAAGGGCTATCTGGGTAAGGATTCCGGCAAGAATCGGCGCGATTCCGAGGGTTGTGTGCAAAAGACCGGTAATAAGTCCGGCAAGCATTCCCGCAATAACTGCGGCAAGCATTGCTGCCCAGGCAGGCCAGCCTGCAATTATAAGCATAACGGTAACTGCGGCGCCGGTTGCAAAGGAACCGTCAACGGTAAGGTCGGAAAACTCCAAAAGCCTGTACGAAATGTACAGGCCGAGAGCCATTATTCCCCAAATTGCGCCCTGGGCGATATAGCCCGGAAATGCGTTTAAAAGAGTGGTAATGTCAAGCATTTTTAATTTTGCCTCCGATGGTTAATAATGAACGGCGTTATCAGCCGAGGGGTGCATAATCTTCAGGAACGGTGATTCCGAGAGAAGTGCAGTTTGCTTCGTTGAAAAGTTTCTGAACTTCGGGAGCATACTGGATTTCCATTTCGCCGGGGTTTGCGCCGTTCACAAGGATTTCATAAGCCATTTCGCCGGCTGCCCAGCCGATATCGTAATAATCGATGGAAAGGGTTGCAACGCCGCAGCCGCCGCAGATGCCTGCTTCGCCGGCTACGATGGGTTTTCCTGCGGGAAGAGCAACGTTTGCGATGGTTTCGGTGCAGGAAGCAGCGGTGTTATCGGTGGGGATATAAATTACGTCGGAAGCTGCGCAGGCGGCGGAAGTTACGTTTGCAACGTCGTTGGAATCAGCGAAGGTATAAACGTCAACGGTGTATCCCATATCTTCAAGATATCCGGAAATGATATCGGACTGATAAACGGAGTTTGCTTCTGCGGAACAATAGATGATTCCGATATATTTTGCTTCGGGGAAGAGTTCCTGAATCATTGCAGCCTGCTGGTCAAGGGGAGCAAGGTCCGCGGTTCCGGTGATGTTGGTGCCGGTTTTGCCGGTCCAATCGGAAATTTCAAGGGCGGTTGCATAGTCGGTGATGGAAGTTCCGATTACGGGGATAACATTGGTTGCGGCTGCTGCTGCCTGAAGAGCGGGAGTAGCATTGCCCATCATAAGGTCAACGCCTTCAGCAACAAGCTGGTTGCAGATGGTGACGCAGGTTGCGGCATCGCCGGAAGCGTTGTGTTCGATGAAAGCAACGTCGGAACCGAGTTTTTCTTTAAGAGCTTCTTTGAAGCCAAGGGTTGCGGCGTCAAGAGCATCGTGCTGAACAAGCTGGCAGATGCCGATGGTATATGCGGCATCGGCAGGATTTGCGTTTTCGCCGGATTCATCTGCCGGTTCGCCGGAACAGGCGGCAAGAGAAATGAGCATTGCGAGAGCCATGAGAATGCTGATGAGTTTTTTCATTTTCGTTTCCTCCGAATTTCAAAAATTTGCACAAAAAAACGGTTCCCCGGGTTTTTGGGAACCGCCTTGATTTACTATGCATAAATCGCAAAACCAACCGGGCAGAGGCCAAAAGCCTTTTTTATAAGGAATTATTCACGCGGCAATAAGCACCCATAAATCGGGTGCAGCGATACATGAAATATTCTTTTGCAAAAACGTTCATGTTTTTCATAACCGCAGTTCCTTTCGCTGTTTTGCTTTGATGTTTAGAAATATAACACTTTAAACCGATAAAGTCAATACCTTTTTCACATTTTCTTTTTTATTTTTTGAAAAAACCGCGAATTTATACGTATTATAACATTATATTATTAAAAACAAAAGCCACGGAAGGAATTTCCTTTAAATTGTTTTGTTTTTCCTTCGGAATAAATTTTCCTTTCCGGGTAAAAATATGACCAAAGGATTTTTTTGAAAAAAGGTGGTCATATCAGATGAAAAATAATAAAAGCTCCTTCGGCGGATTTTATGCCGCCATGGCAGTCTGCCTTCTTGGAGCGGTTGCCGCCGCTTGGGTAACAGCCGGCACCGCAATCAATTCCATTAACGAACAAAATGACGTTCCCAAAACGGAAAACAGGGTTATTTCCGAAGAAAATTATAACCCCGGAGATTCGATTTTCGCTTCCGAAGACGTTGGAAAACCGAAAGAGGATGTAAAAATCGAAAAACCGGAAGAAAAGCCCGAAGAAAGCACCTTTAAATTTGTGAACAAAGGAAATTCCTTTATTCTTCCCGTTGCGGGCGAAATTATTGGCAGCCACAGCGGCGGGGAACTTATTAAGTACGAAGCTCTTGGCGAATGGCGCACCCATGACGGAATTGATATCAAGGCAGAAGCCGGTTCCGAAATCAAAGCCGCCGCGGACGGAAAAATCAAATTCGTCGGAAGCGACCCCCTTTGGGGAAACGTGGTTGAAATTGAACACGAAAAAGGAATTACCACCCTTTATTATGGGCTTGGGGAGGAAATTCCGGTAAAAGCCGGTGACGAAGTAAAAAGCGGCGATGTCATCGGAAATCTTGGGGAAACGAACCTTGCGGAAATCGATAAGGATTCCCACCTTCATTTTGCCATGAAGGAAAACGGAAAATTCATCGACCCGAAAACAAAAGTGAAATAAGCGAAAAGCCAATTTGTTAAAATAGGGTCCGGCTGTGCCGGAAACTTTTTGAGGAACGGTCAAGACCGTTCCCTACGGTAAAATAGCGAGGTTTTTCGGGCGGATATCACCATTTCAATGTAGGGCGGGGGCTTGCTCCCGCCGTAAATAAGCCTCCCTTGTCAAAGGGAGGTGGATTTTCGGTGATTTATCACCGAAAAGACGGAGGGATTCCAAAAAAGTTTCCCGGAGGGCACATGAAAATTGGTCGGAGATTTCTCTCCCTCAGTCAGCTGCGCTGACAGCTCCCTCATCAGAGGGAGCTTGTTCCACCCTTCCGTCAAAACCTGCGGGAAGGCTACTCTCCGGGAAAGAATTTAAAACCCTTCCGTCTTTTGCCCTGCGGGCAAAATCCACCTCCCCTTTCAGGGGAGGCAAGATTGCGGGCGGATGATATCCGCCCCTACGGTTGGCAAGGAAGGCTTTTTGCGCTACTAAAAAAGAAATCCCGCCCTGAAGGCGGGATTTCTTCGCTTATTTTGTAAAACTGGTTATTTGAGCACGCGTTCATAAAGACGGACATATTCCTGAGCACTGCGGCTCCAGCTGAAATCGCAGGAAAGTGCGTTGAGCACCGCTTCTTTCCATCTTTCGCGGTTCTGATAAAGGGCGTGAGCACGGTGGATTGCATCGAGCATATCCTCGGCGTTATAAGTCTGGAAGGTAAAGCCGTTTCCTTTCATTCCGCCGACGTCTTTGATGGAATCCTTAAGTCCGCCGGTTTCGCGCACTATCGGAACAGTTCCGTAGCGAAGGGAAATCATCTGGGCAAGGCCGCAGGGTTCGCTTTTGCTGGGCATAAGGAAAACGTCGGAACCGGCATAGATTCTTTTTGCAAGGGGAGGAATAAATCCGCAGACAAAGCTGACTCTGCCGGGATATTTTTCCTGCATATAGCGGAAGAAGCTTTCAAAAGCGGATTCTCCGCTTCCGAGTACGGCAACCTGCACCGGCATTTCGAGGATTCTGTCAAGGGCGGCGCGCACAAGATCGAGCCCTTTGTGGGAAACAAGTCTTCCCACCATGCCGATAAGCATGGCATCCGGGTTTACTTCAAGTCCAAGTTCCTTCTGAAGTTCCTCTTTGCATTTTGCCTTGCCGCCAAGGTCATATTTCGAGAAGGTAGAAGGAATATCCGTATCGGTTCCGGGGTTATAAGCTTCGTTATCTATGCCGTTGAGGATTCCGGAAAGTTTATATTTTTTCTCGCGAAGAAGGCGGTCAAGTCCCCATGCAAACCAGGGATCCTGGATTTCTTCCGCATAGGTGGGGCTTACGGTGGAAATGGCGTCGCAAAGGTCGATGCCCGCTTTCATAAAGTTGCAGCGGCCGTCATATTCCACATATCCGCGTTTGTTTTCAGGGATTCCAAGGACATCCGCGGCAAAATACATATCATAATTTCCCTGATACTGGATATTATGGATGCTGAAAACGGTTTTGATATTCGCAAGTTTTTCTTCGCCGGAATAGAAAAGTTTGAGGAACGCGGGGATAAGTCCGGTTTGCCAGTCGTGGCAATGGATAACTTCCGGTGCGAAATCCATATATTTCACCGCTTCGAGCACAGCCATGGAAAAATAGGCGAAGCGTTCGCCGTCATCAAAAAAGCTGTAAATTCCCTTGCGCATGAAATAATATTCGTTATCGATAAAATAGAATGTAACGCCGTCGAGGACGGTTTTGAAAAGTCCGCAATAAAGATTGCGCCAGCCGAGCCAAACTTTGAATTCCGCGGTTTTTTCCATTTTCTCGCGGAATTTATCCGGAATATCGGAATAAAGCGGAAGAATGACTCTGCAGTCGCATCCTGCTTCGGGCAGGGCTTTCGGCAAAGCGCCGATTACATCCGCAAGACCGCCGGAAGCAATAAAAGGTCTTGCTTCACTTGCCGCAAAAAGAACGTTCATAAAATTCCTCCTTTTTTGCCTCCACTTAAAAGGGAGATGTCAGCGAAGCTGACGGAAGGGCTTTTGGAAAACCCTTCAGTCACGGCTGCGCCGTGCCGCCTTCCCCTCAAAAGGAAGGCTTTTTTTGCTTTTAAAGCACAGTATCCTTCGGGATATAGAGCGGATATTTTTCGGAACCGGCAAGGTGTGTTCCGGCGGGGATCACTACGTTTTTATCGGTGATTACCCATTCAAGCTCTGCGCCTTCGCCGACGAAGGTGTTGTGCATAAGAACACAGCCTTTTACCTTTGCACCTTTTTCAATGGTGGCGCTGCGGAAAAGAACGGATTTTTCAACTTCGCCGTCAATGTGGCAGCCGTCGGTTACAAGAGTTTCGGAAACTTTTGCGTTTTCACCGTATTTGGCGGAAACTTCGTCGCGAACACGGGTGTAAATCGGTCTTTCTGCCGGGAAGAGAGATTTTCTTACTTCCGGCTGAAGAAGAGCGAGAGATGCGTCAAGATAGTTGCGAAGTCCGGTGAGTTTGTTGCACCAGCCGTCGAAAAGATATCCGCGAATGTTGAGCACGCCTTTTTTCTGCATGAGCACGCTGTGAACGAAGCTGTGCTCATTCTTGCTTGCGCATTCGGCGATAAGTTCATCGAGAAGGGGTTTTTTGATTATGGCGATATCGAGATAGATGTTCTGGATTCCTTCGAGTTCCGGGTTGAGATAAAGATCAAGGAGCTTTCCGCATTCATCAAAGAAAAGTGCAGCGCACTGTTTTTTCTCGCGGAAAACTTCGCTTCTCTTATAAAGAAGGGTGATATCCGCGCCGCTTTCTTCATGCTGTTTGATAACGGGGCGAAGATCGATATTTGCAACAACGTCGCTGTCGGAAAGGACAACGTTTTTTGCTTCGCTTGCTTTTATGTATTCGCGGATGCCGTAAAGGGCTTCCATTCTTCCGCGGTAAACTCCTCTTTCGCCCGCATAGGGAGGAAGAATTGAAAGTCCGCCGTTTTTACGGGACATATCCCATTCCTGGCCGTTACCCACGTGATTCATAAGGCTCTGGTAATTTTTGCTCGGAACAAGGCCGACGTCATAAATTCCGGAGTTGGTCATGTTGGAAAGGGCAAAGTCGATCATGCGGTATCTTCCGCCGAAAGGAATGGAACCGAGGGTGCGGTTCGACGTAAGCTGGGGAATAAGGTCATCATGCATATTGCAGACGATGATTCCGAGGATATCTCTCATTTTGCTGCCTCCTTTCCGACTATTGCGCCGGGTTCGATTTCTGCTTTTTCTGCAACAACCGCTTCCGGTCCGATGAGGGTTATTTTTGCGTTTTCGCAGGAGCAGCCGACTTTTGCCTCTGCTTCGATAACTGCTTTTTCGCCGATTATTGCGCGGGAAACTTTTGCGCCGGATTTGACCACGGCACCGGGCATGATTATACTTTCTTTAACTTCTGCGCCTTTTTCAACCGTTACTCCGGCAAAGAGAACGGATTTTTCGATTTCGCCGCCGACTGTGCAGCCTTCGGTGACCATGGAATCTTCGATTTTTGCGCCTTCTTCAACCATATGCGGGGGCATTACGGGGTTGCGGCTGTAAATTCTCCAGTCCTTTTCATAAAGGTTAAGGTCGCTGCCGTCAAGAAGGTCCATATGTGCTTCCCAAAGGGAATCGACTGTGCCGACGTCCTTCCAGTATCCTTCAAATGCATAAACGGACATTTTTTCGCCTGCTTCAAGCATCTTCGGAAGAACGTTTTTGCCGAAGTCGTTTTCGGATTCGGGGTCCGCTTCGTCTTCGGTAAGATATTTTTTGAGTTTATCCGCGGAGAAAATATAGATTCCCATGGAAGCAAGGTCGCTTCTCGGGTTCTTGGGTTTTTCTTCGAATTCGGTGATATAGCCTTCTTCATCGGCAATGATTACGCCGAAGCGGGAAGCTTCGGAAAGGGGAACGCGAAGAGCGGCGACTGTTACGGCAGCGCCTTTTTTCTCGTGTTCCGCAAGCATGGCGGCATAGTCCATTTTATAAATGTGGTCACCGGAAAGAATTACGACATATTCCGGGTCATAGCGTTCGATGAAGCGGAGGTTCTGATAAATGGCGTTTGCGGTGCCTTTATACCAGTCACGGCCGGTGTTGCGCTGATACGGCGGAAGAACGAATGCGCCGCCGCCCATACGGTCGAGGTCCCAGGGCTGTCCGTTTCCGATATATTCGGAAAGCTCGAACGGTTCATACTGGGTGAGGATGCCGACGGTATCAATGCCGGAATTCACGCAGTTTGAAAGCGGAAAATCGATGATACGGTATTTTCCGCCGAAGGGCACAGCCGGTTTGGCAAGGTCCTTCGTAAGAACATAAAGTCTGCTGCCCTGGCCGCCGGCCAAAAGCATTGCAATCATTTTTTTACGCAATTATATCAACCTCCTTGGGTTATTTGACAAAACCTGCCTCCCCTAACAGGGGAGGCGGCATTCCTCAAGGAAATACCGGAAGGATTGTTTTTCAAAAATACAATCCCCCAGTCACCTTTGGTGACAGCCCCCTTTGCACAAGGGGGCCTATAACATTCCCCTCAAAGGGGAATGTTTCCTTTTTTTTAAACAAGTCTGAAAACTGCTGCGGAAAGGGGTGCCATATCAACGCTGATGACTGCTCTGCCGTTTTCTATGAAGGATTCGCGGATTCCGTTTTCATAATTTCCGCTGCCGCCATAGCATTTTTCATCGGTGCTGAGGATTTCATGCCAATAAGTTTCGTGACCAACTTCGCAGCGGAAGCCGCGGTATTCATTGGGGCAGAAGTTGAAAACGAAAAGAAGCGCGCTTCCGTCCTTTGCATAGCGGCGGAAAGCAAGAGCGTTGCGTCCGGCTTCATCGCAGCTGGACCACTGGAAGCCTTCCCAGTTTTCGTCATTTTCCCAGCAGGCGGGGTATTCCTTATAAATTCTGTTAAGTTCTTTGGAAAGTTCCTTCATCTTCCAATGGCTTTCGTACTGGAGCAGGAACCAATCCAGTTCTCTTTTTTCGTCCCATTCGATGAAATGGCCGAATTCCTGGCCCATGAAAAGAAGTTTTTTGCCCGGGAAGCCTATCTGATATGCCGCAAGGGCGCGAAGTCCGGCAAATTTCTGGTCATATTCACCGGGCATTTTATCAATAAGGGAATGTTTTCCGTGAACGACTTCGTCATGGGAGAAGGGGAGAATGAAATTTTCGGAAAATGCATACATCATTCCGAAAGTAAGTTTGTTGTGATGATGCTGGCGGTAAATGGGGTCAAGGGACATATAGGAAAGGGTGTCGTTCATCCAGCCCATGTTCCATTTGAAGTTGAAGCCGAGTCCGCCATCCGCTGCCGGACGGGAAACCATCGGGAAGGAGGTGGATTCTTCCGCGACCATCATAACTCCGGGGTATTCCTTATTGACGGCGGTGTTGATATCACGGAGCATTCCGATAGCTTCGATGTTTTCTCTTCCGCCGAACTGGTTGCGTTCCCATTCGTTGTCGTTTTTTCCGTAATCGCGGTAAAGCATGGAGGAAACCGCATCAACACGGATTCCGTCGATGTGATATTTTTCGATCCAGTACATTGCGGAGGAAGCAAGGAAGCAGCGGACTTCGTTTCTGCCGAAGTCGAAAACTTTTGTGCCCCAATCTTCTCTTTCGCCCATCTGGGGGTTTTTATATTCATAGCAGTATCCGCCGTCAAATTCGCGAAGGCCGCCTTCATCTTTCGGGAAGTGAGCGGGCACCCAATCCATGATTACGCCGATGCCGTTTTTGTGCATGGTATCGACAAAATACATAAAGTCTTCCGGTTTTCCGTAACGGCTGGTGGGTGCAAAATATCCAAGGCACTGATATCCCCAGGAACCGTCGAAGGGATGTTCGGTTACGGGAAGAAGTTCGATGTGGGTATAGTTCATCTCTTTTGCGTATTGAGCAAGCTCATCGGCGGTTTTTCTGTAATCAAAATAGTTTCCGTCGGGATATTTCCTCCAGGAACCGAGATGCACTTCATATATATTCACGGGGCTGTGGTACATATCCCATTTTTCCCGATGCTCAAGCCATTTTTTATCGCCCCATTTATATTTCGGGCTGCAGAAGACAGAAGCGGTGTTGGGTCTTGTTTCGCTGTGAACTGCGTAAGGGTCCGCTCTCATCACGGTTTCGCCGTAAGGGGTTTCGATTGCGAATTTATAGCGGGTGTATTCTTCAAGATTATCGACTCTGCATTCCCAGATTCCGTCGCTGATTTTGTGCATGGGGTCTGCGCCCGGGGACCAATAGTTCCAGTCGCCAACGACAGAAACGGATTTTGCGTTGGGTGCCCAGGTTCTGAACATAACGCCTTTTTTGCGGCTTCCTCTTATTCTGTGTGCGCCGAGGAATTCGTAAGCGCGATAGTTGGTTCCCTGGTGGAAAAGATATACGGGAAGTTCAAGCGGGTTTTGTTTTTTTGCCATAAAGTTCTCCTTTCAAAACAGCCTCCCCTGAAAGGGGAGGTGCCTGCGAAGCAGGCGGAAGGGTTTTATTTAATTCTTTCTTTTATGATGCTGTCAATATTTTTGCAGGCATTTTCAAAATTTTTATTGATATCTTTATTAAGCAGCCGAATTACTTTTATTCCGGCGCCTTCAAGATAATCGGTACGTTTTTTATCGTATGACAATGATTCGGATGTATAATGCTGAGCACCGTCTATTTCTATGGCAACTTTTGCTTTGCTGCAATAAAAATCAAGAATATAATTCCCGACGATTTCCTGTTTTCTGAAGCGCACCGGATGATTCTTTAAAAAATCGTACCAAAGATGCTTTTCTTCGGGAGTCATTTTCTTTCTCAATTCACGCGCTCTTTCAAGCATTATTTCTTCCCGGTGTTCAATCATACCTCTCCTTTTTTTAGTGCGCCAAAAACCCTTTCGTCGCCTTCGGCGCCACCTCCCCTTTCAGGGGAGGCTTTTTTTACTGCGTACCTATACATATATAATTGTAACACCTTTATACGGGGTTTTTCAATGCCGCGGGTGTAGAAATAATCATAAGTTTTTATGTTAAAATGACGAAGAAAACAAAAAAATTGCAAAACTGTCTTTAAATCGCGCACATCTTGTGATACAATGTTCCCATAATCTATTTTTCCGGAGGTTGACTGAATTGTACAGCGGAACTAATGTTGATAAATATTCTTTCAGAAACGATTATTCCGAAAGCGCGCACCCGAAGATAATCGAAAAACTTCTGAGCCTTGCTTATGAAACCAATACTCCTTACGGCATGGACAGACATTCCGAAGCGGCGGCAAATATGATCCGCGAACTTTGCGATGCACCGAAAGCGGAAGTTGCATTCACCGCCGGCGGCACCGCAACCAACGTTCTTGCCATTTCCGCGTTTCTCCGCAACAGCTATGAAGCGGTTATCTGTGCCGATACCGGACATATCAACGTTCACGAAACCGGTTCCATCGAATATGCCGGAAGAAAAACCATCTGCATCCCCGTCGGAGTTGACGGAAAGCTTTCTCCGGAACTTATCGACCCCGTTTTCAAAGGCTTTGAAAGCGAGCACATGGTTGTTCCGAAGCTTGTTTATATCTCCCAGTCCACGGAGCTTGGTACCATTTACAGCAAAGCGGAACTTACCGCGCTTTCTGAATATTGCCGCGCAAACGGACTTAAACTTTTTGTTGACGGAGCAAGGCTTGCTTCCGCCCTTATGGCAAAATGCAATGATGTTACCCTCAAAGACCTTGCCGCTCTTACGGACGGATTTTACCTTGGCGGAACGAAGAACGGCCTTCTTTTCGGCGAAGCGCTTGTTCTTACCGATGAAACCGTTGCGGACCACCTTCGCTGGCTTATCAAACAGCGCGGATTCATGCTTGCAAAAGGTTTTGTTGTGGGCGCAATGTTTGAAGAAGCCCTTCGTGACGGACTTTATTTTGAAATGGGCAAATATTCCAACGAATGTGCCGAAAAAATAGTTGAAGCAATAAAACAGGCCGGTTTTGACCTTTACTGCCCCTTCCAGACCAACCAGATTTTTGTTCTTCTTCCGGAAGAGCTTGGTCAGGAACTTTCCGATACTTACGGCTGCTTCATTCAGGCAAGACTTCCGGACGGAAGATGGGCTGTGCGCATAGTCACTTCCTGCGCAACCACCGAAGATGCCATTGCGGACCTTTCCGCATGGTTCATCAAAAAAGTATGCGCCGGAATAGTTAAAAATTATATGGGAAAATAATTCTTCGGAAAAAAAGCCGCCTTCGGGCGGCTTTTTTCTTTTAAACCGCCCTTGCCAAAAGGAAGATTTTTTGCGGGCGGATGATATCCGCCCCTACAGTGATGTAAAAACCTCCTCAGAGGAGGAGGTGGCATTTCCGAAGGAAATGACGGAGGAGGGATTCCCAAAAGCCTTCCCAGAGGGGAAGGTGGCACGGCGAAGCCGTGACGGATGAGGGATTACCAAGAACGCGGAGCGCACATCAAAACCTGTTGGTAATTTCTCTCCCTCAGTCACCTTCGGTGACAGCTCCCTCATCAGAGGGAGCTTGTTCCACCCTCCGGGAAATTTTACGGCGGGAGCAAGCCCCCGCCCTACAGTAAAACGGTAAAGGCTACCTTACGGGAAAGTATTCAAAACCCTTTCGTCTTTCGCCTTCGGCGAAATCCACCTCCCCTTTCAGGGGAGGCTTTTTTTCGAGAGGAGGAAAATTTTTAAACTTTTATTAAGTTTTTGCAGATTTTATTGCGTAATTTTCCGTAAAATGTTAAAATAAATTTATAGAAATAAAAAAGGAGGTAATTTTTTATGTTCTGTCCCAAATGCGGAACCCAGATTCCCGAAAATGATTATTATTGCCCCACCTGCGGAGAACCCGTCCTCGGAAAGAAAGCACCTTCCGAAAGCGACCATACCGCAATGTTCGATCCGGAAGATGTCAGAAGAACCCGCGTTCTTGCGGCGCTTTGCTATGTAAGCCTTCTCTTCGTGATCATCGGGCTTCTCATCGAACCCAATTCGAAATTTATCCGCTATCACATCAACCAGAGCTTCGTGCTTTATATCTTCGGAATTCTTGCGGGACTTGTTGCGATAATTCCTTTCCTTGGCTGGATCGCCGCTGCGGTTGCTTCCGTAATGGTCATCGTCTTCATGGTAATGGGAATTGTGAACGCCTGCAAAGGATACGCAAAAGACCTTCCTCTCATCGGAAAATACACCATTGTTTATTACGACTGATACATAGCCAAATCAAAAGCCGCCTTCGGGCGGCTTTTTTCTTTTGAATCGCCATTGTCTAAAGGGGGATTTTTTGCGGGCGGATAATATCCGCCCCTACAGTGAGGTGAAAAACCTCCTCAGAGGAGGTATTTACAGCGGATATCACCATTTCATTGTAGGGCGGGGGCTGCGCCCTGAGCGTAGCGAAGAAGTACTCTTGGGGTACTCCCGCCGTAAATAAGCCTCCCTTGCCTAAAGGGAGGGGGACCATCGAAGATGGTGGAGGGATTCAATAAAGTGGAAAGCTATTTTAATGCGGGAACTTGGCTCCCCTAACAGGGGAGCTGTCTGCAAAGCAGACTGAGGGGTTTAAAAATATAAAACCCTTCCGTCTTTTGCCCT
>JAFXGY010000045.1 GCA_017536625.1 Oscillospiraceae bacterium | reverse complement strand
TACAATCCCCCAGTCATTTTCTGACGAAAATGACAGCCCCCTTTGCACAAGGGGGCCTAACCCTCCGGGAAAGAATTTAAAACCCTTCCGTCTTTTGCCCTGCGGGCAAAATCCACCTCCCCTTTCAGGGGAGGCAAGATTGCGGGCGGATAATATCCGCCCCTGCAGTTGGCAAGAAAGGCTTTTTTGCGGAAATTCAATTGTTTACACTCTCTTAATTGACTTTATAATATATTAGGGGTAAAATATTAAATTAGGTTAATATGCTTTCCATTTTTAAAAAACAAAGGAGATTTTCTTGAATGGGATTTCTTGATAAAATTTTCGGCAACTATTCTCAGAAAGAACTCAAAAGAATAGACCCCATAGTAAAAAAAGTCCTCGACCTTGAGGAAGCTTACCGCGCCCTCAGCGAAGATGAACTCCGCGGAAAAACCGCTGAATTCAAAAATCGCCTTGCAAATGGCGAAACCCTTGACGATATCCTTCCGGAAGCCTTTGCAGCCTGCCGCGAAGCTTGCGACCGCGTGCTCGAAATGCGCCCCTATCCGGTCCAGATAATCGGCGGAATCATTCTTCACCAGGGAAGAATTGCCGAAATGAAAACCGGCGAAGGTAAAACCCTTGTGGAAACCCTTCCCGCATATCTCAACGCGCTCACCGGCGAAGGCGTTCATATCGTAACCGTAAACGATTACCTTGCAAAGCGCGACAGCGAATGGATGGGCAAGGTCTTCAGCTATATGGGCCTTTCCGTCGGCCTTATTATCCACGGCGTTTCCAACGAAGAGCGACACGAAGCTTATAATGCCGATATCACTTACGGCACCAATAACGAATTCGGCTTCGATTACCTTCGCGATAACATGGTAACTTATAAGGAAGAACAGGTCCAGCGCGGCTTTGCCTATGCCATTGTTGACGAAGTGGACTCCATCCTTATCGACGAAGCGAGAACCCCTCTCATCATTTCCGGCCGCGGAGATAAATCCACCGACCTTTATCAGAAGGCGGATCGCTTTGCGCGTACCCTTTCCGCAATCAGAGTAAAAGAGCACGATTCAAAGGAAGAAGTGGATTCTATCGATGCGGACTATATTGTTGACGAAAAAGCCCACAACGCAACCATAACCCCCAGGGGCGCAAAAAAGGCAGAGGTTTATTTCAACGTCGAAAACATCAACGATGCGGAAAATATGACCCTTCTCCACCATATCAACCAGGCTATCAAAGCCCACGGCGTTATGAAAAGGGATATTGATTACGTTGTCAAGGACGGCGAAGTTATCATAGTCGATGAATTCACCGGAAGACTTATGCTCGGAAGACGCTATAACGAAGGCCTTCACCAGGCAATCGAAGCAAAAGAGGGCGTAACAGTTGCAAGAGAAAGCAAAACCCTTGCCACCATCACCTTCCAGAACTACTTCAGAATGTATAAAAAACTTTCGGGAATGACCGGTACCGCCATGACCGAAAGCGACGAATTCCGCGAAATTTACGGACTTGACGTTGTGGAAATTCCCACCAACAAACCCGTAATAAGAAACGATATGCCCGACGTTGTTTATAAAAACGAAAAGGGCAAATTCAATGCGGTAATCGAAGATATCATCGAAGCCCACAAAAATAACCAGCCCGTTCTGGTGGGCACCGTCACCATAGAAAAATCCGAACTTCTTTCCTCCATGCTCAAACGCCGCGGAATTCCCCACAACGTCCTTAACGCAAAACACCACGATAAGGAAGCGGAAATCGTTTCCCAGGCGGGCACCCCCGGCGCAGTTACCATTGCGACCAACATGGCTGGACGAGGCACCGATATTATGCTCGGCGGCAATGCGGAATTCCTTGCCAAAGCGGAAATGAGAAAACTTGGCTATGACGAAGAAATGATAAACGCCGCCACCGCATATTTTGAAACCGGCGCGGAGGATATCCTTTCCGCAAGAGCGCATTATTCCGAACTTCTTCATAAATTCAAAGCGGAAATTGCCCCGAAGGCAGAAGAAGTCCGCAATGCGGGCGGCCTTTATATCATCGGCACCGAACGCCACGAATCCCGCCGAATCGATAACCAGCTCCGAGGAAGAGCAGGCCGTCAGGGAGACCCCGGCAAAACCCGTTTCTTCGTTTCCCTTGAAGATGACCTTATGCGCCTTTTCGGCGGCCAGAGGATCCAGTCCATTATGGAAGCCCTCAAAATCGAAGAGGATATGCCCATCGACCAGAAGATGCTTTCCAATTCCATCGAAGGCGCACAGAAAAAGGTTGAAGGCAGAAACTTCGAGATTCGTAAGAGCGTTCTTCGCTATGACGACGTTATGAACCAGCAGAGAGAAATCATCTATGGCCAGCGCGGAAAAGTGCTTGAAGGCGAGGATATCAGCGAATCCATTGCCAATATGCGCCGCGAATCCGTCGAAAAAACCGTTGATATCTATCTTGCGAATGACGAAACCAAAGCCGACTGGAACCTTGACGGACTTCGGGATTATTACCTTGGCTGGATGCTTACGGACGGCGACCTTCGCTTCACAAAAGAAGAAATGGCGAAAATTACAAAAGCGGATATCGTGGAAATTCTCCACGGAAGAATGGAAGAGGTTTATTCCGCCCGCGAAGAACAGTTCGGAAGCGAAATGATGCGCGAAATCGAAAGAGTCGCCCTTCTTAAAAACGTTGACCTTAAATGGATGGATCACATCGACGCCATGAGCGACCTTAAACAGGGAATCCACCTTCGCAGCTATGCCCAGCATGACCCTGTGGTCGAATACCGCATCGAAGGTTTTGATATGTTCGACCAGATGATCGAAGCCATTCGTGAGGATACCGTAAAAATGCTTATGGTAGTGCGCGTAAAAGCCGCACCCCAGCGTGAACAGGTTGCCGTTCCGATAGAAACTTCCGGCGACGGAAGCGTTTCTGCCACAGTTGAAAAGAAGAAAAAAGTCGGAAGAAACGACCCCTGCCCCTGCGGCAGCGGAAAGAAATATAAGCACTGCTGCGGAAGATAATATGGCAAAACTCAACATTGTTCTTGTGGAACCCCAGATTCCCCAAAATACCGGCAACATTGCCAGAACCTGCGCCATAACCGGCGCCGCTCTTCATATAGTCCGCCCCATGGGCTTTGTTATTGATGATAAAAAGCTCAAAAGAGCGGGTCTTGATTATTGGGATAAGCTCGATATCACTTTTTATGATAATCTTGCGGATTTCTTCGCAAAAAATACCGGTGATTTCTTCTATTTCACCACAAAAGGCCTTCACCGCCATTCGGATGTTTCCTATCCGGAAGGGTGCTATATCTTTTTCGGAAGGGAAGATGCGGGTCTTCCGGAATCTCTCCTTTTCGAAAATCCGGGAACCGCTGTGCGGATTCCCATGCGCCCCACCTTGCGCAGTCTTAATCTTTCAAATTCCGTTGCCATTGCCGCTTATGAAGTTCTGCGCCAGTGGGATTATCCCGATATGCAGGAAACCGGCGAACTTCGGGATTACGATTGGGCAGACGCGGGGATAAACCAGATTTAAAAACGGCTCCCCTGAAAGGGGAGCTGGATTTCGCCGAAGGCGAAAGACTGAAGGGTTTTAAAAAATATTTTTAACCCTTTCGTCAAAACCTTCGGTTTTGCCACCTCCCCTTTTAGGGGAGGCAATTTTGGGGGAGGTATTACCATTTCCGGCGATAACACTTTGCAAAAACTGATGGGCGCCATGCGCAAAGCCATCGAAGATTATAATATGATCGAAAACGGGGATAAAATCGCCGTGGGTGTTTCCGGCGGAAAAGATTCCGTCGCAATGCTTGCGGGTCTTGCGGGTCTGCGCCGCTTTATCGGAATTGATTTCGAAATTGTCGCGGTTTGCCTTGACCCCCAATTCGGCGGAGAACCAAGCGATTATTCCGAAATCGAAGAACTTTGCAGACGAATAAACGTAAAGCTCGATCTGCGCCGGACCCATATCGGCGAAGTCATCTTCGAGGACCGAAAGGAAAAGAACCCCTGTTCCCTTTGCGCAAGAATGCGGCGCGGACTTCTTCACGACGTTGCGAAGGAAAACGGCTGCAACAAAATGGCCCTTGGGCATAATTTTGAAGACGCGGTGGAAACTTTTTTGATGAACCTTTTTGATGAGGGAAGAATCGGCTGTTTTTCGCCGGTAACCTGGCTTTCCAGAAAGGAAATAACCGTTATCCGCCCGCTGATTTATTGCCACGAAGATGAAATTATCAAAATCGCGAATCACGAAAAGCTTCCGATAGTAAAAAGCCGCTGCCCGGCGGATAAACATACGGAACGCGAGCACGTCAAAAAGCTCCTCGAACGGCTTGAGCACGAAGAGGGCTATGACTGCCTTCCGAACAAGCTCCTCGGCGCTATTCAGCGCGGAAACGTCTGCGGCTGGGGGCTTCCCGGCGATGATTCTGCGGAAAGATACGCGAAAATTTAGATAAAACCTCCCTTGTCAAAGGGAGGTGGATTTTTTAACCGCTTGCGGTTAAAAAAGACGGAGGGATTCTTTCAATAATTTACGATATATTTAAATGAATCCCCCAGTCATTTGCTTCGCAAATGCCAGCCCCCTTTAACAAGGGGGCTTTTTAAGGAAAGGCGGTGCTCAAATTGGAAAATAAGCCGAAAATTTATATGATATGCGGAATTTCCGGCAGCGGAAAAACCGCCCTTTCGAAGGAAATGGAGCTTTTCGGAATCCCTCGTCTTTCCATTGATGAGGAACTCTGGCCGGATTTTTACGTTCTTGCGGATATGATGAGCACGGAGCATCGTGATTATCTTTATTCCGAAGCCATGAAGCGTATAAAAGCCCGCACAGCGAACTTTTGCGCAGAAAACCGCTCCTGCAGCGTCGATATGCCCTTCTGCAAAAAGGCACAGCGGGAGGATTTTCGTGCTCATATAGAAAATTCCGGCGGCGAAGCCGTGCTCATCTGGATAGATACCCCGCTGGAGGTGCTCAAAAAGCGCCTTTTGGAACGAAAAGGCAAAAACGGCCCGAACAATCTTCCGGTTTCCGAAGAGGAAATCGGGATGTATTGGCGCGGTTTCCAGCGTCCGGAAGGCGAAAACGCCATCAGAATCGACGGCACAAAGCCCTTTGAAATGAAAGATATAATAAAATAAAAAAACGAGCACCGCTCCCGAAAGAGCGGTGCTTTTTCTTTACTTTAAGTTTATTCTGTGCTACAATTCGGTTATGAAAAAGAAGGTGTTTTTATGAATTTTTATACTTCCGCAATTCTGGCCGCTATCGAAAGGGACAGCGTTTTTTATATTTTCTTTGGCGCAATATTGCAGAACCTTTTAATTTTCGGCACAATTCCGCTTATACTTTTAATACTTTATCTGATCGGTTCCCACCAGGCGAAAAAGGACAAAAAAATCGTTGATAAAGCGTTGCAGTTAAAAGAAAAAGGCAACCTTGAAGAAGCTTACGAAATTTATAAACCTTATCTTGAAAACGGCGCGCCGAGCGGTGAGGATTATTACCTTATGGCAACTTTATGCAGGGAAGGCAAAAAATCCGGCTGGAAGCATTACGAAAAGGAATATTGCCATCCCCATTGGCTGAAACTGGCTGCGGAAGAAGGTTACCTCCCGGCAAAATTTGAACTTGCAAATGAAAAATTCGAAGAGTATTATCCGAAAAATATGGCAAAAGCCATGAACGCGGTCGATGAAATCCGCGCTCTTTGCAAAGAAGGTTCCGAAGAAGCGAAAGAATTTATCCGCGAATTTGAAAGAAAAACCGCCGAAGTTCGCAAAAAAGCCTTGGCGTTTGAAAAAAACGGGGAATATGAGGAAGCATATTCCAAGTTTACTTTCTTTTTAAAGCACATCAAGGCCGAAGGCAAAGATTATTACCGCATGGCTGAAATCTGCAAAAAAGGAAAGGAAGCCGGCTGGAACCTTTGCGGGAAAGAATACAATTTTGCTTATTGGCTCGAAAAAGCGGCGGATAAAGGCCATAATATGGCGAAGTTCGAGCTTTTGAAACTGGATTTTGAGAAAAACTATCCGAATAACATTTTTGAATGCGCAAAAATCGTGGATAAAATCAAAAGCATCGGCGAAAAAGGTCTTGACGAAGCAAAAATATTCTTCCATGAACTCGAAAAAAGGATTGAAAAAGACTATCGCGAAAGAAATTTCGATTTCGATTTCAATCTGTTTGATAGATTCGCCATTCTTTATGGTGCTGAATCCTGGATGCAGATGGGTATGCACCTTGAAGAGGAAGGCAAAATCAAAAAGGCCATGGAATGGTATGCTTTGGCTTCTGAAAAAAACAATCCGGAAGCGGAATTTTCAATGGCTTTGATTTATCTTGAAGGAAGACCCGGAGTTCCGGCGGATCATAAAAAAGGCGTTGAATGGCTTGAAAAAGCCGCACAAAACGGAGAAACCGGTTATAAAAAATTCCTTGCAAAAATTTATTCCACCAGCAAGGTTGTGGAACCGGATTATATCAAAGCCGCGGATTGGTTTGTAAAAGCAGGCGAGGACGGAGATGCGGAAAGCTATCATCAGGCTTACCTTTGCCTGAACACCCACGCAATGAAGATTGCACATGAAAAAGGTCTGGATACCTTTGAAAAATTTGAGGCAGACGAGGAAATCTGCGAATATCTGAACCTTGCCTGTATCTATGAAGAAAGAGCAAAAGAAATGGGATATGTTCCCGAAAAAAAATAAAAAAGAAGAAAACACCGCTCCCGAAAGAGCGGTGTTTTTTTAAGCTCTTTCCGCAATCTTGCTTCTCCCAAATGGGAATTGATAACCCCACTGCGGGCTGGGGTTTATTTTTCCTTCGGCCTGAAAAACAGCGCCGCAATAAACCCGAAAAGAATCGCCGCGGTAATTCCCCCTGCGGCGGCGGATATTCCGCCGGTGAAAATTCCGATGAAGCCTTTTTCCGCAACGGCGGCGCGAACACCCTTAGCAAGAACGTTACCGAAGCCGGAAAGAGGAACAGTTGCGCCGGCACCGGCAAATTCCACCAGCGGTTCATAAAGCCCCAACGCGGAAAGAAGCACACCCGCCGTCACGAATCCGACCAGAATCCTTGCGGGGGTGAGCTTTGTTTTATCAATAAGAAGCTGCCCGGCGGCACAAAAAAGCCCGCCCACAACGAAGGCCTTTATATACTCCAAGAAAACATCTCCTTTCGGTATGTTTGCTTTTTTTAAGTTGAAAGTTTAAAGCTGAAAGTGGAAAGTTGTTTTGCTGCAAGAACTTAGCTCCCGCCGTAAATAAGTCTCCCTTGCCTAAAGGGAGGTGGATTTTCGGTGATTTATCACCGAAAAGACGGAGGGATTCCAAAAAGGATTCCCGGAGGGCACATCAAAATTGGTCGGGGATTTCTCTCCCTCAGTCAGCTGCGCTGACAGCTCCCTCATCAGAGGGAGCTTGTTCCACCATTTCGTTTGCGGAACGGTCAAGACCGTTCCCTACGGTAAAATAGCGAGGTTTTTGCGGGCGGATGATATCCGCCCCTACAGTTGGGAAGAGAGGCTTTTGGTTGGGTGAACGGAGAGGTTAAAAAATCCAGCCTTTATCCGAAGAATAGCAGACAAGGTGTGCCACACCCGGAATGGTTTCTCCCTGCTGAACGCTTGTGGGGCTCATAAGAGCGCCTGTGGAAATGGCTATTACGTTTTTAAGTTCGCCGGATTTCATCCTTGGAAAGATGTTTCCGCTGATTACGGCGGCGCTGCAGCCGCAGCCGGAAGCTCCCGCTTCCACCTGCTGAACTTCCCGGTCATAAAGCATAAGCCCGCAGTCATCATAATTTTCCCCAAGGGAAAAACCTTCCGCCGCCATAAGTTCCCGCATAAGCTTTGTTCCCACCGCGCCAAGATCTCCGGTAACAATAAGGTCATAATCCTCCGGGTCGGAATAGGTATCCCGAAAGAATTGGGAAAGGGTTTTCGCCGCCGCAGGCGCCATTGCCGCGCCCATATTGTTCTGATCGTTTATGCCGAGGTCTTCCACCGTTCCGAAGGTTACCGCCTTAACAAAAGGAGCACCCGCTTCCCTGGATATTACAGCCGCTCCTGCGGCGGTGGCTGTCCATTGGGCCGATGGCGGGCGCTGACCGCCATATTCCAGAGGAAAGCGATATTGCCTTTCGGCGGAGCAGAAATGGGAAGAAGCCACCGCAAGGCAGTTCTTCGCAAAGGAATCTGCAAAGACCGAAGCAATTCCGCAGCCTTCCGAAAAGGTCGAACAGGCACCGTAAAGCCCGAGGTAGGGAACCCCGGAACCTCTTGCGCCGAAAGCGGAAGCAATGCATTGGTTGAGAAGGTCACCCGCGAAGAGAAAATCAATATCGCCCATTTCAAGCCCTGCTTTGCGCAAAGCCTTCCAGCAGGCGAGCTCCTGCATTTTGCTTTCGGCCTTTTCCCAGGTATCTTTTCCAAAGCGGGAATCGTCATTTATAATATCAAAACTTTTCCGAAGGGGTCCTTCCCCTTCTTTTTTTGAACCCACCGCCGCCGCTGCGGCAATCCCCACCGGGGAATCTATTATAACGGTCTGTCTTCCGATTTTATGCGCCAAAAAATCACCTCATTTGGGTATATTTTTTGCGGGAAAATCAAAATTATGCAAAAAACCTTTCTTGCAAACCGTAGGGGCGGATATTATCCGCCCGCAAAACTTCGCCGTTTTACTGTAGGGCGGGGGCTTGCTCCCGCCGCAAAAAAGTTTCCCGGAGGGTTTAGCCTTCCCCTCTGGGAAGGCTTTTTTGGAATCCCTCCTCCGCCATTTCCTTCGGAAATGCCACCTCCTCCTCTGAGGAGGTTTTTACATCACTGTAGGGGCGGATATTATCCGCCCGCAAAAAAGTTTCCCGGAGGGTTAGGCCCCCTTGTGTAAAGGGGGCTGGCATTTTCGACAGAAAATGACTGGGGGATTGTAACCATGTACCATTTTGATAAGCGCTTCTTTTTACGCACATCAAAACAGCTTATTTACGGCGGGAGCAAGCCCCCGCCCTACAGTGAAATGGTGATATCCGCTGTAAATGCCACCTCCTCCTCTGAAGAGGTTTTTTTATTCTTTCTTCCGCAGAAGTTCCCTTATGCCGATAAACAGCAAAAGCAGGGCAAAAGTTCCCCGAAGAAGGGTTTTATCTATACTTTCTGCAATGAAATACCCAAAAAATACTCCCGGTATTCCAAAAAGCAGAGAATTAAGTGCGGTTTTCCATTTTATAAAGCCGTTTTTCCAATGGGCAAAAAGGGCGCTTGCGGCGCAGGGCAAAAAGAAAAGAAGGTTTATCCCCTGGGCAGAAAGCTGCTTAGTCCCCGCAAAAGCGGTGAGCCAAAGGAGAAGAATGCTTCCGCCCCCAACTCCAAGTCCGCCGGCAAACCCCGCAAGAAACCCGACAAGAACTTCCGCTATACCCATTCCGAAACCAGATTCCAAAGCATTCTTCCGGCGGAAAAAGTTACAAGCGCACCGAAAATCTTCCGGAGCAAAGCCGGATTAATTTTTTTGAAAAAGACCGATGCCGCCGCCGAACCGATGATTCCCCCGGGAATGAACTTTGCCGCTTCGGAAAAATCGAATTCCCCTTCAAAAAAATAAATTCCCGCCGAAAGAGCCGAAAGGCAGAAAGTGAGAAAAAGCGCCGTTGCGTGGGATTCCTTTTGGGAAAGGCCGCTTTTTTGCAAAAGAGGAACGGCAATTATTCCGCCGCCGCTTCCGAAAAGCCCGTTAAGGAATCCGGTGGAAAAGCCGGTTTTTGCGGCATTGTTTTTTGCATTCATTAAAAAAACCACCCTTTTGAATTTGCTTTTCGGTGAATATTTTTGCCCGAAAAACGAACAATAACCCCGAAAATTCAAAAAAGGTGGCTTAAAAAATATGACGGTTTCTCCGGATGAATATAAGAAAATGGGTGAAAAGGCGATTCCAAAGACAAAATCCGCCCGGAATCTTTCCGGCGCGTTCCTCATCGGCGGCGCAATCTGCGCCATCGGGCAGGCGGTGCTCAATTTTTATCTTTCCCTTGGGCTTAGCACGCCGGAAGCTTCCGCCGCGTGCTCGATAACACTTATCGGTTTTTCCGCGGTGCTCACCGGAATCGGGATTTATGATAAAATTGCAAAATTTGGCGGCGGCGGAACCCTTGTTCCCATAACGGGCTTTGCCAATGCGGTTGTTTCTCCTGCTATGGAATTTAAAAGTGAAGGGTTTGTGCTTGGGCTTGGGGTAAAAATTTTTTCAATCGCCGGCCCGGTAATTGTTTATGGCGTTCTTGCAAGCGCCGCCTATGGTTTTGTGCTCTGGGTCATACAAAAACTGCCGGAAGGGCTTTTTTGATAGAAGCGGAGAAGTGTTTATCGGAATGGGACAGGGTTACAATCCCCCAGTCATTTTCTATCGAAAATGCCAGCCCCCTTTACACAAGGGGGCCTTACCCTCCGGGGAGGCAAAATTGCGGAACGGTCAGGACCGTTCCCTAAGTTTAGGTGAAAACCTCCTCGGAGGAGGGATTTACAGCGGATATCACCATTTCATTGTAGGGCGGGGGCTTGCTCCCGCCGTAAATAAGCCTCCCTTGCCTAAAGGGAGGTGGATTTTCGGTGATAAATCACCGAAAAGACGGAGGGATTCCAAAAAGGATTCCCGGAGGGCACATCAAAACATGTCGGGGATTTCTCTCCCTCAGTCACCTTCGGTGACAGCTCCCTCATCAGAAGGAGCTTGTTCCACCCTTCCGTCAAAACCTTCGGTTTTGCCACCTCCCCTGATAGGGGAGGCAAGATTGCGGAACGGTCAGGACCGTTCCCTACGGTAAAATGGGGCGCAACAAAAAACGGCGGGCGGCAAATGGGAAAATAAAAAAACGCCTTCATCAAAAGATGAAGGCGAAATTTTAAAAAACATTCAATTAAGCGTTAGCTGCGTTGAGTTTTTTTGCAAGAGCGGATTTGCGTCTTGCTGCAGTGTTTTTATGAAGGATACCTTTTGCTGCAGCCTGGTCAACTTTTTTGATTGCAAGGCGGATTGCGGCTTCTCTATCTTCAGCACCGTTTGCGCAAGCGATTTCAGCTTTTTTGATGTTGGTTTTAAGGTTGGTTTTGATTGCTTTGTTGCGAGCGGTTTTGGTTGCGATAACCTTAACTCTCTTTTTTGCAGATTTAATGTTCGGCATTTACTACACCTCCTTCGTTCATCGGATACATTCACAAATAAACATCTTACACGAAATAATCCGTTATGTCAAGGGTTTTTGGCATTATTATCACAAAATATTTATGAACATACCAAAATAAGCCGGACTTTGCATTAACACGGTCTGCAAAAAGCCGGTACTTAGATATTATACCAAAGGAGATACCCAAATGTCAACAAAAACCGACCTTGCAAAAGAAATTATTGACCGGATTTCGCCGGATTATCCGAAGAAAAAAGAAAAATTTTTCGGGAAGACAAAAATTACCGAAATTACAGTCGAAACTCCGGAAGAAGCCGACCTTTTGGAAAAACCGAATGGGAGATATATCACCATCGAAGCGGATTCCATTCGTCCGCCATTCGATTCTTTTGATGAGGAAGCAGCGGCCATTGACGCGGAGATTGGAAGGCTCCTTCCGAAAAAAGATAAAATCCTTGTGGTCGGAATCGGGAACGAAGGCCTTACGGCGGATTCCCTCGGTCCGCTGACTGCGAAGAAGCTTCCCTGCGGAAAATTTTCCGGAAGAGAGCTTTTTGCTTTTTCGCCCGGAGTTTCCGGCGCAACGGGAATCGAACCCGATCTTCTGATAAAATCCGCCGCGGAAAAACTTGAACCCGACGGAATAATCATCATAGATTCCCTTCTGGCAGAAAACATTTTTCACATCTGCAGAACGATCCAGCTTACGGATTCCGGAATCGCCCCGGGTTCCGGAATTTCCGGCAAAAGAAAAGCCCTGAACCGGGAAAGCATCGGTTTTCCTGTGATTGCCGCAGGAACCCCGACGGTCACCCTTTCGGCGGAAAGTGATTCGCTTTTTGTTTCTCCCGGGGATATTGATTTTTTGATAAAAAGAGCCGCAAGGCTTTTGGCGGTTTCGCTGGTTCTTGCGGTTTTTCCGGAAATCGGGATTGAAACCGCCAAGGAATGGGTAATCTGAAAGAAAGTGGAAAGTTGTTTTGGTGCGAGAACTTGGCTCCCCTGAAAGGGGAGGCAAGATTGCAGGCGGCAGCAAGCTACCGCCCTACATTGCAAAACGGTCAAAACCGTTCCCTATGGTGAAATGTCGGTGCAACAAAAACGGTCGGGCGGCAAAGGGAAAATGAAAATCCGTTGTCGGCCTGAACGACGACGGTTGAGATTCGGAACCGCCGTTCTTTCGGTGGAGAGTTTATTCCCCCTGGATAGGGGGAATCGCTCGCGGGAGCGAGCGGTTAGGGGTTGAAAGGCGTTTCTTTGGCGGTTGTACCGCCGTTTCTTTGCGCCAGCCAAAGAAATGGGGGTACATATCATAATAATCCAAATACAATGAAGCGGTTCACGGTTCTTTTTTTGCGTTTTGCCGCATATAGTCAAAAAGGATTTTGCTTCGGAAGGCGGGATTTTTTTTGGACAAGAGAAAAAAGCTTTTTTGCCGCCTTCAAAAAAACGGCGGAAAAATAAAAACCGCCCTTTGCGGCTTCGGAAGATTTTCGGCTTTTTTCCTTTGCTTCGGCGCGGTTCTTTTCGGTGTCGTTTCCATGGCAAAGGAAGGTTCCGACTTCTTTTATTACGCAATGGCGTTTGCCGCACCTGGAACGGCGATGGAAATTCTGGAATCCCCTTTGCCGGAAAAAGAGGCTTCGAGCACCGATTTTGAAGCGGAGGAAAAAGGCGGTGCTCAAACAGAAGAAAAAGAGCACGAAGCTGAACCGGAAGAAGAAAAATCGGCGAAGGAAATCCCGGAAGTTCCGGAAAACCGCAGAGGAAAGGTTACCGAAACGCAGTATTCCGCAAAAGAGGGAGGAACTTACGTCGCCTTCGGTAACGCCATGATAAAAAACTGCACCCACCATTCCCCGGAGAAAATCAAATCCATGCTCAAAACAAAACATTCCCTTTCCCTGAGCACCGCTATGGAAGAAACTCCGCAGGTTCTTGTTTATCACACCCACGCAACGGAAGGTTACGAAGTCGCCGACAGGGGATATTTCGACCTTTCGGGCACATGGCGAAGCACTGACCCAAGCGAAAATATGATATCCGTCGGGGAAGTTCTTTCTTCCGTGCTCAAAGAAAAGGGTATTGGTGTTATACATGACGGCACCATGCACGATGACCCAAGCTATAACGGTTCCTATAAGCGAAGCGCGGTTACGATTTCCAGCCATCTTTCCGAAAACGAGCATATTTCCGTCTGCCTTGATATCCATCGTGACGCCATCGAACCTTCTGAGCACGAGATAATGAAGCCCACCGCCATTATTAACGGCAAAAAGGCCGCGCAGATCATGATAATTGCCGGCTGCGACGACGGAAGCATGAATATGCCGGATTATTGGGAAAATCTTCGGTTCGCGGCGGCCCTTGCGGATAAGCTGGAAGAGCTTTATCCCGGAATATGCCGCCCTATTCTTTTTGATTACCGCAAATATAACATGGATCTTTCGCCAGGACTGCTGCTCATCGAAATCGGCGCCACCGGGAATACTCTTGAAGAAGCGCAGTATTCCGCAAAACTTCTTGGCGAAGCGCTTTTTGCGCTTTTGGCTGAATAAAATTTCATGAACCGCCAAGCATAAAACCGAGGTGATTTGCTTGAAGGTGCTCAGAATTTTTGCGGTATGGCTCATCGTTCTGGTTTCGGTGCTCACGCTGATGCTCGGTTTTGAATTTGTGAACAAAACCGTTGCAAAAAGCGGTTTTTCTTCCGGGGAGGTTTTTGAATTTTCCGAAAAAGGCGGAATAATCGAAGGGGAAATACTCGGAAGAAGCTTTTCGGCGGATATTTCCCCGGTTCTTCCAATTCTTCCCTATGCGGATAATCTGTTTCTGCTGCTGCCACCCTATGTTCAGCTTTTTTTGCGTGGTATATATTTTTTTGCGTCAATGTCATTCTGAAAATCCGCAAAAAAGCCTCCCAAAAGGCTTTGATGAAATGGTGGAATCAGCTCCCTCTGATGAGGGAGCTGTCACCGAAGGTGACTGAGGGAGAGATAACCAAGAACCCGGAGGGCAAGGCCCCCTTGTGTAAAGGGGGCTGGCATTTTCGACAGAAAATGACTGGGGGATTGCAACCCTGTTCCATTTTGATAAGCGCTTTTTCCGCAAATCAAAATAACTTTCAGCTTTCAACTTTATTGAATCCCTCCACCATCTTCGATGGTCCCCCTCCCTTTAGACAAGGGAGGTTTAAAAAAAAGCACCCTTTCGGGTGCTTTTTTTCAGATGCAGTCTTCGAATTTGATTTCGAAATCCGGGCGGATTTCATATTCCGCAAGTTCCGGGAAAAATTCCGGAATATTGCGGGGGTTTTCAATAAGCAAAAGTTTTTTTGCCCTTTCAAGATGCTTTATTCGGTATTCAAGCTTTCTTGCGCCGGATTCGCTTTCGCACTTCCAAAGTGCCGCAAGACCGGTTACCGGGTGGCTTTTTGTATATTTTGCCGCGGTTTTAAGCCGGTGGTAATGGGCATGGATTCGGAGTTTTATATCCGGGGTGAACCCGGTATAAAGCGAACCGTCCCTGCAAAAAAGGGTATATACCCAAAACATCAGATATCGAGAACCGCGAGAACGTTTCCGTCCTCGTTTGCTTCGCCGACAGTGAAACCGGCTTTTTTGAAGAGTTTGTTTGCTCTGCTGTTTTCAAGGGAATATGCGGCGCAAAGTTTTTTTGCTTCGCCAAGGGGAAATTCCTTTACGATTTTGATAGCTTCCTGAAGAGCGGCGGTGCCATAGCCCATTTTCTGGCAGTTGGCGTCGGTCATGATTCTCCAGATGCAGTAAAAAGGTTCGGGAAGGTCTTCATCGCCTTCTTCGGCATAACCGATCATAAGGAAGCCGACCATGTTATCCTGCTCTGCGTCATAAACGCCGTAAGGCATCGGAACAACGTCGCCGGAAGTCATTGCAACATAAGCTTCAGCAAGGGAGCACATATTTTCCGCAATGAAATCCTGCTGTTCTTCGCGCACATCAAGGCTGATGCAGTCTTCAAAGTTTTCTTCGGTAATGGGTCTTAATTCTACCATAATAAAAGCACCTCTTTCTTAATTCAGCCTCCCCTGAAAGGGGAGGTGGCATTTGCGAAGCAAATGACGGAAGGGTTTTAACCCCTCAGTCACCTTCGATGAAAGCTCCACTTTCCAAGGGAGCCATTATGAATCCCTCCGACCTCGCTTTAACAAGGAAGGTTTAATCTTTCTTCGGAGTTTCAAGGATATATACGTCAACTTTGCGAAGTCCGTTTAGCACACATTCATAATATGTGTCATAATAGAGGTCAACAAAGTTTTTGCCCGAAAGCATCGCTCCGCCGGTATCCGCCGCAAGAGCATAGCCATAAACAAAGCCAGTATCTTCGTTGTGGGCGACTATCCACATCTTTGTGCCATAGGGGATTATCTTCGGGTCAACCGCAACATAACCCATCTGCGCACGTCTTCCAGTGGCGGTTCCTGCGCCATAGGGTGCATAATAACCCGTTGCGCGGACGTTTTCATAAACTTTTTCATAAGTCGTCGGAACGCCGTCAACTATCTCGAAGCCGTAATCCAGCGGAGAAATGGGGCTTCCGTCGCCGATAAGATAGATATCGTCCGTTGCACGCTTGGTGATTTCTTCGGAAACAAGTTCCTTTTCGCCATAAACCCCGTCAACCACCTTCTGCTGATAAGTCAGAAGTTTCGTTCCATTTTTTCCGTAGGAAATGAGCACCTGCTTGTTGCTTTTGAGAAGGGAAGTTCCCCGTACCGTGGTTCCCCTTTGAATGGTTTCCTCTTCCGTGGTGGTTATGTAATCAACTCTTGTAAGTTTTATGTCGTCCCCTTCGGAAACAGCCTTTTCCCCGTCCATATTAAGAAAATCGTGTTCGCGGACTTCAAGTCCGGAAATTTCGAGCACGTCCGAAACCGTATCCCCTTCGGAAACGGTTACATGATATCGAAGATTATCCGCGGAAACTTCGACTTCCACGGCGCTTTGTATCCTTATTTCCGCTTCGCCGGTTCCAAGATTCCCGAAGAAACCGCTGTTTTCGAAACCTTTTATGGAAACTTTGTCGTCCGGCCCCGGTTCAATTCCCATTTTATCCATAATGGCATAGGGGCTCGAAATTGCGGTTGTGAAAACGGTGATTTCGCCGTCGTTATCCACCGTGACGGTTTTTATTCTTGAAGCGGACCAAAGCATTACAAACGCCACCGAAAGCGCAAAAAACGCAATTATAAAATGGCGCGGCTTTACTTTGGATACAAGGCTTTTTGCTCCGGATAAAATCTTTTGCATAAAGCCCCTCCTTTACAGTTGAAACCATTATATTAAAAAACCGCATAATTGTCAAATTTTACCCAAAGTGCCAATCTTTCATCCGCCCGAAATCTTGCCTCCCCTGAAAGGGGAGGTGGCATTTTTCGGAGAAAAATGACGAAAGGGTTTTAAATGCTTTTCCGGAGGGTTAGGCCCCCTTGTGTAAAGGGGGCTGGCATTTTCGACAGAAAATGACTGGGGGATTGTAACCCTGTCCAGATTAAATCTGTTCTGTATATTCTTTCCAAAAAACAAAAAAAGAAAACCTCCGGCAGCGCAGGAGGATTTTCGGAAAATATTTTTGGTAACATTCCCGAGCTGGTAAAAAAATATCTGTGAATTCGAGGCTTTCTGTGTTATACTGAAACTATAAAATATCGGAAAGTAGGCGACTTTATGGTTTACAGAATTGAACGAAACATAACCCCCTGGTTTGATAAAATGGGGCCGGACGATATCAGGATTCTCCTCGGCGTGATGAACGATATGAAATATTACGTCGATAGCCTGGAACGCTTTTATAACAGCGAAGTTTCCGGCCTTTCCGAACAGGAACTGAAAAACGCTTCCCATCTTAAAAAATATGACGTCCGGAAATACGCAAAAAATTCTGACGAATTTGTAAAAGCCCTCGGACTCGAAAGCCTTTTCGGAACAGAAGAAATAACCGAATATACCGACGAGGTCTTTAAAGGAATTATCGAAAGATATCATTTTCTTATGGAGAAAAAAGAGGGCTGAACAAAATGGAAAACACCTGCAGAAACTGCGGCGGCGAACTTATTGAAAAAAACAGTTATTACGAATGCGACTGCTGCGGAAAAAGATTCCCAAAAAAGGATTCCGCACCGAAAAATCCTGCAAAAAAAGAGCAACTCAAAACAGAAGATGATGAACTGATAACCCAACTTTGGCGTTTAAGCTCTGCCGGAAGCTGCTGCATTGTCAATTCCGTGGAAAAGGGCGATGATACGCTTGAGGCAATTCGGTATTTTGGAGAAAATGTCTTTAATGCTCTTGAAGATATCAGAAAATTTGATACCCTTGAAAAAAGGAAAACGGCCTGTTCGGAATTTGCGGCAGATTTCATCGGCAACGTTATGTATCTTTATCACAGAAACATTGATTATGTCGAAACACTCCTTCCTAAAAGAGGTGTAGCGGTCACAGATGCCGAAGTAAAACACGATTTTGAAAAACTCAAGGTAGCATTAAAAAAACAGGATGAAAGAGAGCAGGCTCTTTTCGGCTGTGTGCTTTCGGTAATGAAAAAGATATATGAAAGAACCGATGCGTTTTTCACTAAAATGGTGTATGAAAGGCTCTACGAAGTTGTTGCAACATTAAGGGGAAACAAATCTCAGGAAGCGGAACGCGAAGCCTTTTTAAGCAAAATTGACAGTGAAGTTCTTCCTTACGCAAAAAAATTGGCGGAAGAATATTGGAGCACCCACAGATCTGTTCAGGAAATCTATCTGCAGAAGATAGCGAGCCTTGAAAAAGAAAAAAAGGCTCTTGATAAACTCCTTGATGATGCAATAAACGAGCGGGACAGAAAAACCAAGGAAGCTGAAAAAGCGGTTGCCGAAGCACAGAAAAAATACGATGATGTCACAACCAGCCTTTATAAGCTTAATTTCTTCCAGAGAAAAGAAAAACAAAGACTTTTGAAGGAGAGCGAGATCCTTCTTGTTGAAAAAAAGAACCTTGAATTTAAGGTAAAAACCGTAAAAGGCGTGGGCCAGAAAAAGGTAAACGAAGTTCTTGAAAAAACAAATCCAAGGGATAGTGAAATCAGAACTGAACTTGAAAAGCTGAAAAAAGAACTGGGAAGAATTCATTTTCCGGGTGAGGAGGCCTTTGTTGTCGCCGTCAATGAAGAAAAATTAAAAGCCAGAGCAAGGCTTAATAGGTAAATCAAATTAAACGTAACATAAAAATGGATTTTGATTTTTTCAAAATCCATTTTTTATCCTGTTTCACCGTAGGGAACGGTCTTGACCGTTCCGCAATGTAGGGCGGTAGCTTGCTGCCGCCGTAAAAAAGTAACCCGGAGGGTAGCCTCCCTTGCCTAAAGGGAGGTGGATTTTCGGTGATTTATCACCGAAAAGACGGAGGGATTCCAAAAAAAGGATTCCCGGAGGGCAAATCAAAATGTATCAGAGATTTCTCTCCCTCAGTCAGCTGCGCTGACAGCTCCCTCATCAGAGGGAGCTTATTAAACCCCTCAGTCATTTGCTTGCGCAAATGCCAGCTCCCCTGTTAGGGGAGCCAAGAATTGGGAGGTTTTATTTAAATTGCCCGAACGAAAATTTTTGGAAAGAAATGCGCCGTTTTTCGCCCTTTTTGCACTTTTGCGCAAAAAGAGAAAACGCCCTTTTCGTCAGATTTGCCTACCCGGTGAAATAAAAAACAGCAAATTTGATTAAAATCTTTAAAAAAGCGGAATTTTGCGCCGAAAACGCGGATAAAATGGCTATTGATTTAACTGCCGTTTTTATATATAATTATTATGGCGTAATTTGAGGGCAATTTTGTCCGAAGATTGCGAAAAGACTTTGTGCAAAAGCAAAAATTTACATAATGAGAGGGGCAAAATCAGAATGAACTGCTCAAAAGATGTTGAAAGGATGTGTCCCGTTACCAAAGGACCTCACCACGGACCGGCACCCATTCCCGAAGAAGGACGCTGGGTCAAGGCTTATGAGATCAAAGATATCTCCGGTCTTTCCCATGGTATCGGCGCTTGCGCACCTCAGCAGGGCGCTTGCAAGCTCACCCTTAACGTAAAAAACGGAATTATCGAAGAAGCCCTTGTTGAAACCATCGGCTGCACCGGTATGACCCATTCTGCCGCTATGGCAGGCGAGATTCTTCCCGGAAAAACCATCCTCGAAGCTCTCAACACCGACCTTGTCTGCGACGCCATCAACGTAGCTATGAGAGAGATCTTCCTCCAGCTTGTTTACGGCAGAAGCCAGACCGCATTTTCCGAAGACGGTCTTCCCGTCGGCGCAGGACTTGAAGACCTTGGCAAAGGACTTCGCAGCTCCATCGGCACCATTTACAGCACCAACATGAAAGGTGTCCGCTATCTTGACCTCACCGAGGGCTATATCAGCTCCATCGCCCTTGATGAAAACAACGAAACCATCGGTTATAAATTTGTTCGCCTCGGCAAAATGATGGAAGATATCCGTCACGGCGTTCCCGCAGCGGAAGCTCTTGAAAAGAACACCGGAACTTACGGACGTTATGCTGACGCACCCAAATATATCGACCCGAGAGAAGAATAAGGAAAGGAGGAGCTTACACAATGGCAGAATTTGAAGGTAAAGAAAGAAGACTTCCGAAAATCGAAGCCTGTCTTAAAGAAAACGGTTTTGCTTCCCTTGAAGAAGCAAGAGAAATTTGCCTTGGCAAAGGCGTAGATGTTGAAGCCCTTGTTAAAGGTGTTCAGCCCATCGCGTTCGAAAACGCAGTTTGGGCATATACCCTCGGCGCAGCCATCGGTATCAAACGCGGCGTAACTTCCGCAGCAGAAGCAGCAAAATGCATCGGTGAAGCTCTCCAGTCCTTCTGCATTCCCGGTTCCGTTGCGGAACAGAGAAAAGTAGGTCTTGGTCACGGCAACCTTGGCGCAATGCTTCTTTCCGAAGAAACCAAATGCTTCGCATTCCTTGCCGGTCACGAATCCTTCGCAGCAGCTGAAGGCGCAATCGGCATTGCAAGAAACGCAAATAAAGCAAGAAAAACCCCCATCAGAGTTATCCTCAACGGTCTTGGCAAAGACGCCGCATACATCATCTCCAGAATCAACGGCTTCACCTATGTTGAAACCGATTTTGACTTCGAGCACGACGAACTTAAAGTTGTTCGCGAAGTAAGATTCAGCGAAGGCGAACGCGGCAAAATCCGCTGCTATGGCGCAAACGACACCCGCGAAGGCGTTGCTATCATGCAGAGTGAAGAGGTTGACATCTCCATCACCGGTAACTCCACCAACCCCACCCGTTTCCAGCACCTTGTTGCAGGTACTTATAAGAAATGGGCAATCGAAAACGGCAGAAAATATTTCTCCGTAGCTTCCGGCGGCGGCACCGGCAGAACCCTTCATCCGGATAACGTTGCTGCAGGTCCTGCTTCCTATGGTCTTACCGACTCCATGGGCAGAATGCATTCCGACGCACAGTTCGCAGGTTCTTCCTCCGTTCCCGCACACGTCGAGATGATGGGTCTCATCGGCATGGGCAACAACCCCATGGTCGGCGCAACCGTTGCAGTTTCCGTAGCAGTTTACGAAGCCTGCAAATAAAACTGCCTCCCTTGTTAAAGGGAGGGGGACCGTTGCCGTAGGCACGGTGGAGGGATTCTTTTTTCCACCTTGCGTGTGAATAACTGTTCATAAAATTGTTCAATTGAATGAGGCACGTCATTTTGCCGAAAAGGCGAATGATGGGCCTCATTTTTTTATTATTTCGGAGGGTTTTTATGGACAGAATTAAGATGAACCATAAAATGGACAAAACCTTTGAGGAAGGCTTTGAGGAGTATGTGCTTGATATGAAGGCAAGAAACTTACGACAAGGAACAATAAGGCACTAACAGCATTTTGTATGTGAATACCACAAAAACTGAAAGATATTTATATGACAACTAAAAAAGAGCTTGAGCATCTATGCTCAAGCTCTTTCTCTATACTCAATATTAAATTTTATGCTCAATAACCCAGTCGCGGAGTTCTTCATAACCCATAGCCCCGGCGGCAACAGAAAGACCAACTTCAACAAGTTCCTCGTTGGTGCATTCGATTCTCACACCGTTTACCTCAAGGAAGGTGAGCATTATATACATTCCGATTCTTTTGTTGCCGTCAACAAAAGCGTGGTTTGAAACAAGGGTATATCCGAGACGTGCGCCTTTTTCTTCTTTTGTGGGATAAAATTCTTCATCCCCGAAACCTGCAAATGCGTTTTCGAGTGCGGATTCCAAAAGAGCCTCATCACGAAGTCCTACTGTGCCGCCTGTTTCCTCGGCAATGAGCTGATGCAACAGCAATACTTTTTCTTTGGAAAACTTAATCATTTTGCAAGCTCCAGAAACGCAGGTTTAAATTTTTTGAGAATTCTTGCGGCGGCAACGTCGATTTTTTCATCATCGGTCATATCAAAAAGAGGATTGCTTTCAACGTCGAGAAGAACATATTTCGGCTTGTTGTTTTTAAAGATGACTGCCTGTCCCTCTTTTTCAGCAATTCTGGTAACTTTGGAAAAGTTCTGGTTTGCCTCGGTTACAGAAACAATAGTGTTGGTATCAATTTGCATTAAAACACCTTCTTTCTAAAGATATTATATGCAAATAATAGGTATAAGTCAACCTATGATTTCTGCTATTTGCTTCCTTTTCTCCCTAATCATCGTACTTTTTGAAATGCCGGAATACAATCATTTTGAACTTTTGAAAAAAGAGCAAGGTATCTCCTTTATTAAAATGTAATTACGTAATCAAGGTGTTATTTCTATATCCACCGTGGGGTCATCACTTACTTTTACGTAAGCAACGTTATTCTGATTATCATATAATACATCTTCGCCGATTTTATATTTAACGATTGAGGTGCTACCAAAAACTGAAAGTTCTTTTACAAAATATTCTTCTTCGATATCCCAAACGAAACTATTCCAATGGTTTCCGTGTTCATCGCTTTCTCGCATAAAATATGCATCGCCTGTTTTGCTTTCATAAACATACATGTAAACTTTGTTATACATATATCCATCAAGATCTTCACTGGTATTTTGCCATATTCCAACAACGCTTGATTTTTCTTGTTCGTTTTTAGCTTTTTCGGTGTTTCCGCATCCCACAAAAGAAAACAGCACAGTCAGAGCCAAAATAAATGCTGAAACTTTTTTCATCTTTTTATCCTCCTAAAAATAAAAAAGTGCGCAGCCGAAGCCACGCACTGAAAAATACACGGCTCAGCTTGCTGCTACACAATTTTTCCCAACCTAAAGAAGTATGCGAAAATAGAGCGTATATTTTTACCGAAAGATAAAAATACACACTTCAATAGATTGGAATATAAAAATTGTGTAGCAACTTTAATATACCACTTTCACAAAATAAAATCAACAAAATAGCCGAAAAATGGTCGGCGAAGCCTCTGCTGTTTCCGTAGCAGTTTACGAAGCCTGCAAATAAAAGTTACTCCGTTGCAAACCGCAGAGAACGGTCTTGACCGTTCCGAAAAAACAGATAAAAAGCCCTTGTCAAAAACAGCAAGGGCTTTTTCTTTTACCCCTGCGCTTGACTTTATTCCCGTATGGCTGTAAAATTCAGACAGAATCAAAATTTTTCGAGGTGAATAAAATGCTTTTCAAAAAAACAGTTTTTGTTTGTCTTGTGCTTTCTCTTCTTGCTTTTGCCTTTGCGGGCTGCGGAAATATTCTTCCCGCCGAAGAACCGGAAAACGGCGATTCCGAAGAAATTGAATATACCGAAGATTATTACGACAGGCTTTTCTTCGGCGATGTGATTTCCGATGAAACCATTCGGGAAAATATTTTTGCTGCCCTCACCGAAATAAACATTAATACGGAATTCATCAAAGATTTCAGCAAAGCGGAAGATGAAAACGGTGTGGAAAAATTCACCTTTATGTATAGGGAAAATCCTTTTACGGTCTATATGAATCCGGATTCCACCGTTTCTTCCGTAAGAATCGGCGAAGACGGCACCGACGTTTATCTTGAAGGATACGAACCTTATAACGCCGATGATTATCTTGTAACCGAAGGAATAATCGGCGGGTTCAAACATTCTCTCATCAATGCGGTGGAAGTCGCTTTCGATTATCCCGCAGTTTATGAATTTGCTTCCGACTGGAATTATAAGCACGAAGGGGATTTTTATTACGCCGAGGGAACCGTTCTTATCGGTGAAGACAAAAAGGAACATTACATGAGCATGGTTACTTATTACGAAGAAGCCGAAAACACCATGCATTGGTACAGCCTTTATGTTGATGGGAACAGCCTTTCTTTCGATAAAGTATTTGAAGAACCCAAAATAGCCGAAAGAGAGAAAATTTCGGGAGAATAAAAAAGCAAAAACCCCGCCGCCGAAGAAAAGGCAGCGGGATTTTTTTTGAGCATGCTCAAATCTTTCGGGCGGTGCTCATATTGAAAAATAAGAAAACCGCACGGGTTTTCGCGCAAAATGCGCTTATCCGTGCGGTTCTTTTGCTGTTTTCAGGCATTTTTGCCTTTCAGTTTTGCTTTTTAAGCCCGTTTTCATCAAGGCGGAAGATTTCATCGCAAACTTCGGCGATATATTTTCTGTCGTGAGAAACGCTGATTATGACTCCGCCGAAGCTTTCGAGCACCTCTCTTACCTGCGGATTTGAAAGAGGCGAAAGATTTCTGGTTGGTTCATCAAGAATGAGCACGTTATAATCCCCAAGGGCCATTTTCGCAAAAAAGAGCTTTGCCTTTTGCCCGCCGGAAAGTTCCGCTGCCGGGTGGCTCATTTCATCGGCGGTGAATTTTATGCTTCCGAGATAGGTGCGGATCTTCGTGCGTTCTTCCTTGGTGCCGCCCTTTGCAAGAAGTTCGATGGGGTTTTGGGAAAGGTCAAAGCCTTCCTCGTAATTCTGCGGCATATATGCCGCTTTTATGTCGGTTCGGGGAAGAAGTTCTTCCGCGATTTTTCGGAGAAGGGTGGTTTTTCCGGCGCCGTTTTTTCCGATTATGCAGATTTTCTCCCCGCCGGAAACTTCAAGCTTGATTTCCCCGCAAAGCTTTTTTTCTCCGGCAAAAAGCGCAGGAATTTCGATGGAAAGAACTCTTTTTCCGGCGGGAACGGCGGAATTTTCGCCGAAGCGGAGGAAAATCGCTTCTTCGGATTCGGGCATTTGGGTCATGTTTTCCTTTTCTTTTTCAAAGCGCCTTCCCATGGATTTTACTGAATGCATCTTCTTTTTAAGAAGCCTTCCTCCGGCGGGATCTGCCCGGGAAATGTTTTCCTGCTGATAATCCACCTTCTGATAAATCTGGCGAAAGCGTTCCATCTTTTTGTCATAATCGCGCTTTTCGCTTCTTGCCATCTGTTCCTGTTTTTCAAAGCCCGCTGCCCGGTCTTCAACGTATTTTCTGTATGGGGTTTTGGAAACAGTGCATCTTGCCGCGGTTTTGCGCCGGAGCTGTTCCATATGGATTATCATATTCGCCGTGTTTTCAAGCAGGGTTTCGTCATGGCTGATGAAAAGCACCGGCAAACCGCAGGAATTTATGAAGCCTTCGAGCCATTCCAGCGTTTCGATATCGATATCGTTGGAAGGTTCGTCAAGAAGAAGCATATCCGGCCTTTTGGCAAGGACAGAAGCCATCCGAAGCTTCACTTTTTCCCCGCCGGAAAGGGTTTTTATCTTCCGGTCGGAATCAAAAATTTCCGCCGGAAGCCCCACTTCATCGGCAATATCAAAAATCTCGTATGGATAAAGTTCCGAAAATCCGTTTTCGGCGCAAAATTCCGCAATGGTTTTTTCCTTGTCGGAGTCCGAAGTTTCCTGGGAAAGATAGCCGAAAACGGCACCGTTTCTTATAATCTCGCCGGAATATTCGATATAATCCTCGATAAGTTCCGGGTCATAAATCAGCTTCAGCAGGGTGGATTTTCCATTCCCTTCTTCGCCGATAAGGGCGGCTTTATCACCATCATTTATTACAAAACTCATATTTTCGGCAAGGACGTGAGAATCCTTCGTGTGGTTCATGGAAAGATTTTTTATCTGGAGCATAAAATACCTCCTTTTTTCGAATGCAGAATGATTTTAATGCGTGAAAAATGGTCGTGCGTCAGAGGGAGTAAATAAGCCTCCCTTGCCTAAAGGGAGGTGGATTTTCGGTGATTTATCACAGAAAAGACGGAGGGATTCCAAAAAGGATTCCCGGAGGGCACATCAAAATGTGTCGGGGATTTCTCTCCTTCAGTCACCTTCGGTGACAGCTCCCTCGTCAGAGGGAGCTTATTCCACCATTTCGTTTGCGGAACGGTCAAGACCGTTCCCTACGGTAAAATAGCGGTGCAACAAAAACGGTCGGGCGGCAGAGGGAAAATGAAAATCCGTTGTCGGCCTGAACGACGACGGTTGAGATTCGGAATCTCAGTTCTTTCGGTGGAGAGTTTATTCCCCCTGGATAGGGGGAAT
>JAFXGY010000044.1 GCA_017536625.1 Oscillospiraceae bacterium | reverse complement strand
GGCAGCGGCAATGCAGGCAGCAGCTGCAAATGAAGGTGCAGGCCCCGCAATGGCATTCATGGGAATGGGCATGGCCCAGAATATGGGCGGCGTTAATGCGGCAAATCTTTATCAGATGGGTCAGCAGCAGCCGCAGATGGGTGTTCCCAATCCTCAGGCAGTAGAAGCGGCAAAAGACCCGAGAAACGCAATGCCGGTGCCCGAAGGCTGGACTTGTTCCTGCGGCGCGGTAAATACCGGAAAATTCTGCACCAACTGCGGAGCAGGAAAACCCGCAGACGGTTGGGTTTGCGCTTGCGGAGCAGTGAATAAAGGCAAATTCTGCCCGAACTGCGGCGCAAAGAAACCTGCGGGAGTTCCCCAGTATAAATGCGATAAATGCGGCTGGGAACCGGAAGACCCCAAAAACCCGCCGAAATTCTGCCCCAACTGCGGCGACCTTTTCGGTGACGAAGATATTAAATAATTTTTAATTATTTAAATAAATGAGTTTTTTTCAGGAGGTAACATTATGGAAAACAATAAACTTATGGGAATTCTCAGCTATATCGGAATTCTTGTTCTTATCCCGATTTTTGCGGCAAAAGACGATCCTTTCGTTCGCTATCATGCAAACCAGGGACTTGTTAACTTCATCGTAGCACTTGTTGCAGGTGTTCTTACCGCAATTCCGATAGTAGGAATCGTTGCAGGTCTTGTAGGCATTGTCTGCTTTGTGTTCTCTATTCTCGGAATCATCAACGCTGTTAAAGGCGAAATGAAACCCCTTCCTTTCATCGGCGGAATCCAGATTATCAAATAATTACATAACAGCAAAAAGAAGAAGCCTCCGCAAAAGCGAAGGCTTCTTTTTTTATAAAATATCAAACTTTTTCTTTTTTCTTTCCAAAACGGAAAATTTTGCTTCTGAAAAGAAGAATGTTCATTGCGATAAAAAGCGCAATTACAATAATAAGTGTAAGAACAGGTTTTTTTGGGGCAAGCATTGCAAGAAGCATTATCGGAAAGCCGAGGACTATTGCGGGGAAGTTCTGATAAACCATGTTATCCGCCGCAGGGGTTTCAAAATCTCCGTCCATTTCGCGAAGAAGAATGGTGCCGGTGCTTGCTGTACCGGTGAGCATACCGTACATCATAAGGAACTGTTCTTCCGTATATTTCGGGAAGAGGGTCTTTGCAACATAGTGGTTATAGAAATAAGTGATAATAAGTCCTACTATGCCGAGAATAAGCATGATTCCCCAATACTGTTCAAGAACGGAAAGGCGGATTGCCGCAATTCCGGAAACGACCATGATATCAAAGAAAAAGTTGCTTGCACGGGTGAGAAGGAAGTTATTTGTATAATCCTTCTGAATCGCGTTTTTCTTTTTAAGAAAGCGCATGGTTTCTTTAACAAGTGTAGCCGCAAGAACGCCAAGAAGGAAGTTGAAGCCGAAGATGAGCGAAGTCATTCCCGGAATAAGCTTGCTGAGCAGAGTCATAAAGAAATATGCAATCATATAAGTAACAATGATAAGCGCAATCTGAACGGTCATCTTATCAATGCTTTCCTGCATGGGAATTTCGTTATCGCCTTCGATATGGGAGTGGCGGAATTCGCTTGATTTTTTGCCGATTTTACCTTTTCTTTTAAGCAGGTTAAGATGGAAAACGCCGCCGATGCTTGCGCTTAAAAAACCGAGAGCTGCAATGGTAAGGCCAAAGCTTTTTCCTCCTTCAAAACCGAAGTCTATTTCATAAATATTGCCATAGTTCATTGCCTGACCGGTTCCCTGACCATAACCGAAGGGAAGAAGAATTCCAGCGGCGGAAAAGAAATCTTCAATAAAAAATGCCGCAGTAATGGTAATTGTAAGTCCTGCAATGGCCTGAAGAAGATAGGTCGCAACGGTTGTAACGCCGGTGTTGAGAACTTCGACGGCGCGTTCTTTGGTGATTTTTCCGTCGGAAGTTTTGAGCGTAGAGGCAATGAAGCCGAGGGCAAGACAGTGATAGGTGAACATTTCAAGGGTTTTAGTTCCGGAAGAACCGAAAAATGACGAATCGAACATGATTTCGCCGGTGATGAGCTTATAAATCCATGCCGCAACAATAATTATTCCGCCGCCGATAACGGATATCGGAACAAGGGAATTTTTAAGAAATCCCACAGATTTTTTAAGAATGTTTCCCAAAAGAAGGCTTGCAAGAAGCACCGCAACCACGTTAAGGGTGCCACAGACACTATAGTCCCAAAAATTTTCCATTTTCATTTCCCTCGCTGATATTTTTCCATCTGTAATAGATGTTTACGTATTTAAGAGCATTGAAGCTCTTGTTTCCGGTTATCTGATAAACTTTTTTGCCGTGATAGATATTGAGCTTATTCCTTCCGAGCACGGAAACAGCGGAAAGTTCGGAGAAAGGAAGGCACCATTCGCTTTCGGTTCTTTCGTCAGCGGTTATGCGGTTTCCGTAAAGGGCAAATGCGGATTTTTCACGGAACATAATTTTGTTTTTGCGGAGTATGACTTCCTTCACAGTAACTTCGTCGCGGAAAAGCGGATTTTCCTCGTATTCCGAAAGGTCGAGAGAATTTACAAAATCGCTTTGATAGTCATACCAGTTTCCGTAAAATTCAAAAGGAAAATCAAAGCCTTTTCCGGTAATTCTTTTATCTTCGCCGTAAGTCATTGTTCTTCCGCAGGTTTTGCAGGTTATTTCATTTCCGTGGCTTTCAAATTCCGAAAGCCCGCAGAACGGGCAGACATAGGCACAGCGTTCGATATGTTCCGCTCTGTTTTCAGATCGGAAAATTCCTCCTTCGGCTGCTTCGTCGATATAAAGCCCGGTTCTGATTCTTTCAACAAGCTCTGCATCGGTCATGGCGGAAATTTCTTCCGGAAAAATTACTTCCGAAACATAGGAACGCATTTTTCCTTTGCGGGTTTTATCGCTCCAGCGGGGCTGGACACCGTAACCTCCCTCTATTCGATAAAGAACAACGGGAAGATTGATTTTTCTTGCCAAAGGCGCAATGGCGGGGTTTATATATTCGGTTCTTCCGCTGTAAGTACGGTTGCCTTCCGGTGCAATAACAATAGTGCCGCCTTCTTTTGCAACATGAATGCAGTTCATAACAGCGCCCACGTCAGTTGCCTGCTTTTTAATCGGAATCGGCGCAACCGCAAAGCGCAGAAGGGAAGAAACAAATCCCATGGAAAAAATATCTTCCGTCGCAACATAAAAAGCCGGACCTTTCATGGAAATTCCCACGAAGAACTGGTCAAAAGCGGTCTGATGATTATAAAGAACAAGATAGGGTCTGTCTTCCTGCTCTTTGAATTTTTCTATGGTTATGCCGTATTTCAGCTTGCAGACCGGGCGAAGAATCACCTTTGCAATGGCCTGAATAATGCTGTGGCGCGGCTTTATCCATTTTTCTCTTTTTGCCATTTTTTCTCCTTAAAAATCAAAATAATATGCCTAATTATATATATTACTACATTTTTAATGAAAATTAAATGTTTTTTTAAAGAAAATTTAAGAATTGTGAGTATTTTATGATAAAAACCGCGGCGAAAAATGTTTTCGCCGCGGTTTTTATCACTTATCTCTGCAAAAATATTCTTTATCCTTAATTATGAAAATCGGGAACGGCGGATCGTTCGGCCGATTGAGAAAATCACATTTCATAACGTTATATTGCGCCCCGGGAAGGGAAGAAACGAATTCAAGTATAGCATCTCTTTCGGAATAGCCGTTGTTGCGGCCGTAATAAACGCAAAGGGAAAGCATTCCGCCGGGCTTAAGGATATCAAGGGATTTTTTTATGGCGGGGATGCTTGTTTCCGCACGGGTAAAAACATCGTGGCTTCCACCGGGAAGCCAGCCAAAATTAAAAACAATGCAGTCTGCGCTGTTCGGCTCTGCGAATTTATCGATATCGCTGTGGCTTATGCAGATAACCTCGCTCATTTCAGAAAAACCGTGCTCTTCAAGATTTTTCTTGGTGGAATCCACCGCATCCTGCTGGATATCCATGGCGAGCAAATGTCCTTCTTTTCCGGCAAGTTCACAAAGATATACGGAATCATGTCCGTTGCCGGAAGTGGCGTCAATGCAAAAATCACCTGGCTTTATATGCATTTTAAGAATTTTGTGTACTATACCGAGGGCGCTGTATTCGCTGAACATAAAAACCTCCAAAAAGGCAGAAATTCTTATATAATCCTAATACAGCAAAGCTTTTATGTCAAGAAAATTAACGAATGTTCAAAAACGGCAAGGTATATTTGCGTGTAAAGAAGTTGTACTTTACAGAGAGAAAAATGGCTTGATTTAAGGAATTTTGTCATTAAATGTGAACAAAAGTTCAAATTTTATATATTATTGAAAAAATGATTTGCTTTTTTTATTATTTTATATTATAATTGCGGATAGATATGCAGAAAGGATGTATTATATTTATGAAAAAGATCATTGCCGTAATTCTCGGCCTTATGCTTATTATGCTTTCCGTAACCGGTTGCGCAAAACCCAGAACCACCCACTATGTCGATGAAGAAACTTTCGAAATCCAGTTCTATCCCGTAAGCACTGACGGAAAAGTTTTCGCTTCCGGCCTCAATGCTCTCCAGGTTGTAACCAACACCCCCAACGTAGAAATGGGAACCGGCGAAGTTGCAATCATCAGAAATTCCGACGGCAAAGAAATCCTCAGATACGATGCCCGCATGGATACCGATATGATTTTTATGAACAGCGGAATTAATCCTGCCTTTGCCCAGCTTATCATCATGCTTCCCGAAGGCGAATGCTTCGAAATGGGCGAAAGCTATACCGTTGAAATGGACGATAAATTCTTCTATATCGACGATGTTCATGGCTTTGTCGGCGATTATCTTGAAGGCGAATGGGAATTCACCATCGGAAATTACGGATATGACGGCAATATTTCCGAAATGCCCAGCACCTATCTTGTTGGCGACACCATCGAAATCCCTGTTGCCATTGCCGATGATGCTGTTATGGCTGTTCTTCTTTATGATAACGTAAGCGTTGTTTCCGCAGAACAGCGTGTTCGCGTAAAGAACGGAACTTTCACTCTCGATGCAATCCAGGCAGGAACCACCACCGTTTCCATCATGTTTGTTGATGAAAACGGAATGGAGCTCGAAACCCTCGGTTTCACCCTTACCATCAAATAAGCAAATAAAAAATATTCGAGCCGCACTTTTGGTGCGGCTCATTTTTTATCTTGATATAATATGCGGATTGTTATATAATAATATATAATTAGGCGTAATTTACGCAGCATAAAAAAGGAGGCATTCAAATGAAAGTAAATCTTCTCTGCCACACTCCGGAACCGGAAAAAACAATCGCCGCCGCCGCAAGACTTTGCTACAGCAATTCCGGCGCCGATGAACTTTTCGACGGCATGACGGAAGAAAAAGCCTCTTCCTATGTTGCGATGCTCGAACGTCTCGGGCACGAAAGCCCACTTGAACACGTTACTTTCACATTCACCATCGAAGGAGTTTCCCGTGCTTTTCTTGCCCAGATAACCCGCCACAGAATAGCTTCTTTCAGCGTACAGAGCCAGCGTTATGTCAACAAGGAAGGGCATTTTGAATTTATCGTTCCTCCGAGCATAAGCGAAAGCGAAGAAGCTTTGGCCGAATATAATAAAATCATGGAAACCTGCTCCGGAAGCTATAAAAAACTCACCGATATTCTTCAGAAGAAAGCCGCAGCTGAATTTATGGCAGAGGGCAAAACCGAAGAAGAAGCCATGAAGCTTGCAGAAAAAAAGGCCATAGAGGACGCAAGATTCGTTCTTCCCAATGCCTGCGATACAAAGATGATAGTTACCATGAACGTCCGCAGCCTTCATAATCTTTTCCGTCTGCGCTGCTGCAACCGTGCCCAATGGGAAATCCGCGCCGTTGCGGATGAAATGCTCCGCCTTTGCAGAAAGGAAGCACCTTCGCTTTTTGCCCATGCGGGTCCTTCCTGCGTTTCCGAAGGCAGATGTTCCGAAGGTAAAATGACCTGCGGAAAACCGAGAACGGAACTTATTATGAAATAAGGGGGAACGGAAATGGTTTATATATTTCTTGCGGATGGCTTCGAAGATATGGAAGCAATCGTTCCTTTTGACCTTATGAAAAGAGCCGGACTTGAAGTCAAAACCGTCGGAATCGGAAAAAAGGATATAAAAAGCGCTCACGGCCTTTCGGTAAAAGCCGATATTTCCGAAAAAGAAACGGATATCAGAAAAGCAAAAGCCTTTGTTTTTCCCGGTGGATGGCCCGGAGCGAAAAATCTCAAAAATTCAAAAACAGTTAATAATGCCATAACATTTGCGCTTCATAATGATATTATTATAGGCGCTATCTGCGCTTCGCCGGGATATGTTCTTTCCGGAACAGGCGCACTTACCGGCAAAAAATATACCTGCTTCCCGGGGTTTGAAGTTCCGGAAGGCGAATATACCGCCGGAAAAATCGAAATTGACGGAAAACTTATAACAGCAAACGGCCCCGCCGCCGCAAAGGATTTTGCCCTTGCGCTTATTTCCGCAATAAAAGGGAATCTTGAGGGAGTCGAAGAATTCTGAAACAAAAAAGCCAAAGCCCTGCGTTTTCGGCGCAGGGCAAAGGATTATGGATTGATTATCAGCCGCATCCGCATCCGCAGTCATTGCCGCAGCCGTTGTTGCAGCCGCAGCTGTTGCCGTAACCGTTGTTTCCGCAGCAGCAGAAGAGAAGGATAAGAATGATAATCCACCAGCAGCAGTTATTGTTTCCGAACATGAAATTTCACCTCGTAAATTTAATTTATACCGCCGGCGGGATTTTTTTTCCTTTCGGCCGGTATGTTACATGATATGAAAACATTCGTATGTTGGTTACAAAGCGTTTTTTTTGAAGCCGGCAGAATGAACGGAGGACTTTATGAACAACAAAGAATTTGAAGATTTCTTCAAAGACCTTGAACCGGAAGATATCCCCGTGGTAAGCGGGGATTCCGAAGACGACCTTGTTTTCTCCTCTTTTTTTGAGGACGAAACGACTAAAAAGCCAAAGGTAAAACCGGCAGAAAAAGAACCGGAACTTCCGAAGAAAAAGCAGGAATTCCGCTTCGAGGACGAAGTTTTTGCCCCGCCGCCCCCAAAGGAAGATGACGTTCCTATTAAAAAAGCACCGGAAAAACCTGCACCGAAGAAGGAACCGGAAAAGAAAAAATCCGCCCCGAAATCCGTTGATGCGGAATCCGCAAAAAATAAAAAAAGAAAAAGAAGAATCAACACAGCCTATAACTGGCTTCTTACGATAATCTGGGTTTCCGCTGTTCTTGCGGTTTCTGTTTTTATCGCTTCCTTTGCGCTTTCAAGTATCAATGACCTTGTAGGATTCAGCAAGGAAAGCAGGGAAATCACTATCACAATTCCGGAAGGTTCCGACCTTTCCGAAATCGCAAAAATTCTTGAAGAAACAGGGGTAATCGATGAACCCTTCACCTTCGAGGTTTATGCAAGGGTAAAGGAAATGGATAAGCGCCTTGCCCCGGGAACTTATACACTCAATTCAAACCTTGGATATGACCAGATTTTCCAGGCTCTTAAAACCAAGGAAAAACCGAAGAACGTCGTAACCGTAAACTTCTATGAAGGCATGACTCTTCGTGAAATCGCTCTCAGGCTCGAAGAGAACGGCGTCTGCGGATATGATGAATTCATCGAAGCCGCAAAAACTGAAAAATTTGAATATGAATTCGAAAATATGATGGGAACGGAAGAAACTATCTATCTCAAATGGGAAGGATATCTTTTCCCGGATACCTATGAATTCTATACCGAATCCACCCCGAGAAGCGTTATTGCGAAGTTTATCGAAAACTTCAACAGAAAAATCACCGCAGAACATTATGCCCGTATGCAGGAACTTGGAATGAGCCTTGAGGACGTAATAACCCTCGCTTCCGTAATCCAGTCCGAAGCGGCATATATGGAGGATATGGAAATCGTTTCTTCCGTATTCCATAACCGCCTTGAACCCGGTTCGGGACTTCCTTATCTCCAGTCCGACGTAACTTATTTCTATTATACCGAAAATATCGAACCCTACGTCGAGGACGAAGCCCTTTCCGAAGAATATCTCTATGCGTATTATACCTATACGAACTATAGAGCAGGAATTCCTGCAGGTCCGATCTGCAGCCCCGGTATGAACGCAATCGAAGCGGCTCTCTATCCGGAAAATACGGATTATTATTATTTCGTAACCGACCGCGAAGGCAATTTCTATTATGCAAAAACCATGGCGGAACACGAAGCAAATATTATCAAAGCCGGCAGAGGCTGATAAAAAATCAACCGAAAAGCTCCCGTTTTTATGCGGGAGCTTTTTTGTTGCAGAGGAAAACCAAAGTTCATATAATGTACTGAATATCAATCACGAACGGCGGTAGAGATTATGAAAGAATATTACTTTCTTTTAAGTTCAATAACAAGCGCCATGAAGGGCGAAAAAATACTCCGGGGAGCGGGTTATAGGGCAAGCGTTTTTCGGGATACCTCCATGAATCCGTACGGTTGCGGATATGTTATAAAAGCCTTTGGCGAAAAAGAAAAAATGAGCACGCTTCTGAAAAAATCCGGAATAAGGATAAACGAAATAAGGGAGGAAAGGTGATATGCTTTATTTCGATAACGCCGCCACAACCTTTCCAAAGCCGGCTTCGGTAAAATCCGCAGTGAAGGAAGCACTTTTATATTACGGCGCAAATCCCGGAAGAAGCGGACACACGCTTGCGATGGAAACGGCGAAAAAAGTTTTTGAATGCAGGGAAAAGGCTGCGGAATTTTTCGGGCTTTCGCAGACGGAAAACCTCGTTTTCACAAAAAACTGCACAGAAGCTCTTAATATTGTGCTCAAAAGTATCGGTGAAGATGGAGGACATTTTATCATTTCCGATCTTGAGCACAATTCTGTGCTCAGACCTCTTTATGAACTGAAAAACCGTGGTATAATCGATTTTTCCGTTGCGGAAACATTTGAAAGTGAACCGGAAAAGACGGCGGAATCTTACAAAAAACTGATAAGAAGCGATACAAAAATGCTTGTGGCAACAGGCGCTTCGAATGTTTTTGGAATAAAACTTCCGCTTTCCGTGCTCGCAAAAACCGCACATGAGCACGGTGCGCTTTTTCTTGCGGATCTGGCACAGACTGCCGGCTCCGAACATATCAATATGTCGGAAATGGGGATTGATTTTGTCTGCGCCCCGGGGCACAAAGGGCTTTTGGGACCGATGGGAACGGGAATTCTTGCGGCGGAAAAACCTTCGGTGCTCAAACCTTTGATTTTTGGCGGAACCGGAAGTTATTCGCTTCTTCCAAACCAGCCGGAAGGCCTTCCGGAAATGCTCGAAAGCGGAACTCTCAACGTTCCGGGGATCTGCGGGCTTTCCGCGGGAATTGACAGGGTGCTCGGGGAAGGGGAAGAGAAAATCGCGGAAAGAGAAATAAATCTTGCAAAAATTCTTTATTCAGAACTTGAAAAGATGGAAAATATTACTCTTTTTACCCAAAAACCGAAAAAAGAAACCCATTCCGGGGTGATTTCTTTCGTAATGAGCGATTTAAACGGCGAAGAAACGGCAGAACTTCTTTCAAAAAACGGAGTTGCTTCCAGGGGAGGATTCCATTGTTCAGCGCTTGCACACAGAAAAATGGGCACCGAAAACCGCGGAACCTGCCGTTTGAGCATTGGTCCGATGAACACCTTCGATGAGGTCATGCGCCTTATCGGAATAATTCATTCGCTGGCAAAAAAATAAATGCTTTGTTCACAAAATAATGCTTGAAAATACAGTGCGTTGTGTTATTATTATATTAACGGAATCTGTTAATTTTACGTTTAATATAAAGAGGAAAAAATTATGGGAGATTTTGCTTTTTCTTGGGATAATATTCTCAACCTTCTCAGGACCTTCGGTATCTGGGATATCGTTGATATTGTAATAATCGCCTACCTTCTCTATAAGGTGCTCATGTTTGCGGCAAACACCAGGGCAGGTCAGCTTATAAAAGGAATTTTCCTTCTTCTTGCTGTATATCTCATTGCTGCTGCTATAGATCTCAAGAGCACTTCCTATCTTCTGGAGCAGGTTTTCAGTTTCGGAATCATTGCCATAGTAGTTGTTTTCCAGCCGGAACTTCGTCATGCCCTTGAAAGCATGGGAAAATCGAGAATTTCGAATCTCACTTTCCTTAACTTCAATAATGAGCATGTGGACGAAGAAACTCTTATGAAAAACTGCATCACAAAAATCGTTGATGGAGTTGCGGAACTTTCGAAGCATGATGTCGGTGCACTCATCGTTTTTGAAAGGGAAGTAAAGCTCGGCGAAATCATTTCCACCGGAACGATTATCAATGCGGAACCCAGCAAGGAAATCATAGGAAACATCTTTTTCCATAACGCTCCTCTTCACGACGGCGCAACGATTATCCGCGGTGGAAGGGTCTATGCTTCCGGATGCTTCCTTCCTCTTTCACAGAACTATGACATAAGCAATATGCTTGGAACAAGGCACAGGGCAGCCCTTGGCATGAGCGAAAACAGCGATGCCGTAATAGTTGTCGTTTCCGAAGAAACCGGAACTATTTCGATGGCACTAGGCGGCGAACTTATACGCGAACTGGATCCTGTGCATCTTAAAAGAAAGCTCGAAGAGCTCCTTATTCCCGAAAAAGCTGAACCGAGCAAGGTTTCAAAAATCTTCGGCAAAGGGGGCGCTGAAGAAAAATGAACATGAAGATTTTTAAAGATAAAAGAATTGTTTTTGCCATTTCACTTGTGGTTTCGTTTGTTTTCTGGCTTACGGTTTCTCTTGTTCTTCGTCCCAGCGGCGAAATAGTCGTTTCCGGCGTTGGAGTGAACGTAAACGTACAGTCAGGTCTTCTTGCGGAGCTGGGGCTTTCTGCCATCGAAGGTTCCGAAAGCACCGTTGACGTTGTAATAAGCGGTTCCCGTTCAGTAATAGGCGGTGTTTCGGCGGAAGATATTTCCGTAACGCCATCGCTTTCCGGTGTAACAGGTGCTGGAGTTTATGAACTTGAGCTTCGCGCAATAAACAATACTTCAAAAGATTTTGAAATTGTGGGAGTAAATCCATCTTCTGTAACGGTAAAATTCGATAAATACGTTGATAAGACCGTTGAACTTAAATATGAGATAAGCGGTGAATATAATATCCCCGATGAATATGTTCAGGAAGAAATCTATACCGACCCCAGGCATATCGTTATAACCGGCCCTGAAAAGGACATTGAAGGAATTGCTGGAGCTTTGGTAAGCGTTGAACTTTCCGGGGAATACAGCGAAACAATAGAAGCTCTCGGTGAAGTTATTCTTGTGGATGAGGACGGAAATCCGGTTGATTATAACCGCAACGAAATTTCCACCGATATCAATTTCGCGAAAGTGATAATTCCCATTCACAGAACCGCAAGGCTTCCGATAAGCTTTGGCTTTATCAATATTCCGGAAAATTTCGATGTTTCAAACCTCAGCTATACTCTTTCCGTAACGGATATACTTGTTGAAGGGCAGAGCAATATTATCGAAAAATACAGCGATATTTTCCTTGGATATGTCGATATGCGCAATATAACCATGGAAAATCCTGTCGCAAGTTTTGACATTGAACTTCCGGAAGGACTTTCGCTTCAGGATCACCTTGATGAGGTGAATATATTCTTCGACCTTGAAGGATACGCAGAAACCACTTTCAATGTTTCACAAATAAATATAATAAATGTCCCGCAGGGATATAAAGTTACTTCCAACGCTTCAAAAGTTGCGGTAACTCTCGTAGGTCCCGAAGAAGTTCTGAACGAACTTTCGAACAAGGATATAGTTGTTCAGGTGGATCTGAGCACCAGAGAAATCACCCAGACCGGCCAGTACCGGATCTATGCGGAAGTCATGCTTCCGGGCGGACAGAATGCCTGGGCAACGGGTCTTTATTCCGTAACCGTAACCGTGAAAGAACAGTAATTATCAAAAAAGGCTCAGTTTTTTGAGCCTTTTTGGTTTTTTAAAAAGCAGGAGAAATTTAAATGCCGATAATTGTTTCAGAAATAAAAATATCACCGGATGACCCGAAGGAGCTTGCTTTCGAAAAAGCGCTGAAGGTGCTCAAAATAAAATCCTCAAAGGTAAAAGAAATTTCGATATCAAAAATTTCCGTCGATGCAAGGCATAACGACAGAGTTTTGCTTGTTTGCAGCGTTGCCGTAACCTGCGACGGCGAAGAAAAAATCGCTTCCACCATAAAATCAAAGAACGTCGTCCTGAGGAAAATCGAACCGGCGGAAATTCCCGTCCTCAAAATGGAACCGAAGATAAGGCCGGTGGTAATCGGCTTTGGTCCGGCGGGAATGTTCGCGGGACTTTATCTTGCAAGAGCAGGAGCAAAACCGCTTATTTTTGAAAGGGGAGCGAAAGTCGAAGAACGCACCGCCGCGGTCGAAAATTATTGGAAGGGCGGCGTGCTCAACGAAAGGGCGAATGTCCAGTTTGGCGAAGGCGGCGCAGGAACTTTCAGCGACGGCAAGCTTACCACAAGAATAAATGACCCAAGATGCGATTTTATCATACATGAATTTGAAAAACACGGCGCCCCTGCGGAAATCCTGAGCAAGGCAAAACCCCATATCGGAACCGATATGCTCAGAACCGTCGTAAAAAACATAAGGGAAGAGATAATTTCTCTCGGCGGCGAAATCCGTTTTCTTTCAAAAGTCGATGATATAGCTATAAAAAACGGAAAAATCGTTTCCGTAACGGTCGAAGGAATGGAATTTCCGGCGGAAAACGTTATAATCGCCGCAGGTCACAGTGCAAGAGATACCTTCGCGATGCTCAAGGAAAAAGGCGTGCTCATGGAAGCAAAACCATTCTCTGTAGGCGTAAGAATTGAGCATCTCCAGTCCGATATCGATAGGGCGAGATACGGCGATTTTGCCGGACATCCTGCACTTTGGGCAGCGGAATATCAGCTTTCCCACCATATAGGAGAAAGATGTGCCTATACCTTCTGTATGTGCCCCGGCGGATACGTTGTTCCTTCCGCGGACAGGGAAGATGCTGTGGTTACAAACGGTATGAGCTGCTTTGCTAGAGATGGAAAAAACGCAAACTCGGCTCTGGTCTGTTCCGTTTCGGCGGAAGATTTCGGCGGAGATCCCTTCAAGGCGATGCAGTTCCAGCATGAGATTGAAAGAAAAGCATTCGAAATGGGCGGCGGAATCAAAGCCCCTGCTCAGACTGTCGGCGCATTCCTCGGCGGCGGAATCTCCCGCTTCGGAAAAGTGGAACCTACCTATGCAAGAGGGGTTGAAGACAAAAAACTTGCGGAACTTTTCCCGGAAGAAATCACTTCCGTGCTAAAAACCGGCCTGGTTGCGCTCGACAAAAAGCTCAATGGGTTTGCGGATGCCGAAGCGGTGCTCACCGGTCCGGAAACAAGAACGAGTTCTCCGGTTCGCATAGTGAGGAATAGCGAAACCCTTGAAGCAGTTGGAATAGAAGGGCTTTATCCCTGCGCCGAAGGCGCAGGCTATGCCGGTGGAATAATGTCAGCGGCGGCGGACGGAATCCGCTGTGCCGAAAAGGTGCTCGAAAAACTGATATAAAATAAAAAATCCCTTTTGCCTAAAAGCAAAAGGGATTTTTTTAATCTTTTTTCAAAAGTTTGTTATATTTGCGCTCTATGTGGATAACAAGAAAAAAAGAAGGAAGAGCCAGAAGGATAATAAGAAGAAATGTTATTGCAAAACCGGGGTCATATTGCTTAAAAGCGAAATAAAGAATAAGCCATGACGTTCCAAGAAGAATATTGGCAATTCCAAGTTCTTTCATATAATCTTTTGTCCATTCGTGACCTTTGAATTTTTCAGGGATATTCATTTTTCCGAAAAGTCCAAGTACTCCGTAAGCTACGTCAAAAATACTCATCATAAAAAGGACTTCCATATCTTGCGCTCCTTTCAGAAATTGAATCGTTCTTTTATCATTTTTGCGGTTTCTTCCGCGGAAAGATTGGAATTATCAATTTTTATGTAATTTTCAAAAGGAATTTCGCCTTCGAGGCTGACAAAACGGTGTTTTTCGTCATCACGAATAATTCTGCGTTCGGAAATTTCGATATCGCGCTTTGACGGTTTGTTTTTAAGCCTGTTTTCGGTTTTGTTGCGCTCAATCCTTATTTCAAGAGGTACAACAAGTTCGGCATAGTAAAATTCGGTATTGTAAGGTTCAAAAATCTTTTTTGTTTCTTCAAGGCATTCCCAGTCATTGGGGCTGTCAAAAGCAAACATAAAAGTAAAAATCATTCCGTAATTATCGGAAGCAGCAAAATCTTCAAAAATAATATCGCGGATTTTTTTAATGGTTTGATAAGAAAAATAACCGAACACATCAAGAACCGGTTCAATGGTCATATGGTTGTGAAAAAGCCGAAAATCGGTAATTTTGCAAAGTTCCTGACCAACGGTCATTTTTCCGACTGCTCCATCGCCGAAAAGAAAAAGAAGTTTCATTTATTTCTCCTTATAAAAGTTCCCGAAAGTAAAGCCCATTGGTTTTTTCAAAATCCGCAGGGGTTTTGCTTTTAAACATTTCATAGATTTTTTTGCAGTTTTCAGGTGTTTCAACCGTGAACCAGAGGGTCATAAAATCGATTCCGGAAAAATCCTTATCCGCAACATAAAGCGGTACGCTGTTGAGAAGGGTGCCGAATTTTTTTTCGAAGCAAAGATATGTAAATTCTTTTCCCATGCGGTCTTTGATTTTGCCTTTTCCGGGGCAGTTTTTGCAGCCGCTTGCTTTTTTAATGGGGCAGGCCCTCATTCGCATAAGGGGAAGATATCCATATCCGATTATGCCCCTTTGGATACTTCCTCCGAGGTCGCGAATTTTCGGCGCCGAAAGTTCGAAGGAAACGGTGGCATCTGCAATGCCGAGCTTTTCATACTCTTCAAGAGAAAGGCTGTTGAGGATATTAAGTCCGTGTCCGCCGTGGATTTCCATTTTACATTCTTTTGCAAGGTGTATCATGCAGATATTTTCGCAAAGAACATGGCGAAGCCCTTTTTCTTTCAATGCGGTAAGCCTGCTTTTAATTTTCTCCTCGTCAAAAGGAAAAACAAGGGCGGGAAGTTCCGCAAAAAGCCTTTCACCAAAAAATTCGATGGCTTTCGGGTTCTTTTCAATTTCCGCAATGGGCAAAATAACAGCTTCCGCATCGGAAGCAAAAGCCACCTGTTCGAATTTTTCTCCGCGGATACGCAGTTTGGTTTTTGTCGCAGAATGTTTTACGGTTTTGGGAATATCAGCATCATAAATTTCATGGGGAACAACCGTTTCTCGCTTTTCCATAAGATGCGTAAGAGCGTTTCTTCTCATTTCGTTGATTTCTCCGGCGGCGATTATGGGTTCGCCTTCGGCGGAAAAATCAAGATTTTCAAGATAAAAAGGTGTTCCGCCGGTTTTTGAAAGATAACGCTCCGCAAGAACTTTATCGGTCGGCGTGCGAAGAGCTTTTTCGCAGATTCCGCCGGAAACGGAAACTTCGTTGATTCCGTCGGAAACAGTGAGAAGGGAAGGCGAATTTTCTGAAATGGAAAGATTCATTGAAAGAGGGATTTTCTTTGGTTCATCTTTATAAAGCAAAGAAAGGTTTTTAAGTACTTTATCAGCTGCGGTTACGTCTTCGTGGCTGCGGAATCCGAACATATCCGGGGTTCGCTTTCCGGTAAAATAACCATCGGTAAATCCCTGACGGGAGAAAACCGAACGAAGGGAATCTATATCCGGCTTTTCACCCGCAAGAGCGGCTCTGCAGGCGCTTACGGCAGCAGCAACGTATTCGGGACGCTTCATTCTTCCTTCGATTTTAAAAGAGCATACGCCGGCTTTGGCGAGTTTTTGCAGATGTTCGATATGGCTCATATCTTTGAGTGAAAGAGCATGGTCTTTTTCTCCGAAGCGGAAATCAAGCCTGCAAGGCTGGGCACAAAGTCCGCGGTTGCCGCTTCTTCCGCCAAGGACAGAAGAAAGATAGCAGCAGCCGGACATACACATGCAAAGGGCACCGTGGATAAAAGCCTCCAGCTCAATATCCGTATTTTCAGCAATATATTTTATCTCATCGAATGAAAGTTCCCTTGAAAGAACTGCACGGGAAAAACCAAGTTCCTTTGCGGCTTTCGCACCGGCAAGGTCGTGAATTGTCATCTGGGTGGAAGCGTGCATTTCGATGGAGGGGCAGATTTCTTTAACAAGCCTTGCGACTGCAAGATCCTGCACGATTACGGCATCAGCACCGGCTTTCGCAACGTTCTTTATTTCTTCGATAAGTGCCGGGATCTCCGAATCCATAACAAGAGTGTTGAGAACGACGTGAACTTTCACATTTCTTGCGTGGCAATAGGAAACGGTTTCGGAAAGTTCGAAATCTTCGAAGTTGGAAGCGTTTCGCCTTGCGTTGAAATTTTTTGCGCCGAGATAAACTGCGTCTGCGCCGGAACGTACCGCAGCAATAAGCTGTTCTTTTCCGCCGACCGGGGCAAGAATTTCCGTCATTAAAAAAACGCCTCCTTAAAAAATCATTTTCATAATAATTAATAATAACATAAAAACAGATTCATAGCAAATATTTTGAAAAAAATCAAAAAAATTTCAAAAAAGGTATTGATTTTTTATTTTGTTTTTAGTATAATAATCAAGCGCTGTGATAAACAGCAAGGTTAATTGACCAAATGGAGATGTCGCCTAGATGGTCGAGGGCGCGCGACTGGAAATCGCGTAGGGGTCAAAAGCCTCTCAAGAGTTCGAATCTCTTCATCTCCGCCACAAAATGAACCCTTTAATCATGCGATTAGAGGGTTCTTTTTTTGTTATATGTGAAAAATCGTGTATTGCCGAAAAAACGCGGAATCGTGTAACCCTGATTTTTGAAAAATCGTGTAAGGGGGATACAAAATGGAAGAGCGTTTTGCAAGAAAAACAGCCGAAAAAGATATTACTTTCTCTGAGGCGGCAAGCAGGTTTATCGCCGATCAAAAAGGAAAAGGAAATGCTCCGGCAACCATAAATCATTATGAGCGCTCAATAAAGAAGCTTTATAAATTTTTCTGCTGGCTTGCTTTTTCGGAAAAATATGATTCGATGAGTGATGAAGACCGTATAAAAGCCGGTATGGGGAAAAAGGTTTCTGTTTTTGATAAAGACGGAATCGAGTGTGATTTCAGAACATTTCTGACAGAAACCGGAAAAGTGAATGAAGTTACGGTAAACACATATTTCCGGGATTATCGGGTGATTGCTTATTGGCTTGCGGATTCCGGATTTATTGAGGGTCACAGAATAAAAATTAAAGCGGTTGAACCAAGCGTAAAAGAAGTCTATTCCGACATAGAAATTTCAAAATTGCTGAAAAAGCCAAAAGCTGATTGCAGTTTTACGGAATACCGCAATTGGGTGGTAATTCACCACCTTCTTGCAACCGGAAACAGGATTTCCACCATCTGTGCCATAAAAATCAGTGATATCGATTGGGATGACGGAATGCTTGCTGTTCAGGTTCAGAAAAACAAAAGGAAATCCCGTATTCCGATAGAAGAAACTTATATGAAAGTTTTGAGGGAATATGTTGATTTATGGCTGACCGATGAAAAGGGAAATTATATAAGTGAATTTCTTTTCCCCAGCGCATATCTTAATTCTGAAGAAAAACTGAACAGGGTTACGCTGAGCCAAAGCCTTGCGGATTACAACAAAAGCCGTGGGGTTTTGAAAACTTCGACCCACCTTTTTCGCCATACCTTTGCGAAACATTGGATTATGGCAGGGAAAGATCTGCACAGCCTCCAGAAAATTCTAGGGCATTCCACACTTGATATGGTTACGCATTATGCGAATCTTTACGATACGGATTTGAAGCCGAAAGTTGAGGAACACAGCATTTTGCGTGAACAGAAAAATAAATCAAGAAACGCCGGAAGACTTATTCAGCGGAAAGGTAAATGAAATATTGATTTGATTAACTCCCAACACCTAATAAATTGGGTGTTGGGAGTTTTTTTGCCAGTAGATCGTCGAGATTACCTTTTTACCTCCAACTCCAACCGTAAGGGACGCGACGGAGCTCCCCTCACAGTAAGGTCTATTGAAAGATTATTAAAATCCATAGTCAACGATGAGCTCCACATCCCTGTTCACGCTTCAACCCATATGCTCCGCAAAACCTTCGCTTACCATTTTCTAATGGCAGCACCCGACCGCAACAGAGCTTTGGAACTGCTTTCGATGCAGTTAAACCACAGCAGCATCGTTTACACGCTGCGGTACATAGGGATCACCGGTGACGAGATACTGGAGACCTGTTTCAGGATCAATCTGGGCTTTTTCGTCGAGGAGGAGAGAGGGCAAATCAGCAATATCATACCTTTTCGCAAGAATCATGTCCTGTAAACAGATTTCTGCTCCTCCACGGGAAACAAAAGTTATTTTTGATGAATCAAAATTGTGTTTTTTAATAAAATCTTTTCGTTCTTTCTCAAAAGTTTTTTCTGCAACCTCTCTGTAAAAAGAAAAACCGCTCTTTTTGAGCGGTTCTATGGCATCTGCGTTTTTAATACGAAGATAATTAATATCTCTAGCGCAGTATTCAAGCCAGTCAATAAACATATTTCGCATTCTTGAGCTTTGTATGAGAAGGTGGATTTCATTTCCGTCGCGGATAGCGGAGCGCCACACCCACTGCAAAAGCTGGGAAAGCGACCACAGGTTTTCTTCGAATTCAACCCCGAATTGCGAAAAATAAATTTTTATGTTGGGGGTTATGAACCGGTTTACCGTATAAGCGAGCTTCGTACATTCGCGGTATTCATTGCTTGCTTTTGCACCACATTCCAAAAACGAAGAAGTAATTTCACCTTTGGAAACAGTATCTTTATAACCTTTAAAAGTTGTCCACATCCGTTTTCCGGGAACATCCTTTAATTTATCAAAGAAGAAACTGTGTAGGATTTTTTTAATTTGTTTCTTATCGTTTTCTTCGTTATCGTACCAATTTTTGCTTAAAGCATAATAATCAGCTCCCGGAAGCTCAAAGCGGCCATTACAACCGTGAACAAAATGTATTAAGGGACGGTAATCAGTTGCTTTACGAGGCTGAGGATCGCTCGTAAGAACATGTTTGCCTCAATATACCACCTGTCAAAATAAACGCCTTCTGAGCGCAAATAGGCGCTGAAAACACTGCCTTTGAAAAGGTAAGTAAGAACGAAAACTTCTTCAAAAGCTTCAAATAATTCTGAAGGGAATACTCTAAAAATATCCTGGCTAATGTGCTCCCCGTTTTTTATTTGAAAGCCTTTTAAGCGGCCGGAATCACAAATATCTTTAATTTCGGAAAGTTTGCCATTATAGTTAGGACATCCTATCCAATGCGCGGTAAAATTTTCATCAAGCTTGATACAGTCATAAAAAAGATGATTTACATCCATTGGATGAAGGTCGTCAAATTTTTTGATAACCCCTTCAAGGGCTTCGTCGATAATAATGGTGTATCCTTTGAAATATTCTTTCATATCGACCTTTTGTTCAAGCAAAAGAGCGTGCGTAATTACGACATTTTTTCTTTTAGATAGAAGTTCTTTAAGCGATCTCGACTTAGAACCCAGTTTTTCTTCTGACGGATGTTGAAACCTAAGCCTTGGGCATGCAGCGGCATATCTTTCCGTTTCGGAAAGGTAGGGGGTTACAACGATAAATTTTCTTTTTGGATTTTTGTTAATAAATTCAATTGCTGCGGTGGTTTTAAAAGACCCCATAACTTCGTCAATAATGTGTAAACCTTTAATCGGACTTTTCATGTTACTTTTTCTCCTTTAATTCTGAAAAATACTTTTGTGGGAAGAGAAAAAGCAAACAAACAAATTTTTGAAAAAACGCACTTGAGTTTTTTGAACAAACGGCTTAATTAAGCCATTTGTGGGTACCCTCTATTAAATAATATTTGTAATAGGAAATATTAATTCAATGTCGTTTTTTACTTTTATGACAGACCTCCTTTTTAGTTAAAATTAGCCTGTTTGGAATTTTTCTTCCCTTTAGCGGATGGGTTTCCAAACAGGGTGCAATATATCACAAAATATAAACGATGAAAAAATGGCTTTATTATGCAGAAAATTTGAAGTTTGTACTTAGAAAAATGAACTGTTTTTATTTAAAATCATATTTGAGCACAGAGTCAAAAAAGCGCATGAGCATGCGGGTTCGCAGAGTTTTTTTAAAACCGTCACCTTTATTTGAGTAAATTTCAAAGCAAAATGCCCAAAAATGGCTTGAGCATGCGGGTTCGCAAGGTTTTTCTAAAACATGTCGGTTTTTTAATATTTTTGATATAACAGATTTTGTTTTGAAAATAAAAAACGACATCAAAAACACATTTTTCTCCTGTATTGGCCATAAATAAAAAGAATCGTACTGAGCGGGAGCGAAGTAAAATAACCTTAGCCCGCCAGATAACACTTGAATAAATTTAAAATCAAATTACTGTTTTATAAACAAAAAAGCTCCCATTCGGGAGCTTAATTTTTAATTGAATTTTTTCTGTATTCAGCGGGAGAACAGCCTATTGCTTTTTTGAACTTGGTCGAAAAATAGCTACCGCTGGAAAAACCGGTTTCGTAGCAGATTTCGGTGACGGTTTTATCGCTTTCGGTAAGAAGTACAGTGGCAGCCTTTATTCTGACAGAATCTAGATAATCAAAAGGTGTTATACCCATGCTTTCGGAAAACTTGCGGAAGCATTCGCGCCTTGAGATATTGGCGGATTTTGCGATATCGCCGACGGAAATATCTTCGGTGTAATTTGCTTTTATGTAATCAGTCATTTTTGAAATAGAATAATTAAGCCCACGAAGATCCGGAGCTTTGTAAAGATTGTTGTTTTCATGAAGAAGTCGTATCTCTTTCGTGAGAATTTCTCTGACGAAAAATTCGCTGTATTCCAACTCAAGAATATTAGCTTCAAAAAGCTCATCCATATTCTTAAGAAATTCGGAATGCCAATCATTATTCTGAGATAATTTTACAAACCGGAGATTCTCACTTTTTATAATCGGTTCAATATATTTTTTGAAAAGAAAATTTTTATTTTCGCTTCCAGTAATGAATGAGGAATCGAAAACAGCTGTAAGAAATTCGCAACCTTCGTTTTCTATTTTTCTGTAACCATGAAACATTTCTGAATTAACAAAAAGCCCTTCGCCTTTTTCCAGTATCATTTCTATATCGTCAACAAAAGCTTTGACTTTACCTTTGGTAACTATCGTTATTTCAAATTCACGATGCCAGTGAAGGGGAGACTGATGACCAACATAATAATCAATATCGGAAAAATACAGAGCATAGGGAAGCCCGTCCGTAGTATGGAGGTCATATTGATAAAGGCTTTTATCCATTTTTAATTCTCTGACTTTTTTGAGCAAACTAAAAACTCCTTTGGCACTAATTCTAAAAAATATGGCATAATTTTAATATCGTTAAAATTATATCACTGTTACAATTGAGTTGCAAACAAAAATGTTATTTTGGAGGAAACAAAATGAAAGCAGCAATTTACCACGGAATTGAAAACGTAACCGTTGAAGAAGTCGCAATGCCCGAATGCGGCGATTATGATGTTATCATCAAAAACGTAAAATCCGGTATCTGTGGAACCGATATCGGCGCATATTATAACGGCGGTGAAGCAGCAGGAATTTTCCCGGAACACCAGTTCGGCCACGAAATGGCAAGTGTTGTCTATAAAGTAGGCGCAAAAGTTGATCCGGAAATCAAAGAAGGCATGAGAGTTTTCCTTAACCCCTGCCTTTCCAAACGTCCCGATTGCGGACTTTCCATTCTTGAAATCTGCGACGAATGCGGCGCATTCTCCCAGTATGTTCAGGTTCAGGATGCAAAACTCCACTACAACCTTTTTCCGCTTCCTGAAAACGTAAGCTTCAACGAAGCCGCACTTATCGAACCTTTCGCAGTAGGTATGCACGGCGTAAACATGGGCAAAGCAAACTCTTCCGACAGAGTTGTTATCTATGGCGCAGGCATGATTGGTCTTTGCACTCTTGCAGCTTGCCAGAGCAAAGGAATCAAAGAGGTCGTTGTAGTTGACATCAACGAATGGCGCCTTAAAAAAGCAGAAGAAATGGGTGCGATTCCTTTCAATGCATCAAAAGGTAATCTTAAAGAATTCCTTCAGGAAAAATTCGGTGCAGATCTTCAGAGTGCTGCAGGCCAGAGTGCTGTTGACATCGACCTTTATATCGATACCGCAGGCACAAAGACCATTATTCCGGAAGTTCTCGGCATGGCTAAAAACCGTTCCAGACTTGTTATCGTTGCGCTTTATCATCATGATGTAACCATCAATCCTTACCAGATACTCGGCGCCGAAATGGACGTAGTTGGCTCCTTCGCATACGCAAACAGCGATATTGAAGAAGTTATCGAAGCTCTTCACGCAAAATCCACCCCTGTTGAGCAGATTATTACTCACCATTTCACTCTTGATCAGATCAACGATGCCTTCACCCAGGCAAGAGACGCAAACTGCGCTCTTAAAGTTGTTATTGACCACGAATAATTCTGTTTCTGCAAAATACCCCCAATAAGGCAAAAAGCGGTGCTCAAAATGAGCACCGCTTTTTGTTATCCTTGATAATGGCTTGAACCGCCGTGGCTGTAATGGTGCGGAGCAAAAGCTTTGCGGTGATAGGGGCGGCGATAAGTTTTGTAAAAAGCGGTTTGAGTATTAAAATTGCTGTTTTCATAGATGATTCCTCCGTTACAAATAAATTTTTGCAATAAAAAAAGCTCCCGGTTCGGGAGCGGATTTGATGGGGTAGGGGGTGGTTTTACATTATAGGAAACACTTTGGGCATTTTACCATTGGGCAGCCATAGGCGCCGTGAGTTATATCGGCTTTGGAAAAGGTGATTTCTTTTCTGCATTCCTCACACTCGGCGCGATAGGACTGTTTCGGTTCGTCGCTGTGGCTGCTCATAATTTCAGTTTTCTTTGGTGCACCTTTTACTTTGATTTTCTTCATTTGGATACCTCCGTTGACATGGGTTTACTGGCGAACAATTATGTCTTTTCCTTGGAGTGGAATTATATTTTACCACAGATTTTAATATAGTTTTGCCGCCGACAAACATATTTTTGTGTCCATGTAATGGCCTCACCGGAAGGTGAGCTTGGCGAAAAGTCTGATTTTGCTTTACTTGATTCCAAATTTGCCAAGAAGTTGAAAAGCTATTGCCCGAAACGAAGAAAAATACTATGCTAAATTTACAGAAATTAAAAAGGGAGGCTTTTTATTATGTCTGTTGATGAGAAAAAACTTATGGAAGAAATCAAGAAAATGGTAGCGGCAAAAGTTTCTGCTTCCGATGAACCGGGCTGCAAATGTAACGGCAAAACCCCGATGGAAGCAAGATGGAACGTTGAGGGCAAGGATAAACCCGTTGAAGCGTAAAACGGGGTGCCTTAAATGTTCGGACTGATACATATATATTGCGGTAACGGAAAAGGAAAAACAACCGCCGCAACGGGTCTTGCTGTTCGTGCAGCAGGATTTGGGAAAAGGGTTGTTTTCTGTCAGTTTTTCAAAAACGGAAGTTCCAGCGAGCTGAAATCCCTCGAAAAACTTGAAAATATAACGATCCTAGGTTGCAAAAAATCCTATGGGCTTTATTGCAATATGGATGAAGAAGAAAAACAAAATGCGGAAAAAGATTACGGAGAACTCTTGGAAAAAGCACTTTTTGAAGCGGAAAAAGCCGATCTTCTGGTACTTGATGAGGCTGTTTCTTCCTGCAACCATAAAATGATAAGCGAAGAAAGACTTTTGGAATTTCTGGAAAACAAGCCGGAAAATCTTGAAGTGGTGCTCACTGGAAGAAACCCTTCGGAAAGACTTTTGAGCCTGGCCGACTATGTTACCGAGATGAAAAAGATAAAGCACCCTTATGATAAAGGCACGCCTGCAAGAAAGGGAATAGAATTCTGAAAACGGATTATATTGCAAAAAAATTCTTTTCATAAACCCTCTTTTTTAGGAAGGAAGCTCCGCTTTTGCGGAGCTTCTTTTCGTTTTTTAGAAAAAGTCAATTCTTGCTGTTTTTGCCCCGATTTATAGAAAAATGAAAAGAACAATGCTATAATCGAAAAACAGTCTTACACAAAACTGTAATATTCCGCGGCGAAATTAGTGCTTTCAGACCTGCGGAATATTGATTTTGCCTTTTGGCAAAATCGCCTTTTACGGGTAGCACTCCTTTTTGTCTACCGTAATCCAAAAAGATACCCCTGCCAAGTAACCGCAGACTTGCAGGGGTGTTCTTCTATTTGTTCAATCTTGCTGAAAATGGAGTTTGAACTCCGCTTTTGTTGACTTTATAATTTTTTATGTTATAATTATCAGTGAATAATAAGCATTTGCTTTAATATAAAGGCAAAAACAGATTTATTCAAAATTTAATTTTATAAGTATTTCCGTGGCCGAACAGAGCGCAGGACGTCTGCTCGGCTGAACAAGATAATGAGGTGCAAGTCCTCGCGCTGCCGGCGCTGTAAGTATCGAGACGGTTTGTTGTTGGCGAAAGCCAGTCATTGGAAGATTCCGAGAAGGCAGACATTCCGTCATTTGAGATATAAGCCAGAAGACCTACGGAAATCGTAAGCTGCTTTTTTGTACCCGTGCGATGGGCAAAAAGGTGTTTAATTGCTTTGCAGAAAAACGGCTGCGGCGGTAATTTTTTATTACTGTCGCAGCCTTTTTTGACGTTTGGAGGTGATATTTCAATGCAGTCCGAAAATTCAAAAATGCTTTCAAAAGCAGAAACGGAACTTATAAAAGCAATCCGCTCTCTTGATTTCGGAGAGGTAAGGGTTATAGTAAAAGATAACCGCCCGATTCGCATTGAGGAAATCAAAAAGAGCATTCAGCTTACACCCGATGACAAATAAATAACTTGCGTATTATCATTAAGAACTGACGGAAGAACCGAGGTTCGAAACAAGGGGATAGGTATATCCTCTGTTGTTTCGAGCCTCTTTTTATTTGTCAAATAATTTTGGAAAGGAAAAGTATGTCTTATTCAGGAAGAAACAATATTTACGATTCGATTATCAAAAAAATGGTAACAAAAGCTCTTGAAGAAAAGGAGCAGGAATTCGAGGAAGCACACAAAGATGATTCGGATGAACAGCTTTTGCAATATATTAAGGAATCGGCCGAAATTCTTCACCATGTTCCTTGGCAGAGAGAAATCGTCGGCGGAAGCTACATAGAAAAAAGATTCGGAACTTATAAAGCGGCATTAAGAGCGGCTGAACTTCCGAATCCGAAACATCCCGATCTTATTGAAAAATTTCCAAGAATTCAGAAAGAAATAGAGACCCAGAAAGCTGCTTACAGAAAAAACAAAGCCGAAAAGAAAGAGCGTTCCGCAAAAAGAAAAGCGGAGCAGGCAGAAAAAAGGCGTCAGAGAATGAAATATCAAGCAGATAAAAGTAAAAATCATGCCTGATCAGGCAGTTCGTATATCCGGCTTATTTTGTGGCAATATTGCTGAACAAGGGAATCCGGTGGAAAACCGGAATACGTCGGTGTTTGAACCGATGTGCTGTTAATGCAAAATCTGCTGTCTTTCTGCAAAAGCAGGTCATTGGAAGAAATTCCGAGAAGGCAGATGGCAGGTGCGGTAAAAAACCAAATGCATAAGTTAGAAGACCTACAAACCGTTTGGATAAAATCAAAACGGAATTAAGTCAAAAAATTACTTTTGCAAATAGGCAAGAGGAAAAAAGCCGGTGAATTCTGTTTTACGCCCGAAAGGCGTTCAGATAAATAAATAGCAGAGGAGGTTTTTTCAAGATGAAAAGACGAATTCTTTCCCTTATCATGGCGGTAATCATGGTAGTGGGAATGTTTCCTGTCACAGTGTTTGCAGCAAGCTTTCCGTATTCCATAAATATTGACGGCAATGCGGTTGCTGTAACATATGAGGGAACCAAAAAATGTTTTAGTATTGAAGACAGCAGTGTAAAAGTAGATGCATACAGCATTGTTGTTCCGGAAGGAGCAGAAACTCTGAATATCAGTTGCGGAAACGGATCTATGAATATTTTTCCGAAGGATAACGGATTTGATGATATTTGTGGAGGGGAAATTTCCTGCAGCATAGATTTGGCAGAGGACTATGAAGTCCTTTGCATCTATAACTATGCAGATAACAGCACGTATCATCTTCATCTGCTTGATGAAGGCAAAAGCGTCGGCGCTTATGCTCCTTTTAAAATCGTTTACGGAAGTTCCGAAAACGAAGCGGATTTAGTTGAGTGCGAAGATTATTATTTCCCGGATTACGGTATGGATATCAGTGCGATTTCTGCGGATGTTCCGGCGAATAAGGCAACAATAGTTTTCGATGAAGCAGCAGAAGATCCTTACGTTTATGCTTATAAATATGATGCGGACGATGATGGTTTTGAGGAATGGGTAGACGAATTAACCGTGGAAAACGGACGCGTAGAGGTGGATCTGCCTTACGAATACGATTATCTTTTTGTTGAAGTATATGGAAACTACATCAACAATGAATTGTATTATCAGCTTAAACTGAATCAGATTGAAGGCGGAGAAGAGGAGGAAGAAGGCGCCCTTTTCACCGTAACGGTAAATGATGAGGAAATGACCGAAATTTCCGAAAGTATCTTAATCTGGACTGGCTGGGGTGGCGGTGAAATAACCTGCTATACCGTAACTGTTCCGGAAGATGCAACCGAAGCAACCCTTGATTTTTCTGAAGAAAAACAGTGGAGTTATTATGATAGCAAGGGCAATTATGTCGGAGATGGCGAAACAAGCTGGACTCCTGCAAAAAGCCATACCGTGGAAATCAAAGACTCCAACAATGATGGCGAACTTGATGGTATCTCCGTTCAGAGAGCAAATGAATATTCCACCGAGTTTTATATCAGTTTTACTTATGGTAATAAAGAAGAGGAAATCGTAAATCCCTTCCTTTCTATTAAAGCAGGTGAAAACGAAGTTACTGAAGAAAATATCGAATATAAAGGTATTTTTAAGCTTGGCGATTATGACGAAGATGAACAGCAGGAAAACGGCGACAGCTATAACTACGTTCATGATGTGCCTTATTACCATGTAACCGTCCCCTGCGGAACCGAATATGTTGACGTAACCTACAGCGAGGATACTAATATTATGAATTACGGTTCCGATGCTTACGGTTATAAAACCGACCTTGAGGTTGATATGGTTGCATCCGCTACCGTAAGAGGTGCAACTTTTAAAAATGCTTATACCAAAAACGAAGACGGAACCCAGACCGTAAAAACTCCTGTTAAAGGTTATACTTTTGACAAAGAGGGAAAAGGCCATGCAATTACCCTCGAGGAAGACGGTGGTTATTATGCCGCAGTTTGCCTTTTCAGCTTTGAATATGATGGCGTAAATCATGTTTATGATAACGGCAAAATAACAACTGAACCCACTTGTACCGAAAAAGGCGTAAAAACCTTTACCTGCTCTTGCGGAGATTCTTACACCGAAGAAGTTGAAGCAAAAGGTCACAGTTTTGATGATGGTGTTTGCACTTTCTGCGGAGAAGCAGATCCGGATTATGTTGCACCCGGCGGCGCAGTAATTCCCGAAGGAGCACCTTTTACTGAAATTTCTTCCGATGCTGGCGAAGCCATTGCCATAGAGGATAAGGGCACGGTTGATTATCAGTATTACAGCGGAGTTCCTTATTACCATGTAACAATTCCCGCCGGAGCAACCGAGGTTTATGTAACTCATCCTGCTTCCGAAGATCCGTTTGCTGATTCCTCTTATGGTTCTGCTTACGGTTATTATGCCGATACGGAATTCACAAGCGGCGGCTATATGACCTATACATTCGAAGAGGTTGAGGACGGTTATAAAATCACTTTACCGCTCAGCTATTCCGCTATGGATTGGAGCACATATGAAGAAATTGAGCTGAACTTTGTCGCTGATGCAGACGGATATGTTGAATATGCTATTGCGGTCGAACGCAATGATTACAGTCCGATTTGTTTCTTTACTTTTGAATATGGCGAAAGCGAAGGCGGAGAAGACGAAGAACATGTTCACAGCTATGACGAAGGTGTTGTTACTAAAGAACCCACCTGCACCGAAAAAGGTGTAAAAACCTATACTTGTAGTGGTTGCGACGAAGGAACTGAAGGACATAGCTATACCGAAGATATCTCTGCAACCGGACATGCATGGGATCAAGGTGTCGAGACCACCAAAAGAACCTGCGTTGCGGACGGCGTAATTACTTATACCTGTGCTAACGCAAACTGCCCCGAAAAAACCAAAACCGGCGTAGCACCCAAAACCGGTCACAATTATGATGAAGGCGTTGTTACAACTGAACCTACCTGCATCGAAAAAGGTGTAAAAACTTTTACCTGCCAGAATGAAGGATGCACAGTTGAAACTGAAGGACATACCAAAACCGAAGATGTTCCTATAATCGACCATAATTATGGTGATGACAAAATTTGTGATGACTGCGGATTTGTTGACTATACCCCCGCGGTTGATGAGAATGGTGTTTATCAGATTGCTACTGCGGAAGAAATGCTTTGGTTTGCAGAAACCGTCAATGGCGGAAACAACGCAATCAAAGGTGTTCTTACCGCAGATATTGATCTCTCTGATGTAAATTGGCCCGGTATCGGCAAAAACAGCAGCACCCGTTTCAGCGGCTCTTTTGATGGCCAGAATCATGTTGTTACCTTCAAAGATGCAAACTGGGGTGTATTTGGTTTCGTAAAAGGCACAAGCGGAACTTATGTGGAAATCAAAAATATAATTACCGAAGGTACCGTAAAACGCACTCCGGTAGTCCACGATGTTATTTATGCTACTATTGAAAATTGTATTAACCGCGCAAACGTAAATAATGCAAATGAAAACTATGTCGGTGGTATTGTCGGTGGTGTAAACAGCAATGGTTGGAAGATGGACAGTGGTGTGAAAATTATCAACTGCTCCAACGAAGGCAATATTTCTGCAAATAAACAGGTCGGCGGTATCCTTGGTTATTCTCAGACAAGAACCATAGTTGATGGATGTTCTAACAAAGGTGAAATTTCCGGTCTCACCGATGTAGGCGGCATTGTAGGTTATTTGCAGAATGCTAAAGAGTATGCCGAAGTAAAGAATTGCTACAACCTTGGAAAAGTAACCGGAAGTTCCGCAACGGCAGGTATTGTTGGCAATCTTTATAACAGTGCAAAAATTATCAATTGCTATAATGCCGGCGAATCTGCATATGCAATTACAGGCAATTTTTATAACAACACCGTAACTGTTTCTAATGTTTATTATAGAGGTGATCTCTGCTCTTACAGCGTGCCTAATAAAACCGCAAGTGCCGGTTACTATACCGGAAACCGCGGAACTGCAAAAACTTCCGCAGAAATGAGCACCGAAGAATTTGCAGCCCTCCTCGGTGATGCATTCAAACAGAGTTGTCCCTCTCCTGTTCATGTAAGAGAAGAAGCTCATGAGCACACTATTCAAAATAATATCTGCACAACCTGCAAAATGGGCAACAATATGCCGGTTGAATATAAAGTAACATTCATTACAGCAACCGGTTCTGAAATTATCGGAGATACCATTTTCAGAAAAGGTAATAACTATACTTTCTCTGTAAATATCCTTGATGGTTTTTACGCAGCAGATAATTTTGCTGTTTATGTAAACGGTGTTAAAGTCGAAGCAGAAAATGGAATTTATACAGTTCAGAATCCGGATGGCCCCTTCTATATTTCCGTTGAAGGTGTAAAAGAATACGAAGGAATCCTTCCTATTTCTCTTCCGGGAACCGGAGCGGGTTACAGAGTAAATCCCTGTGATGGATATGCAAATACTGTTGAAAGCGGAAAAGAATATAAATTCACCGTAACCTTTGTCGATGGTTTTAAAGCAGGAAAGAATTTTGCGGTTAAAGCAAACGGCGAGAAACTTACAGCAGATGCAAATGGCATTTATACTATCGAAAACATCCTTATCAAACAGGTAATTACTGTTGAAGGAGTGGATATAATTCCTTATGAAGATACGGTTGAAGTTAAATTTGCAGTAACAAGAGGCGAAAATGAATTCCTTGAAATCGAGGAAACTGGCGATATCATGATGGATCACAGCCTTGAAATTCCTTATTTTGATATCGAACTCTATGGCCTTGCTAAATATTACTATAACCCTTACTGCTACCTTGATGAAAACGGAAATATCAGAGGTCAGCAGAAAGCCGGTAACCGTGAAACCGCTTATGGTGTTGTAACTGCAATGCACGCATTCATTTATTTCACCGAAGTTTACTATCTCGGTTATGACATTGAAGATGCCGGAACCGGTTATTCCAATACCGTTGATACTGACGGAGACGGAAAGAGCGATTTCGAGGAAGCTGTTTCTTGGACTCAGGGCGTAGGTTCCACCTTTATGAATCTTTGGGGTCTTGGTTCCAACCTTAACTATCATATTAACTATGAATATCCTATTGCTTATCAGGGATGGGGTTCCACTTCCGACCAGCAGGCACTCAAAGACGGTGATCTCCTTATTGTTCATATGATTACCGGTGCTGCAAACGGTTCCGCATTCGGCCTCTTTGTTGTAAACGATGCAAACGGAAAATACGACAGAACTGATATAAAAGACGTTTATACCGTAAAACAGGGCGAAACTTTTGAACTTACTCATTATCTTGCAGACCAGGGCGAAAACTATACCACTTCCTTTAAAATTGGCGCAAACAAAGAACTTTACTGGGTTGAAGAAGGCAATGAAACTGCTGATATCAGAGAATGGAACCGCGAAGGTTTCGGAAATATGACAGCGGAAGAATTTGTTACCGATGAAAATGGTGTTGTAAAAATTAACACTGCAGGTCTTGAGACAGGTACTTATTATATCGGTGCTAAAGGCGGATTCGCAAAAGGAAGCGGAAAACCCGGCTCCGACGGATTCGTATCCAGCGGTGCGGAATCCGGCCCCGGATACTTCAAACTTATTATTGAAGAAAGCGAACATGTTCACGTTTGGGAAGATGCAACCTGCGAAACTCCTAAAACTTGTAAAGAATGCGGTGAAACCGAAGGCGAAGCACTCGGCCACACCGAAGTAATCGACGAAGCTGTCGCTCCGACTTGTACCGAAACCGGTCTTACGGAGGGCAAGCATTGCTCTGTCTGCGGTGAAGTTCTTGTTGCACAGACTGTTGTTGACGCACTCGGACATGATTTTGGTGAATGGGAAGAAACCAAAGCACCGACAAATAAAGAACCCGGCGAAAAACGTCGTGACTGCAAAAATTGCGATCATTATGAAACACAGGAAATTCCCAAACTCAGTTTCATTTACGGCGATGTTGACGGAAACGGAAAAGTGAATGTTCTGGATGCGAACCTTATTCGCCGTTATGCAGCAAAACTCGTTGATTTCGATGAAAATCAGCTTCAGGCTGCCGATGTTGACGGAAACGGAAAAGTGAATGTTCTGGATGCAAACCTTGTTCGCCGCTATGCCGCAAAG
>JAFXGY010000043.1 GCA_017536625.1 Oscillospiraceae bacterium | reverse complement strand
AGGGAGGGGGACCATCGCCAAAATGGCGATGGTGGAGGGATTCATATAATAAGGATATCTGTAATTTAAAAAAGAATCCCCCAGTCTTTTTTAACCGCAAGCGGTTAAAAAATCCAGCCCCCTTTAACAAGGGGGCTTAATTGGATAAACAATAATTTACCCATTTAAAACGAATAAATATTCATGTTGATAAAAATGCCCGCTGATGGTAAAATAATAAGGTAATATTTTGAAAGGCGGCGTTTGTTTTTGCTGGAAATTGAAGAAAAGAAAATCGACGGGAATGCCCTTAACGGGCTTTCGCTTGCGTTCATCGGCGATGCGGTTTATGAAATAATGGTAAGGGAACATCTTCTTGAACACGGTTCGCTCCAGGTGGGAAAACTTCATAAAATGGCTGTCGAAATGGTTCGCGCAAGCTTCCAGGCGGAGATTTTCGATTTTCTTGAACCGGTTGTTTCCGAAGCGGAAAAAGGGATTCTTCACCGGGGAAGAAATGCCAGCGCGACCCATATTCCAAAGGGTGCAAACGCCATCGAATACCGAAAAGCCACAGGGGTCGAAGCACTTTTCGGCTGGCTTTATCTTGAAGGAAAAAATGAAAGAATAAAGGAACTTTTTGAAATGATTCTTGAACATTCCAAAAAGGAGGTCAGTGCTTGAAAAAAGAAACCATCATAGAATTTCTGAAAGATGTGGGCATGGATATCATCGGTTCTCTTATTTTCGCCGTGGGCGTAAATATCTTCACCACGCCGAATGATATTGCTCCTGGCGGAGTTACCGGCGTTGCCACAATGCTCCATTCCATGACTAATATACAGATGGGTACCCTTACTTTCCTTCTCAATATCCCTCTTGTAATTCTTGGTCTGGTTGTTATCGGAAAGCGCTTTACTTTAAGCACTTTCAGAACTCTTATCATTCTTTCGCTGGTCACAAACATAACCGAAGGGATTTTTCCGGTATATACCGGGAATGCCTTTATGGCATCCGCTTTCGGCGGAGTTGCCATCGGAATCGGAATGGGGTTCATCTTCCTTCGCGGTTCCACCACCGGCGGAACGGATATCCTTGGAAGAGTTATCCTTAAATATCACCCCCATATTCCGCTGGGGAAAATCCTTCTTGCCATAGATTTTGTCATAGTAACAGCGGCGGGATTTTATTACAACACCCTCGAAGCAGCGCTTTATGCTCTTGTTTCCGTATATGCCGTGGAAAGGGCGATGGATTCCGTTCTTTATGGTTTTAACGAAACCCGAATCGCATACGTCGTTTCGGAAAAAGCCACAGAAGTTGCCCAGCGCGTTATGGACGAAACCGGAAGAGGCATAACTTATCTCAATGGTGAAGGCGGATATCAGCGCGCTGAAAAGCTCGTAATCATGTGCGCCATGCCAAGCAGGCAGTTTGCGCATTTCAAACGCATTGTGCTCGAAGTTGACCATGCGGCATTCATAATGGTCGCACCCGCAAGCAATGTAATCGGCGAAGGTTTCAAACAGACCTTTGATGAATAAAAAAACGAAGAACCGCAGGTTTTCCTGCGGTTTTTGTGTTTTTTGCCACATTCGCTTTTTATGGGGAAGACATTTCCTTTGTTTTGCGGTATAATTATTCCGTAAAAAGGCGGTGAAAATATGGACCAGATAAAAACCGGAAGATTCATTTCCGCTTTGCGGAAGGAAAAAGGACTTACCCAGGAAGAACTGGGAAGAATAATCGGTGTTTCGAACAAAACCGTTTCCCGTTGGGAAAACGGAAATTATATGCCGGATATAGAAACTTTGCGTATTCTTTCAAAAGAATTTTCCGTTTCCATCGAAGAAATTCTTGACGGAGAAAGGGCTTTGGCGGAAAAACCGAAGAAAAAACCGGATCCTTTTTCTCCGAAGGAGCGAGCGGATTTTTGGAGAAGGAACTGGAAAAGGGAAAACCGAAGCTGGTTCATCTTCTGGGGGATAATTGTTTTTGCGGCGGCGGTTTTCGGTTTTCTTACTTCCGCTGTCTGCTATTCACTTTTTAACTTCGCGATAGTTGACGGGTTCCTTTTCGGCGGAATAATCCTTATTCTGGACGGAATTTTTGCCTTCGGACTTTATATATGGTTTTATAATAAAATGTGCATTTATGTGGATAACAATGCTTATAAGCTCAGCGATGATTAAAAACTCCGCAGAAAAGGTAATGACTTCGAAAAAATCGCATAATTAAGGCAAAAATCACATATTTGGTACTTGACATTTGTGATTTGTGCTGATATAATATTTTGTGCCGCATGCCAAAGGCTCTAAAAGTGCGTCCTTTTTTAAGGAAGCCGCCTCAAGTCAGCGAGTCTATTGAAAAGAAGGAATATCATGTACGCAGTAATCGAAACCGGCGGTAAACAGTATCGTGTTGAACTCAACGATACTCTCTATGTCGAAAAACTCGAAGCTAACGAAGGCGAAGAAATCACTCTTGATAAGGTTCTTGTCCTCGGCGGCGAATCCCTCAAAGTAGGCGCTCCCTATGTTGAAGGTGCAAAAGTTGTCGCAGAAGTCGTTAAAAACGGCAAAGGCAAGAAAATCAATGTTTTCACCTATCGCACCAAAAAAGGCAGCAAACGCGCTCTCGGTCATCGTCAGCCCTATACCAAGCTTCTCGTTAAAGCAATCGAAGGCTAATTAACGATGATCCGCGCTGAATTCTTTTATAAGAAAGGCGAGCCACAGCGTTTCGCGGTAAGCGGACACGCAGGCTATGCCGAAAGCGGAAAAGACATTGTCTGTGCTTCGGTAAGTTCGGCCGTGCAAATGGCCATCAACGGAATGACAGAGGTTGTCAAAGTAAACTGTAAAGTGAATGTTTATGAAGACTGCATCGAATGCATTCTTCCCCCAAACCCGAGACCTGCCGCAGTGCATTTTGTTTCGGCGTTAAGGCTTCACCTCAAGCTCCTTTCCGAAGACTTCCCGAAGACCATCAACCTTATAATTACGGAGGTATAATAACATGCTTAGACTTAGTATGCAGTTCTTCGCCCATAAAAAAGGTATGGGCTCCACTAAAAACGGCCGTGATTCCGAATCCAAACGCCTTGGCCCGAAGAGAGCCGACGGTCAGTTTGTTCTTGCTGGCAACATCCTTGTCAGACAGCGCGGAACTCACTTCCATCCCGGTAACAACGTTGGCAAAGGTTCCGACGATACCCTCTTCGCTCTCACTGACGGCGTTGTAAGATTCGAACGCTTCGGTGCAGACCGCAAAAAGGTAAGCGTATATCCTGTCGAGCAGTAATCTGCCCGCGTTGAAAAAAGGGACGGTATTCCGTCCCTTTTTAAATTGCCTTTTCCTTCGGGAAAAGCCTTTTTGCAAAAGGAGGTTTTCCTTATGATTATCAGAAAAGCCGGACTCAAAGACTCTGCACTTCTTTCCGAAGTGAGAAAACGTCAGCTTATCGATGAAGGTATTTCGCCGGATTGCGATATTGATTCGGAGCTTGGCGCGTTTTTTGAAAAATGGCTTGTTTCAAAAGATTTTCTCCAGCTTATAGCGGAAGAAAACGGAAAGCTCCTTTCAACTGCGGCAATCATTTATTATGATTTGCCGCCGTCGTTCACGAATAAAATCGGCGTGCGGGGTTATATTACCAACGTATATACAGCCCCGGAACACAGGAGAAAAGGTCTTTCAAAAATGCTTCTCGAAAAAATTCTTGAAGATGCAAAAAGCCGCGGGATTAAAAAAATCTGGCTTGGAGCTTCAAAATCCGGAAGACCGCTTTACGAAAAACTCGGCTTCATAAAACAGGAAAGTTATATGGAGCTTACAATCAAAGATAAATCGGAGGTATAAAGATGTTTGTCGATACCGCGAAAATCAGAATCAAGGCCGGTGACGGCGGCAACGGCGCAGTTACTTTTCACCGCGAAAAGTATGTTAATGCCGGCGGTCCCGATGGCGGTGACGGAGGCAAAGGCGGCAACGTCGTTTTTGTCGGCGATACCAATATCTCCAGCCTTATAGATTTTAAGTACAAAAAACGCTATATTGCCGAAAACGGAAAAAACGGTTCCGGCAGCAATATGACCGGAAAATCCGCACCGGACCTTGTAATCAAAGTTCCGGTGGGCACCCTTATCCGTGAAGCCGAAACCGGAAGGATCCTTGCGGATATTTCCGATAAAGAACCCCATATAGTCGCAAAAGGCGGCAAAGGCGGTTGGGGGAACCAGCATTTTGCTTCTCCGACCCGCCAGATTCCGAAATTCGCGAAGCCCGGATTCCCCGGAGAAGAATTCGAAGTTACCCTCGAACTCAAGCTTCTTGCGGACGTTGGCCTTGTGGGCTTCCCGAACGTAGGCAAATCAACCCTTATTTCCGTTGTTTCCGCTGCGAAACCGGAAATTGCGAACTATCCCTTCACGACCCTTACTCCCGTTCTCGGCGTAGTAAAAATGGATGCGGGCAGCTCCTTCGTAATGGCGGATATCCCCGGACTTATCGAAGGTGCTTCCGAAGGAATCGGACTTGGCCATGACTTCCTCCGCCATGTTGAACGCTGCCGCCTTATTCTTCATGTGGTCGATATTTCCGCAATGGATGACCGTGACCCCATTGATGATTATAAGCAGATCAACTATGAGCTTGAAAAATTCAATCCCGAACTTGCGAAGCGTCCCCAGATTGTTGCCCTCAACAAGGCTGATGCAGCAATCGAGGAAATGATTGACGAATTCAATGAATTTGCGGAAGAAAACGGTTTTAAAACATATCTTATTTCCGCAGCTACCGGCGAAGGAGTTCAGGAACTTATCAATGTTGTTGCGGCGGAACTTGCTAAGCTTCCTCCCATCACAAGATATGAAGCGGAAGAACCTGTCAGAGAGGAAATTACCTCCAAGCAGGAATTCAAAATTCATATCGAGGACGGAATTTATGTTGTCGAAGCACCCTGGCTTATGCATGCTCTCGGATTCGTTGATCTTGACGACTATGAATCCCTTCAGTATTTCCAGCGCGTTCTTCGCCTTTCCGGAATTATTGATAAACTCGAGGAAATGGGCATCAACGAAGGCGATACAGTAAGCATTCTCGATATCGAGTTTGATTATATGAGATGATTTTGCATTTTTCGCAGAATGCAAAAAAGAAGACCTCCCGAAAAAAGGAGGTCTTTTTTTACGGTAAATTATTGTTTAGCAAAAGAACCTCCCTTGTTAAAGGGAGGGGGACCATCGCCATTTTGGCGATGGTGGAGGGATTCATAATAAAAATATTTGTTATTAAAGAAAGAATCCCCCAGTCTTTTTTAACCGCAAGCGGTTAAAAAATCCAGCCCCCTTTAACAAGGGGGCTTAATAGGATAAACAATAATTTATTCGAATAATTCAAAAAAATCCGCAAATAATAAGAGCGGAAGGCAAAATGCCTTCGGAAAATCTTTTTTTGAACGGAGAAAATGAAAAATGCCCGAAAATTATGCAAGAGAAAATACAAACCGCGCAAACGCAAAAAACAACGGCAGCAACAGCAAAGCCTGCAATAAAGCCGGCATGAACGAAGCTTCGAACAGAAGTCCCCTCAGCAAACAGAATGCGGCCCAGAGAAAAACCCAGGATTGCGACAGATAAAATATCCCTTAAAAATGCCGGAAGCGAAAAGCTTCCGGCATTTTTTTGATTGCGGCGGCATAAATTTTTTTATAAAGAAAGGGGATATGCCTTATGCAGAAAAACGAACAGAAGCCGGCAAAACCGCATAATATCGCTCTTGAGGAAAGAAAAATTCTGAAGGCGACAGGGATTCTTGACGTGGAAGGTTTTGATGATACAAAAATCCATGCAATGCTCGGTGAAGCATCACTGACAATCGGCGGAAAAAACCTTAAAGTAATTGCTTTTTCTTCTGAAAGCGGTGAGCTTTTGGTTGAAGGAGAAGTCGATTCGCTGGAATATTCCGCCGCTTTTTCACGAAAAGCAGGATTTTTCAAAAAGGTGTTCAGATGATTTATACCGATGATATAATTGCCTATCAGTGGGCGATTTTTCTCAAAGCGCTGAATCTTGGAATACTCCTCGGCGGGTGCTATGATTTCTTTCGCGTTATCAGAATTGTTTTTCGTTTAGACACAAAACTTCGTATAGCTTTTGATTTCATATATTGCCTTTGGGCCGGTTTTCTTACTTTTTCGTTTCTGCTGAATGAAAATTTCGGTTTTCTGCGGCTTTATATAATAATTACCGCGGCAATGGGTTTTCTTGCATGGTATTTCACCTTCGGAAAAATCATTGCAAAGTCCGCGGTCCTTTTGCGGAAGGTTCTGCGTTTCGTTTTAAGCCCTTTTGCCGCTTTGTGGCGCATAATAAGAAAATTTGCAGAAAAAAGGTTAAGTAAAACAAAAATAAATCTCCTTAATTTCGCCGCAAGGACAAAAAGCCTATTGAAAAAACATGTGACTATAGTATATAATATATTATGTCTAAATGTATCAAAGGCTTTTTCATTTTGCGGAGGAAAAGCCGGAAAGGAGCCCGAAAGAATTGAAAGCAAAGGAACACAAAGAACCGAAGAAGGGACTTCTGCTCAAAATCGCGGCCGTTGCATTAGGGATTTATCTTCTTTATTCCCTGATATCAATGCAGGCCCAGATCAGTGAAAAAAGCTCTGAACTCGATTTGAAAAAACAGGAATATAACGAAACGCTTATCAGAAATGAAGAGCTCCAGAAGACACTCGACAGTTACGGAACCGACGAGTTCATCGAAGAACAGGCAAGAGAAAAACTCGGCTATGCCTATCCGGATGAACATTTTTACATCGACGTTTCCGGTACGGACTGAGTTATCATTTTTGAGGGGGATAAATTCAAAAAAATGGATGTTGAAGTAGGAGCAATTGTTGCGGGCAAAGTTTCCGGAATAACCAATTTCGGTGTTTTTGTTGATATCGGCGGAACCACCGGTATGGTACATATTTCGGAAGTTGCAAAAAATTATGTAAAAGATCTTAAAGAATATGTGCATATGGGTCAGGATGTTATGGTCAAAGTCCTTTCCGTAAGCCCGGAAGGCAAAGTCAGCCTTTCCATGAAGCAGGCGGAAGCACCGGAACAGCGCGAAGAACGCCGTCCCAGAAGAGAAAGAGAACATGCATCCATTTCCCGCGGAGCGGATTCTTTCGAATTCCGCCCGAAACAGCAGGAAAGCCTTTCTTTCGAAGATATGCTCAGCAAATTCAAACAGACCAGCGACGAAAAGCTCAGCGGCATGAAGAAAACCGACGGCAACAGAAGAACTGCCCAGAACCGCCGCAAACCGCAATAAAAGATTTTTCGGCGGGAGCTTTTTTGCTTCCGCCTTAAATTTAACCAAAGGGGTAAAGTTTTATGCTTTTTTATAACGCGGGCATTTTCACAGCCTGCTCCGGTTTTATTGAAAAAGGATATGTTCTTATCAAGGACGGACGCATAATCGACGTCGGCCCTATGGATTTTTGCCCCAAAGATGATGAAAGCTATGATATTTCGGGTCTTACGGTATATCCCGGATTCATTGATGCCCATTGCCATCTCGGAATGTGGGAAGACGGGCTCAGCTTTGAAGGCGACGACGGGAACGAGGATACGGATCCCGCAACACCCCATCTCCGGGCGCTGGATGCCATAAATCCCGGCGATTACAGCTTCAGGGAAGCTCTTGCCGCGGGTGTAACCGCGGTTGTAACAGGCCCCGGAAGCGCAAACCCAGTTGCAGGGCAGATGGTTGCCATAAAAACCTATGGCGACAGAGTTGACGATATGATAATCAAAGCGCCCATCGCCATGAAGTTCGCCCTGGGCGAAAATCCGAAGAATACCTATCACAGCAAGGACGAAACCCCAACCACAAGAATGGCCACCGCCGCAATAATCCGTGAACAGCTGAAAAAGGCAGAGCGCTATCAGCGGGATCTGCTTGCAGCGGAAGAGGACGAAGAAACGGACGAGCCGGAAATCGATGTAAAAAGCGAAGCTCTTGTACCGGTTATCGAAGGCAGAATCCAGTCCCATTTCCATGCCCACCGTTCCGATGATATATTCACAGCCCTTCGCATTGCGAAGGAATATGACCTTGATCTTGTGCTCATCCACTGCACCGAAGGTTACCTTAACGCAGAAAAACTTGCGGCGGAAAAGGCAAGGGCGGTGGTCGGACCGCTTATCTGCACAAGGACGAAGCCGGAACTTTCCAACGAGCGCGATGAAAACCCCGCGCTGCTCAAAAAGGCAGGAGTGGAAGTTGCCATCTGCACCGATCATCCGGAAGTCCCGATTCAGTATCTTCCCCTTTCTGCAGGAATTGCGGTGAGAGCGGGAATGGATTACGATGACGCAATCAAAGCCATAACTTCCGTTCCGGCAAAAATGATGGGACTTGATAAAACGATAGGTTCCGTTGCGCCGGGGCTGGATGCGGACCTTGCGATTTTTAAAGGAGATCCTCTTTCTGTTTATGAAACTCCCGCATGGGTAATTGCCGGCGGGAAAATTGTGAAAAGACCATAAAAAAATCCCTTTCCGTTTTGCGGAAAGGGATTTTTATCACACCAACATTTTTATTTTACCATTAAAAGGCAAAAAAAGCAATATTTTACCCCGAAATTCTCTGAAAAGCATAATAAACTGTTCATATTTCCGTAAAAATAAACAGTAGAAACGCTTCTTCGGGAATGGTATAATTGAATTACAGAGAAGGGATATAATCCCTTTGAAGTGTCAACCAAAAAGGGGGTAAACTTATGAACATCAGCATCATTTCGAAAAACACTTCCGTCCGTGATCCTTTCCGTGAACGCTGCGAGAAAAAACTCGCGAAGCTGGATCGCTTTTTCGGGGACGATGCCAAGGCAACCGTTACCGTTACCAACCAGAACGGCAGAGAAACGGTTGAAGCAACCATAACCGCCGGCGGAATGTTCTTCCGTGCGGAAAAAACCACCTCCGACAGACTTGATTCCCTTGAAGCAACCGTGGATGCCCTTACAAAACAGATCACCCGCAACAAAAAGAAACTGGAACATAAATTCCAGAACGCAAAATTTGCGGAACTTGCCGCAGATTTTTATGAAGAACCGGCGGAGGATTTCGGAGTTGTCAAAACAAAACAGTTCCGCGTAACTCCCATGGACGTTCAGGAAGCGATTCTTCAGATGAACCTTCTCGGTCACAACTTCTTTATGTTCCGGAATACCGAAACAGGGGAAATCAATGTTGTCTATAAGCGCAACGACGAAAAATACGGCGTTCTCGAACCCATTGATTGATAGTGAAAAAAAGGCTTCCTCGCCTTTTTTGAATAAATGTAAGCGCAGAATAAACCGAAGACAATAAAAAATACCGGAGCTTTCCGCTCCGGTATTTTTTATTTTTCAAGCGAATATTTTTCCGCAATATGATTTTCCTTTGCGGTAAGAAGAATTTCCGCCGCTTCGCAAAAGCCTTCGCCGCCGTTAAAGCTTGTGATATATGCGGGAAGATGCTCCATGTGTTCTGCATATTTCATAAGGTTCGCAACTCCGCAGGCGGTGGGGAAGAACCCGAACATTTCCTCATCGTTTGCCGCATCGCCGAAATAGATGACACAGTCCTTCGGATTTTCGATTCCGTAATGCTCTTTAAGGTAAAGAAGGCTCATGGGGAGCTTATCGTAATCGCCGAACCAGGTATTGACGTGAATGGAACTGATATTTCCTTTTGCGCCGATGGCTTTTACCGCTTCAAGAACTTCTTTTGCTTCTTCAAAGGTAAGTTTATCGTCCTCGTCTTCCGCATAGTTGAAGGCAAAATCGTTGAAACGGCTGTATTGGTCAATGCTGACTTTGATTTTGGGGTTTGCCGCAAAGGCGGCTTTGCGGATTTTATCGTGTTCGGCATATCTTTCTTCGGGAACGGAAGGATGAACAAATTCCTTTCGGGAACCGTTTTCAAGGTAATAAACAACGCTTCCGCTTTCAACTATTATGGCGTCAACGGGCCAATCCGTTATTGCGACGGAAGCCCAGCCTGCGGTTCTTCCGGTTACGGGGATAAGGGTATAGCCCGCTTCGTGAAGTTTCCAGAGCATGGCATAGGTTTTCGGCGCAATTCTTCCGTTTTCGTCCGTAAGGGTTCCGTCAATATCCGTAAGGATGAATTTTATTTTAAGAGCTTCCTCTTTTGTGATTTCGTTAATATTTTTCAAGATGAAATATCTCCTTTAAAACTGGCATACACTTTATAATAATCCCATAGCTTCATTAAGTCAACATAAATTTTCTTTTGAAAGCGGGTGTTTTTAATAAAATATAAAGTGATCCGGCTTCGGCTTATGGCTTTGCCTCTTCTGGTGCTCGGTTTGAGCACCATGTTCGCCATGCCGGTGCTCGATTTGGAAAAAGCCGATGCTAATGCGGAAAAAACGGTTTATTTCACCTTTGATGACGGTCCCTCTGCGGTTACGGAAGAGATACTCGATATCCTTCGGGAAGAAAGGATAAAAGCAACTTTTTTTGTAATAGGTCCATCCGGCGGAAAAACCGACGAAAGGCTTTTGAGGATTCAGGAAGAAGGCCATGCGATAGGGCTTCATACCATGAGCCATGATTACGAAAAGATATATTCTTCCGCTGAAAGCTTTCTTTCCGACCTTTATGCAGAAAGGGAATGGACCTTTTCCGTTACCGGAGAAGAATGCAAAATTTTTCGTTTTCCGGGCGGAAGCAATAATTCCACCGTTGAAAAATGGCTGATAGAGGAAGTGATTGCAAAAACGGAAGAAAACGGAATGAAATGGTTCGATTGGAATGCCGACGGCGAGGATAGCCTTGGAAGGCTCCTTTCACCGGAAGAAATTGCGGAAAACGTCCTTTCTTCGGAATTTATAAACAGCAAAAGCGTGATTGTTCTCCTCCATGACAGCACCGGAAGAACCACGACCCCGGATGCTTTGCGGCTGCTTATAAAAGAATTCCGGAAAAGGGGATATTCCTTCGAAAAGCTCGGCTGATTCGATTTTTCTTTACAAAATAGACGGTTTTTGGTATAATATTGTTGAAAATAATCGGCATATTTACCAATATGCCGCGAAAGGGGATGCAAAAATGATTATCACCATCGGAAGACAGTTCTGCAGCGGGGGAAGCGAAATCGGAAGAAAACTTTCCGAACGCCTCGGAATCCCTTATTATGACAAAAACCTTTATGAATATGCCGCAAAAAACCGCGGATTCAGCACAAAATATGTCAAGGAAATTGAAGAAACCCCTACGGGCAGTTTTCTTTATTCCCTGGCGATGTATCCTTATGTGGATTTCGGAACGGATAACATGATTCCTTCCGGAATTGCCATAGCGGCGGACCAGACCAATTATATCCTTGAAAAAGCGAAGGAAGGTCCCTGCATTTTCGTGGGAAGATGCGCCGACAGCGTCCTCAGCGAAAGGGAAGATGTTCTTAATGTGTTCATTTATGCCGATGTAAAAACAAGGCTTAAAAGGGCGATGGAACGATATAACCTTTCCGAAAAGGAGGCCATGAAGTCCATTCAGCAAACGGATAAGCACAGGGCTTCTTATTATAACATGAACAGCAATAAAAAATGGGGAGTGAAGGAAAGCTACCATCTTCTTCTGGATTCCGGAATGCTCGGAATCGACGGAATAGTCGATTTGCTCGAAAAAATTTATCGCGATAAAACCGAAAGAAAATAAAAAAGCTTTACCGTGCGGGAAGAAAGAAGGTTTTTTATGGAAGAAGGCTTTTGGGAAAGAAAAGGAGTAAAAACCGCTTTTGTCTGGATAGCCCTCGACGTAATAATTCTGATTCTTTTTCTGATCGAGGGGTTCAATCCGGATTTCATAAAGAAAAATCTGATTTTTATTTTTATTGCGGTTGTGAACATAGACCGAATTGTGATTCCGCTGGCAGATCTTCCGGAACCTCCGATGATATTCACTTTTTTAATAGGCGTGATTCCTGCGGGGGTTCTTATTGCCTATTATGTTTCCCTTTTGGAAGCGGGACAGGAAGCACAGGATTTGCTTGGGGTAATTCTTTTGATAGCGCTGCTTTTATGGAATGCGGCGAACATTGGCTGGGGAATTTGGGCAAAGAAAAAATCTGCATAAAAAAAGAGCGGGTGAAATCCCGCTTTTTCTTTTGAAAAATATCACCTCCCTCTGATGAGGGAGGTGGATTTTTGCGAAGCAAAAAGACGGAGGGAGAGAAACAAAAGATAAAAAACCTTTCGCCGCTTTATAAATTGTTTTTATATCCTATGGAAAAATCAATTACGTTTTCCGGTTCTTCGCCTTCAAGCCAGTGCAGGGTGTTTTGAAGGACGAAAGCACGGATTTTTCTTTCAAGGGGGCTTTCCAAAGCACAGGAATTTCCCGCCGCATGGGAAGTTATAAGGAGCCTTTCCTGCTTCCAAAGCGGGCTTTCCGCAGGAAGAGGTTCCGGCGAAGTTACGTCAAGCCCGACGCCGAAGAACTTTCCTTCCGCCATAACCTTAATAAGCGCTTCCTGGTCAATAAGGCTGCCTCTTCCGCCGTTGATAAGAACGGCGTCTTCTTTCATAAGGCGCAAACGGCGCTCGTCAAAAAGTCCGGCTGTTGCGGGGGTGTGGGGCAGAACACAGATAACAAAATCCGCTTTCGGAAGCATTTCGTCAAGCTTATCAAGGGTTGCCATCTCATCAAAACAATCGGGAAAATCCCTTTTCGTTCTGCGGATACCCATGATTTTGCCGACCATGGGGCGCAGCCATTTTGCAAGGGTGGTGCCGATATCCCCGGCACCGAGAATCAGAACGGTGCTGCCTTCCAGGGGTTTGTCATAACGGATGATTCCCCATTTCTGCTCGTTCTGCCGGTCACGGTATTCCGGAATCCGCCGGGTGATTGAAAGAAGCATTCCAAGCAGATGTTCCGCAATTACGTTTCCATAAACTCCGGTCATGCAGCAAAGTTTTGCACCTTCGGGGAATTTTCCGCCGTCAACATAATAATTCACCCCGGAAGAGGAACTTTGAAGCATTTCGAGCTTTTCGCAATACTGAAAATCATCATTGTTGGGTTCGCCGATAATAAGATTTGTGTTTTTCAGCGCGGAAATATATTCTTCGCGGTTCTTTCTTTTATCAAGAAAAGTGAATTCGCATCTGCCGTTTGCGGCGTTTATCAGTTTTTCTTTGTCTTCATCAAGATATGGAATTATAACAAGCGCTTTTTTCATGGAGTGCTCCTTTTTTGGGTTTATATTGGTTTTAATTTATCATATTGCAAAGGATTTGTAAATGATAAATAACATATTATACCTCATCTGCAGCGCTGCGCGATTGGCTCATTATCTTTAAAGAGAAGGCAAAAAAATAAAAAAACACCCTGCCGAAAAGGCAGGGTGCAATTTTTTCGATTATCGGCTTCCCGAAATTCTGATTAGTCAGAAACGTAGGGAAGGAAAGCAAGATGACGTGCGCGTTTGATAGCGGTGGTCAGCTGGCGCTGATGGCGTGCGCAGGTTCCGGTTACTCTTCTGGGAATGATTTTGCCTCTTTCAGAGAGGAATCTTCTGAGACGGGGAACATCTTTGTAATCGATTTCAGCGATTTTATCAACACAGAAAGCGCAAACTCTTTTGCGGCTTCTTCTGTTGCGGTTCATAGGTCTTTCGGATCTTTCCACGATTATATCCTCCTTATAGATTTTCAGTCAAGAATTAGTTGAGCTCTTTGCTCAGAAAGGGAGATCCTCGTCATCAACGACGGTGAAGTCATCGGCGGAACCTGCGGCATAGATAACCGGTGTGGGTTCTGCAATGGGCGGAGCGAACTCGTTTCTTTCGGTATGGAAGGAAGGAGCGCCTGCGTCCTTGGTTCTGGGAACAAATTCGACATTGTCAGCAACAATCTCTACGGATTTGCGTTTCTGGCCGGCTTTGTCTTCCCAAACTCTGGTCTGGATGGAACCTTCAACGACGATGGGGGAACCTTTCTGGAAGTATTTGCAGACGAACTCAGCGGTATTTCTCCACGCGACGATGTCGATCCAGTCGGTCTGACGGTCGGTACCTTTGGAATAAGGTCTGTCAACGGCGATGGTGAAGCTTGTTACGGCAATTCCGCTGCCGGTCTGACGAAGTTCAGGGTCGGCGGCAAGTCTGCCGATAAGGAACGCTTTGTTCATAGGAATTCCTCCTTATTCTGCTTTTGCAACGATCAGGTGACGGATAACGCCGTCGGTGATGTTGTAGTGACGATCGAGCTCTGCCGGGAAGGAAGGAGCGCTGGTGAAGTTTACAAGCACATAATAACCTTCGGTCTCGTAGTTAATGGGATAAGCAAGTCTCTTTTTTCCCCATTCTTCAACACCGTCAACAGTTGCGTTTTCGGAGATAAGAGTGGTGAATTTTTCAACGAGAGCAGGGATTGCTTCCTCATTCTTGCAGCTGAAAACCATGATGGTTTCGTAGCTCTGGGAAAGTTTTGCCATCTTTGATACACCTCCTTTTGGACTTTGGCCCCGTTTATCGGAGCAAGGATGTTCGCTTTAAGTCATAAAGCAACATTGTTTATTATAACAGCCGAAAAGCGGCTTGTCAACAGGAAAAATCGCGATTTTTAAAGAAAATTCGCCATATCCGGCATGATGAAAAATTCCGACGAAACAATAAAGCCCGCAAGCACAAAACTTGCCGCAAAAGTGAGCAGAACAAGGATAATCGGAACCACCATGCTTGTGCCGCCCTTTTTGCGGAAGAAATCGGAAATGTTCTTTTCACTTTCGTTCGCAAGGGTTTCTCTTGCGCCCTTGACGGCGGAAACGACCTTTCCGAAATAAATGCGGTTAAAAAACATCATAAGGGCGATTCGCATTATCCAGATAAGAAGGCTTGCAATTATGGAATAAATCGCAAGGGCTTCCTGATGGGGAACTTCCCATATAATCTGAGAAAGCATTCCCATTTCGACATATTGTTCCTGAACGGTCATAAAATCAAGAAGAAGAGCGGGAATGCTGAGGATGGTAGTGGCGGCAAAAACCGCGATTCCAAGCCCGTACATCTTGCGGTAGAAAAGATAAAAATAAGAGAAAATGAAGGCGGAAAAGTTTGTATCGAATTTTACGCCTTTAGTAAACGCGGCGAAACGCGGAAGAAAATATTCGATGTTGCTGCGGACGAAAACCGCCGCTTCCTTTGCGGTAATTCCGCCGAGATTATCGCCGATGGATTCGGAGAAGATGCGGAATCTTTCTCTCTGGAATTCCTCGAAGGGAATGGTGCGTCTTTCGGGCTTTGGCTGTTCTTCGCCGAAGGGTGCTCCGCAGTTTTTGCAATATCGGGTATCGCCGGTGTTTTCGCATCCGCAATAAGCGCAGACAACGGGTTCGCCGGAAAGGCTGCTTTCTGTATGGGGTTTGTGGGGCGCTGCCGCGGAAAGAGCGGATTTCCATTCATAATTTTCGCTGTGCTTTCCTTCGTTTGCGCAGGCGGAATGTTCTTTATAGCAATCCCTGTGGTGCGGGGTTCCGCATTCGGGACAAACGACTATATCATCGCCCTCGGCAAATTTTTCGCCGCAATAAGGGCAGGGGGAACCAAAATAGCTTTGCATAATAAATCCTTTCGCCAAAAAAGTATAAATTTCTTTATTATATTATAAGTTTTTCCAAAGAGAAAATCAAACTTTTTTTAAAATGTTAATAAAATGTTTTATATTGACGGCAATAAATAAATTATTGTTTATCTTCTTAAGCCCCCTTGTTAAAGGGGGCTGGATTTTTTAACCGCTTGCGGTTAAAAAAGACTGGGGGATTCTTTTTTTAATTATATGTGTTTTTTATAATGAATCCCTCCACCATCGCCAAAATGGCGATGGTCCCCCTCCCTTTGACAAGGGAGGTTATTTTGCTAAACAATAATTTCCCGGAATATCAAAAAATCCTTTGACTATTGGGTATAAATAATATATAATATACTGTTGTATTATGTAAACTTATGCCCGAAAGGGCTTAACCGATTCGGAGGAATAGAAATGCTTGAATTTGAAGAACTGAAGCTCAGACTGGTTGCTCTCGAACCTCAGATCGAGGATCTTAAAGACGCTCTTGGTCTTGAACAGTGCCGTGCGGAAGTAAGAAGACTTGAAGCGCAGCAGGAAGACCCGAACTTCTGGAACGACGTTGAAACTTCCACCAAAGTTCAGCGCAAGCTCAGCCAGCTCAACGGAAAAATCAATTCCCATAAAGACCTTGAAACCAGATACGAGGACGCAATGACCCTTATTGAAATCGCCCTCGAGGAAAACGATCCTTCACTTTATGACGAAGCTCTTCCGGAAGTTGAAAAACTTGAAAAGGATATAGACGAACTTAAACTCACAACCCTTCTCACCGGAGAATATGATGAAGGCAACGCAATCATCACTTTCCATGCCGGTGCGGGCGGCACCGAAGCACAAGATTGGTGCCAGATGCTTTACAGAATGTACACTTCCTGGTGCAATAAACACCCGGATCTCAAATATACCCTTGTTGACTGGCTTGACGGCGATGAAGCGGGCGTAAAATCCGCAACCATAATCGTTGAGGGCCCCAACGCTTACGGATTCCTCAAATCCGAAAACGGCGTTCACCGCCTTGTAAGGGTTTCTCCTTTCGATGCTTCCGGCAGACGCCAGACTTCCTTCGCATCTCTCGAAGTAATGCCCGAAATCGAAGACGACAAATCCATCGAAATTAAAGAGGACGATATCAAAATGGAAGTTTACCGCGCATCCGGTGCGGGCGGCCAGAAGGTCAACAAAACCTCCTCTGCGGTTCGCCTTATCCATATTCCCACCGGAATCACCGTTTGTTCCCAGATCGAGCGTTCCCAGTATCAGAACCGCGAAGTATGTATGAATATGCTCCGTTCCAAGCTCGTCGAAATCAAAGAGCGCGAACATCTTGAAAAGATCGAGGATATCAAAGGTGTCCAGAAGGAAATCACCTGGGGAAGCCAGATCCGTTCCTACGTATTTATGCCCTATACCATGGTAAAGGACCACAGAACAGGCTTCGAAACCGGCAACGTCCAGGCTGTTATGGATGGCGAAATCGACGGTTTCATCAATGCTTACCTTAAACAGATGAACAAAGGCAGCTTTGAAGGCGGAAACGACGATCTTGTGTAATTTATATGCGCCCCTTGTTAAAGGGGAGAGGGCCACATCGCGTAAGCGGTGGCGAGGGGATTCTTTTTAAGAATCAAAACAAATTAAAAATTAAGCGGGAGTTTTCTCCCGCTGTTTTTATAGGTGAATTTATGATTAAAGCGATTTTTATTGACATTGACGGAACTTTGCTGGATTTTGAAGCCTGCGTTGAAGAATCCATGCGCGTGGGTCTTACCGAAAAAGGAATTGAATATAAACCCGAAATGCTTGTTACCTTCCACCGCATAAACGACGGACTTTGGCGCGACCTTGAAAAGGGAAAGCTGACGTTCGAGGAACTTCTAAAAATCCGCTGGGCAACAATTTTCGAAGCCCTCGAAATCGATCTCGACGGTCCGGAATTTGAAAAATACTTCCGGGCAAGACTGCACGAAAGCGCAATTCCAATGGAAGGCTCTTTCGAAATGCTGGAATATCTTTTCGGGAAGTACCGCCTTTTTGCGGCAAGCAACGGCCCCCACGAACAGCAGGTACAGCGCCTTGAAAGAGCAGGGATGCTTCGCTTTTTCGGGGAAGTTTTCACCTCCGGAAAAATCGGAGCGGAAAAACCCGCAAAGGAATTTTTTGAATACTGCTTCGATAAAATTCCGGATATCAAACCGGAAGAAAGCCTTATGCTTGGGGATTCCCTTACTTCCGATATGAAAGGTGGAAACGCCTTCGGAATGAAGACTGTCTGGCTCAACCTTAACGGAAAAGAAAAACCGGAATGGGTCGATTACGAAATAAAATCGCTTCTTGAAATTAAAACAATAATTTAACAGCAGGGCGGGGGCTTGCTCCCGCCGTTTTTTTTGAATAAACAAAACCCTGCGGAATTTCCGCAGGGTTTTGTTTTTGTGGATATAGAAAAGAGTTGGGGGTAATTATCTTACCATTGCAAGACCGCCGTTTACGCAGATAACCTGGCCGTTAATATAACGTGCGCCGTCGGATGCAAGGAATACCATTACGGGAACAAGGTCGGTATCAACTTCGCCCATATCACCGAAGAGCGGGAACATCTGTTTAAGGCCTGCTTTATAGGGTTCAACAACAGCGGGGTCTGCGGTTTCGAGCCAGTATTTATACATAGGAGTTTTGATGGAGGGGTTTACGCAGTTGCAGCGGACACTTGCTTCACGTGCCCAGTCCATTGCAATGGAACGGGTCCAGCCAAGGACTGCTGCTTTGGAGGAAGCATAAACCGCTCCGTTGGGCATGCCGGCAAGACCGGTGTCGGAAGCATAGTTGATAATTGCGCCCTGAATGCCGTTTGCTCTGAAATATTTGTAAGCTTCCTGGTTGGTCCAAACGGTGCCCTTGAAGTTTACGTCCATGATGAAATCAATATCTTCCTCTTCAAAAGTTTCTGCGGGTTTGTTGCGTTCAACGCCTGCAATGTTTGCAAGAACGTCGAGTCCGCCCATGATTTCAATTGCTTTTGCAAAGAAATCCACGACGTTTTCTTTTTTGGTGATGTCGCAGTGGATATAAGTTGCTTTGCCGGTTACGCCTTCCTGTGCGTTTGCTTCGGTTTCGGTGGTTTTGCCGCCTTCATCGTTAACGTCGCAGAAAACAACCTGTGCGCCTGCTCTGACATATCCTCTTACACATCCTGCTGCAATTCCGCTGCCGCCGCCGGTTACGATTATTTTTTTACCTTCAAGTTCCATTTACAAATACCTTCCTTTGCGCTATAATTTTGGTGACACATTTGTGTCATAACTACAGTCTAAACACCTTACAAACAAATGTAAATATTTTAACAAGAAACTGAAACAAACGAAGGCGATATGTATCATGAAAGGTGAACTTACCATTAATGAAAGCGTAAAAGAAGCAATAGAAATTGCTTTGATTAAACTTTTGGAAAGAAAAGACATAAACAAAATAACAATAACGGAGCTTACGGAACTCGCCGGTGTTGGCAGAAGCAGCTTTTATAGGAATTTTAATAGCCTCGAGGACGTTGCTGTCGGATATGTAAACCGCATATATGGAGAATATTTCAAAACAAAACCTGTAAGCTCCAACAGTTATAAAAAACGGTATTTTGATGCCTTTTTAAAAGAGCGCTTCAGATTCGTCAAAGAAAATAAAAGTGTGTTTCTCGCTCTCGACAGAAACGGCATTCTTTATAATGTTCTGCTGAAAATGGATCCGGATATAAAAACGCAATATCTTGTTGCGGATGTCAGCGAAAGCAGGTATTTTAGTGCGATGGTGATGGGCTCTTCTGCGGGAATCATTGAGGAATGGGTTTCGGGCGAAATGAAAGAAAGCGAGGAAGAACTGGCGGAAATTACAAAGTCGTGCCTTCTTGGAACGGTAAAGAGCCTTAAAGATGCATTTTAAAACAAAAAAACGGCGCGGAATTTTCCGCGCCGTTTACTTTTGTAATATCAAAGTACTTTTTCGTAAGCAACTCTGGGGTCGCCGTTTTCAAGATGGATTATACCGCATTTTTCAAAGCCGCATTTTTCAAGAAGCTTCTGCATGGAGATGTTGTCTTCATGGGTATCAACGCGAATGGAAGGAATTTTTTTCACTTCGCAGATTTTATCAGCAAGTCCCATAAGTGCGGTGCCCATTCCCATTCCATGCCAGTCTGGGTTGATTCCGAAGCGGTGAACCACAAGATAATTTTCACCGTCGGTTTTCCATTCGCCTTCAATCTCGGAATAACAGGGGTCTTTTTCTGCAAGGAAGGAACCGAACCCGACGAGAACTTCGCCCATATACATGACGTAAAGGGCTTTTTTATCGACGTCGGAAGCGAAAATTTCGCGGGAAGGATAGCCTTCGCCCCATTGATTGATATTTTTTGCGTCAAAATATTCATTTTTGATGCGGCGGACACAGCCAAGAATTGCGGGAACGTCGGGTCTTGATGCGGGACGTACTTTCATATAAGGTCAACTTCCTTTCTTATCAGCGTTTTTTGAGGAATCTGATATCTTCTCCGACGAACAAAAGCCTTTTGTATTCGCCGAAAATTCTGCTTGCGGTTCGCTCGGAATAGCGTTCCGTAAGTTCTTTTACCGTAAGGTTGGTGCTTATGATGGTGGGGCGCTTTTCATAAAGGCGCTCGTTAATAAGGTTTCCGATGGCGGCATTGGTGAATTGGGAAGGGAATTCCGCACCAAGGTCATCTATTATGAGCAGTTCGCAGTTTGTATATTTCTTGATTGCGGAATCGCTTCCGGAAAAAGAAAAATGTTCGTGCTCAAGGTCGGAAACAAGCTTTTGCGCCGGCGCATAAACAACACCGAAGCCCTTTTCAACAACGGTTTTTGCAATGGAAAGGGAAAGGTGAGTTTTGCCAAGCCCGGTTTTTCCCATCATGACGATGCTCGGGGAATCCGCGGAAAAATCATTTGCATAGTTTATGCAGAAATTATAATAATTATGCATCTTCCTGCGGGGATTGGTGCCGTCTTCGGCGCCGTTGTCAATATAGTAGGAAAGGTCAAAATTTTCGAACGAGCACGAAGAGGAACCGGAGCTTGAAGCAAGTTCCTTTATGGCCTCGGTGCGGCAGATTTCTTTATAGCACGAGCACAGAATACCGTTTTTTCTGCCGATATCGCTGCATTTTTTGCAGGTATATTGCGGTTCAAGGTAATCCGGGTCAAAGCCGTTCGCGGTAAGAATCCGCGCTTTTTCGCTTCGGATTTCGCTGATTTTGCCTTCCATGGAGGAAAGAACCTCTTCAAGCCCTTTCTGTTCCCGAAGCATGAGCATGGTGAAATCCGCCATCTCACGCATCAGCTGATTATCAAGGGCGAGAATATCGGGAAATCTGGCGTAAATATCGGATTTTTTGCGGTTTGCTTCTCTTTCCGCAAGGCGGCGGCGTTCTTCAATGATCCGGCTTGCTGCGGAATAAACTTCGGCTGAATATGCCATCGGCAAATCTCCTTTCGGAAGATTCTTTATAATAAATTACAACATTTTTAATATACGGTGCTCAAAGAACGGAATCTTCGAGCATCATGCGGCGTTCAAGCTCTTCCATATCGAAGGAAGGCTTTTTATCGTCGTTCTTTTTCCTGTTTTCTGCGGCAGCTTCCGCCGGTGTTTTAATGCCCTTCTGGTGCCAGCTGAGCAGGAGTTTGTTTATATAGGGAAAGGAAAGTTTTGCGGTTTTTTCAATGCATTTTTCGTATGCAAAATGTATAAGCTCCGGAGAAATTCCGTATATTCTCCAGCTTTCTGCATATTCCTTTTCTTTGGTAACAAGGCTTCTGCCATAAATTTCGAGCACGCGTTTTATTTCGCCTTCCCAGCTTTTTGCTTCGTTAAGGGCACGCATGCGCTCTTCGGCGGCTTCGATGGTGTCAATTCCGTTTTCGAGCCATTCAATGGCGGTTTTCCTGATATAGAAAAAGTTTTTCTTCCCGATGCTTGCGCAGTAGGCGATAACGGTTATAAGCACCTCCGGCGCGATTCCCGCATAGGAAATAAGCCAGACAATGGTTTCGCTGTCGGAAGTGGTGAAGGTTTTTCCAAGGAGCCTTTCCGCTTCAGAAAAAACATGGGCAACGGAAGAATCGCTTTCTTTGATCTGCTGAACTTCCTTCATGGTAAGCTTCGTTTCCGGCGGCTTCGGAACAGCTGGCTTCGGCGCAGGAACTTCCGCTTTTGCGGAAACTTTTTCGGCAGCCGGCATAACGGCAAAAGTGCCGTCGCGTTCAAGAATCCCTCTTGAAACCCAGTAATCCAAAAGCTCTTTTGCATCTTCGGGGATGATACCAAGTTCCGCCGCGACGATTTCGGGGGTGGTTTCAGAAAAACCGCGGCTTAATGTGAACAGAAGAACCCGAAGCTGGGCTGCGGTCTGTATTTTTAAATTTTCGGTTGCTTCGTTCGGAACAAAAAACGCTCCGCCGCCGCATCTTACTACCACACGGTATGCCATGGCTTCGAACTCCTTCCGATAAATTTCGTAAATCTTATTATAACACGGAGAAAATATTTTTGCACTATCAAAAACGAAAAATATTGAAAAACGGCGAAGAAAAAAATCTTCGCCGTTTTCTGCAGATAACAAAAAAGCTCATTCCGAAGAATGAGCTTTTTTCTGGAGCGGGTTACGAGGCTCGAACTCGCTACCTCGACCTTGGCAAGGTCGCGCTCTACCAGATGAGCTAAACCCGCAAGTCATTTTTGACTGCTTGACTATTATAGCGAATTAAAACCGGTTTGTCAACACTATTTTTAAAAATTTTTTGCGTTTTTTTAAATTTAATTTCCTTTGCCGCTCTTGAATAAAATCTCTTGCGGGTGTATAATAACCATGTGAAAATACGTTAAAAAGGAGGGTTTCGCATTATGATAGGCGATATGCATTGCCATACCACCATGTCCGACGGTTCCACCGAACCCGAACAGCTTGTTCAGTATGCTCTTGATGCGGGACTCGACTTTATTGCCGTGACCGATCACGATACCATGGCAGGAGCACAGACCGCGGTTAATATCGGAAAACGCAAAGGACTGAAGGTAATTCCCGGAGTCGAGGTTTCCACCTACGATTCCAAAACCGGAAGAAATGTTCACCTCCTCTGCTATATGCCGAGAAAAACCGAAGAGCTTGAAAAAATGATCAATAACACCCTTAAGGAACGCAATGCCGCGATAAAAGGAGTTATTGATGAAATATCGAAAAAATATCCCATCACCTTTGATGACGTGAAAAAAGCAGCCGGAAATGCCCAGTGCATTTATCGCCAGCATGTTGCGCGTGCCCTTATGGAAAGGGGATATACATATGCCGTTTTCTCCGACCTCAACGGAAGAGTTTTCGGCGATATTCCTTATCAGGTAAACTTCCCCGAAGTCCGTGAAGCAGCCGATATTATAAACCGCACCGGCGGAATCTGCTGCCTTGCACATCCGGGAAGATACGATTCCCTCGAACTTGCATGGGAACTTGCCCGTGACGGAAAAATCCAGGCAATCGAACTTGCCCACCCCGCAAACAGCGAAAGCGACCGTGCGGAAATTGAAAAAATCATCAAGGAGTATTGGCTCGTTCCTCTTGGCGGAAGCGATTATCACGGATACTATATCAGCTATCCGCATCCGCTGGGAACCTGCACCACCCCGGGTGAGGCTCTTGAAGCTCTGATGAAAGTCAGGGAAGAGCTGAATAAATAAAATCTATCCGGGACAGAGTGCTTTTTGCGCTTTGTCCCTTTTTGTTTCAAAGAAGGAGGCGACGGAAGCTTTGTACGGAACCGATGACAGCGATATGAAGATAGTCGGCAAAAAAATCCAGCCCATGGATGAAAGCGATATCGAAGCAAAACTTTATAACCACGAGCGGGAAAACGGAAACCTTGAAAAGGCCCATAATATCGGAAAATTCTTCGCCGAAGCGCTTTTGAATTCGGACGGATTTGCTTATGAAAAAAACCGTGCTTCCGATTTTGAAGCGAGAAACAGAAATATCCTCTTCGCCTTCACGGCGGACAGAGTCCTCAGCACTTTTATGCCGAACCATATCATTGCCCGTTCTGCCCAGAACGAATTTCTTGACGAAATCCGAAGACGCGATATCGGGCTTTATGAATCCATCTCCCGTTCCGGAGCATTTTCCATGTATCTTCTTTGCGGAAGAAAGGGCGACGGACGCTATACGGGCATCGGCAAGGTGTTTGCGGGCGTTATCCGCAGACCGGACGATGAAGCCACCGCGGCAAAGGGCGATGAGATTTATGAAAAATATTTCAGCTTTTGCATTGAGCACATAAAAAACATCGAATTTGCCTTTTGAGCACTGCAAAAATCCGCATAAAAACCAAAGGAGCCGCAAGGCTCCTTTTTTATACTTGCGATTATATGACGGTGCTCAAAAAAATTAACAAAAAGTTTACAATTTAAGCTGCGGTGCTCACCGTGAAATTTTTGATGCTCAAAACGGGCGAAGAACGCTTTAATGTGCTAAAATGTCAAGGGAAAAACGCAAAAAAAACTTTGTTTTATTAAATTATTTTTCCTATATAAGGCTTTACAAATCGGGGCGATAACAGTATAATATAACTGTGTAAGACTTGAAGTGCGTCTATAGGTGCGCCTTTGGGCGAAACTTCAATTTCAAAAGAGAGGAAGTGCGTCATGGCTCAGAATACAGAATACTCTTTGCCGCCTCGTTCAATACAGGAGTACGTTCCCGGAAAACAGGTCACTCTTGCCCACAGAATCTCAAAACCGGACAGAATGATCTACAAAAAACTCGGCCTCACCGATGAATTCACCGAGGCTATCGGCATCATCACCATCACTCCTTCGGAAAGTGCCATCATCGCCGCAGATATCTGCACCAAAGCAGCGAGAATCAAGCTTGGTTTCGTTGACCGTTTCTCCGGTGCGGTTGTTTTCGTCGGCGAAATCGGCGCGGTCGATTCTGCTCTCGTTGCGGTTGTCGAACGTTTCGAAGATATGAAATATTCCACGGTTAAAATCACCAGAAGCTGATGGCCGAACAGAAAAAGCCAAGAAAGATAATCCTCATGGGCCGTTCAAGGGTAGGGAAGACCACTCTGCTCCAGGCAATGCACAACGAGGTTATCGAATATAAGAAAACCCAGGAGATTATCGTACATGATGATGCTATCGATACTCCCGGCGAATACATAGATCAAAGCGGTCTTTGGCGCGCCTGCATTGTTGCGGCGTGCGATGCCGATATAGTCGTTCTTGTTCACGATGCCGGAAACACCATGGGCAGACTCCCGCAGATGTTCAGCATGACCTTTGCGAAGCCCACCATCGGCGTTGTAACAAAAATTGACGGAAAAACGGAAGAGGAAATCAAAATTGCGGAAAATTTCCTCGAAATGTCCGGAGCAAGACCGATAGTTCGAACAAGCGCTTACAGCCGCGAAGGCGTTAAAGAGCTTATCGAGCTTATCGAAAATCTTGACCTTACGGATTATTGATTTTGCAAAATTTGTGCTTAGCATTTAGATAAAATGACAAGTCAAAGGAGAATGAAGTATGAAAGAGAAGATACTCAGCGCAGGTATTGATATCGGTACTTCCACCACACAGGTAATTTTCAGCCGATTCACTATCGAAAACACTTCCGGCGAATATATGGTCCCGAGAATCGAGATCACCAACAAGGAGGTCGTTTACGAGAGCAAGATTTATACTACTCCTCTTATTGATGAAAGAACCATCGATGAAGACGCAGTACATAAAATCATCGTCGGCGAATATGCCGCAGCAGGACTTAAAGCAGAAGATATTGATACCGGTGCAGTAATCATCACCGGTGAAACCGCAAGAAAAGAGAACGCAAGAACCGTTCTTAACTTCATGTCCGGTATGGCGGGCGACTTTGTTGTTGCAACCGCAGGTAACGACCTCGAAGGCGTTATCGCCGGCCGCGGCGCAGGCACCTCCGCAATGTCCATCAAAAAACACGTCGTAACCGCCAACTGCGATATCGGCGGTGGTACTTCCAACATCGCAGTATTCAAAGAAAACCGTCCCATAGATACCGGATGCTTCGATATCGGCGGACGTCTTATCAAACTTGATCCCAACGGCAAAATCCTTTATATTTCCGACCATCTCGGCAAACTTTGCGCAAAACACAACATCAACCTCAAAGTCGGAAATAAAATTGAATATAAAGAAATCTATAAGGCATGCGTCCTTATGGCACAGGTTCTTGCAACCACCCTCGGTTTCAAAACCTTCGATATGGACGACCTTAAGATTATGACCACCGACCATCCGCTCCATGACCTTGAAGAAATCAAATATGTAACCTTCTCCGGCGGCGTCGGCAACCTTATCTATCATCCTTATGAAGGAAGAGATGACTTCCCCTATAACGACATCGGCGTCGTTCTTGCAAGAGCTATCAACGAAGTATTTGCTCCGTTTATGGATAGAGTTGTTGAACCGGCAGAAACCATCCGTGCAACCGTTATCGGTGCAGGCACCCAGACCATGGAGCTTTCCGGTTCCACCATCGCTTTCTCTCAGAACACCAAGCTTCCTATCAAGACCATTCCGGTAATCAAACTTGCAGAGGAAGCAGAACAGTTCAGCCCCGAGGAATTTGCAAAACACCTCGAGCCCATGCTCGAATGGTATAACGACCCCGACGAAGGTCAGGAACTCGTTGCACTTTCCCTCAAAGGTGCAAACTGCCCGCTGTTCAAAGAGATTGAGCGCTATGCAGACCTCATCGTCGCAGGTATGCAGCCCATCATCAAATCCAAACATCCTCTCATCGTTGTTATCGAAGAGGATATGGGCAAGAGCCTTGGCCAGAACCTTATGGTAAAACTTAACAGAAGCAAAGATATTATCTGCATCGACTCTGTAAGAACCAACCAGGGCGACTACATCGACATCGGCGAACCGCTTATGCACGGAAGAATCCTTCCCGTTGTAGTAAAGACTCTTGTATTTAATTAAAGGAATAAATAAGATTTATATATTTTAATAAGGTTTGGGAAAGGGGGAAATCCCGCAAACAATAAATTTTCCACCACTAGGCATCCAAATTTTATAAAGGAGTGAGAATTTTTGATTCTGAAAGCAAAATTATTTGGACAGGTCTATGAGTTCAAAGACGTTAAAGACGTACTTGCTAAAGCAAACGAACTCAAATCCGGTGACCAGCTCGCTGGTATCGCTGCAGAAACCATGCAGGAGCGCATTGCTGCAAAACAGTGCCTCGCAAACCTCACTATTAAGGACATCTACGAGAACCCCGTAGCTCCTTACGAAGAGGACTCTGTAACCCGTATTATCCAGGACGGCATCAACTTCACCATTTATGAAGAGATCAAAAACTGGACCATCGCAAAACTTCGTGAATTCATCCTTGATGACCACGTAACCGGCGATCAGATTAGACATATTTCTGCTGGCCTTTCTTCTGAGGTTGTTGCAGCTGTTACCAAACTTATGTCTTCTCTCGACCTTATGATCGGTGCAAGAAAACTCCCCATCTACAGAACCTGCGTTACTACCTGCGGTGCACCTGACAGACTTTCTTTCCGTCTTCAGCCTAACCACACCACCGACGACGTAGAAGGTATGAAAGTTTCCTATTGCGAAGGTTTCTCCTACTGCACCGGTGACGCACTCTTTGGTATGAACCCTGTTGACGACTCCCTCGGCGCTGTTGAAAGAACTATGAACAGCTATCAGGAATTCGTTGAAAGATGGGAAATTCCTACCCAGTCCTGCTGCCTCTGCCACGTAACCACTGCTATGGAATGCATCAAGAACGGTGCTCGTGAAGCTCTCTGCTTCCAGTCCATCGCTGGTTCCCAGATCGCTAACGAAGCATTCGGTATCACCCCCGAAATGCTCGACGAAGCAGAAGACCTCATGCACCACTACGGCGTAGCTGACGGTCCCGACGTACTCTACTTTGAAACCGGTGAAGGCGCAGAGCTTTCTTCCGATGGTCACTGGGGTGCTGACGAACTTACCATGGAAGCTCGCTGCTATGGTTTCGCAAAGAGATATCATCCTTTCCTCAACGACTCCGTTGTAGGTTTCATCGGCCCGGAATACCTCTATGATGCAAAACAGGTTGCTCGTGCAGGTATGGAAGATATGTTCATGGGCAAACTTTCCAACGTTTCCATGGGCTGCGACGCTTGCTACACCAACCACATGAAATGCGACCAGAACGACAACGAGAACCTCCAGATTCTCCTTGCTGCTGAAGGATGCAACTTCTTCATGGGCGTACCTTGCGCAGACGACTGCATGCTCATGTACCAGTCCACTGGTTACCATGACAACCACGCAACCCGCCAGGCTCTTGGCAAAAAACCTCTTGCTGAGTTCGAAAAATGGGCTCAGAAGATGGGCTTCCTCGAGGAAGACGGCCTCACCCTTGGCCCGAACGCCGGTGACGCTTCCGTACTTTTCTAATTTAAAGAATTGTGCGTAAAATATATTTGACGGGAGGATATACAAATAATGGTATCTGATGACAAACTTAAAGAGATTATCGCTCAGGTTGTCGGTGAAATGATGAAAGAAGCTCCCGCTGCAAAAGTTGCTACCAAAGCATGCTGCTGCTGCGAAGATGTTTCTGATGACGATCTTGAAGATCTTACCGCTTATGAGCTTAACGAGTGGTACCAGGTTCCTAACGCAAAAGACGAAGCAGAGTACAGAAGACTCAAAATGGTTACCCCTGCACGTCTTGGTGTATGGCACTGCGGTCCCCGTGAAATGACCAACACCATGCTCCGTTTCCGTGCTGACCACGCTGCAGCACAGGATGCAGTTTTCAATGAGTTCCCCAAAGCATTCCTCGAAGAACGCGGAATCCTCGAACTCCAGTCTCGTTGCGACAGCAAAGATACTTATCTTACCAGACCTGACCTTGGCAGAAGACTTTCCGAAGAATCTGCTCAGACTCTTAAAGGCTTCTACAAAAAAGCTCCTCAGGTTGTTGTATTCGCAACCGACGGCCTTTCCGGCACTGCAATCGAAGCTAACTACGACATCGTTATCCCCGCAATCATGAACGGTCTTAAAGCTCACGGCATCGAAGCTGGCGAACCCTTCTTCGTAAGATATGGCCGTGTTGCTTGCCAGGACGAAGTTTCTGAAATTTCCGGATGCGACGTTTGCGTATGCCTCGTTGGTGAAAGACCTGGTCTTGCAACTGCAAAATCCATGTCCGCTTACATCACCTACAAAGGCACCATCGGCATGTCTGAAGCAAGACGTACCGTTGTTTCCAACATCCACAATGCTGGTACCCCGGCAGCAGAAGCAGGTGCACATATCGCTGATATCGTTGACATCATGCTCAAAGAAAAAGCTTCCGGTACTGACCTCAAGCTCTAATATTAACTTATTCAATTATTTATTAATTGCTTGATAATTGCGTATAAAACGCAAATTTTATCTACCTTAAATTTTAAAGGAGGTACATATCGTGAAATACGATGAACTTAGAACTACTGTACTGATGATCAAGGTTATCCCCAGCGTAAGCCCTGACCTCCAGAAAGAATGGAATATGCCCGAAGGCCACAGATCCGTTGGCTTCTTCTCCACCGACTGCGATGATGTCGGCTATACTGCAGTTGACGAAGCAACCAAAAAAGCAGACGTAAGAGTCGTCATGGCAAGATCCATGTACGGCGGCGCTGGCTGTGCACAGCAGAAATATGCTGGTGAATTCATCGGCATGCTCTCTGGCCCCAACCCTGCAGAAGTAAAAGCTGGCCTTGCAGCTGCATTCGACCTCATTAACGGCGACGCCACCTTCTATTCTGCAAACGACGATGACTCTGTTGCATACTATGCATACACCATCTCCAGAACCGGTTCTTACCTTTCTGAATGCGGTGGCATTCCTGAAGGCACCCCGATCGCATACCTCATCGCTCCTCCTGTAGAAGCACAGTATGGCCTCGATGCTGCTCTCAAAGCTGCTGACGTAAGAATGTGCTGCTACTTCCTTCCTCCCTCTGAAACCAACTTCTCCGGTGGTTACCTCACTGGTACCCAGTCTGCTTGCAAAGCTGCTTGCGATGCATTTGCAGATGCAGTTGTTTTCTGCGTAGAGAACGCTCTCAAATACTAATTTAAACCTTTTGACGATTTAATTTAAGGATACTCATTATATCTGAAATTTAAACGACAGGAGGTGACGGATTATGAGTACTGGCGCACTGGGAATGCTGGAAACTTATGGTCTGATCGCCGCTATCGAAGGACTCGATGCTGCTGTTAAAGCAGCAAACGTAACCCTCTGCGGATTCAAATACGTCCAGGGCGGACTTGTTTGCTTCTTTGTAACCGGCGATGTCGGTGCAACCAAAGCAGCAATCGCCGCAGGCGAAATTGCCGCAGATAAAGTTGGCAAGGTCATTTCTTCCCATGTAATCCCGAGGCCCGCAGGAAGTACTTCCATTATTGCTTCCTATAAGGAAAAACCCGCCGGTAGACGCCGCGGAACCGGTATTCACAAACGTGAATTCCCTGCTAATACTCCTGTGAAATCGGAACCGGCCGTACAGCCCGAAGAACCGAAATCCGTCCCGGAAAGTGCACCTGAATCTGTCGGATACACTGAAGAAGCCCTCAGAGAGATGAAAACCACCGATCTGAGAAAGCTTGCTCGTGAAATCCCCGGTATCGGTCTTACCAAGATCGAAATCAGAGACGCGAAAAAGGATCCACTCGTAGAGGCGATTCTGAAAGCACAGAAAAATAATTAAAGGAGCAATAAATATGCTGCAAGATAGAGATTTGCTTTCTGTGCAGGAAGCCCGCGACATGATTAAAAAAGCACGCGTTGCTTTTGAAGCCGCGAAGCTTCTCAGTCAGGAGCAGATAGACAAAATTGTCAAAGCTATGTCTGAAGCTGCCTATGCTCATCGTGAAGAACTTGCCAAAATGGCAGTTGAAGAAACCAGCATGGGTAAATATGAGGACAAGATCATTAAGAACACTCTTGCTGCAAAGGCTGTATATGAAGCAATCAAAGACATGAAAACTGTCGGTATCGTTGCTGAATATCCCGAGCAGAAAATGTTCGAAGTCGCTGTGCCTGTAGGCGTAGTCTGCGGTATCGTTCCCTGCACTAACCCTACTTCCACCGCAATCTACAAATCCATGATTTGTATGAAATCCGCCAACCCCGTTGTATTCAGCCCCCATCCTTCTGCAAAGAATTGTATCGCAAAAACCTGCGAAATCCTTTGCGAAGCTGCTGAAAAAGCTGGCGCACCTGCAAATATGTTCCAGTGCCTTACCACCCTCAGCATGTCCGGAACCCATGAGCTTATGACCAATGCCGGAGTCAACATGATTCTTGCAACCGGTGGCCCCGAAATGGTTAAAGCTGCATATTCTTCCGGTGTTCCTGCTCTTGGTGTTGGCGCAGGTAACGTTCCTGCATACGTTGACCACACTTGCGATGTCAAACTTGCTGTTAAGAGAATCTTTGCTTCCAAAACTTTCGATAACGGCGTAATCTGCGCATCCGAGCAGTCCATCGTTGCAGAAAACTGCATTAAAGATCAGGTTCTCGAAGCTGTTAAAGCAGAAAAAGGCTATATCCTCAACGACGAAGAATATGCAAAACTTTGCAAAATCTTCACCAGACGTCCCGGCAGCGTTAACCCCGCTATCGTTGGCCGTCCCGCAACCAAGATCGCTGCTATGGCCGGACTTGATGTTCCTGCTGATACCAGAGTTCTTTGCTATTGCGAAAAAGGCGTTGGCGATGAATATCCTTTCTCCATCGAGAAACTTTCTCCCTGCCTTGCTCTTTATTTCGAAGAAGATTGGCAGGCTTGCTGCGAGCGCTGCATCCAGCTTCTCGAGTTTATCGGTATCGGCCACTCTCTTGCAATGCACACCAATGACGAAAAAGTCATCCGTGAATTCGCACTCAAGAAACCCGTATCCCGTATCCTCGTTAACACTTCTGCAGCACAGGGCGGCGTAGGTGCAACCACTAACCTTATGCCTGCTCTTACCCTCGGCTGCGGCGCAGTCGGCGGTTCCGCAACCAGCGATAACGTTTCTCCTCTCAACCTCATCAACCTTCGCCGTGTAGCTTACGGTGTAAAAGAGGCTTGGGATCTTGCAGAAACTCCCGCTGCTGAGACCGAACTCGATGCAGAAGCCATTGCAAAAATGGTAATTGCTGCACTGAAAGAGCTTTAATTCTCTTTCTGAATTATATTTAGGTAGAACCAGGGGAACTCGTCCCCAATTTTTAAGGAGGTACTATCACAATGACTGATAAACAAGCACTCGGTATGATCGAGACCAGAGGCCTTGTCGGCGCTATCGAAGCAGCCGATGCCATGGTTAAAGCTGCTAACGTCACCCTCATCGGCAAAGTTCATGTCGGCGGCGGACTTGTAACCGTTTTCGTACGCGGAGACGTTGGTGCAACCAAAGCTGCAACCGATGCAGGCGCTGCTGCTGCAGACCGCGTTGGCGAGCTTAAATCCGTTCACGTAATCCCGAGACCCCACGAGGAAGTTGAATACATTCTTCCTTCTCTCGAGAAATAATTAATCACCTTTAAGGAGGAAGACACGATGGCTGAGAAATTAGCACTTGGCATGATCGAGACCAAAGGTCTCGTAGGAGCCATTGAGGCCGCCGATGCTATGGTTAAAGCCGCAAATGTCACCCTCGTTGGCAGAGTAATCGTTGGTGGCGCCCTCGTAACCGTATTCGTACGTGGTGACGTCGGCGCTACCAAAGCCGCTGTTGACGCAGGTGCAGCTGCAGCTGACCGTGTAGGCGAGCTTATCTCCACTCATGTCATCCCGAGACCCCATGAAGAGGTCGAGTATGTCCTCCCGTCCATCGAATAATTCTGAATCATAATTTAGAGTTATAAGTATTATAAGATGGGGGTGATATTATGAAAGTCATTACCGAGATGGTGCTCCGCAATGAGCTGAAAGGCGAATGCCCTCCTGTGTACTATGTACCGAAGGACAAACTTCTTTCTCCTGCCGCAAAGGAATATCTGAACCAGCTTAAAATCAAAGTTGAATTCGGTGATCCGCCGGCAGCTCCTGCGCCTGCAGCATCCAATAATAAAGGTTCCGCCATCAGCGATACTCCCGTTGGAGCAAAATACGTTGATGAACTTACCGGAGCTTTTTATGTCAAAAAGCCGGAATATATGTGCCAGCTTTTCGGTAATAGATTGGTTTATAAAAATCATCCAAGGATTGCTTTCCGCGGTAAACTTGACAGCATGAGCTCCACTGTGGTCCAGGTCCAGGCAGAAATTGCCGCAACCAACGGCCCCCAGAAACTCATCGATGACCTTGGTGACATCAATAAGGTGCTCAACCAGATCATGTACTGTGAAGTTATGGATGAAGAAATGGGCGTTATGAATATTCTCGGACTCACTCCGGAAGAACTCCGCGCACGTTCCCACAATCCGCAGAAGTATTTTAACATTAAGCAGATGCTTCTCCCTAACTATACCATGGGAGTTGATTATACTAAACTTAATGTGCTCCGTGCGAAAGTACGTGAGCTGGAGCTTGCTGCTCTCGATTGCTTTGTTGACGGCAAAAACGTCAAACAGCCCGAGATCATCAGGACTCTCAACCGCCTTTCCAGTGCATTCCACATCATGATGTGCATGTATCTGGCAGGTGAATATAAATAATTTAGGAGGAGACTCATGGCTGTAGAAAAAGTCGTAGCCGCGGTTGTTGATGAAATCAGATCCGCCGGACTTGTTCAATTGGAGGTCTCCGCCAGACACGTGCATCTTGACAAAGAGTGCGTAGAAGTACTCTTCGGCAAAGGCTATCAGCTTACCCATGTAAGAGAACTTAGCCAGCCCGGTCAGTATCTTGAACAGGAAAGAGTTGACGTTGTCGGTCCGAAAGGCACCTTCAAAAACGTCGCAGTTCTTGGTCCGGAAAGAAAGCACGTTCAGGTTGAGGTCTCGTTCAGCGATGCTTTCGCCCTTGGAATCAATCCCCCGATCAGACAGTCGGGAGATACCAAAGGTTCCGCAAGCGTAAAACTTGTTGGTCCCAAAGGTGAAATTACTATTGACGAAGGCGCAATTGTCGCACTCCGTCACGTTCACATGACTCCCGAAGATGCAGAAAGACTCGGCCTTGTTGATAACCAGGTCGTTTCCGTAGAAGCTCTTACCGACAGAAGAACCATCTTCCCGGATACCGTAATCAGAGTTTCTCCCAATTTCCGCACCAGAATGCATGTTGACGTTGACGAAGCCGGCGCCGCACATATTGCTGGTTTTGCACTTGGCAGAATTATTAAATAAGGATGTATTTTGAAAATGGTCGATCTTGAAACAATAAACGCATACATGGCTCGTGTTACCGAGACCGAAACTATCGTTCACAAGCCGTGTTCCAATAAGCTTAAGGTTGGCGTTGACCTTGGTACCGCTTATATCGTAATCGTTGTCCTTGATGAGGATAACAACCCCGTTGCCTGCGAAAAGCAGTTTGCACAGGTTGTCAAGGACGGTGTCCTTGTTGATTACGGCGGCGCCTGCAGAATTCTCAGAGAGCTTAAAGCAAAACTTGAGGAACGCCTTGGGGTAGAGCTTACCGAAGCTGCTATCGCAATGCCCGCAGGAACCGAATCCAGCACCAAGACCCACAAATATTGTGTTGAAGGCGCAGGCTTTGACGTTATCAACGTCCTTGATGAGCCTACTGCCGCAAATGCCATCTATGGTATTACCGACGGTGTCGTAGTTGACATCGGTGGCGGTACCACAGGCCTTGCTATCTTCAAAGACGGCAAAGTAGTCGAAGTCGATGACGAACCGACCGGTGGTACCCACCTTTCTCTCGTTCTCGCCGGAAGCTACGGAATTCCTTTCGAGGAGGCCGAGAAGATCAAAACCGATTACACCAGACACAGAGAGATTCTCCCTATCGTCAAACCCGTAATCGAAAAGATGGCCACTATCGTAAAAAAATATACATCCAGATATAACATCGACACCATCTATCTTTGCGGAGGTACTTGCTGCCTTACCGGAATGGAGAAAGTGTTCGAAGATACAGTTGGCATTAAAACCATAAAACCCGCAGACCCGTTCCTGGTTACACCTACCGGTATAGCCATGAACTGCCTGGTCGAAGACCAGTAACCATATCTTTTCCAATGGAAATGCATTGAAAAAGAAGGTGATAATTATGGATATGGATTTGTTAATCGAGCTTGCGGTTCGTGCCGTGAAAGCTTATCTTGAAAAAGAAGGCGTTGTTCCGGCAGCAGCACCCGTTGTTGAACCCAGAAAAGCCCTTGTCCTTACCGAAGAACACTGCGGTGAAAACTGTTCCGTAGAAAGCTACGGAAGCGAGCTGTGCAAAGTTGATTGTGCTCTTGCACAGAATTACGAAGTCAATGTCGATGATTACGACGTTGTCGTTCTCAGAGATATGACTAACAGCAATTTGTTCAAGATCGCCAACGGCTGCACTGACAATAAGTTCCTTGCCCTTGCGGCCGAAGCGATCCTGAAGGGTAAACGCGTGGTTATGGTTAAAGAGTGCGTTGAAATTCTCAAATATGCAGAAACCGCACCCAAAGCACTGTATAATAACATTTATAAAAATCTCCAGATCCTTCTCGACAGCGGCGTTGAGCTTGTCGAGAGCGAGAACGTAAAAACCGCCCTCACCGACGGAATGGAAGTTCCCGCACCGGTAGCTGAAGAACCCAAAGCACCGACTGAAAAAGTCGAAAAAGAAGCTGACGCTCCTGCTCCCAAAGCAGAAAGCGCAGATTCCGTTCTTGTGCTCAAAAAACGTGTCGTAACCGAAAGAGATATTAAAGCAGCTGCTGCACAGCACTACACAAAGATTCAGCTTCCCGAGAAGCCTGTAATCACTTATCTCGCAAAAGACACCGCATTTGAGCTCGGCATCGAACTTCTCTGATATTTAACGGAGGTATTACCTGATGAGAATTGGCGTAGTAATAGGCAGCGTTTGGGCAACCAGAAAAGAACCCAAACTTGAAGGACTCAAACTTCTTATCGTCGCCCCTCTTGACTATAAGATGCAGGGCAACGTAACAAGGGAACCGTATATCGCGGCCGACGTTGTTGACGCAGGTATCGGCGACAGAGTCCTTATCGTAAACGGCAACCCGGCAAGATATGCTGTGGGAACCAGCGTGCCTATCGATGCCGCGATAGTTGGTGTTATTGATGATACCGTTCTTTCCGATCTTACAAAATTCTGATTTTCGGAACTGAACCTTGAAAAATCCTGTTTTCCGTTTCAAAAACAGGTACATTATTGTCATTCAAGGGAAGAACCCGGGCGAATATAATACATATTTGTGCAAAGGATAAGCGGCCTTCGTTTTTTCGGAGTATCCCGCACAAGATTCGTGTTTGGTTTTTCGCCCAAAAATTTTTCCCTTTTATGAATATAGTTTGAGATATAACTTAAATCTTTTAGGAGGAAAAATATTATGTTCGATTTCTCTGAACTCGTTGCAGCATGGAACGAAACTCTTCCGCTTTTCGGTCAGTCCGTTTCTGCTTGGGTTGATGGCCTTGCAATCAACTCTGTTGTTGTTATGATCATGATGCTCTTCATGCTCTGGGGCGCAATTGACAAAATTATGGGTAACAAATTTGGTTATGGCGAACAGTGGGAAGAAGGCCTCAACTGCATGGGCCCGCTCGCAGTTTCCATGGCTGGTGTAGTAGCAGTAGCTCCTATCCTTGCTCTTGTTCTTAACCCCATCGTTGGACCTATCTACGGCCTTGTTGGCGCAGATGCTTCCATGTTTGCTACCACCCTTCTCGCTTGCGACATGGGCGGTTATCCTCTCGCTATGGCAATGGCTGCTAACGAAGCAATCGGTAACTACGCTGGTCTTATCCTCGGCACCATGATGGGCCCGACCATCGTATTCACCATCCCTGTAGCTCTTGGTATCATCGCTCCCGAAGACAGATCCTACCTCGGCGCAGGTACTCTCGTTGGTGTTGTAACCATCCCCGTAGGCTGCATTGCTGGTGGTTTCTGCATGAACGCAATGACCTCTTACAAACTCTCCGTTGGTGAAATCCTCATCAACATGATCCCCGTTGTTATCATCGCTGCTGCTATCGCTGCTGGCCTTTGGTTCGCACCTTCTGCAATGATGAAAGGCTTCGACAAATTCGGTACCGGCATCACCATTTTCATCACTGCTATGACCGCTATCGCAATCTTCGAAACCAACACTGGTATCCTCTTCCCGCTCTTCAGCGACATGGTTGACGTAACCAGAACCGGTGCTGTTAACGCATACGACGCTGGTACTTCCGGCCTTGCATCTGGTCTTCTTACCTGCGGTAACATCGCTATCGTTCTCGCTGGCGCATACCCCATGGTAAAATTCATCACCGACAAATTCGGTAAAGCTCTCGAAAAACTCGGCGCAATGCTCGGCATGAACGCTGCAGGTTCTGCAGGTCTTGTTGCAACCCTTGCTAACAACATCGCAATGTTCAACATCCTCAAAGACATGAACCCGAAAGCAAAACTCCTCAACTGCGCATTTGCTGTTTCTGCAGCATTCGTATTCGGCGACCACCTCGGCTTCTGCGCTGGTAACAACGCTGAAATGATCGGCCCGATGATCGTTGGTAAACTCGTAGCTGGTGTTCTTGCAGTAGTTCTCGGTCAGTTCATGGCTCCTGCACTTCTCGCAAAAATCCCCGGCGCTGACAAATAATTAATTTAAATATTAGTTGTTTTTCAATGCTACCTTTTGGGAGCGCCTATTGCCGCGATAGGCGCTCCTCTTAAAGCTATTTATGGCTCTCCATTGAGCCCTTATTCTTATACAGAAGGAGGCGCATATCAATGAATATCAGTGAAGAACTGATTAAAGAGATTGTCGCCAAAGTCTGCGCAAACATGAAAGAAGAAGACGCTGTACCTTTCGAAAGAAACGTACTTTCCAACGGCATGATGAGCATCAAAACTGCAACTGTTGAGTGCGAGCCTTTCCCCTTCGAAATCGGCGATGCACAGGACAAAACTTTTGCAACCGACGTTCTTTCTCTTGAAGAATCTCCTCGTCTTGGCGCTGGCGTAATGGAAATGAAAGCAGGAGCAGAGTTCCCCTGGACCCTTAACTATGATGAAGTTGAATACATCATCGACGGTACCATCGTACTCAAATCCGAAGCTGGCAACGTAACTGCACATGCAGGCGATATGACCTATATCCCTAAAGGCACCAGCATTCATTTCTCCACCCCTGATTACGTAAGATTCATCTATGTAACCTATCCTGCAGACTGGGCAAATCAGTAATTTAATTATTGATTTAAAAAACACCGCTTAGGCGGTGTTTTTTTGTTGCAAAAAAATAAGGCCATATTGTCATAAAAAGAGTTTTGTGCTAAAATAAATGAAGATTTTTTAACAAAGCGAGGCGAAATCATGCCTGATTACAGAATAATTGACGTGCATAACCATATATATCCGGAAAAAATCGTAAGCAAGGCAACGGATGCCATCGGCGAATTTTATGATATCGATATGCAGCATCTCGGAACGGGGGATGAACTTGTTGCGGCGGGGAAGAAAGCAGGAATCGAAAAATTTGTGGTCTGCTCCGCAGCGACTATCCCGCAGCAGGTTCCGATAATCAATAATTTTATTGCGGGGGAATGCGCAAAACACCCGGAATTTATCGGTTTCGGAACTCTTCACCCCGGATTCGAAAACATCGATGAAGAAATTAAAAGAATGAAGGAAATGGGTATTACCGGGGTGAAGCTCCATCCGGATTTTCAGAAATTTTATATTGACGACCCCGAAGCTCTTCCGATGTTTAAAGCCGTTCGCGATAACGATATGTGGCTTATAGTCCATCTTGGCGACGACAGATATGAATATTCCCAGCCGGAAAGAATGGCAAAAGTGCTTGATGAAGTTCCGGGACTGAAGCTTATTGGCGCCCATTTTGGCGGATACAGAAGATGGGAATCTGCCCTTGAGGTCTATAAACCCGGTACTCTTTATTTCGATATTTCAAGCTCCATGCATTTTATGACAAAGGAGCTTATCTTTAAATTTTTCGACCGTTATGGAATCGAAAGCTTCTTCTGGGGAACGGATTTTCCCATGTGGGACCACAAAGAAGAACTGAAACTCTTCTTTGAACTTGGTCTTTCGGAAGAGGATAACAGAAAAATTCTTTATGAAAATTTCGCAAAAGCATACGGATTTTGAGAAAAGCAGATTTTCCCGAAAAGGAAAATCTGCTTTTTATTTTGCCCATATGCAGCCAGCATAGGGTTTTGTTGTTTAAATCTTTTTTGAGAAAAAAGAGGGGAAAAATATTTATTCTTTTATATTATAATAGACCTTAATTTATTGACAATCGAAGATTAGAGTAATATAATAATATTGTATATTTATGTGGTAATATTTATTTAATTTTAAGGGAGAAAAAATGAAAAAGTTTGTATCGATTTTTTTGGCTCTTGTAATGATTCTCAGCTTCTCTGTAACTGCATTCGCCGCAGAAACAACGGAAGTTTCGCTCAATAAATATTCTTCCGATGGTGAAAAAATCATCGTCGATGTCGATCTTTCCAAAAAGGGAGATCCCTGTATGCTCCAGTTCTGTGTTGCCTATGACAGTTCTGTTCTGGACTGTGTTTCTGTCGTTTCCGGCAATGCTTTTTCCGCGAGCACCGCTCCCACAATAAATGCTGCAGAAGAAGGAAAAATCTATTTTATATGGGATGCCCTTTCTCCACTGAAAGACGGAGGAACGGTTCTTCGAATCGAATTCACCCCGAAGGTCAGCAACAAAACCACTTCTATCCGCATTGATGATGAAACCGAAGAATTCATTGTTGCAAATGAAAATTTTGAAGAAATCGGAAAAATCAAAGGCGATCTCGAAGTCGTAACCGGTGACGTTCCAAGCAGCAACGTTCCTTCCGGAGATTCTTCCAGCGCGGATAATTCTTCAAAAGAAGAACCCGAAAAAGAAAACAAACCCGGAAAGGACAAAGTTCCGGATAACACCCCCGATGAAGGATATTCCAACGGAATCGAAATTGATAAAACCCAGCTTTCCGTTGATATCAGCGAAGAAGCCGAACTCAAAGTTTCCGGTTCCGATAAAGAACTTTTCTGGTTCAGCAGCGACGAAAACGTACTTAAAGTCGAAAACGGAAAAATCATTCCCGTCGGCCCCGGAAAAGCAACCGTAACCGTTATGACCGAAGACGGACTTGAAGAAGCAACCTGCATCGTAACCGTAACCGGCGAACTTCCTTCCGAAGATGAAGAGGGAAGCGGTAATGTCCTCAATGTGGATTCTCCCCGTCAGGAGAAAGAAGAAGGCGTTCCAGCATGGGCATGGATTCTTATCATAGCCCTTGGCGCAGGAGTTGCCGCAGTAGTCGTTGTTCTTGTTTCCAAAATAAAAGCAAATAAAAAATAATTTCGATCGGGGGCGAAGAAATGAAAAAGCTGCTTTGCTTTTTCCTTGCGGTTTCGCTGCTTCTCTCCATGGGGATAAATTCCTTTGCTGCAGAGAAAGCTGAAGTTTCGAAACCGATTAAAACCGATGAAATAAAAACGATTTCCCGCGAAGAAAGTTACGAAGCCAAAGTAACAAACAGCGAAGAGGAAGAAATCTGGTATTTTGACTATATCCACAATTTCAGCGACGGTGATGTAGTGCTGTTTGCTCCGGATGATGCATGGATGTACGGCGCATATTGTAACATCGCCTTTGCCTTTGATGAAAGCGTGGAAGGTGTCAGATTCAAAACTTCCGGAGACCTTATCTATGAAGCTGAAGGATATTACATCAGCGATGAGGAACCCTGGGAACCTGTCGGCGGCGATTGGAATATTTATATAAGCGTCGGCCTTGATGCCAACAGAACCGCGGAATATAAAGAATGTTCCCTCACCGTTTATAACCCCGATAATGAAAGCCAAAGCGCAACCATTACGATTATCGTGGATGTTCCGATAATCGACCCGGACGTTATTGATGAAAATATGGGTTCCGGCACGGTTCAGGGCTTTGTTGCCGGAAAAACAGGAATTTCTTCTTATTATTACGAAACCGAAGGAATAAAAGTAGAAATGGAATATGCCTTTGCGGTGAATGACGAAGGTTTTTCGAGATTGACCGGCCGCGGCTTTTTCATGGCGATTGAAAATTATTCCTATATGGTCGAGATAGAAAAAGTTATGTCCGGCCAGAAGGGCATAAATTTCTTTTCGTTCTTTTATCTGATGGAATTCGGCGATGACGGCGGAAAGCTTGATGAACCGGTTTATGTCGTAAATTTCTTCGATAAAACCAAAATAAAGGGCAATTACAGCATAAGTTTCGATACCGGATACAGCTATGGAGAGCTTCGCGATATTTTCGGCAAGAGCGATGAGGATTTAGTTTCTTATTATATAATCAAAGACTGCAGCGAGATTATAAAGCGCATAGATGTTGATTACACTCTTGCGGATCCGGATCTCGGCATGTGGCTCGAAATAAGCGAAAGCGATTCTTCTCTTTCCGATTACGCTATAAAAACCGATCCTGACTATATTGATGGAGGAAAAACCTTCGATGATATTTCCGGCGAAACAACCATCACCTGGAAGGTCGATAGGGAAGGCACTCTGACCATCGGCGGCGAAGGATACGGATATTACAGCTATTGGCTGACCGGAATAGAAATCATTCCCGGAGTAACCACTGCTCCCTGGGGCAGATATCACGAACATATTAATAAGGTTGTAATAGAAGAAGGCATAGTCGGAATGGTCGGAGGCTTTTATGGCTTTGAAAATATCCGAAAAGTAATTCTTCCCGAAAGCCTTGCGGAGATGGGATATCCTCTTTTCCCGGATTCGAATCTCGAAACCTTGGGTCCCGTTGGCAGAAATTGCGATATTGAATATTCATGGAAGACCGAAATTCCGGATTACGCTTTTTATGAGCAGGACAGCCTTAAAATTGCCGAAATCCATGAAGGCATCACAAGAATCGGTGATTCCGCACTTTGGTGCGAAGGGCTCGAAGCGGTTTATTTCGAAGGCGATGCACCGGAAATGTTCCCGGCGGATACCTATGAAAGTTCTTTCACGGAAAATGTTGTTCTTTATTGCATGGAAGATGCCGAAGGCTTTGAAACCCCTTACCACATGGGTTACAGAACCATCCGTCATAATTGGATAAACCCGGAAGAACCGGAAGAACCCGATGAACCGGAAAAAAAGATTGTCGAAATAACTTCCGCAAAGATCCCTGCCGGAAAAACCGGCACAGTTTCCGTAAAAATCCCGGAAAATCTCGGGGCGGAAATGATTCAGTTTACCGTAAGCTATGATTCGAACATCCTCGAAGTGGAATCCACTTCTTCGCCGATGCTCGATGATTACACCATAAATGCCGCAGAAGAAGGAAAAATCTATTTCCTTTGGGATGCGCTCTCCCCTCTTAATGTAGAAGGCTCCATTCTCGATATCGTCTTTAAGGTTAAAGAAGGTATCGAGCCTACCAAAACCTATATTTCTTTCGATCAGAACGAAGAGATAATCTTCATGACCGGAAGTTATGAGGATATCGATATCGAACTCGTTCCCGCTGCCGTTGAGGTTATCGACGTAATTTACGGCGATACAAACGGTGACGAAAAAATCAACGTCCTCGATGCAAATCTTCTTCGAAGATATGCCGCAAAGCTCATCGCATTCGATGAGGGTCAGCTTACGGCCGGAGATGTTGACGGAAACGGGAAAATAAACGTTATCGATGCAAATCTTATCCGAAGATTTGCGGCCAAACTTATTAATAAATTCCCTGTGGAATTATTATAAAAGTCTCTAATAAAGTTTTTATAGGAGGTAAACACTATGAAAAAAATTATGGCACTTGCCCTTGCAATGGTTCTGGCTCTCAGCCTTTCTGTTATTGCAATGGCAGAAGAAAAACCTGCTATCGAGTTTGTAACTTCTGATTTCACTGCAGAAGGCCAGACCCAGGTAGTAAAAGTTCTTGCCAAAAACTTTGGCAGCGTTACCGCTCTTCAGGTTGCTTTCGAATATGACGAAACCAAACTTGAACTTGTTGAATGCGCTGTTAATGCAGGTCTTGTAGGTGCAACTGTAAACACCCTCATTCCCGGCGAAATCTACATCAACTGGGATGCTCTTGCAGCTGCTCCTATCGATGGCGAACTTGTTGTAATCACCTTCAAAGCAATCGCTAAAGAACTTGGCGCTGCTGCTTTCGGCTTCATGCCCGGTGAAGACATCATTTTTGCAGGCGAAGATTTCCTTGAAATCCCCGTAGCAGAAATTGAAGTTCCCGCAGAACCCGCAGAAGTAGAAATCGACTATGTTCATGAACACGAATGGAGCGATTGGGAAGAAACCAAAGCTCCTTGGTGCGGCGTTGAAGGCGAAAAAGTAAGACATTGCGAAGCTTATAACGGCACCTGCGATGCAGAAGAAACCGAAACCATCGATGCTCTTGAACACGATTGGGATGCCGGTGTTGCACAGGATGCAGTCTGCGGCTCAACCACTGACGTTCTCTATACCTGCCTTAGATGCCAGGAAACCAAAACCGTAACCGGTGCTGTTGTTGAGCATGACTGGGATGATGGCGTTGTAACCACCGATCCTACCTGCGAAGAAGACGGTGTAAGAACCCACACCTGCCGGAGAGCAAACTGCCCTGTTGGCACCAAAACTTCCGTAGAACCCAAACTCGGCCATGATTGGGGCGACTGGGAAGAAACCACTGCTCCCGATTGCGATGAACACGGCGAAGAAACCCGTTATTGCAAACGTGACAGATCGCACAAAGAAACCAGACCCGTAGATCCGCTCGGTCACGATTGGGGCGAATGGGACGAAACCAAAGCTCCCGACTGCACCAACCCCGGTGAAAAAGTTCATGTATGCGGTGTTTGCGGCGAAGAAGAAACCGGTACTATTCCTGCACTCGGCCACGACTGGGGCAAATGGGAAGTAGTCAAAGAAGCAACCGCTGGTGAAGACGGCGAAGAAAAACGTGTTTGCAAACGCGATGAAAGCCATGTTGAAACCAGAGTAATCAAAAACGTATTCTTCCTTGATCCTACCGTTATCATCGATATGACCGGAAAAGCTGAAGCAGAAACCAACCCCAACACCGGTGCTCCCGTAATGGGTGCTTATGCCGTTGTTGCTCTTGCAGCTGCTGCAGCAGTATGTTCCCAAAAGAACCGCAAATAAGCTGAATTAATAATTCAGCTTTTCCAAACCTGCCCTGCATAAGCAGGGCAGGTTTGCGCGTTATTTATTTTGTTTTGTAAGAAGGGTGAAAAAGTGAAAAAAATCATCGCTTTGGCTTTGTGCCTTGGCATTATATTGACCGGTCAGGTTTCTGCATTTGCTTCTTTCAAATGTATTGACCATGATGATTTATATATTAACCCTGTTTATTCCGATGTTATTACAGAGGAACATTTTTCTCATGAGGAAATTTATCCGGTAATGCCTCTTTCCGATGCGGATTATTATACCGATATTGAAGAAGCGGCAAAAGTCCTTACCGAAGAACTTGTTTCCAGAACGGAAATAATAAACATTCCTTTTATTTGCAATGCTGACGAAATTAAAACCATTGCCCAAACTATTTTTCATGAAGCGGTTGAACACAGCGGAAATCCTGTAGCCGGCGATTATATCATTGGCCAACTTGGCGGCTGGAAAGCACAGATCAGCGGATATCAGCTCGGAAACAGCTGCTATGTAACCATCTGCTATCACACAATTCAGTATTATACTGACTTTGAGCAGGAAAAAAAGGTTGATGAAGCTATCAGAAAAACCTTGGATTCCTTTAACTTTGAAGGCAAAAGTGATTACGCAAAAATAAAAATCATCTATGATTATATTTGCGATAATGTAACTTATGATTATAAAAATCTGAATAATCAGGACCATAAAACAAAATATACCGCCTATGGTGCCCTTATTGATAAAACTGCGGTTTGTCAGGGCTATGCAATGCTTCTTTATCGCTTTGCTCTTGAAGAAGGCATTGACGCAAGATTCATCACCGGTGTGCAGACCAGCACAAACGGTGCTCACGGCTGGAACATAGTCGAACTCAACGGAAAATATTATAACCTTGATTCAACCTGGGATGCAGGCAGAACAAGTTACAGCTATTTCCTTAAATGCGAAAAGGATTTTTCCAACCATACGAGGGATAGTGAATTCGAAACCGAGGAATTTAATTCCGAATACCCCATGAGCGATAAATGCTTTAATCCCAAAACAGATGACGTTTTCTCCGCAAGCGGTTTTTGCGGAGCGAACGGCGGAAAAAACCTTACCTGGAATCTTGATGAAAGCGGAGTTCTTACCATAAGCGGCGGCGGTAAAATGGAAGATTATTCCATGGCTGTTTCCACTTCCGGAACAGTTTCATCAAGCGCACCCTGGTGGAAATATAATGATCGCATAACCACCGTGGTTCTTGAAGATGGAATAACCTATATCGGAAAAGCCGCTTTTTGCGGACTTTCCAATATTTCCGGAACCATCGACCTTCCTTCCTCTCTTGATAAAATCGCACCGAACGCATTTTACGGCGCAAAAGTGCAGGGAATAACCGTTTCAGAAGGAAATGATAATTTCTGTGCCGAAGGCGGAATCCTTTTCAGCAAAAACAAAGCAGAACTGCTTTTCTATCCCAATATTCTTTCCGAAAGCTATTCTGTTCCGGAAGGAACCAGAAAAATCGGCAGCTATGCCTTCGGCATGAGCTCCGCGAAAGAAATTGTTCTTCCCGAAAGTGTTGAAAGCATTGATAATAATGCTTTCGCGGGCTATAACGGAAAGGTTGAAATAAACAGCGCACTCAAATATATCGGAAGCCGTGCCTTTGCACCCTTCGGCGGAAATGTTGAGGTATATTTCATCTCCGGCGAGCCTTATGAATGTGAAGACAATTCCTTCTGCACCGAAAACGGAACCATAAAACTTTGGTACCTCAGCGGAACCGCCCATAAGTGGTCTTTCGATGACAATAATCTCTGGAACGGCTTTGAGCTCAACGAATTTGTTCCGGAAGGACATGAATATGACGAAGTTATAATCGGAGAAGGAACCTGCGGAGATAATCTTTCCTGGAAGCTTACCTATGATGGAACTTTGGTTATTGAAGGAACCGGCGAGATGCATTTCGAAGGAAATTCCGGTTCGGATTCAAACTTTGATACCACGGACGGAAATATTACAGATAATGCAAACGGCGATGCCATTGCACCTTGGTATGAACTCAGAGAAAGCATAAAGAACCTTGTTCTTGAAGAAGGCGTAACCTCCATTGCGGATTATGCTTTTTCTGACTGCGTCAATATGACCGGAACCGTTGAGCTTCCGGAAGGCGTTTCTGAAATCGGAAAAGGCGCATTCAAAAACTGCAGCAGCCTTGAAGAAAAAATCACTTTCCCCGAAAGCCTTGAAGCCATCGGCGGGGAAGCTTTTTCCGGCTGCGGAATCGATGAATTCTATTTTGAAGGCGACGCACCGAAGGTGGATTCCGGAGCAGAATCTCCTTTCAATTCCGATGCAACGATCCATTTCCCTGAAGACAACGCAAGCTGGAAGCTTGATGAAAACGGCTGCTGGAACGGTCTTGTCGCGGAAGGATATAAAGATGTCACCATTATCTTCGGAGATCTTGACGGAAACGGAAAAATCAACGTAATCGACGCAAACCTTCTCAGAAGATCTGCCGCTAAGCTTGTTACCATTGACAGCGAGCAGGCAAAAGCAGGTGACGTTGACGGAAACGGAAGAATCAACGTAATCGATGCAAACCTTATCAGAAGATTTGCGGCAAAACTTATAACCGATTTCCCGGTTGCAATTTAATGAAAAAAGCGGCAGACATGCGGATGTTTGCCGTTTTTATTTTGCGGTTATTTTGCTTTTTCGGATTGTTTTTATTAAATTAAAGATGTATAATTAATATATATATGCAATGGAGGGGAAAGAATGAAAAAGTTTTTTTCGCTTGTTTTATTTGTCTTTCTTGCGGCGGCTCTTTCTGTGAATGCCTTTGCCGCGGAAATTTACGGCGACATCAACGGTGACGGAAAAGTAAACGTAATTGATGCAAACCTTATCAGAAGATACGCTGCAAAAATGATTGAACTGGAAGAAGAACAGCTTTCTGTTGCGGATGTAAACGGCGACGGAAAGGTAAATGTCCTCGATACAAGCAGCGTAATTCAGAATACCGCCGATGTTATTGATTTCTTCCCGGTGGAAATTGTTGCGGAAGGCTATTGCGGAGCGGAAGATGGAGGAGAAAATATCAAATGGACCTTTGATATTTATGATAAACTCAGCTTCAACGGCGCCGGCGCAATGGAAGATTATTCTTCCGCAGCCATGACCCCATGGTATGGATATTCCGCAAATTCCAAGGGAATTTACATCGAAAAATGGATAACCCATATCGGAAGCTATGCCTTTGCGGAACTTGCGGTTGATTACGAAATTGAAATTCCCGAAAAAGCCGAATCCATAGGCGAAGGCGCGTTCTTTTCAAGCTTTATTGACGGAAAACTCGAACTTCCCGAAGGGATAAAATCCATCGGTGCCTATGCTTTCGCCGCAACAAAAATCGAAGGTGAACTTGTTTTCCCGGAAGGGCTTGAAAGCATCGGAAGCTATGCTTTTGAAAGATGTGCCAAAATAACTTCTGTTAAGATTCCTTCCACCGTAAAGGAAATCGGCGATTTTGCCTTCAGCTATTGGGGAGAAAAGGGAACCAATAAACTTGAAAAAATCGAAGTCAGCCCCGATAACGCAGATTATTGCTCTGTTGATGGAATCCTCTTCACCAAGGATATGAAAACCCTCATCGCAAGCCCCCAGCTTAAAACCGGAAGATATTTTGTTCCGGAAGAGGTCACCGAAATTGCCGGAAGAGCCTTTGAAAACACCGGTTTTTATGAAATCAGAATCGCCGAAAACGTAAAAATCATCGGAGATGATGCTTTCAATAATGCGAACACTTCCGTAAGAATCAAATCCGATCTTGAAAGCTTCGGAAGACAGGAAAATGCGGACGAAATCTATTTTTATGGAAAAGCACCCGAAAAAACCGAAAAAGTTGCCGGATATCCCGGAACGCTGATTTTCTATCCAGCCGGTTTTGATTGGGAAATTGAAACAAACGGAAAATGGAACGGCTATGCAACCATCGAATGGGAACCCGAATACACAAGCCTTATGATAAGTGAAAAGAAGGACGGAAAGGTCAAATTCGAACTTTCAGAAAATAAAGGTCTTTCCGCGATAAGCTTTGAAGCAAGATATGACCCGGAAAAAATCACCATTACCGGATGCAATCTTTTTGTTCCCGGTGCAACATTTAACGATGGAATCCCCGGTGTGATTTATTTTGTTTGGGATGCCATTTCTGCTCAGAATATCACAGAGCTTTATGAAATTGAATTCACCTCTTCCGATGAAAACGCTGGATTCACAGTTGAGGAAAACGAAGATTTCATCTTTGCCGATGCGAATTATGATCTGGTAAAGGTCGAAATCATAAACGAAAGCATAGTCTGGTAAAATTGAGCATATAAAAAACAGTTTGAGCACGGCTTTTTTTGGAGCCGTGCTCATTTCTTTTTATGTTGACGAAGGATACAATATGATGTAAAATATAACCATATATGACCCGAAAAGAGGATTTTAAAAATGAAGAAAATTTTATCGGCAATGCTTATGCTTGTGCTGGTTTTCTGCCTTTCTATAACGGCTTTCGGCGCAATAAGCGGCGAAATGCGCGGATATTGCGGAGAATACGGCGATAACATGGAATGGATTCTTTCCGATGACGGAACCCTTACCATAACCGGCTGGGGCAATATGGCAAATTATTCGCGGAACGAACCTGCTCCCTGGTATAATCAAAGGGAGGTCATCACGAAGCTTGTGTTTGACGGAGATGTGAACTCCATAGGCAACCATGCTTTTACGGATTGTTCCAATATCACCGGCATCCTTGAACTTCCGGAAAATTTATATTCCATCGGATTCTATGCTTTCGAAGACTGCACAGGCCTTTCCGGCGACCTTGTTTTGCCAAATAACCTTCATCTTATTGAAGACGGTGCTTTTTATAATTGCACCGGTTTTAACGGCGAACTTGTTATCGGCGAAAGAAACGAAAGAATCGGTCATTATGCCTTCTATGGCTGCACCGGTTTTGAAAAAGATGCCGTAATTCCCCAAGGAGTAGATTATATCGGCAACTATGCTTTCAAAAACTGCGGAGTCGATAATTTCTTCTTCTATACCGAAGCACCGGAACTTGAAGAAGGGTTCGAAAAACGCCCTCCCTTCGATAAGGAAAAAGATACCATCTATTGCTTCATAAGCGATTATGGCTGGGATCGCGGCGAAGGAAAACCCTGGAACGGCTTTACCCTTAAAGAGAACGAAAGAAACATCGCTTCCGGTTATTGTGGTGCGGAAGAAGGCGGCAAAAACCTTCAGTGGGTAATAGAACCGGACGGCACCGTTGTTATAAGCGGAAAAGGCCCCATGGAAAACTATACCGAAGCAGAAGAAGCACCCTGGATGGAATACAACTGGTATATTTATGACGTTGTTATCGAAGAGGGCGTAACCACCATCGGCAATTACGCTTTTGCCGATGCAAATCTTCATAACGAACCGCTTTTCCTTCCGAGCACCCTTGAATCCATAGGCGACTATGCTTTCAAAAACTGCAGCTATATTTGGAGAAGCCTTGTTGTTCCGAAAAACGTAAAAAACATCGGAACCTATGCCTTCCAGGGATGCAAATGTCTTGATTCGCTTGTTCTTCCGGAAGGTCTTGTTGCCATCGGAGCGGGCGCGTTCAATGATTGCAAGGATATGGGTGGTTCAGTAGTAATTCCTTCAACTGTATGGACTATCGGTGACGAAGCTTTCAAAAACTGCGGTGTCAATGAATTTTTCATCAGCGGAATGACAACATTCCGGGAAGCAACCGCAGAAAACCCCACCTTCGATTCCTTCGATGTGCTCCATCTGCAAACAGAAGAGCCGGTTACAGAACATAAAGGTTACAGCGCGGATAACGTCGGAAAGGATGAAATCATCGATTCGGGAAATATCGGCGCCATGGGTGAACAGCTCGAAGTAACCTGGTCCCTTACCGCAAGCGGAAAGCTTACCATTGGCGGAACGGGAAGAATGCGCGATTTTGAAGAGAAATACATTGATTTTATGGGCTGGGCAACCACCGCTCCGTGGGTTCAATATAACAGTAAAATCACCTCCATCGTTATCGAAGAGGGAGTAAAATATATCGGCGCTTATGCCTTTTTTGCCCTTGACCATGCGGCCAATGAATTGATACTTCCCGAAAGCCTTGAAGGAATCGGCAATTATGCCTTCAATGGCTGCAACAACCTTTATGGAAAACTCAGAATTCCCTCAAACCTCAAAGAAATCGGGGAAGGCGCTTTTGGATATTGCTTTGCTCTTACAGGCGACCTTATTATTCCGGAAAGCGTTGTAACCCTTGGCGAAAATGCTTTTGACTGCTGCAGAGGCTTTGACGGAAAGCTTGTGATTCCTAAGAGCATCGGCACCATCGCAAAGAAAACTTTCAGCGGATGCTACCGCCTTACAAGCCTTGAAATCGCGGAAGGAATAACCGAAATCGGCGAAGAAGCATTCTATGCCTGCCGTGCGCTGAAAGGTGACCTTGTTATTCCGAACAGCGTTGAAACCATTCGCGAAGGCGCATTTGAATCCTGCGAAGGTTTTGACGGAAAACTGATTCTCGGAACCGGACTTAAAAGAATTGAACCGGATGCCTTCAGATATTGCGAAAGACTCACCGGCGATATTACCATTCCCGACAACGTAACATATCTTGGACCCTCCGCATTTGAATTCTGCAAAAGCTTCGACGGAAAAATCAAAATCGGAAGCGGCATCAGCGGCCTTTTCGGAGATGTTTTCCGTGATTGCGAAATGATAGATAAAGAAGTTACGATTCCCGCAAATATCAAATCTCTTGGAACGGGCACTTTCGAAAACTGCGGCGGAAAATATTATACCTTCGAAGGCGACGCTCCGGAAACTGTTTATGAGGCTGCGGATTCTTCCGCAACCTTCGATGCGGATTATGACGTAATCGTTTATCCAAAAGGCAATTCCACCTGGGTAATCGAAGATACCAGATGGAAGGGCTATATGACCCAGGACAGCGTTTCCGCAAGCGTTCTTTACGGCGACATTGACGGCAATGGAAAAATCAACGTTCTTGATGCAAACATGGTAAGAAGAGCCACCGCAAAACTTGCTGAACTGAGCGATGAGCAGACAGCTGCGGCGGATGTTGACGGCAACGGAAAAATCAACGTCCTTGACGCAAACCTTATCAGAAGATATGTTGCAAAGCTTGTTGATTCCTTCCCGGCGGAAGCATAAATTATAAAATTGGCACGGCTAAAGCCGTGCCTTTTTTGTTGCAATAAACAAGCAAACGCCTTGATTTATTATATATAAAGAGTATAATAAAATTAACTATAAATGATGGGAAGATGATGTTTGCCATGAAAAAAATCGTAAGCCTTGTTCTTGCTTTCATAATGGCTTTTTCCTTTGGAATAAGCACATTTGCTTCAGAAGGAGAATTGATTCCGGAAGAAACCGGATATGAAAAGAAAATATATATAAATCTTTCAAAGCCCGTTGAAGAAGCTGAAGTTCTTTATGCAACCATGGCCGGAAGATATTATTTCGCTCTTGATGATGAGCCTTATGAAAATATAACAATATCTTCCGCGGGCTGCGTTTCTGCATCGCTGCTCGAATTCGACCCGGAAAAAATGGAAGTTTACGGAATGGATATTATGTTCGGTGTTGAATACGAAGGAGAAATTGTATCCGAGCCGATGAAATACATCTATGCAATGGAACGCGCGAATCAGCTTAACAAAGAAAACAAGACAACCCTTTACAAAGCCGTTCTTCTTACCAACGTGAATATTTTTGAAGTGACGATAGAGGATAACTACGGTGCCGAATATATCGAAGGAATGCTCAAAATAAAAGCGACCCTTAACGGAACCGAGGTTACTAAAACATACAGAATAATTGAAGACGTAACCCTTTTCCCACTTGAACAGGTAAAAGCAGCGGCAAACGGTTTTTCGGATTGGGAATCTCTTGAATGCGGCGCAATCGGCTGTTCCGACTATGTTTCTTCCGTAAAAGGAGAAAGCGAAATAGCCTATGAAGATGCAGCAGTTGTTTCCGTCGCCGCATTCAGAGCTATCCAGGGCAAAAATCTTCGCATAGACTGCTGGGATATGCTTGTTGAACTCAAAAACATAAAAGCCGGTCAAAAGGGAGTAAACTTTAAATATTACGGGGTTTTTTCCGCGGATTTTGATTTTGACAGAAAAACGGACAGCATTATGTTCGGATTTTTGGGCGATCAGGTGATTCTGGGGGATTATACCATAAGAGTTGACACCGGCTATACATGGGAAACCCTTCGCGAAGAATTTGAAATCGAAATCGAAGAAGAACCTGTGGTCAGTTATTATATTCTTAAAAACGGCCAGTTGGTGCAGGAAATCAGGGTGGATTACAGCATTGCGTATGTGGAAGAACCTGTAGTTCTCCAAATCCAGGGTTCCGATTCCTCACTCGGTCAATATGAAATCGTTCTGGAAGCTCCGCCGTCTTATGACGTTTTCTTTAATCTCGAGGACGGGGAATGGATAGCAAAAAAATATTATCGAAAAGGTGAAAATTTTGATTTTGTAATTCCCGAAGAAGTGCCGACCCGCAAATGGCATAAATTCCTTGGCTGGGCAACTTCAAAAGATGCGGAAGAACCGGAATATTTCCCCGGTGACGTATATATCCTTAACGAAGATGTGGATTTCTATCCGGTATGGGAAATGGAAGCCGAGGCAAAATCAAAAATTTCTGTTACCTCTGCGGCAACTGTTGCCGGCGGAAAAGCAAAAATAAAAGTAAACCTTTCGGAACCCGCGGATGCTGCCTGCATCCAGTTCGCAATAAAATATGACGCATGGCACTTTGATGTGGTTTCCTGCGAATCCGTTCTTCTTCCCAATGCGACCGTAAATTATGCGAAAGACGGAATAATTTATTTTACATGGGATGATATAAATGGTCTTACCGAAGGCGGAACGCTCCTTGAAATTGAATTTGAAGTGCGTGAAGATGCGGTTCCTTTGGGATTTACCATAGATGTTGTTGAAAACAGAAACATATATGAAATGATTTTTGCGGATTCTTCCACAAAAGAATTCCGGGTTGAAGTCGAAGACGGAGTGCTCGAGATCGTGGAAGCTGTTTTCGGCGATGTTGACGGCAACGGAAAAATCAACGTACTCGATGCGAACGTCATAAGAAGATATTCCGCAAAACTTTTGGAACTTACCGATGACCAGATTGTCGCGGCAGATGTTGACGGCAACGGAAATGTAAATGTTCTCGATGCAAACCTCATCAGAAGATATGCTGTAAAACTTATTGATAAATTCCCTGTGGAAGGCTGAGAAAAATCTGTTTTTTAGCTAAAATTCAATAGAAATATTTATAAAAAACGCCCAAAAGTGCTTGACAGTTGGGCGTTTTTCCTTTATAATATTAATGTTGTTGTAAAGCAAATTACTTTACAAAAAAGGAGGTGAACACAATGCCGAAGGATATGAATATCTCGCTTCTTTTCGATTTTTACGGCGAAATTCTTACCGAAAAACAGCAGGACGTAATCGATTATTATTATAACGATGACCTTTCTCTTGCTGAAATTTCCGAACATCTCGGCATAACAAGGCAGGGTGTTCGCGATTCCATAAAAAGAGCTGAAGCAACCCTTCTCGAAATGGAAGAAAAGCTCGGACTTGCAAAACGCTTCCGCGAGATTCAGCGCGGTCTTGATACCATTATAAGTGAAGCCCACGCCATCGAAGATGACAGCATCCGCGGTGCAACCATCCGCGATATTACCCAGCACACGATGAAAATCATCGAAGTTGCCGGCCACCTTAATGATTAACGGAGAGAAAATATGGCATTTGAAGGATTATCCGATAAGCTTTCCGCGGTTTTCAAAAAACTGAGAAATAAGGGAAAGCTCACCGAAAGCGACGTTAAAGCCGCCATGCGCGAAGTCCGCCTTGCTCTTCTCGAAGCGGACGTCAACTATAAAGTTGCGAAGGATTTCGTCGCGAAAGTCAGCGAAAGAGCGGTTGGCGCGGAAGTGCTCGAAAGCCTTACTCCCGCCCAGCACGTTATCAAAATTGTTAATGAGGAACTCACCGCTTTGATGGGCGAATCCAACGCAAGGATTCAGTTCTCCTCAAAAATTCCCACCATAATTATGATGGTCGGTCTCCAGGGTTCCGGTAAAACCACCCATTCGGGAAAACTTGCGCTCCATTTCAAAAAAATGGGCAGAAGACCGCTTCTTGTTGCCTGCGACGTATATCGTCCTGCGGCAATCGATCAGCTTAAAGTTGTCGGAAGCCAGATTGACGTTCCTGTTTTTGAAATGGGCCAGATTGAACCCCTTACCATTGCAAAAAAAGCGGTTTCCCACGCAAAGGATTACGGCAACGATATCGTAATTCTGGATACGGCGGGCCGCCTTCATGTTGATACCGAGCTTATGGATGAGCTTCAGGGTCTTAAAGATGAATTCAAACCCGAAGAGATTCTGCTGGTAATCGACTCCATGACCGGTCAGGATGCGGTAAATGTTGCCGCAGCCTTCAACGAAAAACTCGGAATCACCGGCACCATCCTTACCAAGCTGGACGGCGATACCCGCGGCGGTGCGGCACTTTCCGTAAGGGCAGTTACCGGCGCACCCATCAAGTTCATCGGTACCGGCGAAAAACTTACCGACCTCGAAGCGTTCCATCCGGACCGCATGGCCTCGAGAATCCTCGGAATGGGCGATGTCCTTACCCTTATCGAAAGGGCAGAGGAAAGAATGGACGCCAAAAAAGCCGAGGAAATGGCCAAAAAGATGGGCGAAAACACCTTCGACCTCAACGATCTGCTGGAGCAGATGAAACAGGTGAAAAAGATGGGTTCCCTCAGTTCCATAGTAAATATGCTTCCGGGCGCAAAAGCAAAGCTTACGGATGAGCAGGAAGCGGAAGGAGAAAAACAGCTCCGCAGAACCGAGGCAATCATCAATTCCATGACTAAAAAAGAGAGGGTTAAACCCTCTATCATCGATGCAAAACGCAAAAAGAGAATAGCGGCCGGTTCCGGAACCGAAGTTTCGGACGTAAACCGCCTTCTCAAACAGTTCGAACAGATGCAGAAGATGATGAAGCAGCTTTCCGGCAACGGAAAACAGGGCAAAAAAATGCGCCAGATGCTCAGCCAGATGGAAAACAAAGGCGGCTTCGGCGGCGGAATGCCCTTTTAATCAAGGTCTTTCAGGCAAAATGCCTTATGAGATAAACAAGTTTTAAATTTTATTTAACCATAGGAGGAAAAAACCATGTCCGTTAAAATCAGACTGCGCCGCATGGGCGCTAAAAAAGCACCTTTCTACAGAATCGTTGTTGCAGATTCCCGTTATCCCAGAGATGGCCGTTTCATCGAAGAAGTTGGCTATTATGATCCTACCAAAGAACCTTCCGTAATCAAAGTTGATAAAGAGAAAGTTGAAAAATGGATCGCTTCCGGCGCACAGCCCACCGATACCGTTAAAGCACTTCTCAAAATCGAAGGCGTTCTCTAATGCCGGAGGGTTTCAGCATGGAAGAACTGCTTGCTGTAATCGCACGCGGCCTTGTTGAAGATAAGGATGCTGTTTCCGTAACCGTTGATGAGCCGGATGAAGAAGGTACAGTTGTTTATCACCTTCATGTGGCTGCTTCCGATATGGGAAGAGTTATTGGTCGCCAGGGAAAAATTGCCCGTGCGATCCGCACCCTTATGCGCACTGCCGCTAACCGTGCCGGCAAGAAAGTTGCTGTCACGATTGAATAATTTTTTGAAGAATGATTCCCTCGTCAAATCCTTTTGACGGGGGAATTATGAAATTATGAGAGGTTTTATTTTATGAAAAAGCAGTTTCTTGAAGTGGGAGAAGTCGTTACCGTCCATGGCCTTCGCGGAGATATTCGTCTTTATCCCTGGTGCGATCCTGGCGATATCGAGCGCAGCGCAAGAATGTATCTTGATGAAAACGGCGAACAGGAATACCGCGTTTCCTATGCAAAGCCCCATAAAAACGTCTATCTTGTAAAGCTTAAAGGGGTGGATACCCCCGAAGAAGCAAGGAAGTTTGTCGGCAAGGTCCTTTATATGAACCGAAACGATATTCCCATGAAAAAGGGAGATTATTTTATCCAGGATATCATCGGGCTTAAAGTGGTTGACGGCGAAGGCAATGTTTACGGCGAAGTTTCCGACGTTGCACCCACCGGCGCAAACGATATATACTGTGTGCGTGGGGAAGACGGAAAAGAAACCTGGATTCCCGCAATTCCGCAGGTTATCGACAAGGTCGATGTTGACGGAGGTATTCTCACCATCACCCCTATGAAAGGACTTTTTGACGATGAGGATTGATATTGCAACACTTTTTCCGGAAATGTGCGAAGCCGTGCTCAAAACGAGCATCATCGGAAGAGCCAGAAGAGCGGGTTTTATCGAAATTTATTGTCATAACATCCGCGATTATTCCGAAGATAAGCACCAAAGGGTGGATGCGCCTCCCTATGGCGGCGGAAACGGAATGCTGATGCAGGCGGATCCGATTTTTAAATGCTATGAGCACGTCTGCGAAGAAGCGTGCTCAAAACCCTTTGTGATTTATATGTCACCTCAAGGTGCTGTGCTCAACCAAAAAATGGCTGTGGATTTTTCTGAAAATTACGAGCATCTGCTTCTCATCTGCGGACATTATGAGGGAATAGACGAGCGCGTTATCGAAGAAATTGTCGATAAGGAGGTTTCCATCGGCGACTATGTTCTTACCGGCGGAGAACTCGGTGCTCTGGTGCTCACGGATGCGGTGGCAAGGCTTTGCGACGGAGTCCTTTCCGAAGACGTCTGCTTCGAGGACGAAAGCCATTATTCCGGTCTGCTTGAATATCCCCAATACACCCGTCCGCAAATCTGGCACGAAAGGGAAGTTCCTTCCGTTCTGCTTTCCGGCAATCACAAGCTCATTTCAGATTGGCGCCATGAACAGGCGGTTAAACGCACCATGGAAAAACGTCCGGATATGCTGAAAAAAGAGGAATGACGCCATGCTTGGTACTGTTGTTAATTCAGTTGCCGTTATAATCGGCGGAATAATCGGAATCTTCCTCAAAAAAGGCATCCGCAGCGAAATAACCGAAAGCGTTATGAAGGCGGAAGGCATAGCCGTTTTTGTAATAGGAATGAACGGCGTTATCACGAACATGATTTCCGTCGGCGAAAACGGAAAGCTTTCCGAAAACGGAGGAATGATCCTTCTCCTCAGCCTTGTTATCGGAAATCTTATCGGGGAATTCTTCCGGATAGATGAAAGGATAAATTCCCTTGGGAATAAAATAGAAAAGAAAACAAAGGCAGAAGGATTTTCAAAAGGTCTTGTTTCCGCCTGCCTTATTTTCTGTGTGGGTTCCATGAGCGTTATCGGTTCCATCAATGACGGACTTACCGGGGATTCGAGCGTTCTGTTCATAAAAAGCACCCTTGACTTCATAACGGCAATCGTTCTTGCTTCCGCTATGGGAATCGGGGTCGTGTTTTCCTTCGTTCCGCTTTTTGTCTATCAGGGCTCAATTTCACTTCTTGCTTCGGCAATAAAGCCGGTGATAGAGGAGTATCCCGATATGATGGTTCAGTTTTCCGCGGTGGGATATGCCATAATCATGTGCATAGGAATCAATTTTATTGCAGGAGAAAAATTCAAAACCGCGAATCTTCTTCCGGCAATGGCGATTCCGGTGCTGTATAATTTGCTTATAATGGTTTAAAACTTATGGTTATTTTCGACAAATAAACCGAATAATTTTAACGGCGTTATGGAAATTTTATAGAAAATGCCACATTTGATTGAATTGGAAGAATTAAACTGTTATAATTGTGACAGCAATTAAAATATTGTTAATGAGGAGATTTATTATATGTATTCTAATTCTGTTAAAGTTCTCAACCAGGTCGGTCTTCATGCCCGCCCCGCAACTTTCTTCATCCAGAAATCCAACGAATTCAAATCCTCCATCTGGGTTGAAAAAGATGAAAGAAGAGTAAACGCAAAAAGCCTTCTCGGCGTTCTTTCTCTCGGAATCGCAGGCGATACCGAAATCACCATTCTTGCTGATGGTGTTGATGAGGAAGAAGCAGTAAACTCCCTTGTAAAACTTATAGAATCCGGTTTTGCAGACTGATTGTTAAAAATTTGAATTTTTGCGCCGCAAGTAGTGATATTTGCGGCGTTTTTTGTTACAATAGAGAAAAATACGCACGCAGATATTGAAAAAGGAGGCCGGAAAATTGGATAACCCGAGATTACCATATCTTCACGAAAAAACGCTCAGTCTTCCGATGGAACCCGGCGTCTATATCATGCATGATAAAAGCGGAAAGGTAATTTATGTCGGCAAGGCAAAAAAGCTGAAAAACCGCGTGACAAGCTATTTCCGCAATGTGGAAAAGCACCTTCCCAAGGTTTATAAAATGGTGGAGCACGTCCACGATTTTGAATATATTGTTACCGACAGTGAATTTGAAGCGCTGATTCTTGAGTGCAGCCTTATAAAGCAATATTCCCCGAAATATAACATTCTTCTCAAGGATGACAAAGGTTACAGCTATGTCCGAATTTCTCCGGGACCATACAGCAAGCTGACCGGAGTCCTTCAAAAAGCCGATGACGGTGCCGAATATCTCGGCCCATATATCAGTTCCTATGTTGTGCGCCAGACCGTTGCCGAGGCCAACAAGGCTTTTATGCTCCCCACCTGCAACCGTAAGTTCCCCCAGGAATTCGGGAAAGCAAGACCCTGCCTTAATTATTACATCAAAAACTGCATGGGCGTCTGCCGGGGAAAAATTTCCGAGCGGGAATATGACGAAACCCTCGGCGAAGCCATTGATTTCATAAAAGGCGGAAGCACCGCTTCCATTGAAAAGCTGACGGAAAGAATGTTCGCCGCTGCGGAAGCGGAGGATTTTGAACGTGCTGCGGTTCTTCGGGACAGAATAAAGGCCATTGAAGGTATTGCCAGCCGCCAGAAGGTCGTTTTTTCAAAGGTGAAGGAGCAGGACGTCATCGCGGTTGCCCAAAGCGGCGAAAACTGCTGTGCGGTGGTTCTGAGCTTCCGTGGAGGAAGGCTTGTTGATAAAGATGAATATATACTCAAAGATTTCGGAACGGAACCTGCCTTCGTGACGGAATTCCTCCAGAGCTTTTATTCCGGAAGAACCGATATCCCGAAGGAAATAGCACTCCACGAAAAATGTGAGGAAGCGGAGCTTTTGGAACGCTGGCTTTCCGAAAAAGCCGGAAGAAAAGTCAACATAACAGTTCCGCAAAAAGGCGAGCGCAAACAGGTCACGGATATGGCATATAACAACGCCGCGGAGCGACTCTCCCACGAAAAATCAAGGACGAGCAGGGAAGTTGCCGTTCTTGATGAACTTGGCAGAATGCTAGGAATGGAAAAAGCACCGGAAATAATCGAAGCTTACGATATCTCGAACTTCGGTGCGGAAACCGTGGTCGGCGGAATGGTGGTTTACGAAAACGCCCGTCCCAAGAAGAGCGACTATAAAAAATTCTCCATAAAAACCGTATCCGCACCGGATGACTATGCCTGCATGTGCGAAATGCTCGAAAGGCGCTTCAATCATTATTTTGATGAAAAGGAAAGCGGTTCTTCCTTTGGAAGAAAACCGGACCTTATCCTTTTGGACGGCGGCAAAGGCCATGTGGCGGCGGTGCAGGAACTTTTCGACCGAATGGGAATCGACGTACCCCTTTTCGGCATGGTGAAGGACGACCGGCACAGAACAAGAGCTATCGCTAAAAACGGCGGCGAAATCGCCATTTCTCCGGTAAGGGAAGTATTTAACTTCGTAACGGCGGTGCAGGATGAAGTCCACCGCTTCACCATCGGTTACAGCCGCAAAAAGCACGCCAAAACCAATTTTGAAATGCTTATAACAAAAGCGGAAGGTATCGGCCCAAAACGCGCTGAAGCGCTTTTAAAGCATTTCAAAACCATGAAGGCGATAAAATCCGCAACGGAAGAGGAACTTTCTAATGCCCCGGGAATGACCGCTGCCGCGGCAAAATCCCTTCGGGAATTCCTTGACAGCGAAGAATAACATTGACATTTATGCCGAAAAATAGGATAATAGAACTATCCCAAATGGAGGTAATTTTATGAGAGTTATAACCGGAACGGCGAAGGGAAAACGCCTTGTTACTCCGGAAGGAAGGGACGTTACCCGTCCCACCGGAGAAAAAGTCAAAGAGGCGATGTTCTCTTCCATTCAGTTTCTTATAGAGGGTGCCGACGTGCTTGATCTTTTTGCAGGAAGCGGACAGCTTGGAATCGAAGCTCTTTCCCGCGGGGCAAAATCCTGCGTTTTTGTGGATAGCGCAAAGGTTGCCCAGAAATGCATTACAGAAAACATTAAAAACTGCGGTTTTGCCGAAGAAGCAAAACTTAAAACCGGAGATGCGCTTATGTATCTTTCCAGCGCTTTCGAAAGATTCGATATTGCGTTTCTCGATCCGCCGTATGCGGCGGAACAGCTTCCGGTGGTGCTTCCTGCGCTTTCAAAAGTAATGCGCCAGGGCGGAGTGGTCCTTTGCGAAACCGCAAAGAACATCGATCTTCCGGAAGAAGCCGGAAAACTTGTTAAAGCGAAAGAATACCGTTACGGAAGCACAAAAGTGCTGATGTATAAACGCGGCGAGGACTGAAAATGAAAAAAGCGGTTTGCCCCGGGAGCTTTGACCCCATCACCAACGGGCATATGGACATAATAAAAAGAGCGGCGGAGCTTTTTGACGAAGTGACCGTCCTTGTTGTAACAAATCCGGATAAAAAATGCGTTTTTTCTCCGGAGGAAAGATGTGCTCTCATCGCGAAAGCGGTCGAAGGCATCAAAAAGGTGAAGGTGGATACCTTCAGCGGGCTTCTGGCAGATTACGTCAGGGCGAATGATATCTGCGCCATAGTGAAAGGAATTCGTTCCTCTTCGGATTTTGAATACGAATTCCAGATGGCCCTTGCCAACAGAAGCCTTGCACCCTGCGCAGAAACGGTTTTTATCACCGCGGATCCGCAGAATATGTACGTAAGTTCCAGCCTTATAAGGCAAATTGCCGCTTTTGGCGGAGATGTTTCGGATTTTGTTCCGAAAGTTATTGTTGAGGAAATTGAAAAAAGACTTAAATAAATTTGGGGAGGACATAATTATGCCTATCGAAGAAATTCTTGATCAGCTTGATGAACTTATCGACCGTTCCTGGTCACTTCCGCTTACCGGCGGACGCTGCGTTGTTGATGCAGACAAAGTCCGCGAACTTCTTGATGACGTTCGCCTTAACCTTCCGGTTGAAATAAGACAGGCCCAGTCCATCGTTGCGGACCGCGCCGCCATTGTTGAAAAAGCAAAGGAAGAGGCAGAAACCATCATCGCCCGTGCCGAAAAACGCGCGGCTGCCCTTGTTGAAGAAGAAGAAATAGTCCGCCAGAGCAAAAATAAAGCTGCCGAAATTACCCAGCAGGCACAGCAGCAGAGCCGCGAAATGCGTCAGTCCGCAAAGGATTTTGTTGACGGAATCCTCAAAAATACCGAAGAAACCCTTGCCGCTTCCCTTAATGAAGTAAAATCCACCAGAACCGCATTCAACCAGCCGAAGCAGAGCCAGACTGCCGCACAGAAATAAACGGAACAATTAAAGCTCCTTTTGTGAAAAAGGAGCTTTAAAAATATTTTGGAGAGATATTTGAATACTGAAAAATGAACTTCTAAAAACCGTATAAATATTGTACTTCATTGATAGGTGAAAAAATGGAAACTAAAAAAATTAAAATAAATGAAAACGGATTTGAATACGAATTTGCGGTTCCTCCGTTTCCGCTTGAATATGAAAAATGGAACAAGAAACAAACACAGGAATATTTTGATTGGTTTGTTGAACAGGTTCCAATAAGAGCGGAGTATGTTTTAAATAAAGCGCTTACTTATTACGGATATGACCCTAAAAAAGTTACAGATACGGAAATAAAACTTTTATTAGTCTGGCGATGGTTCTTAAAATTTGCAAGATTAGAAGAAACTACTGCAGAAGAAAGAGAAGCAAACCGTCCTTTTGTTGAAAGATTTGGTAAATCTTGGGAAGTTCTCTATAAATTAACTCCGGTTACAGAATTTTTTATTAGAGATATCGGTATGCTTCTCGGTCAACTTTTGTATGATGAACTTGGCACCCTAACTTGGGATATTGGAGGTAAACCCAAAAGTTATGTTTTTTATAACCATCCCATATTAAAGGGGTTTTATACGCCACCTGGTACAATGGAAATAGACCCTATCCATATTGTAGGTACACCTGCTTCAAGATTATTGAAGAAAACAGCCGATGAAAAAGATTTAATAGTACTTTATAATAAGTGGAGTGCTTTGCACAAATAATATTTTAAGGTCTCCATATTATTGGAGCCCTTTTTTATACTCCCCTCGGCCTTGAATACGAAACAATTGTCATTGACAAAGAAAGAGGGAAAAACTATGTTCTAACCCATAAAGAATATGATAGCAGTTCTCGCCTTATTGAGGTTTCTGAATATATTTATGGTTCCGATTCGAAATGATTTTTCAAGATAAAGCCCCTCTTTTCTGAGGGGCTTATTTCTTTGCCTTCTTTCGCCAAGAAGCAAGCAGGAGCTGTCATAATTTCTGCTTTACTCTTGAAAAATCCGGAGAAAAGATAGAACCGCTATGGTACAAAAGCGCAGTTTCTATGATTTTTCAAAGTTCACCATCTCCCACAAAACTCTCTTTTTTACCCCAAAAATCAGAAAAATTATCACAAAAAAGCCCGTTTTTATCAAATGGGCTTTTTTTATTCCCACAATTTGCCACAAAGCGCTTAAAAGTGCGATTTTTCGCATAATCATGCCGAAAAATTAATTTGTAAATTTTTTAAAATACTATTGATTTTTCTGTGATTTGAGGTATAATAGGGTTATAAATGGCAAAGTGTGGGGAGAAGTGGGAAATTTTTTAAAAACCCGCCCGCAAAAAGGAAGGAGGGAAAGACAATGTATATCGGCGAATATTACCACAGCTTCGATGAAAAAGGCCGCGTAAGTTTTCCGGCAAAGCTTCGCGAAGAACTTGGCGAACAGTTCGTGATTACAAAAGGCCTTGATGGCTGTCTTTCCGCTTATTCCATGGATGAATGGGAACGCATAAGCGCAATCGTTGCGGGCCTTCCCCAGGCAAAAGCCCGCGACCTCAAACGTTTCATGTTCTCCGCCGCAACCGTTGTGAACCCCGATAAACAGGGAAGAGTGCTTGTAAGCCCGACTCTTCGTTCCTTCGCCCATTTTAACAAGGATATCGCCGTAATCGGCGCTTCTGACCACGTTGAACTTTGGGATAAAGAAATCTGGCTTGAACGCAACGAAGCTTTTGATTCCGACGAAATCGCAAAAGCGATGGACGAACTTGGGTTCTGAGGTGACGGAAGATGAGCGAACTTGATTTTCAGCATATTTCGGTGCTCCTTAATGAATGCATCGAACAGCTTAATATAAAACCGGACGGAATTTATATCGACGGCACTGCCGGCGGTGCAGGACATTCCTCCGAAATTGCAAAACGTCTTACAACCGGAAGACTTATCGCGCTGGATAAGGACCCGGATGCAATAAAAATCGCGACCGAACGGCTCGCAAAATACCCTTGCGCCGAGGTTATCCGTTCCGATTTTGCCGAGATTCCCGCAGTTCTCGATAAACTCGGAATTGAAAAAGCAGATGGAGTCCTGCTTGACCTCGGCGTAAGCTCCCATCAGCTCGATGCCGCGGAAAGGGGATTCAGCTATCATAACGAAGCCCCCCTTGATATGAGAATGAGCCAGGAAGGCACTTCCGCTTACGATATAGTGAATGGTTTTTCCGGCGCACAGCTTGCTAAGATCCTTTATGATTACGGCGAGGAAAAATTCACCCCCCGAATCGTGAATGCTATTGTTGACGCAAGAGCGATAAAACCCATCGAAACCACCACGGAACTTGCGGAAATAGTGAAAAACGCCTATCCCGCAGCCGCAAGAAGAGCAAGCAACGGACATCCTGCTCGTCAGACTTTCCAGGCTATTCGCATTGCGACAAATGGCGAACTTGATAGGCTTGCTGAAGCCCTCGACAGAGTTTTCGAAAGACTTGCACCCGGCGGAAGATTTGCTATCATAACCTTCCATTCCCTCGAGGACAGAATGGTCAAAAGAGCCTTTGCTGAATATACAAAAGGCTGCACCTGCCCTCCGGAATTTCCGGTCTGCGTTTGCGGAAAAACACCCCGGGGCAAACTTACAACAAGAAAACCCATCGAACCCACCGCGGAGGAACTTGAATATAACCACAGAAGCAGAAGCGCAAAGCTTCGCGTAATTGAAAAACTTTAAGTTTTAGGAAGTTTAAATTTGATGAGAGGGGGAAAAACCTTGACGGAGGTTGCTTTTGATTATAACCTTGAAAATTTTGCAGCCAAAACCGGAACAGAACAGGATAAGGAACTCAAAACCCGTTCTCTCAGGATAATAAAAAACCGCCGTCAGGCAAAAACCATTGCTCCGGTAAAGGTCATACTTGCCGCCGTGATGGTGATAGTCGTTTCTGTCATTATGATTTACAGCCAGGTGGTTCTTACGGAACTCACGAGCGAAGTCAGCTTTTATGAAAAACAGATAGCGAACCTCAATACCGAATATATGAGACTTCAGGGCGAACTCGAAGCCACTACCTCAATAAAAACTCTCGAGGAAGCGGCGGAAAATAAGCTCGGCCTTGCAAAGATTGATTCCAGCCAGGTGGAATATGTAAGCCTTACAGGAACCGATGAAATTACCGTTGCCCAGACCGGAGGAAAATACCTCCTTAAAGAATATTGGGATAATTTCATCAGATTTATCGGTGAATACATTCCGTTCTGAATTAATATTATATCAATGTAGCGCCGCTGCGTTTTTTGTTAAGCGGCGCTGTCTTCATAATTGGGGATATGCCCGAAAAAGGGCGAAAACTTGGTGAAAGGAGAAAAATGAGGAAATAATATGAGCAAATCACCAAGCGCTGTTATAAAAAGAAGAATTCTGGCGGCCATGTTTGTCATTGCCTTTATAGGTTATGGCATTCTTTTGGTGCGCCTTTTTCAGCTCCAGATTCTCGAATCCGAAAAATTCCAGCAGGAGGCGCAGGAAACCCAGTTCCGTGTTTCGGAACTTTCCGCGGAGCGCGGCGTTATTTATGATACCAACGGAAATAAGCTTGCGATGAGCAGTACCGCCTGGAATATCTGTATTTCCCCGGCGGAAATAAAGAACGATACCCAGAAGGAACTGGTTATTTCAGGTCTTTCAGAAATCCTTGGAGTAAAAGAGGATTATGTCCGTGAAAAATGCGAAAGAAAAAACTATTACCAGGTAATCAAAGCGAAGGTGGAAAAAGCCGCTGTCGAGGAAGTCACAACCTTTGCCGCGGCAAACGGACTTTCGAAATGCATTTATGTTGAAGAAAATGTTTCAAGAAAATATCCTTATGAAAATTTTGCTTCAACGGTAATCGGCTTCCTCAATGCGGAAAACGTGGCTTCCTATGGTCTCGAAGCTTATTATGACGAAATCCTCAGCGGAACTTCCGGAAAGCTCATCTCCGCAAGGGATTCCTGGGGCCAGGCAATGCCTTTTGAATATGACGAGCTTTATTCTTCCGAAGACGGCAACAGCATTGTAACTACCATTGACGAAGGCATCCAGTATTTCGTTGAAAAGCATCTCGAACTTGCAGTCAAGGAACACAGCGTCCGGGAACGCGGCGCCTGCATAGCAATGGACGTAAAAACCGGAAAAATCCTTGCCATGGCGACCAAAGGCGATTTTGACCCGAACCTTTATACCGAACTTCCCGAATCCGTAATCGAAGAAATCGAAAAACTTCCGGAAGACGAAAGAGGGGATGCTACTCTTTCTGCCCAGTATGATATGTGGCGAAACAAAGCGATTTCCGACCCTTATGAACCCGGTTCCGTTTTCAAGATAATAACCCTTGCGGCGGCGCTTGATGCAAACACAGCCACCCTCGGCGACCATTATTCCTGCATAGGATACGCCAACGTTGCGGACAGAAAAATCTCCTGCTGGCAAAGCCATGGTCACGGTGATCAGACTCTTGCGGACGCGGTTCAGAATTCCTGCAACCCTGCTTTCTTCCAGATTGGCCTTAATTTGGGCATAAATAATTTTGAATATTATTTCGAAGCTTTCGGCCTTACCGAAAAAACCGGAATCGACCTTCCCGGCGAGGCAACGAGCATTTATTATACCGACGGCATGACCGAAATCAACCTTGCTTCAAGCTCTTTCGGCCAGACCTTCAAGGTAACACCCATCCAGCTTATAACCGCTGTTTCTGCGGCGGTGAACGGCGGAAATCTTTATAAGCCCTATCTCGTTCAGAAGGTGCTTTCTTCCGATGGAAGCATTGTTGAAGAATATGAACCCACCCTTGTTCGCCAGGTTATTTCCGAACAGACCTCGAGGACTGTTGTGGATATCCTTGAAACCGTAGTAAGCGATGGTTCCGGACGCACCGCAGCCGTTCCCGGTTACCGCATAGGCGGCAAAACCGGTACTTCCGAAAAGCTTGATAAAGTAAGCGCCGAAGGCGAAGTCGAAAACTATGTTTCTTCCTTCCTTGCTGTAGCACCAATCGAAGACCCTCAGATAGTAATTCTTCTTCTCCTTGATGAAGCCCAGATGGAAAACCCCTATGGTTCCGTTGTTGCTGCACCGGTGGTCGGCGCAATGCTTGCGGATATTCTTCCCTATATGGGAATCGAACCGAACTATACCGAAGCGGAACTTGAAGCCATGACCGGAAAAGTCAAGGATGTTACCGAAAATCTCGTTCACGACGCAATGACCACCCTCCGCCTCCAAGGTTATTCCGTAACCATCATCGGCGAAGGCACAACCGTTGTTGCACAGTCCCCGGAAGCAGGTTCAAAACTTTCTGCCGGCGGAACCATAACTCTTTATACCGACGAAAGTCTTATTCCGAGAGAAGTGGAAGTTCCGGATGTTGCAGGACTTTCCGTCACGGAAGTAAACAATAAAATAATCGGAGCGGGTCTTAAGCTCAAACTTATCGGCGTAAGCGAATCCGCCACCGACCAGGTTGCATATATGCAAACCCCGGCTGCAGGAGAAATGGTAATGCCGGGAACCATAATCGAAGTCAGCTTTACCGTAAGCGAAGAACCGCCGGAAGGCGAAGGCTGATAACAAAAAACATTTAATCGGAGGTGATCCCTTTGCTTTTATCCGAACTTTTAAGGGACGTTGAATATACCGGAAAAATTGAAGATATTGAAATAAGGGACGTCACAGGAGATTCCCGAAGAGTCGAACCCGGTTCGGTTTTCGTCTGCATAAAAGGCGGAAATATCGACGGGCACGAATACGCCGCCGCCGCAAAAAGAAGCGGTGCTTCATGGATCGTTGCGGAAAGGGATACAGGCATTGCCGAACAGATAATCGTGCCGAATTCAAGGGCGGCATATTCCGTTATGTGCGCTAACCTTAACGGAAGGCCCGCGGAAAAAATGAAGCTTATCGGCGTTACCGGCACCAACGGAAAAACCACCATAACCTATCTTATAAAACATATCCTCGAATCCGCCGGAAAAAAGGTCGGCCTTATCGGAACTATCCAGAATCTTATCGGTGATATTTCCCTTCCGGCGAAATATACCACACCGGATGCTGCGGAACTTCACGTTATTTTTTCAAGAATGGCAAATGCCGGCTGTGAATATGTTGTGATGGAAGTTTCTTCTCAGGCTCTTGATCAGAAAAGGGTGGAAGGCTGTCATTTTGAAACAGCTGTTTTCACAAATCTCACCCAGGATCATCTTGATTATCACGGCAGCATGGAAAATTATTTTGAAGCGAAGAAGGAACTTTTCCGAAATTGCGAAAAAGCCGTTGTTTGCATAGACGATAATTACGGAAAAACCCTTGCAAAGGAACTTTCCTGCCCGGTTTCAACCGTTTCCGTCGGCGATATTTCCGCGGATTTCACCGCCCACGACGTAAAGAATTCTTCCGAAGGCTGCAAATTCGCCATGGTGGGAACGTGCAATATCGGAAGAGTGAATTTTTCCATGCCGGGAAAATTTTCTGCCTCCAACGCAATGCTTGCGGCCGGCGCCGCAATGAACTGCGGACTTTCCTTCGAAGAAGCGGTTGAAGGTCTTAATACCTGCCCGGGAGTAAAAGGCAGGGTGGAAGTCATATATTCCGGAGATTTCACCGTTATCCGCGATTTTGCCCATGGCCCGGATGCCCTTGAAAAGGTGCTTGATTCCATCAGCGAATGTGCAAAAGGAAGAATAATCACCCTTTTCGGCTGTGCCGGAAACCGCGATAAAACCAAGCGACCCAAAATGGTCAATGCCGTTGCGGCAAAATCCGATTTTATGATTCTTACAAGCGATAACCCAAGGCACGAAGCGGTTGATGAAATTGCCGCGGATACCCTTCCCGCCATCGAAAAATGCGGCGTTCCGTTCCATTATGAACCGGACCGCTATAAAGCGATAAAATGGGCGCTGGAACATTGCGAAAAAGGCGATGTTCTCCTTCTTGCGGGAAAAGGACACGAAGATTATCAGGTTCTCGATTTCGGAACCGTATATTTTGATGAAAAGGTCATCGTAAAAAATTTCATGGAAGAAATGGAAAAATAAAGCGAAAGGGGAATGAACGCTTTGCTTCCGTTAAAGCTTAAAGAGATTGCTTTTGCAATCGGCGCAAAAACGAATACTGAAATTCCCGATATTGAAATAACCAATATCTGCACGGATTCAAGGGATGTGAAACCCGGAAGCATCTTTGTTGCCCTTTGCGGCGAAAAGTTCGACGGCCACGCATTCGTAAAAACCGCGATGGAAAACGGCGCCCTTTGGGCAGTTGTTCAGAAGGAAGGGGATTACGGAACAGATAAACTCCTTTTTGTGGAAACAACCCGCCAGGCCTTTCTTGATATTGCCGGACTTTACCGCAGCAAGTTCAGCCCGAAGGTAATTGCCGTAACCGGTTCCGTCGGAAAAACCACCACAAGAGAAATGATTGCGGCGGTTATCAAAAGCAGGTATAACACCCTTAAAACCGAAAATAATCTTAATAACGAAGTGGGAGTCCCCAAAACCATTCTTGAACTTGATAGAAGCATCGAAGCACTGGTGCTTGAATTCGGAATGGTGAATCTCGGCGAAATAAGGGAACTCACCCTTCCCGCAAAGCCGGATATTGCGGTAATCACCTGCATCGGAACCTGCCATATTGAAAATCTCGGTTCAAGGGAAAATATAAAGAAAGCCAAATTCGAAATAGTCGAAGGCCTGAAAAAAGGCGGCACCCTCCTCCTCAATAAAGATAACGATATGATGAAAGATATTTGTCTTCCGGATTATAATGTGATATACTATGCTGTTGAGGATACTTCCGCCGATATCACCGCAAAGGATATCTTTGAGCACGATGGAGAAACTGACTTCACCATAGTGTGCGAAAGCGGCGAATACCGTGCTCATATTCCCACCATGGGAGTTCACAACGTGCTCAATGCTCTTGCGGGCTTTGGTGCAGGCGTTGCCGCAGGAATTGAACCGCAGCAGTGCGCTTTGGCTCTTGCAAACTTCAAAAACACCGGAATGCGCCAGAAAGTGCAGCTTTGCCGCGGAATAACCGTTGTTGAAGACTGCTATAACGCAAATCCGGATTCCATGAAAGCTGCGCTCAATACCCTCGGTGCTCAAAATCTTCCGGAAGGTGCGAAAAAAATTGCCGTGCTCGGCGATATGCTCGAACTCGGAACCGTTGCGGAAAGTTCCCATTACGAAACAGGAAAACTTGCGGCGGAAAAAGCCGATTTGCTTTTCTGCTATGGTGAACTTTCAAGACTTATTGCCGCGGGGGCTTGGGTGAACGGAATGAAAGAAACTGCTTTCCATTTTGAAACGAAGGAAGAACTTTCCGAAAAACTCAGGAAAACCGCAAAACCCGGGGATATCATCTGGCTGAAAGCAAGCCGCGGAATGAAGTTCGAGGATATTGCGGAAGCATTCTATGAAGAAACATAAAAAACGGAGGACTTAATATGCAGATAGCACTCATCGCATTCGTTGCGTTTGCAATATCGGCTCTTTCGGGCCATTGGCTTATTCCTGCCCTGAGGAAGCTTAATTTCGGCCAGAGCATTCTCGAAATCGGCCCCAGCTGGCACAAAAACAAGGAAGGCACCCCCACCATGGGTGGAATCATGTTCGTCATCGGAATTCTTGCCGCAAGCATTCTTGCGTTTTTCTTCCTTGCGGATGCGCCTGCAACCGAAAAGATCAAATACGGAAGCGGCCTTATTATGGCTCTCGGTTACGGACTTCTCGGCTTTATTGATGACTATACCAAAGTGGTCCGCAAACAGAACGAAGGCCTTACCGCAAAACAAAAACTCATCGGCCAGGTGCTTCTTGCGGTGATGTTCCTTGCGGGACTTTATCTTTCCGGAACTCTTTCCACCGTTCTTGTAATTCCTTTTATCGGTCAGCTTGATATCGGCTTTTTCTATTATCCGCTGGCTGTTTTCATCATTGTGGGCGCTTCCAATGCGGTGAACCTTACGGACGGAATCGATGGACTTTGCTCTTCCGTAACCTTTGTCTGCGCCTGCGGATTCATCGTTATGTCCGCAATTCTTGAACACACTTCCATGAGCTTTATGGCAGCTGCTCTTGCGGGCGGATGTGCCGGTTATTTCCTTTGGAACTGCTATCCTGCAAGGGTTTTCATGGGGGATACCGGTTCTCTCTTCCTCGGCGGAATGGTCTGCGCTCTTGCGTTCGGCCTTAACATCCCGATGATCCTTCTCTTTGCGGGAATCGTTTATGTTATCGAAACTCTTTCCGATATCATCCAGATCGGAAGTTATAAAATCCGTAAAAAACGCGTATTCAAAATGGCACCCATCCACCATCATTTTGAAATGAGCGGCTGGAGCGAATGGAAAATCGTAATTGTCTTCTGCCTTGTGGGGCTTTGCGGCGCTTTGATTTCTATTCTTGCGGTAACCATGATCTGATTTTTTGAAAACTATTTTTTGAAAGGCAGCCTATGAAAGCTATTACAATAGATTTTGACAGCTTCATACCGAAAGCGGCGGCAAAAGAGCATTTGCTTGTTCCGAAGCACAGACGCGGCAAAATCGACGTGACTTTTCTTGTTCTCGTTCTTGTCCTTCTTACATTCGGGCTTGTTATGCTCTTTTCGGCAAGCCATGCCTATGCTTTTTATAACGAAGGCAACAGCTTCCATTATATCGAGCGTCAGCTCGTTTTCGCAGTGATCGGTGTTGCGGGTATGCTTTTTGTTTCCCAGCTGAACTACAAAATCTTTCAGAAATATTCGATTCTGCTTTATATTGGCGCGGTTTTGCTGCTTCTTTATTCGGATATTTTCATGCGCGACCAATATGGATTCGCAAGATGGTTTTATATCGGAAATTTTTCCTTCCAGCCTTCGGAAATCGCGAAATTCGCAATCATCGTTCTTTTTGCCCATCTTGCGGCAACCAATGCGGATAAAATGGGAACTTTCAGATACGGCGTCATGCCCTTCGGAATCTGCCTCGGCGTGGTCGCCGTCCTCGTTATTCTTTCCCGTCATCTTTCCGGTACAATCATAGTCGGTGCCCTTGGAATTGCAATGATGTGGTTCGGCGGAACGAAGCTTCGCTATTTCGGAATGCTCGTCGGAATCGGCGTTATCGGCGTTATCACAATTCTTGTGGTCCCTGCATTCATGGAATATGCCGGCGACCGCGTTACAACTTGGCTCGATCCTTATTCCGATCCTCTCGGCGACGGATTCCAGACCATCCAGGCGCTTATCGCCATAGGTTCCGGTGGTTTCTGGGGAGTGGGTCTTGGTAACTCCCGTCAGAAATATCTTTATATTCCGGAACCTCAGAACGACTTTATTTTCCCGGTAATCTGCGAAGAGCTCGGTTTCATCGGCGCTTCGATAATCATAATTCTTTTTGCCCTGCTCGTAATCCGCGGATATGTAATCGCAATGCACTGCCCGGATAAATTCGGTTCTCTTCTTGCGGCGGGCTGCGTAACCCACGTTGGGCTTCAGGTTTTGCTCAATATCGCCGTTGTTACCGGAACCATCCCGAATACGGGAATTTCGCTTCCGCTTTTCTCCTATGGCGGAACGGCGCTTCTGATGACACTTGGCGAAATGGGTGTTGTTCTTTCTGTATCAAAAAACTCCTTGCTTAAAAAATCCGAAGGAGGCAAACAATGAAAATACTTTTTGCCTGCGGCGGCACCGCCGGTCATATCAATCCGGCCATTGCAATCGCAAACTATCTTAAAGAAAAAGACCCGGAAACGGAAATCCTTTTTGCGGGAAATCCAAACGGAATGGAATCCCGCATAGTTCCGAAATACGGTTATGATTTTGCGCCCATAAAGGTGCTGGGAATCCAGCGCCGACTTTCGATGCGCAACATAAAAAACAATATCAAAGCCCTCTGGTATCTTGCGGGAAGCGGTTCCAGAGCAAAGGAAATCATCGAAGGCTTTAAGCCCGATATCGTTATGGGAACCGGCGGTTATGTAAGCGGCCCGGTGGTAAGAAAAGCCGCACTCCTCGGCTATAAAACCATCGCCATGGAAAACAACGCCTTCCCCGGTGTGACCACAAAGCTTCTTGCAAAGCATGTGGATAAAATCCTTCTTGATGTTGAGGAAAGCAGAAAATTTCTTCCGGAAGATAAGGAATACATCGTCACCGGAAACCCGGTAAGAGAAGAAATTTTCCATCAGGACAGAAAATCCGCCAGAGATTTTTACGGCGTCGGAGAAAGAATATGCATTCTTTCCTTCGGCGGAAGCCTCGGTGCTCAAAGACTCAACGAAGCCGTTGCGGAGCTTATGGCATGGCACCTTGGCGAAAAGGATTTTGTACATATCCACGGTTCCGGTTCATATTACGGACCTTCCTATTATTATGATATGCTCAAGGAAAAGGGCATCGATGCTCATGAGCACAAGAACCTTATTCTGCGGGAATACATAGACGATATGCCCCGCTGCCTTGCGGCGGCGGATCTTGTGATTTCGCGCTGCGGTGCAATAACCCTTGCGGAACTTAAAGCAGCGGGAAGAGCTTCCGTGCTCATTCCTTCCCCGAACGTTGCGGAAAATCACCAGTATCACAACGCAATGGTGCTCGCTAACCATAACGCAGGAGTTGTCATCGAAGAAAAAGACCTTACCGGAGAGCTCCTTTGCAAAACAGTCAGGGAACTTACCGAAAACCCGGAAAAACTCCGCGAGCTTTCCGAAAATGCAAAAGCTCTTGCGGTAAGAGATGCCAACGAGCGCATCAGAAAAGAAATTATATCCCTTTACGAAAGATAAACGGCAAATGAAGAAAAAAGCAAAGAAAACGGAAAAAAAGCAGACCGAAGCAAGGTTTGTGGATAATGCGAAGAAAAAGCAGCGCAAAGCGGCAAAACGCCGCGTTATTACGCCGTTTTTAATCGTCATGTCCGTTTTTCTTGCGGCAGCGGCAATCTATCTTTGTCTTACCATGCTTTTCAACGTGGACCGCATCTATATTGAAGGCAACACCCTCTATGAAGAGAGGAATCTTATTGAAACTTCCGGCATCGAAAAGGGCGAAAACCTTTTCGAAGTGGATACTGCCTATGCTGAAGCAAAGCTTTATGCGGTCTATAATTATATCGAAGCCGTTGAAGTAAAGCGCAGCTTCCCCAATGCGGTGACCATTGTGATAACCGAAGCGGAACCTTTTTCCGTCATTGAGGAAGCGGATGGCTATACCCTTGTCAGCGCCGGCGGAAAAGTCCTTGAACGCGGTCTGGAAGAAGTCCCTTACGGAATGCTTTCCGTCCGCGGAATAAGCACCATCACAAGCACCGAGGACGATATCAAGCGCACCGCCCTTATGCAAAGAATCATAAATTCCATGCGCGAACTTGGAATGGAAGGCTATAACTTCCTTGATTTAAGCGATACCCTCGAAATAGTTATGATCCATGAAAACAGGGTAAGGGTCGAGCTTGGGAACGAACTTGAACTTGAATATAAGCTCCAGTTTGCGGATAAAGTTATAACCGATAATCTTCCCTCCACAGGATATCAGCTTGTGGATGCTTCGGTCCCCGGCGAAATCATGACAAAGGAAATGACCGTTTCCCCCTGGGATTCCCTCGGAAAAGTTTCCGGAACAGGCTATGCGGATGAGGACGAGGAATAAAGAGGTGGCAAAATGGAAAAATATAAAAGATTATTTTGGATAAGCCTTATTGCTATGTCAATATGCAATATCTTCACTTCCTGCATAAACATATTTGATATCGAGCTTCCGGATTATATTTTCATAATCCATATGATAGTCCTGCTTATCTCTGTTTTTGCATTGGTTTATTTTTCAATAAAACTCTGGCTGGGAAGTATGGACAGCAAAAAATAAAAATCTTAAAGGGCGGAAAAATTTCCGCCCTTTTTTTGTCGAAATATTTTTAACAAAATAATAAAGAAAATAATATATATACCTTGCAAAAAAGAGCATAATTTGATAATATTATATTAGGATTATTCTATCCATTTGAGGAAGTTAAAACGGAGGATAGTTAGATATGCAGATGAATTTTGATATGGATAATGAAACCGGACGTGTTATTAATATAAAAGTTGTCGGTGTCGGCGGCGGCGGCGGAAACGCAGTCAACCACATGGTAGTAAGCGAAGTCCAGGGCGTTGAGTTCATTTCTCTCAATACCGACAGACAGGCTCTTATGAAATCCAAAGCCACCGTAAAAACCGTCATAGGCGAAAAAACCTGCAAAGGCGGCGGCGCCGGCGGAAATCCGGACGTTGGCCAGAGAGCAGGCGAAGAAAGCCGCGACGAAATCCTTGCAGCCCTCAAAGGTGCACAGATGGTTTTCGTAACCGCAGGAATGGGCGGCGGCACCGGAACCGGTTCTGCAGCAATCGTTGCGGAAGTTTCCCGTGAACTTGGCGCACTTACCGTCGGCGTTGTAACCAAACCCTTCGCTTTTGAAGGCAAACGCAGAATGGAACAGGCCGAAAGCGGAATTCTCGCTCTTCGCGACCATGTCGATGCCCTCATCGTCATTCCGAACGAAAGACTCAAAGAAGTTTCCGAAACAAAAATCACCCTTATGAACGCTTTTGCCCAGGCTGATGACGTTCTCCGCCACGGAGTGCAGAGCATCAGCGACCTTATCAATATCGAAGGCTTCATCAACCTCGACTTCGCTGATGTTTGCAGCATTATGAGAGATGCCGGCGTTGCACACATGGGCGTTGGCCGTGCAACCGGTGAAGATAAGGCAGAAAAAGCAACCAAAGCCGCAATTTCCAGCCCCCTTCTCGAAACTTCCATCGAAGGTGCTCACCGTGCAATCGTCAATATACTTGCTTCTCCCGATATCAGCATGGACGATGTTGATAAAGCCGCAACCATGGTAAGAGAAGCCTGCGCAGATGACGTAAACCTCATCTTCGGTGTTGCGTTCGATGAAAACATGAACGACGAAATGGCAATCACCGTAATCGCAACCGGCTTTGACGATAACGGAATGAAAAAATCTTCTGCAGGAACCATTCCCGCTTTCATGAGCGGATTCGGCGAGGAAGAAACCACTTCCAGCGAACCAAGCTTCCTCGATGAAGATCTTATGTCCCTTTTCGGAAAGAAATAATCTTAGTACATAACCAAAAATCCCTTTCGCGAAAGCGAAAGGGATTTTTTTTATTGCCACACCTGAAAGATGAGGTGCCGCATGGCATAGCCGTGGCGGAAGGGTTTATGTCAATAATTATAACTTAATAGTTATTTGCGAATATCCGTACCCTTTTTCTCATAAAATTCCATGAGAAAGAGGGTGCTTTTTATTTTGACAGAAAGATATTCGGATTTTAACAGCATGATAGAGCGCTATGAAAAGGAAATGCGCAGGCTTTTTGAAGAAAAACAGAGAATTTCCGGTTTTGAAGAACCTTCCGGAGTGTCTGCGGTTTTTCCGGAAGATGTGCCGATGCCGCAGCGCGGCGAAAAGGAACAGGATTATGCCGCTGCTTTGGAAAATCCTGTGCCAAGCGGGGAGGAAAATTCTTCTTCGGAAAAGGATATTACCGATAAAACCGGAACCTTAATAGCGGAAGTTTCAACCGCAAAAGGCGCTGTTCCTCTTTCGGGAGTAAGCGTTATCATAGACAGGCTAGATTCGGAAGATTCAAAAGGAAGAAAAGAACTTATTGCAATAGAAGTCACCAACCAAAGCGGAAGAACTTCCCCGGTTACGGTGAAGGCGGAACCGAAGGAACTTTCCCTCGAACCGGGTAACATCGACCCTTTCAGAACAGTCTATGTTTCCGCAAAGGCGGATGGCTTTGAACCTGCGAAAAACCTTCCGGTGGATATTTTTGCGGATGAAATTTCCATCCTTAAAATCGACCTTGTTCCGAAGCCTGAAAATCTTTCCGGGAGCGGGGTGGGGAAATGGTAAAAACCTATGTGGCCGTGCCGGAATTTATAACCGTTCATCTCGGAGCACCGGATTCCCCGGCGGAAAACGTCACCGTTTCGTTCCCGGAATATATCAAAAACGTCGCTTCCAGCGAAATCTATCCAACCTGGCCGGAAAACGCTCTTCGTGCAAATATCTATGCCCAGGTGACCTTTGCCCTCAACCGAATCTATACCGAATGGTACAGAAGCCGCGGTTATCCTTTTGATATAACCTCCTCCACAAGCTATGACCAGAAATTCATCAAAAACCGCAATATTTTCGAAAATATAAGCGAAATAGTTGACGATATTTTCAATCGCTATGTGGTGAAGCAGGGAAGCCAGAACCCATATTTCACCGAATACTGCAACGGAACCACCGTTACCTGCCGCGGACTTTCCCAATGGGGAACAGTTGACCTTGCAAGGGAAGGCAAAACCCCTTATGAAATTCTGCAGTATTATTACGGGAACGATATCGATATAAAAACCGCGCCGATTCTTCCCTACGTGGAATCATATCCGGGGGAACCGCTTCGGCTTGGAAGCAGGGATTATGAAGTTCGGCTTATCCAGCAAAGGCTCAACCGCATTGCGCGGAATTTCCCCGCAATTCCGCGGATAAATCCGGTGGATGGGGTATTCGGTGAACAGACGGAAAACGCGGTGAAAACTTTCCAGCGGGTTTTCAATCTTACCCCGGACGGAATAGTCGGTCCGGGAACATGGTATAAAATTTCGTTCATCTATACTTCCGTTCGGAAGCTTTCGGAACTTTACGGAGAAAACATCGGACTTTCCGAAGTTCCGGTTCAGTTTGTGGAACCTCTCGAACTCGGTGACAGAGGCGAAAGGGTGCGCCTTTTGCAGTATTATATCAATGTGCTTGCGGCTTTTTATGATGAACTTGCCGAGGTGCGTTCCGATGGGGTATTCGGGGAAGAAACAAGGCAGCAGGTGATGAATTTCCAGCGGGTTTTCGGAATCGAACCGGACGGAATAGTGGGAATCGGAACCTGGAACGCCCTTTATAACGCCTATCTCGGAATCCTTCGGAGCGTTCCGCAGGAATATTTCAACGAAACGGTGAATATCCCAAATGTGGGGCAGTATCCGGGCTATAATTATCAAAGAACATAGGGGGAAAAGGCTTTGAACGAAGAACATGAATTCAATATAAGGCAGCTTCAGCGCGCGCTGCGCATTCTTCATAAAAACGGCGAAGATATTCCGGTGGTTTATGAGGACGGAATCTTCGGACCGGAAACAGAAAGGGCTGTTATTGCCTTCCAGCTTCAAAACGGTCTTTCTCCGAACGGAATCGTGGATTACGAAACCTGGGTGCGCCTTATGGAAAGCGCGAATGAGTATATCCAAAAAAATGCAGAGCCTTTTCCGATTTTTCCTTATGTCAGCGATGAGGAAAGCTCGGTGCTGCCGGATGAAGAAGGCAAGGCTATCTGGTTTCTGCAGGCAATGCTCATCGCCGCCGCAGAAAAATATTCCGGTTTCGATGGGGTAAGGCTTAACGGAAAAAACGACGAAGCAACAAGAAGCGCGGTAAGTTATATCCACGAAAAAGCAAAGGGAGAATCTTCCGACGGTACCCTTTCAAAGGCAACATGGAATTCCGTAGCAAGGCTTTTCAACGCAATATAGCGCCAAATAATGTATGGCGGGAGCTTGCTTCCGCCGATTTTATTCTTAAATGTAAGGAACGGTCTTGACCGTTCCAAATTTTTTATAAATTTTTGTAAAGTTTGCTTGACATACTGAAAAACCTGTGATATATTATTTTTTGTAAAGCAAACTTTACAAAAAATATCCGCAAAGGAGGTCTCCCCGCATTGAAAAACAGAATTGAGGAAATCCGCAAGGAAAAAGGGATAAAGCAGGAAGATTTCGCAAAACTTATGGGTGTTTCGCGCCAGACCATAAGTTCGCTCGAAACGGGGAAGTATAATCCTTCGATTTTTCTTGCATATAAAATCGCAAAATATTTTGAAATGACCATCGAAGAAGTTTTCATCTTCGATGAAGAAATCTGAAAGGAAGAAGAAATATGAAAATCGAAAAAAGAATTTATATAAGCGTTTTTTGGTTAATAACCGGTATTGTTCTTCTCGGGTGCGGAATTTTTGATATTGTGGACAGCTTCTGGAGCGGAATGGGCGGTGCGCTCATCGGTGTGGGCGCCATTCGCATTGTTCAGTTCGTAAAATACCGCAAAAATCCCGAATACCGCGAAAAAGTCGAAATCGAAGCCAACGACGAACGCAACAAATTCATCGCAATGCGTGCCTGGGCATGGTCGGGATATTGTTTCGTGATGATAAATTCCGTCGGAACCATTGCTTTCAAAATTATGGGTAATGATCTGCTTTCCCAATATTGCGCATATTCCGTCTGCCTTGTTCTGGTGCTTTATTGGCTCGCCTATCTTCTTCTGAGAAGAAAATACTGATAAAAGGAGCTGAAAAATGAAAAGCATTGAAAGAAAACCGAGAAGAATAGTTCTTGCTATTATCTCGATTGTTGTTATCGCAATCATGTGGATAAAAAAAGATGTCCTCGGCCTTTGGAGCGGAATTTCTTCCGAAGATATTCTTCCCCTTCTTATGACAAACGGCCTTGTGATGCTGGCAAAAATTGCTGTTCTGGCGGTTGGAATCTATCTTATAAAAATAGCTGCCGCAAAAATTAAAAACAGAAATAAATAAAAAAGCGGACGGATTCAATCCGTCCGTTTTTATATAACAAGAAAAGATTCTTCATTTTTGGAAAAACGAGGTCGGGCAGAAAAGTTTTAATGAAAATCCGTTGCCGGCCTGAACGGCGACGGTTGAAAATCAAAATCACTGTTTCTCCGGTGGAGAGTTTATTCCCCCTTAATTTTAAGGGGGAGTCGCTTGCGGGAGCAAGCGGGTAGGGGTTTAAAACTTTTCTTTTGCGGCTGCACCGCTTTTCTTTCGGTTACAAAAGAAAAGGGGTGTAAATAAAGTGAATATTATATAATCACATAATATGTAACAATCATATGCTTCCCAAAATCAAATCAAGAAGATTCGGTTCCGGCTTTGAATCATCATTAAGGATGGATTCCATAAATCCTTCGCGAACTCCAACGGCGTGAACTTCCATTCCGTCACAGCCCATTTTTTCCATAACTCCCGCAAGAATGGCCATTCCCGGAACAAGGGTGCGTTTGCGCTTCGGCGCAACATCGGCAATAAGTTCAAGCGCTTCATCAGGACGTTCGGAAAGCAGCGAAAGAGCAATGTTTATATCACTCAGGAAAAGTTTGCCGCTTTTGCCCATGGCGGTTTTGCAAAGCTTCTGAATGGCTTTGGCGGTGCCGCCCATAGCAAAAAGCGTTCCGCAGCAGGGAACAAATCCGGTTTCGGAAAGGGAATCTCCGACACATTTTTTGATATCCGCGATTTCTTCCGCTGTGGGAATCTCGCCTTTGACAAAGCGCTTTGCGGTTCTGCTGCTCCCAAGGGGGTAGCTTGCGCTTTTAACAGGACCGTTTTTGTCATAGGTGAAAACCTGGATCGAACCGCCCCCAAGGTCACAGCCGATGCCGCTTTCGGAATCGGATATGCTTCTGAGCGCGAGATAATCATAATTTGCTTCCTCGTCGCCGGAAATCATTCGAATTTTGATTCCGGTGCGGAATTCCACCTGTTCAAGAACACTTTCGGCGTTGTCAATAAATCGAAGTGAGGCGGTGGAAAAACATTCGACCCTGTCACAGCGGTAATGGCGGCAAGCCTGCTGGTGTTCCTCAATGGCCTGAATAACGTGCTCAATGCCTTCTTGAGAAAGGGAAGTCCCGACGGTGTTTTCGACTATTTTTGAATAAATGGCAAAATCATAAATACTGCGGTATTCTCTGTCCTCTGTTTCAAAAATATCAAGACGAAGGGTGTTTGTTCCGAAATCAATAATGCCGATTCTCATAAAAATACCTCCGGAAAAGGATTATATAATTATTTTATCATAAAAAGAGCGTTTGCTCAAATAAAATATATTATTTATCCGTTTTTTGTGGTATAATACCATCAGAAAAGCATAAAAAGGAGGACAAAAATGGAAGACATTATTATAATCGGTGCCGGAACAGCCGGCCTTACCGCTGCAATTTATGGGCAGAGAGCGGGGCTTTCCTGCCGCATTTTTGAAAAATCTGCTCCCGGCGGACAGATAGTCAATTCGCCCTCCATAGAAAATTATCCCGGAAAGTTCGGCGTTTCCGGCTATGATTATTCCATGGCTCTTTTTGAACAGGCACAGAAACTGGGCGCAAAGGTTGAATTTGCCGAAGTTACCGGAATCGATTTTTCCGGCGCAGAAAAAAAGGTGATAACTTCTGCCGGGGAATTTTCCGCAAAGGCTGTAATAATCGCTAACGGCGCCGCCAGAAGAAAAATCGGCTGCAAGGGCGAAGATGAATTTGAAGGCAGAGGCGTTTCTTATTGCGCAACCTGCGACGGAAACTTCTTCCGCGGAAAAACCGTTGCCGTTGTGGGCGGCGGAGAAAGCGCCTTTGAGGAAACAGAATATCTCGCCGAAATCTGCGATAAGGTCTATCTTATCCACAGAAGAGATGTTTTTACCGCCGCAAAAACCGCGGTGGATTCGGTGCTCAAAAAGAAAAACGTAACCGTGCTCACAAATTCCGTAATAGAGGAAATCAAGGGCGCAAGCGCGGTTTCTTCCATAATACTTAAAAACAGAGCCAACGGAAGCACTGCCGAAATTCCTCTTTCCGCTGTTTTTGTTGCCATCGGACTTAAACCGGAAAACGAAATTTATAAAGGCGTGCTCAAACTTGATGATTACGGATACTTTGATGCTCAGGAGGACTGCACCACCGATATCGGGGGCGTTTTCGTTGCCGGAGATACCCGCAAAAAAGCTCTTCGCCAGCTTGTAACAGCAGCTTCCGACGGCGCAGCAGCGGCAACCGCAGCTGCAAATTATATCAGAAAAAACTTTTGATTCAAAGAGGTGCTCAAATGCGCGATTATAAAATCGAAACCGAAAAAAGAGTTGCTTTTATTAAAGAAAAAATGGCCGAAGCCCATGCAAACGGCCTTATCTTCGGCAACAGCGGCGGAAAAGACAGCGCCCTTGTGGGAATTCTGTGCTCAATGGCAACGGATAACGTGCTCGCCGTTGCAATGCCCTGCCATTCAAAACGCAATTACGGCGAAGATATGGAAGATGCGGTTGCTCTTGCAAAGGCTTTCGGCATCGAAATGGTAACTGTTGACCTTACGGAAACAAGAACCGTGCTCACCGGTGCCATCGGCGAAGAACTCAGCCCGGCGGCGCTTTCGAATATTGCTCCCCGCCTCAGAATGACGACCCTTTATGCCCTTGGCCAGAGCAGAAATGCCCTTGTTGTGGGCACCGGCAACAGAAGCGAACGCTATATGGGATATTTCACAAAATGGGGCGATGGAGCTTTCGACCTCAACCCCATCGCCGACCTTACCGCAACAGAAATTTTTGAATTTCTGCGCTATCTCAAAGCACCGCTCAATATCATAACCAAGGCTCCTTCCGCCGGTCTTTTCGAAGGTCAGACCGATGAGCAGGAAATGGGCGTAACTTATAAAGCCATTGATGAATATATCACCACCGGAAAAACCGATGAAAAATCGAAAGAGATTATCGACCGTTACCACAGGGTTTCGGAACATAAAAGAAGAATGCCCACGGTTTATGGTGAATAACGGAGGAAAATATGTCTGCAAAACAGGAATTTATCGAGATTTTTAAAGAAAACGTAAAGCGCCCCGGTGCAGAAAAATTGCTCGAATGGCTCGAAACCAGCGATTTTTTCACCGCGCCCGCTTCCACAAAATATCATTGCGCTTTCGAAGGCGGTCTTGCTTTCCACAGCCTCAACGTATATAAACTCCTTAAAAAGCATTGCGAGGAATACGGAATCACCGACGGCGAAACCATCGCTATTGCGGGGCTTCTCCATGATATCTGCAAGGCGAATTTTTATACCATAAGCTACCGCAATGCGAAAAATGAACGGGGCCAGTGGGAAAAAGTTCCCTATTATGCGGTGGATGACCAGTTCCCCTATGGTCACGGCGAAAAATCCGTTTTCGTTATCGAACGCTTCATGCGCCTTCGCGAAAACGAAGCCATTGCAATCCGCTGGCACATGGGCGGATTCGACGATACCGCAAAAGCCGGCGGATTCAGCATCAGCCATGCTTACGAAAAATATCCTCTTGCGGTTCTGCTCCATATGGCGGATCTGGAGGCAACCTATCTTTCCGAACAGGGCGAAAACGCAAAACACTGATACATAAGGAAGTGCATTATGAACATCACTCTTGAAGCAGAAGAATTTTGGGAAGCATTTTGCGACCACAATGCGGACCTCAATAAAGATGAACTCTATTATGACGTATGGCAGTTCCTTGACGGAAAACGCGGCTGCGACCGTCTTGCATCTCTTTGCCTTGCGGGAATAAAAACCGCAACCTCCAGCGTTTATAAAACATTCGAACTCGACGAAATGAAAGTTCCGGAGGAAGGGGATTATTCCATAATTCTCGACAGCGACGAAGTCCCTCTTTTCATTCTGAAAGACACTAAGGTGGAAATCAAAAAATTCAGCGAGGTGGATGCGGAATTTGCCGCAAAAGAGGGCGAAGGTGACCAGAGCCTTGAAGGCTGGAAGAAAATTCACCGAAAAGAATTTGAACAGAAATGCGAAGAATACGGAATCGAATTCAATGAGGATACTTTGATTCTCTGCGAAGAATTCGAAGTGATTTTTCAGTAAAAAAAGGAGCCGGGGGCTCCTTTTTTATTGCCATAAAAGCAACAGAGTGTTGAAATATTGGTGCTGGAAAGCTATAATATGGAATATCAATAATCGGCGGTGATAAAATGAACGTAAGCAACAACGCAAGAAGAAAAACTTCCGTTGCCAGAATCGAAAATGCATATCTTGAACTTTTGCAGGAAAACAAAAGGGAAGAAATAACCGTTCGTGAAATAGCAAAGAGAGCCGGAATAAACAGAAGTACCTTTTATGCGAACTATACCGATATAAGTGAGCTTGAGGAGAAAATAAAAGAACGCCTTTTATCGGAATTCCGTGCGATTTATAAGGAAGAAGTCCGGAAGCGTTCCGGAAGCAACGATTTTTTGAAGCTTTTTTATCACATAAAAGATAATCAGATGCTTTACAGAGCGTATTTCAGGCTCGGTTCCGGTTTTTCCGCAGAAGATATAAGATATGATCCTGTTCAGGCCGAAAAATACTTCAAAAATAAATATATCGATTATCACATAGAATTTTTTTATAACGGCCTCAATGCGGTGATTAAAAAATGGCTGGAAAAAGGCTGTGCCGAAACCCCTGAAGAAATAGAATTTATTATTAAAAGCGAATATGCCGGAAGAAAATGAAAAAATCCCGTGCTCAGTAAAAATGAGCACGGGATTTTTATGTTCTGCTTCAGATTTTTCCTTCTTTTTTAAGCCATGCAATTTCGTCCCTGACTGTTTCTGCGCAAGGTCTGGTAGTGTATCCGAGTTCTTCTTTAGCTTTGGAATAATCGAAAGTGTTGTTTCTTGCAAGGTTATAAACAGAAAAAGTGGTCATAAGAGCTTTGGTTCCGGTGCGTTTTGCGTGCCATTCGGCAAGTTTTCCGAAGGTATAGGCAACTTTAAGAGGAAGGAACATTTTGATTGGTTTACAGCCGCTTTCCGCAGCGATAAGCTTGCAGAATTCCCTGAAGGTGATTTCTGCGTTTGCAAGGATATAACATTCGCCGTCACGTCCTTTTTCCGCAGCAAGAATAGTTCCGTTTGCAAGGTCGCGAACGTCGGAAAGGTTGAAGGAACCGTCAATTCCGGCGGGCATATCGCCTTTGATTATTTTTATAAGGGTTCCGGTGGTTTCGCTTATGGAATAATCTTCCGGACCGAGAATTCCGCTGGGATGAACAACACAGGCGTGAAGTCCGCGTTCTTTTACAGCATCAAGTACGTTCTGGGTTGCCTGTGCCTTGGTCTGGCTGTAACAGTCAATAAGTTTTTCCGGTTCGAATTTATAAACCTCTTTGATGGGGGTGCCCTTCGGTGCTTCGGGAATAGCGCCGGTGGAGCTGCAATAGACCAGTTTTCTGCATTCAGGGTGGGCGAGAACAGCATCAATGATGTTGTTGGTGCCGCCAACGTTTACGTCAACAACTTTCTGGTTATATTCCGGGGTTACGGTTACAATGCTTGCGATATGAAGGCAGATGCTTTCGGTGCCTTCGGGAACGGCAAAGAATTTTTCGACGGATTCCTTATCGCAAAGATCACCGTAAATAACTTCAACTTCTTCCGGAAGGTATTTTGCCGCAGGATCATTTGGAAGAACGAATCCGCGGACTTTTTTGCCTTCTTTTATAAGCTGGCGGCAGGTGGTGCTTCCAAGGAATCCGGCCGCACCGGTTACAAGATAAATGGTATTGTTCATAAAAAAATCCTCCTCAATCCGGCAAAACGCCTTTATGTTAATCATATCACAGAGAGGACCGTTAAAGAACAACAAAAACAAACAATGTGTCGGAATAATAAAAATAAATAAAAAAACAGCGAACCTTTCGGTTCACTGTGATTTCAGCTGTTAGAATTGCTCGGAAACTAACATCTTCTGCTCTTTTTTGCTCTGGTTATATAATACCTGCCGTTTGTGATGACTTTGTGATGATATATTTTCACTTTGGTTACAATCCAAAACCAGTTTGGTTAAACTTTTCGCGGAAGATGTTACAAAAGATAAATTATTATTTATCCTATTAAGCCTCCCTTGTTAAAGGGGGCTGGATTTTTTAACCGCCTGCGGTTAAAAAAGACTGGGGGATTCTTTCTTTAATTACCGGTATTTTTTATAATGAATCCCTCCACCATCGCCAGAACGGCGATGGTCCCCCTCCCTTTGACAAGGGAGGTTTTGTACTAAACAATAATTTCCCCGGGGTATATTATATTGACTTATTTTCAATAATATTGTATAATGAAGGATACGAAAAAACGAACAAATGTTCACGCAAAGAACGGAAGGAGGACGATTTTTTTGGATTTCAAGCTTGTTTCACCTTTTAAGCCAACCGGCGACCAGCCCCAGGCTATCGAAAAGCTTGTTGAAGGAATAAACCGCGGCGACAGGGAACAGACCCTTCTTGGTATCACCGGTTCAGGAAAAACCTTCACCATGGCTTCCGTTATCGAAAAGATCAACCGCCCGACCATAGTTCTTTCCCATAACAAGACCCTTGCTGCCCAGCTTTGCAGCGAATTCAAGGAATTTTTCCCGGAAAACAGCGTTGAATATTTCGTATCCTACTATGATTATTATCAGCCGGAAGCATATATCGCTTCCACCGATACCTATATCGAAAAAACGAGTGATATTAACGACGAAATCGAAAAACTGCGCCATTCCGCAACCGCCGCCCTTTCAGAAAGGCGCGATGTAATAATCGTCGCTTCCGTTTCCTGCATCTATACCCTCGGCGACCCGATAGATTACCGCACCATGGTGCTTTCGCTCCGTCCCGGAATGCAGAAAGACCGTGACGAAGTAATCAATCAGCTTGTGAATATGCAGTATGAGCGCAACGATATGAACCTTATCCGCAACAAATTCCGTGTCCGGGGCGACGTTATCGAAATCTGCCCTGCATATTCTGACGAAAAGGTTTTCCGCATCGAATTTTTCGGTGATGAGGTTGACCGCATAACCGAAATCCAGGCGGTTACCGGCGAAGTAAAAGGCGTTCTGAACCATGTTTCAATTTATCCCGCTTCCCACTATATTGTTCCGAAGGATAAAATGCTTAAAGCGGTTGACGAAATCCGCGAAGAATGTGAGGAAAGGGTAAAATTCTTTAAAGAAAAAGGGAAGTTCATCGAAGCCCAGCGCATCGAAGAACGCACCAATTACGATATGGAAATGCTTACGGAAGTGGGTTTTTGCAAGGGAATCGAAAACTATTCCCGGGTTCTTTCCGGAAGAGCGCCAGGTTCCTGCCCTACCACTTTGCTGGATTATTTCCCCGAAGACTTCGTGCTTTTCATAGATGAAAGCCACGTTACTCTTCCGCAGGTCAGGGCAATGTCCGGCGGCGACCGTTCAAGGAAAGAAAACCTTATAGAATATGGTTTTCGTCTGCCTTCAGCAATAGATAACCGCCCGCTGACCTTTGATGAATTTGACGGAAAGCTGAACCAGATAATCTATGTAAGCGCAACCCCGGGTCAGTATGAAAAAGACCGCAGTACACAGAAGGTCGAACAGGTTATCCGTCCGACAGGACTTCTTGACCCGGAAATCAGCGTGCGCCCCGTGGAAGGGCAGATCGAAGATCTGCTTTCCGAAATCAATATTAGAGTGGAAAAGGGCGAAAGAACCCTTATCACCACTCTTACCAAAAAAATGGCGGAAAACCTTACGGATTATCTCATTCAGATGGGCGTTAAGGTCCGCTATATGCACCATGATATCGATACCATCGAACGAATGGAGATTATCCGCGATTTAAGGCTCGGCGAATTCGATGTCCTTTGCGGAATCAACCTTTTGCGTGAAGGACTTGATATTCCGGAAGTGAGCCTTGTGGCAATTCTCGATGCTGATAAGGAAGGCTTCCTCCGAAGCGAAACTTCCCTTATCCAGACCATCGGCCGTGCCGCAAGAAATGCCGAAGGCAAAGTCATCATGTATGCGGATACCGTTACCGAAAGCATGGAAAAGGCCATAACCGAAACGGAACGCCGCAGAGCCATTCAGGATGCATATAACAAGGAACACGGAATAATCCCGAAAACCATCAAAAAGGACGTCCGTGATATAATTGAAATTTCCAGCCATAAAGATGATGAAAAAGGCGGCAAGCGCCGCATGACTTATAAAGAAACCGAAGAGGAAATCAAGCGCCTTACCAATGAAATGAAGGCGGCTTCGAAGATCCTTGAATTCGAACACGCGGCCTATCTCCGCGACAGAATCAAAAAACTCCGTGAACAGTTGGAGGATGTGCAGTATGAATCAAAGTTCCATCGTCATAAAGGGAGCAAGGGAACATAACCTTAAAAATATCGATGTGGAAATTCCCCGTGATAAACTTGTTGTTTTCACCGGTCTTTCCGGTTCCGGAAAAAGCTCTCTCGCTTTCGATACAATCTATGCGGACGGCCAGCGCCGCTATATGGAAAGCCTTTCTTCCTATGCAAGAATGTTCCTCGGCATGATGGAAAAACCGGATGTGGATTCCATCGATGGGCTTTCGCCGGCAATTTCCATTGACCAGAAGAACACAAGCAAAAACCCCCGTTCCACAGTGGGAACCGTTACCGAAATATATGACTATCTCCGTCTGCTTTACGCAAGAATAGGAATTCCCCATTGCCCGGTCTGCGGAAGAGAGATAAAACAGCAGACCATCGACCAGATCGTTGACCAGGTGCTGGAACTTCCTGAAGGAACCAAAATCCAGCTTATGGCGCCGATAGTCCGTGGAAGAAAAGGTGAATATGCAAAGGAACTTGAAGCCGCAAGAAAAAGCGGTTTTGTTCGCGTGCGCATCGACGGAAGCATATATGACCTTTCCGAGGAAGTCAAGCTTGAAAAGAACAAAAAGCATACCATCGAAATAATCGTTGACCGTCTTGTGGTAAAGCCGGAAGTAAAATCAAGGCTTACAGATTCCCTTGAAACAGTAATGCAGCAAAGCGGCGGACTTGCGGTCGTCAATGTCATCGACGGCGAAGACCTTATGTTTTCCCAAAACTATGCCTGTCCGGATCACGGCGCCGCCATTGACGAACTTTCTCCGCGAATGTTCTCTTTCAATAACCCCTTTGGTGCCTGCGAAAAATGCACCGGCCTCGGCGTTTTCATGCAGGTCGACCCTGACCTCGTTTTGCCGAACAAGAATCTTTCAATCCGTGAAGGGGCAATTCACGCTTCCGGCTGGTATTATTACGAAGGCGGCATTGCCACCAATTATTACGAGGCTCTTGCGAAGGAATATGATTTTTCCCTTGATGTTCCGGTAAAAGATCTGCCAAAATCCGTAATAGACGTGCTTCTTTACGGAAGCAAGGGCAAAAAGCTTATGGTCAAGCGCGAAAGCAACAGCATGCACGGATATTTCCAAAGCGAATTTGAAGGCATAATCAATAATATGGAACGCCGCTTCCGGGAAACGAACAGCGAATGGGTGAAGGAAGAAATTGCCCTCCAGATGCGCTCAGTCGATTGTCCGGAATGCCACGGCGAGCGTCTTAAGCCCATATCCCTTGGGGTAACAGTATGCGGAAAGAACATAAGCGATTTCACGAAGATGTCCGTAAAGGAAGCGCTCGACTTCGTTGAAAATATGCAGCTTACCGAACGCGAAAAGATGATTTCCTATCTTATCGTAAAGGAAATAAAATCAAGGCTCGGATTCCTCAAAAACGTCGGACTTGAATATCTCACCCTTTCCAGAAGCGCAACGACCCTTTCCGGCGGCGAAGCCCAGCGAATCCGCCTTGCGACCCAGATAGGTTCTTCCCTTATGGGAGTTCTTTATATCCTTGATGAACCCAGCATCGGCCTGCATCAGCGTGATAACGAAAAACTTATCGGAACCCTTCAGCATCTTCGTGACCTCGGCAACACGGTAATCGTTGTTGAGCACGATACCGATACAATGTTTGCCGCGGACCATATAGTCGATATTGGTCCCGGAGCGGGCATTCACGGCGGAAACATAGTATGTTCCGGAACGGTGGAGGATATTATGAACTGCCCGGATTCCATAACCGGCGCTTATCTTTCCGGAAGGAAGAAAATCGAAATTCCGGAAAAGAGAAGGGAAGGCAACGGCAAAAAAATTGTTGTGCGCGGCGCAAGGGAGAATAACCTTAAAAACCTTGATGTGGAATTCCCCCTCGGAAAATTCGTTGTGGTAACGGGCGTTTCCGGTTCCGGAAAAAGCTCCCTCGTCAACGAAATACTTTATAAAACCCTCGCCCGTGATTTGAACAGAGCAAAATGTATTCCCGGACATTGCGACGGGGTTGAGGGAGAAGAATATCTCGATAAAGTTATCTGCATCGACCAGTCACCCATCGGAAGAACCCCTCGTTCCAACCCAGCAACCTATACCGGCGTTTTCACCGATATCCGCAATCTTTTTGCGGAAACCGCCGAATCGAAGGCAAAAGGCTATAGCGCAAGCCGCTATTCTTTCAACGTTCGCGGCGGAAGATGCGAAGCTTGCGAAGGTGACGGCATAATCGAAATTGAAATGCACTTTTTGCCGAATATTTTCGTTCCCTGCGAAGTCTGCAAAGGAAAACGCTATAACCGCGAAACCCTTGAGGTGCATTACAAAGGCAAAAATATCAGCGATATACTCAATATGACCGTGGAGGAAGCTCTCCTTTTCTTCGATAACGTGCCGAAGATAAAACGCAAAATCCAGGTTCTTTCCGAAGTGGGCCTTGGATATGTGACCCTCGGCCAGGCGGCAACAACCCTTTCCGGCGGCGAAGCCCAAAGGGTCAAGCTTGCGACTGAACTTGCAAAACGTCCCACCGGAAAAACCGTATATATCCTTGATGAACCCACCACCGGGCTTCATACCGCCGACGTTCACAAGCTCATCGAAGTGCTCCAAAGGCTTGTTGACGGCGGCAATACCGTAATACTCATCGAGCACAACCTTGACGTAATCAAGGTTGCCGACCACATAATCGACCTTGGTCCCGAAGGCGGCGACGGAGGTGGCACCCTTGTGATTGCGGGAACCCCGGAAGAGGTTGCGGAATGTGAAGAATCCTATACCGGAAAATTCCTCAGACCGATACTTGAAAAGAAACTTTAATGGAGTAACAGCATGATTTTATACCACGGAAGCAATATTTTCGGGATAAAAACCCTCGAACCACGTCTTGCGGATCACGAAAGACCTTATATCTATATGTCAACCCTTGAAATCGTAGCCGGATTTTATATGGTGAACGGGGTGGAAAAACCTTATTACTGGTTTCCCTATGGCTTCGGCAAAGACGGCATACCGGAATATGACGAACTTTATCCCGATGCTTTGCGGGAAGTTTCGGAAGGCAGAAGAGGCTGTATCTATGTGGTCGAAGCGGAAGAAAAAGATGTTATACCTTTCAAAAATATTCCCTGCGCAAGGCTTGCCACCGCCGCGATGGAGGTAAAGGACTGCATCGAAATTCCGGATTGCTTTGAGTGGCTTTCGGAACAGGAGAAAAAAGGCGTTTTTCGCCTTCGCAGGTTCGAAGATAAATCCGAAAAAGAAATGAACTGGTGGCATAACAGAATTTTAAGCTATATTGACGAAAAGAATTTTATCGCAACGCCGGATTGTTCCTATGCTGAATTTGTTAAATTAAAATTCCCGGAGGTTTGGGAAAAATATGAAAAAATCTGTGCGGAAAGACAGAAAACGGAGGATTTGAGATGACATATTATTACGGAAGCACCGAAAGCGATATCAAAACCGCTGAAGCCGGAAAAGCAAAACTCTGCGATTCAAAGATGATTGCGGCTTTCTGCCTTGCAAATCCGCTGGAAGAACCTTTTTATTGGTTCCCCTGCGATTTCGGTTCCGACGGAACAATCCAGTATCAGGAACTTTATCCAAATGCATTCAAAGAATGCACCGAAGGCAAAAAAGGTTTTATCTATACTGTGGAAGCGGATGAAAGCGACCTTGTTCCCAATGGAGAAATCAATTCCGTTTTCACCCCAAAAAAGGAACTCGAAGTTTCAGAATCGACCGAAATTCAGGATCTTTATGCATGGCTTATGGAAGAAGAGGATATGGGAAGATTCCGCCTTTATACCTTCGAACAGAAAACAAGGCAGGAAATCCTTCTTTGGGAAAATTCGATCCTCCGCTATCTTTCGAAAAACAAGATGGTCGAAAATCCCGATTGCCCCTATGCAAAATTCGTGCGCGAAAAACTTCCGAACGCCTGGGCAAAATATATGAAGCTTTGCGGAAGATAATTTTGCCTACTTTGCCTGAAGGAAGGAGAACTGCCGAAGGCATCGGAAAGATTCCTTTATCAAATAACAGATTATTTATGCGGCGGGGTTTGTTCCCGCCGTTTTTTTGCGCATTTTTCAAAAATATTTTCCCAAAACTATATTAAATCTCAGCAAAAAAGTAAAAAAACAAAAACGGTCGGGCAAAAAAGCTTAGATGAAAATCCGTTGCCGGCCCCGAACGGCGACGGTTGAGAATAGGAAGCACCGTTCTTTTGGTGGAGAGTTTATTCCCCCTTGATTTCAAGGGGGAGTCGCTCGCGGGAGCGAGCGGGTAGGGGATTAAAACTTTTCTTTT
>JAFXGY010000042.1 GCA_017536625.1 Oscillospiraceae bacterium | reverse complement strand
CAGCGAAGAACAAGGGAACCTCCGTTTTTATTAAGGCTTCCTTTTTGTCCGGAAGCGGTTGTATATTCAGCTTCTATTATTTCCGCATCTTCTGCCAATGCGCCGATAAGGCTTGGCGTATAATTGAGTGTGTTATCGGTAAGGTCGCTGCTGTTTATTGTTCTTGCGGCGGAATTATTTGCCGAACATGTGATTACACTTTGAGACCCGCCAGTTTTTTCCCAATGGAGTTCCATTTCGAGATCCATTGAGTATCCGCAATGAAGAACGTATGTAAAAGTGACATCCTGCTCAACAGGTTTTCCGTTTTCGTCCTTTGTTTTATAAACCGCATCAACAACAAAGGTATAATCTCTTTCGGAGTTGGCATCCGGAAGTTCAATAGTAATCTTTCCGTTTTCGAAAATTTCTCTGTATGTTCCGTCGCCTTCTTTTACGCTTACGCCGTAAATATCGATTTTGTTTGCGTCTTCACCTGCGGTAAAAAATTTATATTTAAGTTCGTTATCAATAAGCTGAGCGGTGTTGATTGTTTTGGAAACCGCATCTGAAGGGCCGCAGACGATTGTTTTTTCATCTGTTCCGTATTTATACCAGCTCATTACCATTGCTATATCAAGTTCAGAAAGTTCTCCGCCTTCTTCGCCGATATTTCCGTCTTCCTGACCTTCGTCTCCATCGCCTGTGCTTTGCTGTTCGTCTTCTGTTTCTTCCGGTTTTTCTTCATCCGGAATCTGGTCATTTGGCTTGGTTTCGGTGGATTCTCCTTCACCTTCTCCGGTATTTTCAGGATTACCTTCGGAAGATTCACTTTCATCTTCTGTCGGTTCTTCTTCCTTTTCTGCGCTGAGGTTTCCGGTTTTACCTTCTTCCTCTTCGCCCATGAGTAAAGCGTTTATACCATAGAAATTATCTCCGAGAGGATTTTTCGGGCTTTCCGTTTTCATCGCCGAACCCGGGAATAAAATTCCTATTATAATCGCCAGAACAAGGATCAGGCAAAGCCCTCCCTGTAATTTTTTGTTGTATAACAATTTTTCCATTATCCCGTTCCTCTCATAAAAACTTTATGTTCCTGCTGAAAAACGCATCTGTTTCTTTACGCAGGGAAAGCCCAACGGCATTTTGTGCCGTCAGGCTGGATTTCTGTCAATTATCTGATCATATCTGTTTTAAGGCTGCTTTCCGTCATATAAAACGGAATTTTTACGAAAGAAACAGTGGGAGCTCCGGTGTTCGGATTAACTTCGCCGGTTTCTTCCTCTTTGGGTGCGTCCGCAGGTTTCTTTGTAACTATGCGGTAAGTTCCAAGAACGGAATCCGCCTCATTTTCAAGCGTGAGCATGATATCTTCGTTTATGTCATCGACCATATAATCGATTACGAACTCATTGAAATATTTTCCGTCTTTGGTAATGTAATATGTAATGATATCCTCTTCTTCAACTTTGATTTTGAAACTTTCGCGAAGTTCAAAAGCATTTACGCCAAGATTCCATTCAATTACAAAATCGCTTTCAATAGGCTGTTCACCATAAAAAGTAAGTGCATAGTTTGTGGTTTTCTTTTCCTCATCGATCTCACCGACGGTATTTTTATAGATAAAGTTTACTCCACGCTGTGAGGTGCTTATTTCACGAATTCTGATTTTAACCTCTTCACCGCAGAAAAGATTAAGTTCTTTTCCGACAATAGCACGGAAACCGGTTGTTGAAATAACGGTCGGAAGTTCCTCAATCGGAGGATTATATTTTTCATCTCCATAACCATATTTATATGAAAGATAATCAGAATATCCTCTTGCCTCTTCAGAAAGAACATCTGCGTGGTTTTTCTTATCGCTTGCGACCCACTTTACATATTCATATTCAAAAATCGAAATATCAGAAACGATTTTATTGGTAACACTTGCGTATTTCACTCCGTCTTTCATTGCTTCGAGGTGATAATTTCCGGATTCAAAAGAAACGCCGTAGTTTTTCGGGACGGTTATCTTTGCGACATAAACGAATTGGTTGCAAGCAAAATCATAAAGAGTAGTTTTTGTCTCGGCATTAAGTTTTTCTGCTTCATCTTTCGCATTTCCGTATTCGAGTTCCTCAAATCCTTCAACTGTCATTCCATCATAACGGTTAAAAACTCTGTATGTTTCACCGACAGACTGATATTTTTCCGGATCGAAATCGACGAACTCTGCTTTAAGGAAACCATCAACAATTATATTCATTTCATCATATTCAAAATCAGAAATAACCACAGCATAAAAGTTGCCGCCTGCGGGCTTTTTAACAAAAAAAGTTTCAGGAGTATCTTTTTCATTATCAAATTTAACTGTATCGTTAAGTTTAATTTTGCCTTTCTTTTTTTCTTCTTCCTCCGGAATAAGTTCAACAAGAACCGATTTTTCAGATTTCTGTTCTGTTTCACCTTTATTCTCTTCGGCAAAAGCGGTTTCTCCGAACATTCCTAAAATCATTATTACCGAAAGAATCATCGGTAATGTTTTTTTTAAAATTCGTTTCATTTATTTTCCTCCAAATATAAAATATGAAAATATCATTTATTTACTTTTCTTTACATATAAATCTTATATATAAAGAAAAATCCATAAATATTTCCGCTGCAGGGTGGCGCAAATGCGCCACCCTGTTTGGCCTTTGGTTTGCTTAAAATCAAAGCAATACTATTGCTAAATTATCTTGCAATTATTTTTTGCGTTTTTTATCTACAACAGAAAGTGTTGCCGCAAGAATAACAATGCCTGCAACGGTCATGTCAAAGATATGAGCACCTGTAAAAAAATCATTTTTATGCAACAGCCGGCACAAGCTTTTTTATCGCCCGTTATGCTTCAGCCGGAAATTTATCAACGAGCTTTGCGGCATAGCGGCGAACAAGGTTTGCATCCAGAACATTCACTTTTCCGTTTCCGTCAACATCGGCAGCCTGAAGCTGATTTTCATCGAAATCAACGAGTTTTGCT
>JAFXGY010000041.1 GCA_017536625.1 Oscillospiraceae bacterium | reverse complement strand
TACAATCCCCCAGTCATTTTCTGACGAAAATGACAGCCCCCTTTGCACAAGGGGGCCTAACCCTCCGGGAAAGAATTTAAAACCCTTCCGTCTTTTGCCCTGCGGGCAAAATCCACCTCCCCTTTCAGGGGAGGCAAGATTTCGGGCGGATGATATCCGCCCCTACGGTTGGCAAAGAAGGTTTTTTGCGGCGATTTTGAGATAAAAAAGTAAAAAAATAATTCCCTGCATCTTGCTATGAATTGCAGGGTGTGCTATAATAAAGTGCTAAAATATTATTTATTATGTTATAAAGGATAATTTTTATATGATGATCTCCACAAAAGGCCGCTATGGCCTCAGGCTTATGATCGACCTTGCTAAAGAAGGCGGCGAAAGGCCTGTTCCGGTAAAAGAAATCGCGAAACGCCAGGATATCAGCGAAAAATATCTTGAACAGATAATCAGCCAGTTTTCGAAGGCAGGTCTTGTTAAAAGTATAAGGGGTGCCCAGGGGGGCTATGTTCTCACAAAACCCGCTTCCGAAATCACCGCCGGGGAAATTCTCCGTGCGGCGGAAGGTTCCATCGCTCCGGTGGAATGCTGCGAAATCGGCTGTGACCATTCCGAAGGCTGCGTGACCTTCGGGCTTTATAAACGAATCAAAGACGCGGTTGACAGCGTGGTAGATTCCACCACCATTGCGGATATGCTTGCGGATGCGGGAATCACGCTTTAAAAAAAGCCGATTCTTAACAGATTTTTCACATTTGAATCATTGCTTTCTATGCAGGAAGCATAGTATAATAAATATATTAATTATGAGGAAAACACCGCTCGAAAGGGGAGCTTTTTGATAATGAATTTCAATTTTTTAAACTTTTTTAACCAGGATATCGGTATCGACCTTGGTACCGCAAACACTCTTATCTTTTCCAAAGGAAAAGGCATTATAATGCGTGAACCTTCCGTCGTCGCAGTCGATACCAGAACCGATACTGTACGCTACGTCGGCCAGGAAGCAAAGGAAGTAATCGGCAGAACCCCCGGTTCCATCGTCGCGGTAAGACCGCTTAAAGACGGCGTTATTGCGGATTTCGATATTGCCGCTTCCATGCTCCAGATTTTCATCAAGAAAATTTTCAACAATTCCATTTTCGCAAGACCCCGCTGCGTAATCTGCATTCCTTCCGGCGTTACCGAAGTTGAAAGAAGAGCAGTTCGCGAAGCCGCGATGAAAGCAGGCGCACGCCATGTTTATATCATCGAAGAACCCATGGCTGCGGCCATCGGTGCAGGACTTCCTGTTGCGGAAGCCTGCGGCAGCATGGTTGTCGATATCGGCGGCGGTACTTCCGAAGTTGCTGTAATCTCTCTCGGCGGCATCGTAGCTTCCAAATCCGTCCGCGTAGGCGGCGATGAATTTGACGCCGCTATCATTTCTTATATCAAGAGAAAATATAACCTTCTCATCGGTGAACGCTCCGCCGAAGCCATCAAAATGGCAATCGGTTCCGCATTCCCCTTCGAAGAAGAACTTGAAATGGAAATCAAAGGCCGCAACCTTGTTGATGGACTTCCGAAGAATATGTTCATCACCAGCGAAGAAATCCGCGATGCCCTTGCGGACCCCCTTTCTTCCATCATGGAAGCGGTAAAATCCACCCTTGAACGCACCCCTCCGGAACTTTCCGCGGATATCATCGACCACGGAATAACCCTTACCGGCGGCGGAAGCCTTCTTCACAACATCGATAAACTTATTTCCAAGGAAACCGGCATGCCGGTACATATTGCCGAAAATGCCCTCGATTGCGTTGCAGCCGGCGCCGGCGAAGTTCTTGATAACATCGACCTTCTCCGCGAAGTTGTTTCCGACAGCGAACGCCGCCTTGGATAATCCCTCAATCTGATTTATCCGTCAATGGAGGACCGCATAAAAACGGACCTCCATTTTAATTAATACCTCCTCAAGAGGAGGAGGCGGCATTTCCGAAGGAAATGACGGAGGAGAGATTCGCTTTTAACCAACCGGTGATTTATAAAGAATCCCCCGGTCTTTTGCTTTTGGCAAAAGGCAGCCCCCTTTGACAAGGGGGCTGTAAATTTGAAAGGAGGTGCGGTGCACCATGCAGAAATTTTTCAAAAGCTGGTATTTCAAAGTTCTTTGCGCGCTGGCTGTTTTTTCCGTTGCGCTGATGATTCGCGCCGCGGCTTCCGGCAGTGCGGAAGTTTTCCTTTCCCAGGCGGTTTCGGTTGTTTCCCAGCCTTTTCTGGATTTCAGTTCTTCCGTGACAAATTCCGTCAACGAATTCCTCGACAGATTCATTCATGCGGAAGAAAATTATCTCCGTGTTCAGGAACTTGAGGAAGAACTTCGCAGGGCGAACGAAAAACTTATTGATTACGAAGAAAAAACCCGCGAAAACGAACAGCTCCGAACCTTCCTTGGGCTTAAAGAAACCAACCCGGATTATGAATTTGAACCCGCAACGGTAATTGGCCGAGATTCCACAAACCGTTTTTATTCCTTCACCGTTGACCGCGGAAGCCTTCACGGAGTCGAAAAAGCCGACCCTGTTATAACCGCGGACGGCCTTGTGGGCATAGTTTGGGAAGTTGGGCTTACCTATTCCCACGTCCGCACCATCCTTGATATTTCCGTTGAAGTGGGTGCTTATGATATTGCGACCCGCGACGGCGGAATTGTCACCGGCGATCTTTCGCTTTCTTCCGAAGGAATCTGCAAGCTTAAATATCTTCCGAAGGAAAGCGGCATTGCCAACGGAAACCTCATCGTAACTTCCGGCATCGGCGGCGTGTTCCCGAAGGACCTTCCCATCGGAAGAGTAAAATCCATCGAAATCGACCCCAGCGGACTTTCTCTTGCGGCGGAAATCGACCCCATTGCGGATATCGAAAATATCTCCAACGTCACCATAATAAAATCCTTCAACGGCCAGTCCATCGGTTTTTCCGGTTCCGAAGAAGCAGAGGAAGGTGAAGGCGAATGACGGAGCATTTTCGGCGCAAAATAATAAAATTCACCGTCTATGCGCTTATCGTTTTCGGCGCTTATATAATCCAGACCACACCGGGGCTTTTTGAATTTTTCGGAATAAGCCCTTTTCTTGTTCTGCCTGCCTGCATCTGCATCGCCGTTTTTGAAGGCGAATTCGCCGGCGGGCTTTTCGGTTTTTTTGCGGGGCTTTTCTGCGACAGCGCTTCCGAAACGGTTTTTGGCTTCAATGCGCTTGTTTTTCTTGTTTTCTGCGTCTGCGCGGGGCTTGCAACCATTTATATCTTCAGAAGAAGCACCATGAACATAATGCTTCTTTGCCTTGGGGCGGTTTTTCTTCGTTTCGTTCTTGAATATTTCTTCATGTTCGTGCTTTTCGATTATGAAAATCTTTCTGCTTTCTTTTATACCCGCATTGCGCCCCAGATAGTGCTTACTTCAATTTTTTCTCTTCCGCTTTGTGCGCTTTTCAGAAAGCTCCATTCAAAATTCGAACCCGGCGAAACAAAGGAATAAACCTTTCCCTTGTTAAAGGGACTTAAAGATGAAAGGAGATGATTTTTTGGCAAACGACAAGGAACAGAATATCTCAAGGGCGCGCCAGAACGTCATCGTTTCCCTTGTCATCATTGTAATTCTGATAATCCTTATCCGACTTATGACCATGCAGATAGTCGAAGGCGAAACTTACCGTTCTTATCTTACGGAAGGCTATTCCGTAACAAAGGTTATCCCAGCTTCGAGAGGTGATATCGTTGACGCAATGGGGCGTTCCCTTGCGGTGAACAGAGTTTGCTATGATATTACCTTCGATAAAAACAACGTGGTGAAAGACAGCGAAAACTCCGTTATTCTTGAACTTATTTCCATCCTTGAGGAAAACGGCGAGGAATGGATAGATAACCTTCCCCTTTCAAAAGAAGCACCTTTTGAATATTCCGGAACGGAAAATGCCCGCACCAGACTTAGAAAGCACCTTGACCTTGCGGAATTTGCTTCCGCCGCAGACGTTGTCTTCCGACTTCGGGAACGATATGACCTTGATGGGCTCAGCGACGAGGAATTCCGGAAGGTTGCCGGAGTGCGTTATGAAATGGACAGGGTCGGATATAACTATAACACCCCCTATACCTTCGCAAAGGACGTTTCCTCCACAACCCTTAATATAGTAAGCGAGCACAGCTATTATTTCCAGGGTGTGGAAATTTCCGAAAGCTATACCCGCGAATATCCGAACGGCGACGTTGCGCCCCATATAATCGGTATTACCGGAATTATTTATGAAGAAGAATATGCCGAGCTTGACAAAACCGTTTACGGAATGAACGACATCATCGGAAAAAGCGGAATTGAACTTGCCTTTGAAGACGTTCTTCGGGGCAAGGACGGAAAAATGAAGATAACCTATGACGCCGAAGGCGAAATCATCAGCGAGGAGATAATCGAAGAGGCCGTTCCCGGTGCAACGGTTGTCACAACCCTCAATATGGACCTTCAGCGGGTGACTTATAACGCCCTTGAAAAACAGATACTCAATCTTCGGAACACCGCCGAAGCCGGAAAAGGCAAGGAATCCGAAGGAGGAGTTGCGGTAGTCATAAAAATCGGAACGGGAGAGATCCTTGCGGCGGCGAACTATCCTTCCTATAACCTTTCGACTTATTATGAGGACTATGCCGAACTTCTTACAACGGATTACAACCCTCTTTTCAACCGCGCCGCGGAAGGCACCTATGCCCCCGGTTCCACATTCAAACCCGTTGTGGCAACCGCCGCTTTGCAGCTTGATAACATCACCGCAAAAAGCACCGTTGACTGCCAGCATGTTTATACCTATTTTACGGACTATCAGCCGACCTGCCTTGGTCACCACGGAAGAATAAACGTGCGCCACGCCCTTGGCTATTCCTGCAACATCTTCTTTTATGAGATAGGAAGAATCATGGGAATTGATAACATTCGCCAGTATGCATATTATTACGGCCTTGGGGAACCGACGGGTATTGAAATCCGCGAGAGAATCGGCCAGGTTTCTAACCCGGACTGGGCTTCGAACAACGGAATTTACTGGAACAACGGCGACGTCCTCCAGGCTTCCATCGGCCAGGGTTACAGCCTTTTTTCTCCGATTCAGATGGCAAACTACGTTGCCACCATCGGTAACCGCGGAGTAAGAGTCAACGCCCACTTCGTAAAATCCATAAACTCCCACGATTTCAGCGAGGTTCTTTATGAAACCCCCATCGAAGTCCTTTCGGATATGGAAATGACCGATTACACTTATGAAACCGTTCTTTCCGGAATGCTCCAGTCCTCCCGGGATTCTTCGGGCTTTGTCTGGGGAGATTTCGGCATCGAGGTAGCTTCGAAAACCGGTACACCCCAGACCACCACAAAAACCGTAAACAGCACCTTCATCTGCTTTGCTCCGGCGGATGACCCGGAAATTGCCATTGCGGTAGTAATCGAAAAAGGCTGGCAGGGATATACCGCCGCGCCGGTTGCAAAGGAGATTCTGCAGTATTACTTCGGAACCGAGACCGGCGATTCCCCCGAAACGGAAGTTCTTATTCCTTAAAAATAATATATCAATTATATAAAGACGCCTTCGCGAAAAAACGAAGGCGCTTTTTTTATTCCAATATTGCAAAGGTTTTGCAAAGGGTGCTATAATAAAGCATCAAACAGCTTTTTCTTTGATGAAAGGGAGGCAGACCCGATGGCTTTTGTTCTAAAGCTTCCGCCGGAAGAAAAACCGCTTTATTCCCATCTGTTATATGAAATCGAAAAGCAAAACTTAAAGCCATGAAAGCGGAATATGCCGAAATTTCCGCAAAAGAGTATCAGATGAAAAAATACCGGGCGGAAATCAGCAGAAGCTGGAACAGAGAATATATAAAAGCCCTTAAAGCAAAGGGTTATAAAATAACAAGATAAAAGGGGGAAAACTTCGATGGCAGGCGAAAACTGCAGGTTCTGCGGCGGCGAACTTACCGAAATGAACGGCGTTCTTTATTGCTGGTGCTGCGATAAAAATTATATTCTGGAAAACGGAAATCTTGTTGCGCTGACCTGCAAAAGCTGCGGCGGAAACCTTCGGGTAAAAGGCGCATATTATGAATGTGAAGTTTGCGGAAGGCGCACCGAAAAAAGCTCTTCGCCTTCGCCGGAGAAAAAACCGGAAGCCGCCGAAAAAACCGCGGATTTTGTTTATGAAACTCCGGAAATCCTCCTTTTCACCGATGCAAAAGGATATAAGGAAGAGGCAAAAAGAATTACCGATACCATAAATAATTTTGCCTTCATCGGTTACCGAAGCCCCATCGGTCCCCATGACAGAACAAGAGAAAAGGCAAGAAGATTCGCCGCAGAGAAAAAATTCCGTCTTGCTTCGGAACATTACGAAGCCGTTCTTATGGAAGACGACTGGGAATCCTGTTTTTATTCCGTTCTTTACGAAATTCTGGGGAATCCGAACCTGAAATATTCCGTCGGCGAACTTTTAAGATGCATTGAATCCGCCGCGGAAAGAATATCCTTTCAGGTTCCGAAGAATAAACGGCGGGATACATATCTCGAAGTTGGAATGGAATCCCTTCGGGCAGGGCTCTTCCTTCTTGAAACCGGGGAAAAGGAAAAAACATTCCCGAGCCGCAACCCGGCGATTTTTTCCGTTTTCGGCGAAGAGGATTTTGAAAAACTGAAAGAGGAAGTCGCCGTGATGATGACTTCCGCCGCCATTATAATCAACAACACCTTCGAAGACCCCTTTTCTGCGGAACTTATTGCCAAAACCGCAAATGATATCTGCGTTCTTTGGGGAATTTCCGGAGAAATATTCCAAAGTCTTGAATCTTCGATAGAAAAACTTTCAGAAATGACCGTTTCGATAAAGGAAAGCGCCGCGGAAATTAAAGAAAAAATCTCCGCCCTCGAAAAAATCCGTTCCGAAAACCCGGAAAAGCGCGAACTTGAAAAATTTGATTCGGAAATCGATTCCCTCATCAAAAAGAAGGATTCCCTTGGGTTCTTTAAAAGAAACGAAAAGAAGGAAATTGAAAAGGAAATCGAAAATCTTTCAAAAAAGCGTTCTCACCTTTACGGAAGAATAATTGCTTTTGAAGAAGCGGTTTTGGAGGAAAAGGAAGAACTTGAAGAACTCCTTGAAGAAATATACGATAAAATCGTATACAGATAAACAAAAAAGCCTGAGCATGCTCAGGCTTTTTCTTTTGAGCACGGGCGTTTTATTGTAAATATACAATATATTATAAAATTTGGTTTTTCTATTGACTTTCACTATTTAAAGCGCTATAATTTTAAACGTTGAAAGCAAAACGCTTTTGCGTTTTAAAAAACGGAGGATAATGATATGAAAAAAATCATCAGCATTATTTTGATTATGGCAATGGTTCTTTCTTTTGCGGCATGTTCCGGCGAAGGTACCGCGGAAGGGAAATATAAAATCGGCATCTGCCAGCTTGTTCAGCACGAAGCGCTTGATGCCGCGACTCTCGGCTTCAAAGAAGCTCTTACCGAAAAACTCGGCGACGACGTTCAGTTCATTGAACACAATGCTTCCGGCGATGCCGCAACCTGCATCACCATCTGCAACCAGCTTGTTGCGGAAGGCGTTGACCTTATGATGGGGAACGCCACACCCGCTCTCCAGGCAGCGGCTTCTGCAACTTCCGAAATTCCGGTAATCGGAACTTCCATCACCGATTACGGAACCGCCCTCGAAATTTCTGACTGGAACGGAAAAACAGGCAGAAATATTACCGGAACGGCGGACCTTGCACCCCTTGACCAGCAGGCTGCGATGATTCCCGAACTTTTCCCCGAAGCGAAAAAAGTCGGTATTCTTTATTGTTCCGCGGAACCGAACTCCGTTTATCAGGCAAATATCGTTATCGAAGCTCTTTCCGGCATGGGAATTGAAACAGAAGTTTTCACTTTTGCGGATTCCAACGACGTTGCAAGCGTAACTTCCGCCGCCTGCGCAGCTTCCGACGTACTTTATATCCCCACGGATAACACCGCCGCAACCTGCGCCGAAACCATCAACAACGTAGCTCTTCCTGCGGGTGTTCCGATTATTGCCGGGGAAGAAAACGCCTGCAAAGGCTTTGGCGCCGCGACCCTTTCCATCAGCTATTATGACATCGGCTTCATCGCCGGCGAAATGGCTTATGAAATCCTTGTGAATGGTGCTGACCCTGCGGAAATGGAAATCGGCTTTGCGCCGAATTTTACAAAAGTTTATAACGCGGATATCTGTTCCAAGCTCGGAATCACCGTTCCGGAAGATTATGTCGCCATTGGCTGATTGCCGCAAAAAGAAAAAAACAGGCGCCTTCGTTTTTTGCGAAGGCGCTTTTTTTAATGGCTTTAAACTCCGCTCTTTTTGTGATAATATATAACCATAAACAAAAAGGAGGTTTTGAAATGATTGACGAAAAACTTAAAAAGGAACTTACCGAAAAGGGCAGAAGATTTATGCACGGCTATCACGATGACGATATTACCGCCGACAGCGACTTTAACCCTTCCGATCAGCAGCTTCGTTTGCCTCAGCCTCCTCTCTGCAAGGCTCCCATGGCGGATGATTCCGCAAAAATTGCTCTCAGCCTTGATTTTTCGGGGCTTGAACTCAAAAATGACGTAATTTCCCTGATCCGCGACAGAAGAAGTTCCAGGGTTTATACGGAAGAACCCATGACCCTTCCGGAACTTTCATTCCTTCTTTGGGCAACCCAGGGAATCAAAAGCATCCGCGGAAAAAGCTATGCAACAATCCGCACCGTTCCCTGCGGCGGCGCAAGACATGAATTCGAAACCTATCTTATGGTGCGGAAAATCGAAGGGCTTGAACCGGGAATTTATCACTATCTTCCCATGGAGCACGCCGTTGAATTCATAAAAGAGCAGGAAAACATTGAACACACCATAACCGAAACCCTTTGCGGACAGAAATGGGCAGAAAAAGCGAACGTCGTTTTTTATTGGAGCATGGTTGCCTATCGCGCTGAATGGCGTTACGGAACACATTCCCACAGGGTTGCTCTTCTTGATGCAGGGCATCTTTGCCAGAACCTTTATCTTGCGGCAACGGCTCTTGGCCTTGGCACATGCGGAATCGGCGCTTTTTCCCACGACCTTTGCAACAATGTTTTCGGAATCGACGGAAACGAGGAATATATGGTTTATACCGCCCCGGTGGGAACTATTCGTGAAGAGGACAAAGCCGCGGAAGCCGCCTTTTATAAATTTGTCGAGGAAGAGGGGCTTTAAAAAAGCCTTTCTTGCCAACCGTAGGGGCGGGGGCTTGCTCCCGCCGCAAAAAAGTAACCCGGAGGGTCAGGCCCCCTTGTGCAAAGGGGGCTGGATTTTTATTCGCTTGCGAATAAAAAGACTGGGGGATTGTAACTCTGTCCCATTCCGATAAAGGCTTATTTGTTTTTGGATTATTATGAAATGTACCCCCATTTCTTTGACTGGCGCAAAGAAACGGCGGTACAACCGCCAAAGAAACGCCTTTCAACCCCTAACCGCTCGCTCCCGCGAGCGATTCCCCCTATCCAGGGGGAATAAACTCTCCACCGAAAGAACGGAGAT
>JAFXGY010000040.1 GCA_017536625.1 Oscillospiraceae bacterium | reverse complement strand
CGCCTTTTTGGCGATGGTGGAGGGATTCATAACAAAAAACATCGGTATTTAAAGAAAGAATCCCCCAGTCTTTTTTAACCGCAAGCGGTTAAAAAATCCAGCCCCCTTTAACAAGGGGGCTTAATAAAATAAACAATAATTCATCGTTGCGCGGAGGGTGAAAAGGATTTATAATAAAACATAACAAACAGCAAAGGAGAAAGCCCATGCCCGACCTTAAATTTTCCGAAATGCTTTCAATGCAGAAAGAACTTTTTGAACTCCACAAAAACGAATGGTTCCCCCTTGAACCGGAATATGCAAGGAATTTTCTTCTTTTTATGGTGGAAGAAATGGGCGAAGCCATCGCAATTATAAAAAAGAAGGGCGATGCTTCCATCATGGAGGATGAGAAAGTCCGCGCGGCTTTTTGTGAGGAAATGGCGGATGTTATGATGTATTATAACGATACACTTTTGCGCTATGGCATAACCCCGGATGAAATTTCCGAAGCTTATATCCGAAAACACGAAAAAAATATGGGCAGAGATTATAAAACAGAATACGAGGAAAAATTCAGCAAATAAACCGGCGGAGCTAAAAGGCTCCGCTTTTTTCTTTTCATAAAATCCATTTCCGGCGAATATAAATATTCCATAAAAATTTATGGAGGAAAAACAAATGACGGAATATCTGCCGGAAGGCTCCCTTATAGATTCACCGAAAAATAAACGCGCGCTTTCAAGCATCGAAAATCTTCGGGAAGCGCAGAAAAACCAGACTGTTCTTGAAGCAAAAGCCATAATATGCAACGCGCACCACGACCTTATCCTTGAACTCGGTGCGATGAAAGGCATTATCCCCCGGAGCGAATGCGCAATCGGCATTGAAAGCGGCGAAACAAGGGATATCGCCATTATTTCGCGGGTGAATAAGCCAGTCTGCTTTCTTATAACCGGTTTTGAAAAGGATAAAAACGGAAATATCATTGCGCTTTGTTCACGAAAGGCTGTTCAGGAAGAATGCAAGGCAAATTATCACGATAAGCTTGTCCCCGGGGATATCATCCCTGCGGTTGTTACACATATGGAAAGCTTCGGCTGCTTTGCGGATATCGGCTGCGGAATCTCTTCCCTTCTTCCCATCGACAGCATAAGCGTTTCCCGAATCAGTCATCCTTCCGACAGATTCAGAAACGGTCAGGAAATTTTTGCAGTGGTTTCCGGAAGGGATGATTCCGGGAGAATCTGCCTTTCCCACAAAGAACTCCTTGGCACATGGGAAGAAAATGCCGAAAATTTTTCTGCCGGAGAAACAGTCGGCGGAATAATCCGTTCTGTGGAAGATTACGGCGTTTTTGTGGAACTTGCGCCGAACCTTGCTGGACTTGCGGAAAGTTGTTCGCGAATTTCCCCCGGGCAGCAGACTTCTGTTTATATAAAAAGCCTTATCCCCGAAAAAATGAAGATAAAGCTTATTATAGTCGATGCCTTTGATGGTAAACCCGCATCGGCTTTGCCGAAATATTATATTACCAAAGGGCATATCGACCGCTGGAGATATTCCCCGAAAAATTGCCTGAAAGACGTTTCCAGCTTTTTTGGCGGATAAAGCCTTTGCCAAATCAAAAATATTCTTTCTTTTCCGAATTCCGGAAAATCATCCCCATAATTTCCGCAATTTTTCTTTCCCAAAAATCATTTCCGTTATAATATTTATTGACGCCGGAAATTGTTTTTCCGTTATAATATTTTCCGTTTTCGGAAAGATAATGTTCGGAAATTTTCGAGGCAACAAAATCAATGCATTCTTTTTTTGATTCAAAGCTTTTTCCGCTCCAGCCGAAGATGTTGTTCGGACGAAAACAGCTTTTTCCCCAGCCGGATTCCAGCGCCGCCACCGCCGAAAGAAAAACCGCATTGACGCCGTATTTTTCTTCCGCCGCAATGAATTCCGGCGCAAGAGAGCGAAGTTCGCCCCGAAGTCCGGCGGAAAGCTCGCTTTCAGAAAAACCGCATGGAACCGTAAGATCCATCGCCAAAGCTTCCTTCGGAGAAAGAGCAAAGGCTTCGCATCCATTGAGGAAAACAGAAAATAATATCAGAATCGAGATAAGTTTTTTCATAAAAATAAAAGCTCCGTTTTTAAAATTTTGCTGTTACGCAATTTCAGCATTGGAAAAAAACGGGGCTTTTATTCATTTTTTTGAATTTTTGGATTATTTTATCACCGGCTGAAGCTGTTTTCCCAAAAGGGCGGCTTCGACCGCTTCGGCGCTTTTTTCAAAATGTGCCACCATCGAAGCAGGCTTCCCTTCCGGGGAATCCTGCGACATGGGCACAAAAAAAACATTCTTCGCGTTCATAAGCCTTCCGATGTTCTGCGCCGAAGCACCGAGGGCATCGTTGGTCGAAACGGCAATTACAAGAGGCCTCCCGTTCCGAAGATGAGCCTTCGCCGCCATGGTCACCGCGGTATCGGTTATTCCGTTCGCAAGTTTCCCGATAGTGTTCCCGGTACAGGGTTCGATGAGAAGCACATCGAGAAGAGCCTTCGGTCCAATGGGTTCTGCGCCGGCAATGGTGGTTATCGGCGGTTTTCCGGTAATTTCGGTTATCCGGCGGATAAAATCTTCCGATTTTCCGAATCTGCTGTTTATGGAGGAAGCCCCTTCGGACATAATTGGCGTAATATCATATATTTCCGCCAGCTTTTCCATTTCCCGAAGCACTTTTTCAAAAGTGCAGAATGAACCGCAAAGGGCAAAACCGAGCCTTTTTTTATTCGCCATAAAAAGCCTCCCTTTCTTCAAGAATATTGAGCACCGTATCCCGGACTATTTCTCCGGCGGTTTTCGGCGCAAATTTTCCAGGAAGGCCAAGAGCCTTTTTTGCGGTTATGCCAAGCTCTTTTGCAGCCTCGAAATCCGTTCCGCAGGGTTCGGAAGCAAGATCGATGATGATTGCGCTTTTATCCATGAGCACGAGTCTTTCGCGGTTGAGCACCATTGCCGGAACGGTATTGAAAACTACCTTATATTTCCCGATTTCCTCATCAATAAGCCGAAATTCAAGGGGGTTCATCCCTTCGGAACGGATCCATGCAAGTTCGGAATATCTTCTTGCGGCAACGGTCACCTTTGCGTCAAGAGCCTTCAGAATAGCGGAAAGAAGCCTTCCGATTCTTCCGTGGCCAAGGATGAGCACCGGAACGGTGCTCACGGATTCGCTGAGCATTTCCATAACTATTGCAGCGGCCGCTTCCGCAGTAAGTGCGGCATTCCGAACTGCAAATTCCTCCCTGCGGTAATAATCAAAAACTTCGATTCCCTTTTCCTGCGCTTTTTCAAAAAGCTTTTTCGGCAAAAGCCCGCCCATGAGCACTGAACCTTTTTTCATATTATCAATTATTTCTTCCGCGGATATCTTTTCTTTTGAAAAAGCTGTTTTCAGGAAGCCCTCATCATCACAGCAAGGGAGCGGAAAAATTACATTTTCTGCATTTTTGAAATCTGCTGTATTTTCAATCATTTTTATATCTTCCGGAAGATTTGCCCCTTCGAGAGCAAATGCAAAAACTTCGTTTTCTTCTTTTGCCAGAGCCTTCGCAAGATAGACCGAGCGAAGGTCGCCGCCGGCTATGTAAAACGATTTTTTCATGGCTTTGGAACCTCCATTGTGTTTCCGATTGCTATATTTTATGCGTTTTTTTCCTTTTGGGTTACATTCACGCCATCAGGAAATTTTTCATAGAATATTACCGACCGAAAGGAGGATTTTCTATGTTTTTTGATGCTCTTGCCGTTCTTGTAATCACTTTTTTTGCCGCAATCGGGATGGTTGAAGCCGCGGAATGGCTTTTGAAAAACCCTTTCCGCAAGAAAATAAAACACAAAATTTTTGTTGTGGCAAAGGCGGATTCCGTCCCGGAAGAAGAACTTGAACCGGCTTTGATGTTTCTTCTTGCTGAAACTGCCGGACTTAAAAGAGAAATTTTTGTTGACTGCGAAGGACTTTCCGAAACCGGGCTTGCCATCTGCGAAAGACTTGAAAGAAGGCTTGATTGTTCCCTTTTCCGGGGCGAAAACGAAATTTTGCGATTATTTAAGGAAGGTTTACATCCGTAAGAAAAAACGCTATAATATATTTATATTATAAGGACGGAGATTTGCCCAATGCCCGATAAAAACGAAAAACAGGAACCGGAACGCATCAGCGGAACGGTTGACGGAATAGTTGCCTATAAGCCCGAAAGCGGTTTTGTGGTTTTTGATCTTGATATGCAGGGCGAACTCGTCACGGTTGTGGGCGAGCTCGGAAAAGTTGAAGCCGGCGAGGAAGTTTCCCTCACCGGCAATTTCGCGTCCCATCCTACTTATGGAAGCCAGTTCCGTGCAGAAGTTTGTGAAAGACGTCTGCCGGCTTCTGCCACAGCAATAAGAAAATATCTTTCCGGCGGTTCCTTCAAAGGCGTCGGACCGGCACTTGCAAAACGAATTGTTGAAGCGTTCGGGGAATATACCCTTGACGTCATAGAAAACACGCCCATGGAACTTGCCAGGGTAAAAGGCGTTTCTGAAAAAATGGCGATTGAGATTAATACTGAATTCCAGCGTGCCTTCGGTGCAAGAAAAGTTATGACCGCGCTCCAGGAATTCGGTCTTCCGGCGGCAATCGCCGTTCGTGCCTGGAAAAAATGGGGCGTTCCCGCCATGGATTACATAAAGGAAAACCCCTATCTTCTTTGCGACCATGATATCGGGCTTGATTTTGCCGATGCTGACGCGATTTTTACTAAAAAAGGCGATCCCAATGATATCCGCCGCCTTAAAGCAGGAATAAAGCATGTTCTTGCCCATAACCTTGATAACGGACACACCTGCCTTCCGGAAGAAAGCCTTCTTGCCGCTTCCGCGGGACTTTTGGGCGAAGCGGAAGAAATGTCCCAGGCGCTTGAGGAACTTATCTTCCGGGAAGAACTTAACGAATATTACAGAAACGGAAGAAGATTCATCTATCTTCCGGAGCTTTTCATTGCGGAAACCACCGCCGCCGGACGCATAAAAATGATGCTTATGAGCCCGGCGGAATCCGCTTCTTCCGCCCTCGATAAATCCATCGAGATTCTTGAGGAAGAACTTGGCATAGAATATGATTCCCTTCAGAAGCGCGCTCTTAAAAACGCCGTTCAGAACCATGTTTTTGTCCTTACCGGCGGACCCGGCACCGGAAAAACCACAACCCTTAATGCGCTTATAAAGCTTCTTGAACAGCAGGGCGACGAAGTTATGCTTGCGGCACCCACCGGAAGAGCCGCAAAGCGGCTTTCGGAACTTACCGGGCACGAAGCAAAAACCATCCACCGCCTTCTTGAGGTGGATTATTCCGGAAGCGAGCTTTCGCCGGTTTTCCGCCGGAACGAACGCAACCCGCTTAAATGCGATACCCTTATCGTGGACGAGATGTCCATGGTGGATTCCCTTCTTTTCGATTCGCTTCTGCGCGCTCTGCCTTTCCATTGCCGCCTTGTTATGGTCGGCGACAGCGACCAGCTGCCTTCCGTCGGGGCAGGAAACGTGCTCCACGACCTTATACGTTCCGACGTTCTTCCTTCAGTAAAGCTGGATACCATTTTCCGCCAGGCGGCGGAAAGCATGATAGTCACCAACGCCCATGATATCGTGAATGGCGAATATCCTTATCTTGAATCTAAAGATAATGATTTCTTCTTTCTTCCCCGCCAGACGGAAAGCGAATGTGCCCGGACTGTCTGCCAGCTTTGCGAAAAGCGACTTCCGAAGGCATATAATTTTTCTCCCCTTTGGGATATTCAGGTTCTCTGCCCCGGAAAAAGAGGTGAAGCGGGAACCTGGAACCTTAATATCGAACTGCAGAAACGCCTTAACCCCGCGGACGGAAAGAAAAAGGAATTCCGCCACGGCGGGCATCTTTTCCGCGAAGGCGATAAGGTCATGCAGACCCGCAACGATTATGATATGACCTGGTCGAAGGACGATGGAGAAATCGGCAGAGGAGTTTTTAACGGCGATATCGGAATCATCGAAAAAATCGACCCCATCGGAAGAATGATGTCCATTCGTTTTGATGACCGCGTTGCGGAATATCCTTTTGACAGCGCAAACGAACTTGACCATGCTTATGCGGTAACGGTTCATAAAAGTCAGGGAAGCGAGTTCGAAGCGGTGATAATCCCTCTTTATGAAGCAAATTCCAGGCTTTATTTCCGCAATCTGCTTTATACCGCGGTGACCAGAGCCAAAAAACTGCTCGTTATAGTCGGAAGCGCAAAGGCGGTTATGACCATGGTTGATAACAACCGCAAAAGCGGAAGGTTCACCAATCTCAGATTTATGATGAAAGATTGAGTTGGTGTTTATACTATAATGCCCCCTTGTTAAAGGGGGCTGGATTTTTTAAACGCTTGCGTTTAAAAAAGACTGGGGGATTCATTTATATGTTACCGTTATTTCTATAATGAATCCCTCCACCATCGCCATATGGCGATGGTCCCCCTCCCTTTGACAGGGGAGGCAAGTAAGCTAAACAATAATTCACATTAATTTTATTGACAAGCTTTTAAATAAGATTTACACTATATAAATAATATATAATAAAGAAATCGGAGGATAAAAATGCCTGCTGATATAGGAATAGATCTTGGAACCACAAAAATCATAGTTTATGAAATCGGCCGCGGAGTTGTTTTTCGCGAACCGAACATAGTCGCCGTCAATAACGATACCGGCGAAGTTCTTGCCGTGGGCGAAAACGCTTATAAAATGGTGGGAAGAACCCCCGGATATATCTCCGCCATGAGCCCCATGGGCGGCGGCGTTATTTCCGATTATAACCTCACCAATGTTCTCATCCGCCATGCCCTTAAAAAGGTCTGCGGCGACAGTTACCTTAAACCAAGGGTTGCAATCTGCGTTCCTTCCATAATAACCGACGTTGAACAGCGCGCGGTGGTTGACGCTGCCCTTGCGGCAGGCGCAAGAAAAGTTTTTCTTATCGAAGAACCGGTTGCCGCCGCCATGGGAGCAGGACTTGATATTTCAAAAGCGGAAGGAAGACTTATTGTTGATATCGGCGGCGGAACTTCGGATATTGCTTTGCTTTCCCTTTCCGGCGTAGTCTGCAAACATTCCATAAAACTTGCGGGGCAGCGCTTTGATGAAGAAATAATCAAATATGTCCGCCTGCGCCACGGACTTCTCATCGGCGAAAAAATGGCAGAGGAAGTCAAAAAGAACATCGGCACCTGCTGGAATTTTGATGATGACCGCACCTTTGAAGTAAAAGGCCGCAATCTTCTTACCGGGCTTCCCGGAAGAGTTACTCTTCATTGGGAAGAACTTTCCGATATTTTTTATGACCTTGCGGATCAGCTTGCGGCGGCGATTCAGAAAGTTTTTGAAAAAACCCCGCCGGAGCTTGCGGGTGACGTTAAAACCAACGGAATCCTTCTTACCGGCGGCGGAGCAAAGCTTCACGGGCTTGATAAATATCTTGCAAAGCGCTTTAACCTTAAATGCGAAGTCGCGGAAAACCCGGAAGAATGCGTAGCCATCGGAACCGGCGAATCCTTTAACCTTGAAGGATATCTTCGCGACTGCATTTCCGAAGCGAACAACAGACTTCATGGATAACAGAAAAATTGCCGGAAGCAGTGATACCGGCCTTCTCAAGATAATCGCATTCATAACCATGACAGCCGACCATGTCGGCTATCTCTTTTTTCCGGAACAAATAATTTGGCGAATTATCGGAAGGATTTCATTCCCGATTTTCGCTTACTGCGCTGTTCTTGGATATATACACACCCGAAATCTTAAAAAATATTTTCTGCGACTTCTTTCTTTTTCTCTCGTTTCGCAGATTCCATATACTTTTTGCTTTTATCCCGAAAGCATCGGGCTTTATCCGGGAAGTTCATTGGTGCTCGATGCGGCAGATGCTTTTTCAATTGCGGATATTCAGCTCAACATCGGCTTCACCATGATGCTCGGACTTTGGGGAATTTTCGGAATTGACAAAAGAAAATATTGGCATACCGCGCTCGCTCTTTTGATTTCGTTTGTTCCGAACGTTGAATACGGAGCTTACGGCGTTATCTTCATGCTGGTTTCGTATTTTTTCATCTTTTATGAAAAAGCAATGTTCAAAAGCGCCTCTGCAATTTCGCTTGCTTCGCCGCTTTTCAAATTTTTTATTTCGGGGTACATTGACCTTCAGTTTTTTGCTGCCTTTGCGGTTTTTCCAATTTCGGCAAAAACCGATTCCGGAATAAAAATTCCCCGCTGGCTTAATTACGGATTTTATCCCGCTCATCTTTGCGTCCTTGGGGCGCTTAACTTTATCATCAAATAAAAGGATGTGACAAAAATGGAAAAGAAAATGGGTAAGGCCGGATATCTCCGCCGCTTCCTTCCCTATTACCGTCCCTATCTTCCGACCCTTGCGCTGGACCTTTTCTGCGCGATTCTTACAACAGTCTGCGACCTTGTGCTCCCGATGATCGTACGAACCATCACCAACGCCGCAACGGAAGATATCGGTGCTCTTTCTGTAAAAATGATTATCGAAATCGCCGGAATCTATCTTCTTCTCCGTGTGGTCGATACCGCCGCGAACTATTTTATGGTCAACATCGGCCATATGATGGGCGCACATCTTGAAGCGGATATGAGAAGAGATTTCTTTTCTCACCTTCAGGATTTAAGCTTCAGCTTTTACAGCAACAATAAAGTCGGACAGCTTATGGCAAGGCTTTCCAAAGACCTTTTCGACGTTACGGAATTTTCTCACCATGCACCGGAAGAAGTTCTTATCGGCATCGTAAAATTTGTCACTTCCTTTATCATACTTATGAGCGTCAACGTTCCGCTTACAATTTTCATCTATCTGATGATCCCGGTTCTTGGATTTTTTGTCATCAAAATCCGCCACGAACTTCAGCACGCTTTTTATTCCGAACGTTCCCAGATCGGTGAAATCAACGCGCAGATTGAAGACAGCCTTCTTGGAATCCGCGTTGTTCAGAGCTTTGCCAACGAGGAAATTGAAAAGGAAAAATTCAAAAAGAACAACGAAATTTTCCTTGGCATAAAGAAAAAGGCTTATAATGCCCTTGGCAAGCTCCATTGCGTAATTCGTCTTTTTGACGGCTGCATGTATATTTCCGTTGTTGCTGCGGGCGGCATCTTCCTTATGAACGGAGCAATCACCCCCGGCGATTATGCGGCATATCTTCTTTATACCACCGTTCTCCTTAATACCGTTTCTCGTCTTGCCCAATTCACCGAAACATTTATGCAGGGCTTTTCCGGAATCGAGCGTTTTTATGAAATTATTGACGTCGAACCGGAAATCAAGGATGCCCCGGACGCAAAACCCATTGAAAACGTAAGCGGCGACATCGTTCTTGAAAACGTTGCTTTCAGGTACAGCGATTCCAACGACGAGGTTCTTTCCGGAATCGACCTTCACGTCAACCCCGGCGATAACATCGCCCTTGTTGGTCCTTCCGGCGGCGGAAAAACCACCCTTTCGAACCTTATTCCGAGATTTTATGACGTTTCGGAAGGGCGCATACTTCTTGACGGAAGGGATATCAGAAGCATTACTCTTTCAAGCCTTCGCAGCAACATCGGCGTTGTTCAGCAGGACGTTTATCTTTTCAGCGGAAGCATTTTTGAAAACATTCTTTACGGAAAACCCGACGCAACCCGTGAAGAAGTCATTGAAGCCGCAAAGCTTGCGGGTGCGCACGAATTCATCACCGCACTTGATGAAGGATATGATACTTATGTTGGTGAACGCGGAGTCAAACTTTCCGGCGGACAGAAACAGCGAATTTCCATCGCAAGAGTATTCCTTAAAAACCCGGCGGTGCTCATTCTTGACGAAGCCACTTCCGCACTTGATAACGAAAGCGAAAGAATGGTTCAGAAGAGCCTTGAACGTCTTTCCGAAGGACGCACGGTTTTCACCATTGCGCACCGTTTGAGCACCATTCGAAACGCAAAAACCATTTTGGTGCTCAATGACGAGGGCATTGTTGAGCACGGAAACCATGAAGAACTTATGGCGAAAAAAGGCGTTTATTATAACCTTCAGATGATGGCTGAAAGCTGATTTTTAAAAGAATCTCTCCGCCATCATCAAAATCTATGGTTCTTCTCCTTACTGTAAAAATAAGCTAAAAAAATGCACCGCAATGCGGTGCATTTTTTTAAATTCTTTTGATTACAAAATTATCCGTCTGATAATTAATTACTCCCAGCTTCCAGAGCTTCATATAGCGCAATCGTTCCTGAAAGAACGGAATCGGTTCCCCAAAAATTCCTTTCGTTCCGTTTTCCATAACCTTTAAAAGGCAGGCAGTATCCTTCACCTTTTCAACGCCCTCAAAAACCGGTTCATAGCAATATTTATATTCAGAATTTACAGAAAGATATCCGATAAGAACATCTTTATAATAAACTTCATATTTTTCCAAAGTTATTTCCGGCCTTTCGATTTTTTATCTGAGAATAATATACGCCATATATGCGGCATAAGTCAATACGCAGATTATACCTTCGGTTCTGCTGGTTTTTTCTTTGGAACGGCAAAGGAAATACATCATAAGAGTTACAGCAATAAGGATTCCGGTATCAATGAAGAGTTCGGAAGCGACGTTGATGCTTGTAAGAGCGGAAGCCGCACCGAGGATGAAGAGCAGATTGAAAATGTTGGAACCGATTACGTTTCCGAGCGCAAGGCCGCTGTCACCTTTTCTTGCGGCCACAACGGAAGTTACAAGTTCCGGAAGGGAAGTTCCCATTGCAACAATGGTAAGGCCGATAAGGGCTTCGCTCATGCCGAATGCTGCGGCTATATCGCAGGCTGAATCAACAACAAGGTCGCCGCCGAAAACGATTGCCGCAAGGCCGCCGATTATGAAAAGAACGCTTTTTATCGGGGACATGGCCTTGACTTCATCGCCTTCGTCGCGGTTTTTCTTTGCCGCACGAATAAGAACAACAATATAGGCAACCATACCGATGAGAAGAAGAATACCTTCGATGTTGGAAACTTTCATATCGATCATCATGATAAGAACCGCAACCGTTGCGCCAAGGCTCCACCAGATATCGCGCCGCATAATTACTTTTTCCGTCGTCATGGGGCAGATGATTGCGGAAACGCCCACAACGATCAGAAGATTGAAAATATTGGAACCGATTACGTTGCTGAGAGCGATATCGCTGCTTCCCGCAATACCCGCGGAAATGCTGACTGCCGCTTCCGGTGCGCTTGTTCCCATGGCTACTATGGTAAGACCGATTATTACCGACGGAACCTTCAGAAGTTTTGCGACGGAAGAAGCACCGTCAACAAAGAAATCCGCACCCTTGATAAGAAGAATGAAGCCGATGATGAGAAAAACATACATCATAAAATAAAAAAACCTCCGTTTTATCCGTAACGAAGGCAAAAAAATACAAGGCCCTCATTACAGAATTTGTAATAAAAGTCTTGTCGTTTAATACATTATCCGGCCTTTCGGCGTGATGACGAATAACATAACGCCCCGGAACCTTTCCGGCACGCCAACTACTCCCTTATGTTATTGTATGTTACCACTTTCAAAAAGGTTTGTCAACCTCAATTAAATATGTGTTATATATTATACATATTTAATTGGGGTGACTTATTATTTACCCTATTAAGCCTCCCTTGTGTAAAGGGAGGTGGCACGGCAAAGCTGTGACGGAGGGATTGTCTATACATCATGATTTGATAGGATTACAATCCTCCAGTCATCTTCGATGACAGCCCCCTTTGCACAAGGGGGCCTTATGGCATAAACAATAATTTATTCCAAAATACGAAAAAAGCCTTCGGCACGGCAACCGAAGGCTTTTTTCCATATTTCAGAGAAAGATCATTTCATAATTTCTTCGCTGTTTTCGTCATTGATTTCCTTGAAAACAGAAAGCATAGGCTTAACATCTTTTCCTTTGATACGGCGGTCAACATAGTTTTGGGTGATTTTATAAACTATCGGGCAAAGAACGATTACGCCGATAAGGTTCGGAATCATCATAAGTCCGTTGAAAGTATCGGAAATATCCCATGCAAGGGAGGAATGGAGCATCGGGCCGATGAAAACCGCGGAAACGAAGATGATTTTATAAATGATGGTGGATTTTGTGCCAAAGAGATATTCCCATGCTTTTGTTCCGTAAACGCTCCAGCCGAGGACGGTGGAAAACGCAAAAAGCATAATCGCAACTGCGATGAAATATTTTCCGAAACCGCCGAAAAGGGTTTCAAACGAAGCGCCAACAAGCGCGGAGGCTTCAGTAACACCGCTTGCAATAATCTGGCCGGTGGTAAGATCCACAACACCGGAAGAAAGAACGGCAACTGCAGTAAGAGTGCAAACGATGAGGGTATCTACAAACACTTCGAAGATTCCCCACATACCCTGTTTTACGGGTTCTTTTACGTTGGAGCAGGAATGTACCATTACGGAAGAGCCAAGACCAGCTTCGTTAGAGAAAACGCCGCGCTTGCATCCCCAGGTTATAACTTCCTTCATAACAATACCCGCAAAACCGCCGGCAACGGCATCGATGCCGAAAGCATTTTGGAAAATTGAAGCAAAAACAGCACCGACCATTTCAATATTGGCAATGAAAATTGCAATTGTACCGGCAAGATAAAGAATAACCATGAAAGGAACTATTCTTTCTGTAACCGCGGCAATTCTTTTAAGACCGCCTACAATAACAAGTCCGGCAATGATAACAAAAACAGCACCGGTTATCCAGTTTGGAATTCCGAATGCGGAATCAAGGTTTACCGCAATGGAGTTCATCTGGCTGAGGTTTCCTATACCGAAGGAAGCAAAAAGGCAGAAGATGCTGAACAGAACCGCAAGAATAACACCAATCCATTTGCAGCCTTTTTTTGCGCCAAGGCCGTCTTTGAGGTAATACATTGCGCCGCCGCACCATTCGCCGAATTCATTTTTGCGGCGATAGAAAATACCGAGGACATTTTCGGAATAGTTGGTCATCATACCAAGGATCGCCGCGACCCACATCCAGAAAATCGCTCCGGGACCGCCGAAAACGATTGCCGTTGCAGTACCCGAAATGTTGCCGGTACCTACCGTTGCGGAAAGAGCGGTGCAAAGGGCCTGGAACTGGGAAATATTGTGTTTATCGGATTCATCCGTTACGGATTTATCGGTAAAAATGGAACCAATGGTTTCCTTTACCCAATGTCCGAAATGGGCGAACTGAAAACCTTTTGTAACGATTGTACAAATTACACCCGCTCCCAAAAGGAGCACAATTCCAATTGTTACCCAGACAAAATTGTAGATAACTCCGTTGACTTCAGCTACTTTTGCAAGAAATTCTTCCATGATGATTTCTCCTTTTCTCCAAAAACAAAAACAGCGAAAAGACCCGAAAGACGGATTTTTTCGCTGTGGAAACAAAAATCGAAAGTTATGGCAAAGGTATCCCCTACCCTTGCTTCAAGCTATCGAAAAAAACTGTCCTTTTGCCTGAGAGATTCACCCCGAAAATCCGGGAGCTTGCACCTTCGGCATCCGCATTAAGCGAACTTCTCCAGTCTTTCATCCATTCACAGTCCTTATTCCGAAAACGGAACGCCTGAGAGTGTTACTCCTTCGGCAAGCAAAAAAGCTTTTTCCTGCGAACTTCATCTGACGCTATTCAGTTGAATGAAGTGAGTATAGCGCAAATTATGAAAAAAAGCAAGCCTTTTTTGCGGATTTTATCAAAAAATATTTTAGTGCTTTAAATTGCGCCGTTTTTTTATTCCGTTTGTGAATATTGATGAAAAAGTATTGACAAACTTATTTTACATGCGTACAATATAATTACAGTTAGACGCAAGTAAAACGTGCATCGGAGGTGCTGAAATGAAAAAACTTTTTGCGCTGATTTTGGCTTTGCTTATGCTTTGTTCCTGTTCCATTTTCGAAGAACTGGAAAAACCGGCTGAACCACCGAAGGAACAGCCTTCCTCTTCCGAACCGGAAGAAAAAGAAGAACAGCCTTCCGTGAAAACTTATGAAAATATTTACGAAGATTTTGGCGCAACTTCCATTGGGCAGATCCAGTTCCTTGACGAAAATTATGCTTATCTCAATCTTTTCCACGGATATCAAGGCGCAGAAAAAGGCTTTGAATATTCCGTCTGCGGAATCGACCTTGAAACCGGGGAAGCCGAATTTGTTTTTTCCGGCAGCGATTTCATCAACCGTTCTTTCTCGGTAAGTGAAGTTGCCCTCAGCAGCCCGTGGATTTTTACCGGTTCAGAGGTTTTCAGCAATGGCATCGGCGAAAGCGATGATATGCACGAAAAATTTCCGGAAGTAACCTTTGGTTATGATATCTGTTTTGATACACAGACTCTTTATTGGTCAGATGGCGGAAAAATCATTGCAAAATCCATTCCCGCCGGGGAAACAAGAACCGTTTATGAATATACAGAATGGGAAAATCCGCGGATTATAACCACAAAAGCATGCCCCTCCGGGGAATACATCGCTTTTGTCGCAGATTCCGGACCCGATTTGGATTCGGGAACCGACATGGGGACAAGATATCTTATGTGCATTGATTTTGAAGGAAACCTGCTCTATACTTCGGAATTCGGCAAAGATTTTCGTTATTACAGCTTCGAAATCAGATGGATAAACGCGGAAAAATTTGCCGTTTTTACAAGTGAACCCGAAAACAAAACCGGCGCAAGGATTTACTCTCTTCCCGAGGGAACGGAAGAAATCATTACTTTTAATTTTGCTCATTCCGCAATTCAGAACAATTTCGCGAAAAGTTATCCTTACGGAATGATCTGTGAAATGAGCAGTGACGAAAGCTTTTCTCACCGTCTTTGGCGAATAAATTTTGAGGAAGGCACCGCCGAAGAAATTTATACCGCTCCGCCGGAAATTTATATCAGCGGTTTTGACCTTTCACCAAACGGAAAAACCATCGGCTGGATAGAAAGCGACCTTGAAAATGACTGTTTAAAAATCATAACGGAGGTGTTACCATGAAAAAACTTTTTGTGCTGATTCTGGCTTTGCTTATGCTTTGTTCCTGTTCCTTTTCCGAAGAACCGGAAAAAACGTCTGAACCTCCGAAGGAACAGCCTTCCTCTTCCGAACCGGAAGAACAGCCGGAAGAAAAAGAAGAACAGCCTTCCGTAAAAACTCACGAAAATCTGCTCGAAAAATTCGAAGCCACCGATATTCAGGAAATCCGGCTTTTTAACGATAATATCGCTTATGTTCACTCATTCAATCGAGAAATTGATTTGGGCGACGGTTTTAAAACCACAGTTTCGAGCTTTGACCTTGAAACCGCCGAAGCGGAAATTCTTTTTTACGGAAGCGCTTATTTTGATTATGGGGATACGCTTTCCGTTCACAAAATGGATTTCAGCAACCCGTGGATTTTTACCGGTAAAAATATTTTCAGCAAAGGAATAACAGAACGCGGCGACATTGAATATTCCTTTGAAGGGAGCCCCGGAGATTTCGATTTTGATTTCGGGAACAAAAGATATATTTTTGTTGACGGGAACGGCAAAGAAAGGCTGTATTCAAAAAATATCGAAACTGGCGAAGAAAAGCTTCTTTTCGATGTTTCCGGTGAAGGCGAACACCGCTTTATCCATAACCCAAAGGTGAATTCCGATTCCGGAAATATTGTTTTTCTGGACTGCAAATATGAAGCTTCCGTTACCGTAAGGCTTATCTGCATTGATTTTTGGGGTAATATAATCTTCGAAGAATCCTTCGAAAACGATTTTCTTTATAATATACGCGACTTGCGCTGGCTTAACGAAGAAAATTTTGCTTTGCTTCTTGCAAACGCCGAAGAAGAAAGTTCTTCCATCAGAATTTATAACATAAACAGCGGATTTGCGGAAGAAAGAACGCTTGATTTTTTATTTAATAATATTCAGAACGACATAACAGAAAGCTATCCTTTCGCGGTAATCAGCGAATATGTTCCCCAAAGCCATTTTCGCTATCGCCTTTGGCTTTATAACTTTGAAGAAGGCGCCGCCGAAGAACTTTATATTTCCCCCACCAGAGGGATTATTCACGGCTTTGACCTTTCGCCAGGCGGAAAGACCCTTTGCTGGATAGAAAACGATGATATAAAATTTATGGAAATAAATTAAAAGCAAATTTTTCAAAGGGCACACCCGGCGGTGTGCCTTTTATTTATTTTCCGGAAGACTTTTTTAAAATATTTTTCTTTTAACAGCGTTTTCCATGTTTCAAAAAAGGCCCTTTTATGCTATAATATTTTTGTGTCACCTTCCGGCACAATTTTATAAATTATGAGCCTTCGCGACTCCAAATTTTGAAGGCTTTTTAAATATTGCAAAGGGGGAATGGGTATGAATTTTACTCAGAACGCAAAAACCGTTCTCGAGCGAAGATACCTTGCCAAAGAAAACGGCAAAGTTGTTGAAACCATAGAAGAACTCTTCACAAGGGTCGCTTCCACCATTGCGGGTGCGGATGCGGCTTATGGCAAAACCGAAGAAGAAATCAAAAACACCGAAAAAGAATTTTTTGAAATGATGACAAACTGCGAGTTCATGCCGAACTCGCCCACCCTTATGAATGCGGGTCGTCCTCTCGGCCAGCTTTCCGCATGTTTTGTTCTTCCCGTTGAAGACAGCATGGTGGGAATTTTTGATACCGTAAAATACGCCGCACTTGTTCACCAATCCGGCGGCGGAACCGGTTTTTCCTTCTCAAGACTTCGTCCGGAAGGTTCCATTGTAAAATCCACCGGCGGAACTTCTTCCGGCCCGGTCAGCTTTATGAAGGTTTTCAATGCAGCGACCGAAGCTGTTAAACAGGGCGGAACCCGCCGCGGCGCAAACATGGGAATGCTCCGCATTGACCACCCGGATATTCTTAAATTCATCGACTGCAAAGCAAACAACAACGAAATAAACAACTTCAATATTTCCGTCGCCATCACCGATAAATTTATGGAAGCGGTTGAAAACGGCACCGAATATGAACTTGTTGCGCCCCATAACGGCGAAGTTACCGGAACCCTTGACGCAAGGGAAGTATTCGAAAAAATCGTTGACGCCGCATGGCGCAACGGCGAACCCGGCATTGTTTTCATCGATGAGATGAACCGTTATAACCCTACTCCCGCCCTCGGCGAAATTGAAAGCACCAACCCCTGCGGCGAACAGCCCCTTCTTCCTTATGAAGCATGCAACCTTGGTTCCATCAACCTTGGTCTTTGCGTCTGCGAAGAGGACGGAATCCTTTCCATCGATTATGACAAAATCACCGATATCGTACATAAAGCCGTTCACTTCCTTGATAACGTCATCGACGTGAACCACTATCCCCTTCCCGCCATTGACGAAATGACCAGAAAGACCAGAAAAATCGGTCTTGGCGTCATGGGCTTTGCGGATCTTCTTCTCAAGCTCGGTGTTCCCTATAACTCCGTTGAAGCTGAAAGAGTTGCAGAGGAAGTTATGAGCCTTATCCAGAGCGAAGGCACCAAAGCTTCCATCGAACTTGCCATCGAAAGAGGCACCTTCCCGGCATGGAAAGATTCCGTTTTTGCCGACAGATATGAAATTCGCAACGCAACCATAACCACCATTGCCCCCACCGGCACCATTTCCATCATTGCGGATGCTTCCGGCGGATGTGAACCCCTTTTCGCCTATGCTTTCACCAAAAACGTAATGGACGGGGACAAGCTTCTTGTTTGCAACGACCTTCTTGTTGAAAAGCTTAAAGAGCGCGGAATTTATTCCGAAGAACTCATCCGGAGAATCGCCGATGAAGGCACCCTTGCCCATATCGAAGAAATCCCCGAAGATATCAGAAAAGTCTTCGTTTGCGCACACGATATCACCCCCGAATGGCATATAAGAATCCAGGCGGCATTCCAGAAATATACCGACAACGCTGTTTCCAAAACCATCAACTTCCCCAACAGCGCAACCCGCGAAGAAGTTAAGGAAGCTTATGTTCTTGCCTATAAGCTTGGCTGCAAAGGCACCACCGTTTATCGTGACGGAAGCCGCGACAGCCAGGTTCTTACCATCGGAAGCCAGAAGAAAGAAGAAGAACCGCAGAAACCCGAAGTTTCTGCCATTCCCAATACCATTCTTCCAAGACCGAGACCTACCCTTACCTGGGGCGCAACCGAAAAGATGAAGATCGGCTGCGGAAGCCTTTTCATCACCGTAAACCGCGATGAACACGGCATCTGCGAAGTTTTCACCAGCACCGGAAAAGGCGGCGGCTGCCCTTCCCAGAGCGAAGCCACCGCAAGACTTGTTTCCATCGCTCTTCGCGCAGGCATCAGCCAGGACGAGATCCTTGCCCAGCTTAAAGGCATCCGCTGCCCGAGCACTGTTCGCCAGCCCGGTTTAAAATGCACTTCCTGCCCGGACGCTATTGCAAGAACCATTGTGAAGATGAGCAAAATGCTTGAAGGAAACGGTTCCTTTACTTCCGAAGAGGAGGAACCCGCACCAAAAAAAGCTGAGGGCGCAAAGCCCGCCCCCTCAAACAAACCGGTAAAAGGAGCTGACGACAAGCTCCATTGCCCCGAATGCGGAAAGCTCCTTCGCCATGAAGGCGGCTGCACCATCTGCGACTGCGGTTTTTCCCATTGCGGCTGATAATTAAAGAAAAAAAGCGCTCCGTGCTCATTTGAGCACGGAGCGCTTTCTTTATCCCTCCGCAGGGAATTTATCAATAAGTTTTGCGGAATAGCGGCGGATAAGGTTCGCATCAAGGACGTTCACCTTTCCGTTGCTGTCAACATCTGCTCCTTTAAGCTGGATATCGTCAAGTTCTTCCAGCTTTGCTGTATAGCGGCGAATCAGGTTTGCATCGAGAACATTTATCTTTTCATTTCCATCAACATCACCATATACAATGTCAGCCTTCCATGGTTTTGCGGTATAACCATTCCATTTTCCATTTTCTATTATCCATGTAGCATTATTTTCCGGATAATATATTGTAACATCTTTATCAAAAGAACGTCTATAATCCAATGCATCATAAACGGACGGTGCATCACCTTTAAAATAATATTCATCTATTCCGCAGAAAGAAAATGCTCCATTGCCAATCGTTTTTACTGTGCTCGGGAACACAAGTTTTCCCGTCAATTTCTCGCAAAAGTTAAAGGCAAAATTCCCGATTGTTGTTACATTTTCTGACAATATTAAATTTCCCGAAAAGCCATCGCAATTATCAAAAGCACCGTCTTCTATGACGGTTACACTATTTGGTATTATTAGATCCCCAGTAAATTTATCACATCCGCTGAAAGCATATTCACCAATAGTTGTTACATTCTCCGGTATTTCAAGAAATCCTGATTTTCCTCCCGGACAAGCAACTATTTCCTTTTTATTTTTAGTATAAAGTATTCCGTTTTTTGAGCAATAACTGTTATTATCCTCGAAAACAAAAAGATTATTTACATTACTTGTTCCTCCAAATGCACCTTTTTCAATGAGAATTACACTTCCCGGAATAATTACATCCCCTGTAAAACCGCTGCAATTTTCAAATGCAAATTGCCTTATGTATTTCACACTTTTTGGTATTACAAGATTTCCCGTAAATCCACTGCAACCATCAAATGCATGATCACCTATTGTTACTATGCCATCTGGAATTTCAAGTTTTCCTCTTAAATTTTCAAGTCTAAAAAAAGCATAATCTCCTATATTCGTCATTCCGACATGAATAGTCAGCGTTTTAACAAAATAATTGTAATCTGCCCAAGGCGATGTTGACGCTGAAAAACCGAGATAATCATAATCGACCATTTTCCCCGGACCGGATAAAACAAGATCACCATACTCATTAATAAACCAACGAATATTGTATCCATTATTTTCTGCGCCACAATGACCGCTCGCTATAATTTTGGCGTATAGCGGATCGTATTCTTTTTCATCCGTCTTTTCCGCAAACGCCGTCACCGAAAGCGCAAGCACAAGAACCACAAAGATAATCAAAGATATAATTTTCTTCATTTTATCACTCTTTTCGGATTTGATAATTACATACTACTCCTTTAAAACGCAAAAAACAATATGCCGGCTGCATAGCTTTTGATTTTTTCAAAAATTGCAAAGAAAAAGGCACCATCAGGTGCCTTTTTTGCTTTGTTAAAATTATTTAAGTGCGTTGCCGTCGCTGAAGGCGTTGCCGACAATTTCGCCAAGGGCGATATATTTACTGTTTGCCGCGTCAAAAGTAATGGGGCGAAGCTTCGCCGGGTCGATTTTTCCGTTCTCGTTAAGAATTTTCTCATCCGCGCAGATATTGATGATTTTTCCGATGAGAATATGGCTTTCCGGGTCATAGCTTTTCACTTCGCATTCCAGCGCCATGGGAAGTTCATCGATAATCGGAGCGTTCACAAATTCGGATTTGGTGGCGTGGAAGCCCGCTTTTTCAAATTTATCCGGAACTTTGTTTGCGGATTCAACCCCGACGTAATCGCATGCAACTACGTGCTCCGCATCCGCCATGCTGACGGTGAAAGCACCGGTTGCGAGGAAGTTTTTGGTGGTTTTGTGGTTCGGGCTTATGGCCATGCAAATCTCATCGCTTCCGCAGATTCCACCCCAGGCGGCGTTCATTGCGTCCGGAACGCCGTTTTCATCATAAGCCGCAAGAATGAATACGGGCATGGGATATACCATTGGCTTTGCGCCGAAATTTTTTCTCATAATTTCATCCTCCGTAAAAGTTTTTTACAAAATATATTTTGCATTGAAAATTCCCATTTGTCAATATAAAGCCGGTTCTTTATTGCTGTGTACCGCAGTTAAGGCAGAATTTTGCGGATGCATCAATTTCTTTTCCGCAGTTTTTGCAGATTTTCTTTGCGGGTTCATCCTCTGCGGGAACTTCCTTCGGCGATTTAAGGCTTTCTATCTCCGTACGGAGTTCTTCAATTTTTTCCCTTCCGGAAAGGATTCCTTCATACATGGACATAACTTCCTCTTCAAGGATTTCTCCCGAATCGATTTTTGCCACATAATATTCGCCGATTTTTTTGATGATTGCATCAATGGTGCGCTGTTCGCCTTCGATTTTTACTGAAAGCCTTGTGCTTTCTATCGCGTTATTGGTTTTTTCGGTCGCTACCTTTGCAAAATCATTTATTTTATCAAGAAATGCCATAAAAAAGCCTCCTCCATAAAAATATTACATATTTATTTTACTATATTTTACTGCAAAAGTCATCGGAAATTGCGAACAAACTGAATATAAAATCTCAATAATTGTTTAAATTTAACCCGCAGTCCGCTTTTTTCATATTTTGGTAAGGGTAAAACCAATAAAAAAACAAGGGAGAGATTTTATGCGGCTGATTCCGCTTTCCGATATAAAAAAAGGAGAAAAAGCAGTGATCCGGGAAATAAAAACATGCGAAAAGCTTCGCCAAAGGCTGATGGATATGGGTTTTGTGGAGGGCACGGAAGTTCGGTGCGTAAGGATAAGCCCCTTTGGTGACCCGAAGGCATTCCTGGTCCGCGGGTCGGTAATTGCCCTTCGGAGCGAGGATTCTTCCGGAATTTTGGGGGTGAAAATTCCATGATATACGGAAAAATCGTTCTTGCGGGAAATCCGAATGTTGGTAAAAGCACCCTTTTCAATTCCCTTACCGGCATGAAGCAGCACACCGGCAACTGGAGCGGAAAAACAGTCGGCACCGCAAAAGGAAGATTCAAAGCCGGCGGAAAAGAAATCGAGCTGATCGATCTTCCGGGTACATATTCCCTGATAACCGATTCCGCCGAGGAGGAAATTACAAGGAATTTTCTTTGCTTCGAAGAATTTGACGGTGCCGTTATCCTTTGCGATGCCTGCTGCCTTGAACGCGGTCTTATTTTTGCACTGCAGACTGCCCAGCTTATTCCAAAAACGCTTCTTTGCGTAAATATGCTTGACGATGCTGAGAAAAAAGGAATAAAAATTGATATCAAGGCTCTTTCAGAAGAAACCGGACTTCCCGCAATCGGAATTTCCGCCGCAAAGGGTGAAGGAATCGAAGAGCTTAAAGCCGCCATGCTTAAACTTCTGGAAGAACCGGCACCGGAATTTATTCCGATAAGATACCCGAAAGCCCTTGAAAATGCAATAAAAGCACTTGCCCCCGCTGTTTTCGAAGATTTCGGATTCAAAACGGTTTTTCCCGTGCTCAGGGTGCTCGAAAACGAGCACGGCTTTGCCTTGGAACTTGAAAAGTGCTTCGGCCACGGCGAAAAAACCGCATCAGAAAGGGAAAAAGCCATCCTTCATCTTGCAGATGAAGGTATTGCAGAAGAAGATATTGCGGCAAAAATTGCATCCTGCAATGTTTTCCGCGCAGAAGAAATCTGCCTTTCGGCAGTATCGGCGAGCAGAAGCGAGCACCGCTTGAAAGATGACAGAATAGATTCCGTGCTCACCGGAAGGCTCCTTGGAATTCCCATCATGCTTCTGCTTTTCGGTTTTATCTTCTGGATAACCGTTTCCGGCGCAAACTATCCTTCCGCGTGGCTTTCGCTTGCATTTGAAAAGGTTGGAACATGGCTCGAAGCTTTGCTTTCCGCCGCCAATGCTCCTTTGGTGCTCAAAAGTCTGCTCGTTGACGGGGTATGGAAAGTCCTTGGCTGGGTGGTGGCGGTGATGCTTCCGCCAATGGCGATTTTCTTTCCGCTTTTCACAATTCTGGAGGATATCGGCTATCTTCCGAGGGTGGCTTTCAACCTTGACAGAGGCTTTAAATCCGCAGGAGCATGCGGAAAACAGGCTCTTACAATGTGCATGGGGCTTGGCTGCGGAGCTGTTGGCGTAACCGGCGCAAGAATAATCGATTCCCCAAGGGAAAGGCTGATTTCCATAATCACAAACAGCTTTATGCCCTGCAACGGAAGGCTTCCGGCGATAATTGCGCTTACTTCAATGTTTTTCACGGATTCGTCCGTGCTCGGAGCTGCAATTCTTACTCTTGCGGTTGCTTTTTCCGTGCTCATGACTTTTATTGTATCAAAAATTCTTTCAAAAACCGTTCTGAAAGGTGTTCCGACCGGATTCACCCTTGAACTTCCGCCATACAGAATGCCCGATTTTGGCAAAGTAATCATCCGTTCCATCTTTGACAGAACTCTTAAAATCCTTTGGCGGGCAATAATCGTCGCTGTTCCCGCCGGGATAATAATCTGGCTGTGCTCAAATATTATTATTGATGGCAGAACGGTGCTCGGAATTCTTTCCGCCGCTTTTGACCCCTTTGCAAAGATTTTCGGGCTTGACGGAACGATTTTCTGCGGCTTTCTTCTTTCCTTCCCCGCAAACGAAATTGCCCTTCCCATAATGGCAATGGGATATGCCGGCGGAGAACTTTCGGAACTTGGCTCCATGGCAAAAACTGCTGCGCTTTTTTCCGCAAACGGATTCAGCGGAATTACCGCGCTTTGCACAGCCATATTCTTTCTTTTCCACTGGCCCTGCGCAACCACCCTTATTACAATACAAAAAGAAACAAAAAGCATCAAGTGGGTTCTTCTTTCCACTGTCGTTCCGCTTATAACCGGGCTTTCGCTCTGCTTTTTTATAAATATAATGTCAAAACTCTTTTTATAAAGCCCGAAAAGCCTTGATATTTGCCCAAAAGATGTTATAATATGATAGAAAGGGTGGTGTTTTTTATGGCATTCATTGAAAGAAAAAGATGGCTCTTCTTCGGTCTTCCGTTCACTTTTACAAAGTACACCATCACCGAAGAGCAGATTACCATTAATTCCGGTCTTTTCACAAGAGTCGAAAATGACTGTTATATGTACAAAATCCAGGATACTGTTCTTTCCGTTTCTCTTCTTCAAAGGGTATTCGGAATTGCTACTGTTATCTGCAAAACGAGCGACGTTACACATGGGCAGCTTGTTTTGAAAAACATTAAAAACGCCAAAACCATAAAGGACTTCATCGTTGAATGTTCCGAAGAACAGCGCTTGAAGAGAAGAACGATCAACACGCTTAATATCGATGCAGACGTTGACGGCGATCTGGATGGCGAGCTTTGATAAAAAGAAAGGACAGATTCTCAAATGACCAATTTTTCCGTTGTTAAAGGCAATATCGTCAATATGAAAGTTGACGCAATCGTAAACGCAGCAAACACCAGCCTTCTTGGCGGCGACGGTGTTGACGGCGCCATCCACAGAGCAGCAGGCGCCGAACTCCTCAGCTGCTGCAGAAGAATCGGTGGCTGCAAAACCGGCGATGCTGTTATCACTCCCGGATTCAAGCTCGACGCAAAATATATCATCCATACCGTCGGCCCCGTTTGGAACAACGGTCTTACCAACGAAGCGGAACTTCTCCGCCAGTGCTACATCAAATCTCTTGATCTTGCTGTTGAATATAACTGCAAAACCGTAGCATTCCCCTCCATTTCCACCGGCGCATATCGCTTCCCCCTTGCAAAAGCAGCAGAAATTGCAATCAACACCATTCTTGAATATCTCGAGCAGGATACCTGCCTTGAAGAAGTTTCTATGGTTTGCTTCGATTTCAATACCAAAGCCGCTTATGATAAAGTAATGCGCGCCCTTGGAAGACTTGAAGACGAAGAATAATTTTTATGCATAGCAAAACCGCCGTCCGATGGACGGCGGTTTTTTTATGGTTCAGACTAATTATTACCGATGTTGCAGGCGGATTAATAAAGATTTATTTTTTACCGCTCAATGCGGCGGAAAAAGCAATCATCGCAAAAACAGCAAACGGAACAGCCGCACCGGTCGGAGGGTTTTCGTTCGGCACAAAAGCAGGAACATCCTTTACCGATTCCACAGAGCTTTTTTGGACAAAGGAAAAAGCTTCCGAAACGCTCACTTTCCTCTTTCCGGAAAACAAATCTTCGTTTGAACCTTTTATATAAGATCTTACAAGATATTCGCCGTTTGTTTCTTCCGCGTAAAAAACATATCCTGCTCCTTCAAGCCACATAAGTCTTGCAAAAATGCAGTTTTCAACGCCTGCCGCATTGAGCGCGGCGGAATAATCGATGCTTGTTCCTCCGCCGCTTTCCTTCGGCGCAAACATCATAAGATCATCTTTCGTGAAGGTGATATAGCCCGCGTGCTTCCCGTTTTTATCAAAAACGTCACAGGCATAAAGCGGTTTTCCGTCAACGTGATCCTGCTCATATTTCAAAACTCCCTTTTCGGCATATTCCGAAAAATTTGCATGGAAAACCGGCATAACCTTTTTTGCATCGATCGATATATTATCCGCTTCGAGGGATTTCACAAGATAGCTTTCGCTGTTTTCAAGCATAGCAAGGATTTCCTCTTCCGGAGCATACAGAAAAACCTGCATTTCCGCTCCTAAGGCCGGAATTCCGAAAGAGATTATCAAAACCAGAAAAAGAAAAACCGAAACCGCTTTTTTCATAAAAAAATCCCCCTTTTTTTGAATCATTACACTATAATAGTAACATATTTTTCCGTTTTTGTTGCGTGGTTTTTCCGATTTTTTATTTATTTTGAAAAAACGGTGGTATAATAGAAAAAAACATCTTTGAAAAGGCGAAAAATGGCGATTTTTATTATTCTTATTCTGATTATCCTGCTTTCTTCATATCTTGCATACCGAAGGGCGTTCTATCATTCCCCAAAACGTAAGGAAAATATTTTCAACGTTCCGAACAGCCCACAATATTCCGCCGGAAGGGATTATATGCTTGGTCTTATTAAAGATTTCGATGCTCTTCCTTTTGAACAGGTTTATATAACCTCCTTCGATGGACTTCGGCTTGCCGCAAGATATTATCACGTTGCAAACGGTGCTCCGCTCCAGATCGAATTCCACGGCTATAAAGGCACAGCCATAAGGGATTTTTGCGGCGGCAACAAGCTTGCCCGAAATTTGGGACAGAACACCCTTGTGGTCGATCAGCGCGCTCACGGAAAAAGCGAAGGCAAAACCATCTGCTTCGGCATAAAAGAAAAATACGACTGCCTTTCCTGGATTAATTACGCTTTGGAACGCTTCGGTGATATTCCGATCGTGCTTTCAGGCGTTTCTATGGGGGGCGCAACGGTTCTTATGGCTTCGGGGCTGGAGCTTCCCGAAAATGTTAAATGCATCGTTGCGGACTGCCCATATTCTTCCCCGGAAGAAATCATCAGCAAGGAATGTGCAAAAACCGGCATTCCGCCATTTATCGGAATGCCCCTTATAAGGCTTGGTGCCCTTCTTTTCGGAAATCTGCGTCTTTCCGGCGGTGCAGAAGAAGCAGTTAAAAATACGAAAGTGCCGATCCTTATTCTTCATGGTGAAGCGGATGATTTTGTTCCCTGCGATATGAGCAGAAAAATCAAAGCCGCAAACCCGAAGATGGTCACTCTTGAAACTTTTCCGGATGCCGCGCACGGCTTCAGCTATATTCTTCATACGGAAAGATATGAAAACAAAACAAAAGAATTTTTCGAAAAAGCGGGTTTATAAAACTCCAAAAAATTTTTTACCGCAATAATTAAAAATCCCTTTGCCTTTTTCGGCAAAGGGATTTTTCTTATTTTATCATAACAACCGCCGAAAGAGCAGGAACAGTTATCTTTCCTTCGACGGAATAAAGAATATCCGTTCCGGCGGTTTCACCGTCAATGCAGATATGCCAGTTTCCTATGGGAAGTTCGAATTCCTCTTCAGTTTTGTTCGCGTTATAAATAACGTAAATTGCCTCGGCGGTTTCACCGTTTATGTTGCCCCAGATATGGAAAGCAAGGGTGTTCGGCTTTGTATCCTCGATAATCGTTATATGGGAACAAACGTCCTGAGCATTGCGAAGACGAAGAGCACCATGTGCCTTTCTGAAGGCGATAAGGCCTTTGTAATAATCGAACACCTTTCCGTATTCCGGTTTTTCAAGGTCAAGCCATTTGATGCTGTTCAGCTCATCCGGGCAGTTATAGCTGTTGTGTTCGGCTTTGCCGTCCGGGTGATGCTTTACCCTAAGCATTTCTTCCCCGGCAAGCATAAGCGGAACCCCTTGGGCAAGGATATAAAAAGCTGCGGCAAGGTTATTGCGCTTTACTTTTTCGGCAAAATCCGCATCCGGAACGGCAGCCCCGATTTTATCGAAAAGGGTAAGACCATCGTGGCAGGAAACATAGTTTATGCTCTTTGCCGGGTTTTTGCACCAATCCGGCATTCCGAAGAAGCATTTTTTGAGAACCGATTCAAAACCTCCCCCGGTTATGAATCCGCTTCCTTCTTCACCGAAAGATCTTCCCCGGAGGGCATCACGAACGGTATCGCTGAAGAAGGAACATCCCGGCATTTTTTCTGAATTATATTGATGCGCAAGTTCCACTATGGGCTTTGTGACGTGGGTATCCATCATCCAGCCTTCGCAGTAAAAAATGATGTTGGGGTGTTCCCCATGAACGACCCTTGTTATTTCGTTCATGGTCGCAACATCAAGAAGCCCAGAAAGATCGAAGCGGAAGCCATCGATATGATATTCATCCGCCCAATATTTCACGGAATCGACGATATATTTTTTCACCATGCTTCTTTCGGAAGCGGTGTCGTTTCCGCAGCCGGAACCGGCAGAATATTTTCCGTTTTCGTCCGTTCTGCTGAAATATCCGGGAACCAGCTTATTAAGACAAAATTCTTCCGTTTTATACACATGGTTATAAACCATATCCATTACTACGCCGAGTTTATTTTCATGAAGAGTTTTTACCATCTGCTTCATTTCTTTTATGCGCACGGCACCGTCTTCGGCAGAGGTTGCATAGCTTCCTTCCGGAACATTGAAGTTCATGGGGTCATATCCCCAGTTATACTGTTCACCATCCGGCTTTGATTCATCGACACTTCCGTAATCGAAGCTTGGAAGAAGATGAACGTGGGTAATGCCAAGTTCTTTTATATGGTCCATTCCGGTGGATTTTCCGCCGGGGGTTTTTCTTCCGCTTTCGCAGACTCCAAGGAATTTTCCCTTATGCTCTATTCCGGAATTTTCATCGGAAGAAAGGTCGCGCACATGCATTTCATAAATAACCGCATCGGTTATGCATTTATCATAAAAAACGCCTTCATCGTTTTCCCATCCTTCGGGATTTGTTGCGGAAAGGTCGATTACCATGGCTCTTTCGCCGTTAAGGCCCACTGCCCTTGCATAAGGGTCGCAGGCTTCTCTTTCTTCTCCGTCGATAATCACAAAAAAGGTATAAAAAGCGCCGTTAAGGTTGCCGGAAACTTCAGCAACCCAGGTTCCTTTTATATCCTCTTTCATCGGGATTTCAAGATAGGGCGATTTTTCGTTTATATTTCCGCTTTTATAAAGCCTTAAACCTGCTTTTGATGCAGTTGGCGCCCAAAGGCGAAAAGCTGTTTTTTCCGGCGACCATCTTGCTCCAAGGTCATCGCCGGAATAAGTGAATTTTGATTCGAAATCATCGGAGGAATAAACCTTCGGTATCACGCTGAAAAAACCTCGCTTCAATTATTTTTTGCCGAAAATTCCGCCAAGCATTCCGGCGGCTTTTCCAAGATCGATATTATCAAGGTCGATTTTATCAAGAGATATCTTCGCTTTGATGCCATCGACGATTTTTTCGATCTGGTCATTGGGAAGATCCACCCCAAGAAGTCCTTCAACGGTTGTGATGGGGTCCTTTTTGAATTTTGCGGCAATATCCTTATCGTTCTTTATTTTTTCGACGATTTCATTTATTTTTTCTTTAATGATATCCATGTTTTTCTCCTTTTTCTCAGCCTTTGAAGAACGTATCAAAAATTCCGCGGACTATCTTTTTGCCGACTTCGCGGCCGATGGTATTCGCGGCGGAGTTCACAGTTTTATTAAAAGCGCTGGTGGCTTTTTGGGTGGCTTTGGAAGAAGTTTTCTTTGCCTTTTCCTTCGCTTTCTTTTCTTTTTCCTTTTCTTTTGCTTCTTTTTCGGCCGCTTCCTTTTCTTCTTCCGCTTCCTTTTCCATCTGTTCGGTTATGATTTCATAAGCGGATTTTTCGTCAACGGTTTTTGCATATTTTTCGAAAAGGGGACTTTGCTTTATGGCAAATTCAACATCCGCTTCCGAAGCGGCATCCATAGAACTTTGGGGCGGAAGAATTCCGACTTTTTCCACAATAGTGGGAACGCCTTTTTCATCAAGGACGGAAACAAGCGCTTCGCCAACTCCGAGAGCAACAAGGGTTTCTTCCGTATCGAAATTCGGGTTGGTTCTGAAGGAATTTGCCGCGGCACGAAGAGCTTTCTGGTCCGCAGGGGTATATGCACGAAGCCCATGCTGAACACGGTTTCCTATCTGGCTGAGAACGGAATCCGGGATATCGGAGGGCTGCTGGGTGATGAACCATACGGAAACGCCTTTTGAACGGATAAGGCGAACCATTCTTTCGACCGTTTCAACAAGAGCCTTCGGCGCATCATCAAAAAGAAGGTGCGCTTCATCAAAGAAGAAGGCCAGCTTCGGTTTTTCAAGGTCGCCTGCTTCCGGGAACATTTCATAAATTTCCGAAAGCATCCAAAGAAGGAATGTTCCATAAAGAAGAGGATGCTGGAAAAGTTCCTGACATTCAAGAATGTTCATAACTCCCCTGCCGTTTTCGTCCCAGTCTATCCAGTCGGAAAGTTCAAGCTCCGGCTCGCCGAAGAAGATATTTCCGCCCTCATCTTCGAGAGCAAGCAGCGCGCGCTGGATAGCGCCGACGCTTTGGGAAGAAATATTTCCGTAAGTGAGCTTATATTCCTTTGCGTTATCGCCCACATACTGCATCATGGCGCGCAGATCCTTAAGGTCCGAAAGGACAAGCCCTTCATCATCGGCAATTCTGAAAGCGATGCGCAAAACACCATCCTGCACCGGGGTAAGCCCGAGAAGCCGCGAAAGAAGTTCCGGCCCCATGGAAGAAACGGTAGTTCTGACCGGATGGCCTTTTTCGCCGTAAACGTCAAAAAATCTTGCGGGATAGCTTGCGTAATCATATCCGACTTTATCGAGTCCCATGTTATCAATGCTTCGGCGGATATGCTTTGTTTCCTTGCCGGCGTTGCACATTCCGGTAAGGTCACCTTTGATATCCCCAAGAAAAACCGGAACGCCCATATCGCTGAACGCTTCCGCAAGAACTTTTAAAGTTACGGTTTTTCCGGTACCGGTTGCACCGGCAATAAGTCCATGGCGGTTTGCCATTCCGGGTTCGAGATAAACTCTTTTTTCTCCGGTTCCGAGCCAGACTTTATGTTCGTCTTTAAGATACACAAAAATCCCTCCAAGCGAATATACTTAACCTTTTATATTTTATCACAGCAAGGGCTTTAAGTCCACCGTTTTGTCAATTTTTGGGCGGAGAAATTATTGTTTATATCATTAAGCCCCCTTGTTAAAGGGAGGTGGCACGGCAAAGCCGTGACGGAGGGATTGTCTATACATCATGGTTGGATAGGATTACAATCCCCCAGTCATCTTCGATGACAGCCCCCTTTGCACAAGGGGGCCTTATGACATAAACAACAATTTATCCATAAACCGAAACTAAACTTTCGGTTCAGTAAACTAAACTTCCCTTCGGTTGAGGTTTTCATTCAAAAATATTATAATGAATTCAAAGAAAAGGAGGTTTTGACTATGGAAAAACAGACTCTTGGAAATAAAATTGCGCAGCTTCGCAAAGAAAAGAATATGACCCAGCTGGAACTTGCGGCAATGCTGAATATAACAGATAAGGCTGTTTCAAAATGGGAAAGGGATATTTCCTGCCCGGATATAAACACCTTCCCCAAACTTGCGGAAATACTTGGGGTTTCCGTTGATGAACTTTTGCAGGCAAACGCCAGTGCAAAAAGTGATCAGGGCGAAAAGAAGGATACTTTAGATATGGTGCTCAAAGCGATTCCCCTTGCTATGAGCGTTGCGGTAATTATCCTTACCTTTGTTGATCAATTATATTGGGAAGACGCCGCTACCCTTCTTGCAATTGCCGTTCTTTCATTTTCGATAAGAAGTTTCAGAGAAAAATAATGTTGGCGGGAGAAAATTCCCGCCATTCAATAACAAAATCTGCAAAAATAAAAACCCGTGCTCAAAATTTGAGCACGGGTTTTTCAGCTTTATTCTTCGTAAAGGAAATCGAGAAAACCGGAAGAATAATGTTCCGTTCCGTCCGGTTCGACCCACATGGCTTCGGTGTTTTCCAAAGATTCTATGAGCGCCATGCCTTCCTCAAGGGTGAGGTTAAAGCAAGCGGTGGAAACCGCATCTGCAAGACCCGAATCCGGAGTAAGAATCGAAACGGAAGTGAAGGTATCCTTCGGATAAAGGGTTTCGGGGTCGATTATATGGTGATATTTCACGTTATCATAATAAAAATAACGCTGATAGGAACCGCTGGTTACAAGAGCAAGGCTTTCAAACTGGACCTTGAGAAGGAAAGGTTCTTCCGAAGTTCTGTCCGGATTGGTGATGCCTGCGACCCATTTGCTGCCGTCAGCTTTTCCGCCAATGGTGCGGATATTTCCGCCGATGCTCAAAGTGTAATTATCAACGCCCATTTCTTCGAGTTTGCGCGCGACCATTTCGGTTGCATAGCCTTTTCCTATGGCGCCAACGTCAACTTTAAGACCGGGATCTTTGAAAAATATCGTGTTGTTTTCTTTATCGATAACGATATCGTCGATGTTCATGTGGCTTGCCGCAACGGAAAGTTCCTCATCGGTGGGAAGTTCGACAGAAAGAGGGCTGTAGTTATAATCTTCCCTGCATTCATGCCAAAGGCTGAGCACCCTTCCCATGGCAAAGTTGGTCTTTCCGCCGGTAAGGTCATACATCTCTCTGCAAAATTCAAAAAGCGCGATGATATCTTCGTGAACTTCAACCGGGGCGGTTCCCGCATCGCGGTTTACGGTATAAACATTGTTTATTCCGTCATACCAATGATATATATCATAAAGCTGATGATAATGCTCCAGCTCTTCTTTGATAACAGCGCAGACAGCATCAAAATCTTCCTGGCTTTCTTCGTAACCGATTATCAGAGATTCGGTATCGAAATAATCATAATATCTTGCGGAATAGCTGTTTTTCTGCGGTTCTTCCGGAAGCGGTTCGTTTTGAGCACAGCCGGAAACACCCATGAGCATGAGCACGGAAAGCAAAAGGGAAAGAATCTTCTTCATATTTTCCTCCTGTTTAAACTTTACAAAATTTCGGTAACAGCGTTTTATTATCACAAAACGTTCTTATCGGAATTTTGGAAAAAATGGTTCCTTTATTTTTTAACTGAGGGGTAATATAAAAATAAAAGGGGGATTAAAATCCCCCTTCTATTATTTCTTAATTCAGTTAAAATTATTTAACGTTGTTAAGAGAAGCAGTGAAACCGGACTGGAAACCAGTGATATCCATGGAGCAAGCTGCATGGAGGGTTTCGTCTGCAGGAACCTGATGGCCGTTGGATTCAACGGTTTCGATTGCAGCAACTTCTTCAGCAGTCATGCCAACAACAGCTGCTTCGAAAGCGGTTGCCTGATCCATCCATTCAACACCGATTGCAGATGCAGGAAGCATGCCGTAATCGCCTTTGAGTTCTTTTTTGGTTCTGAGGTCTTCGGGCTGAGTGCAAACGCCAGCAGCGTCGAAGCTGATTTTAACCTGGATTACGTCGAGGAGGCAAGCAAGAACTTTGCCTTCAGCGTCGTAAGCAACACCAGTGAAGTTGGTGTAGAGAGCAGCAAGGCCAGCAGCATCAGCAGTTGCAGCTTTGGAGGAACCAACAGAAGTTTCTACTGCGAGACCAAGGGTGAAGGAATCAGCAGAGAATTCTTTTGCGTATTCGTCGTTGCAAGCTTTAACAAGAGCAGCTTTGAAGCCGGTCATATCCATGGTGCAGCCAGCGTAGATTGCTTCGTTGGTGGTTACCATGTGGCCGTTGGATTCTACGAGTTCGAGAGCTTCGAGATCTGCAGCGGTCATGCCGACAACAGCTTCTTCGAGAGCGTCAACCTGGGTGTACCATTCTGCACCGATGGGGGAAGCTACGACCATGCCGTAATCTTCTTTTTTGGTCCATTTGGAACGTACATCAACGGTGGAGAGGTCTGCAGGGAATTCAGCAGTGTTGAGTTTGGTCTGTGCGCAGTCGATCTGTGCTTTAACGATTTTGCCTTCTGCGTCGAGAACAACAACTGCAACAGTTACGTCAGCCTGTGCATTGCCGTCTTTGGTGGAACCGGTGGAAGCGGATACGCCCATACCAAGGGTATAGGTTGCTGCAGCGGGTTCTTCGGTAGGTTCTTCTTCGGGTTCGTCGGTGGGTTCTTCTACTACGGGATCGTCGGTAGGTTCTTCAACAGGCTCTTCGTTGGAGCAAGCTGCGAAGGAGAGAACCATTACGAGTGCGAGAAGCATTGCGAGAAGTTTTTTCATAATAAATACTCCCAACTTTCAATTTTATTTTTTTCTTTTTTCTATTACGACTTTACGCCGTAATTCAGCATATATTATAGTCACAGAAATGTGATTTGTCAAGCGTTATGTTATTAAATTATCATAAAATTACATAAATTTTTCTGTTTTTGGAAAACTTTTTTCGCAAATTCACAAAAGACGACAGATTCTTTTGATTTTTTCAACAATTCGCCTTCGGGCTTTTTGTCGAAACTGACAAAAACTTTGTCTTAAAATGTTATAATAAGTAGGATTTACTGATTGACTTTTAAATAAAGGTTGTAATATAATATACTCGGTTTAGATTGACTGAAATACGTCAAAAAATAAACAAACCAAAGAACGCAGAAATAGAAAAGAGGTTTTTGTCCATGTCCCTTTTCGGCATCAAAGGCGTTCACGTTCCCCACAGAAAGCACACCGCTGACTGCCACCCGGAACGTATGCCTATTCCGAAAACTGTAGTCATCCCCATGGCACAGCACATCGGCGCACCTGCAAAACCCGTCGTAAATGTCGGTGATACCGTAGGCGTCGGTCAGGTCATCGGCGAAGCAGCAGGATTCATTTCCGCTCCTGTTCACGCTTCTGTTTCCGGTACCGTCAAAAAAATCGATACCATGGCCAACAGCAACGGCGGCACCATGACCGCCATCACCATCGAATCCGACGGTGAAATGCGCCCCCACGAAAGCGTTGTTCCGCCCACCGTTACCAACTATGATGAATTCGTAGCAGCAGTCCGCGCAAGCGGCATTGTCGGTCTCGGCGGCGCAGGCTTCCCCACCTTCGTAAAACTTTCCGTAAAAGATCTCTCCAAGGTTCAGGAAGTAGTCCTCAACGGTGCAGAGTGTGAACCCTACATCACCGCTGATACCCTTACCATGACCGACAGAGCAGACGATATTTTCGAAGGTATCCAGCTCCTTGAAAAATATCTCGGAGTTAAAAAAGTTATCATCGGCATCGAAGATAACAAACCCCAGGCTATCAAAGCAATGCAGGAACTTTCCAAAAAAGACAGCGCAATCGTTGTAAAACCCATGCCCGCAGCATATCCCCAGGGCGGTGAGAAAGTTCTTATTTACAACACCACCGGCAAAACCGTTCCGGAAGGCAAACTTCCCCTTGATGTCGGCTGCATTGTTATGAACGTAACCACCCTTGCATGCATCGCAGAATATGTCAGAACCGGTATGCCCCTTGTTGAAAAGTGCCTTACCGTTGACGGTTCCGCAGTTGCAACCCCCAAAAACGTAATCGCCCCCATCGGCACTTCCATGAAAGACGTATTTGACTTCTGCGGCGGCTTTAAAGAAGAACCCAGAAAAGTTATGTACGGCGGCCCCATGATGGGTATTGCGGTTCCCACCCTTGATGAACCCATCCTCAAGAACACCAACGCAATCCTTGCTTTCAACGACAAGGACGCAACTCTTCCGGATGAAACCCCCTGCATCCGCTGCGGCAACTGCATCAACCACTGCCCGCTCAACCTTAACCCGCCCGCAATTGCAAAAGCACTCAAATCCGGCGACGGCGCAGAGATTGCAAAAACCAAAGTAAACATCTGCATGGAATGCGGCGCCTGCGTTTTCGTTTGCCCCGCACACCGCATGATCGTTCACAGAAACAAACTTGCAAAGGCAGAGCTTCGTGCTTACCAGACCAAGCTTGCTGAACAGAAAAAGAAAGAGGAGGAAAATAAATAATGGATAATAATCTTATTGTTTCCGTATCTCCTCATGTTCACGGAAAAAGAACTACCACCAACGTCATGCTTGACGTTGTAATCGCACTTCTTCCTGCAGCAATCGCAGGCGTTGTGATTTTTGGAATGAACGCCGCTATCCTTTGCGCAGTATGCGTAGCTTCCTGCGTTCTCTTCGAGTTCCTTTTCACCAAACTCTGCCATCGCCCCACCACCATCGGCGACCTTTCCGCAGTAGTTACCGGTCTTATCCTTGCGATGAACCTTCCCGCAACCCTTCCCGTTTGGCAGGCAGTTGTCGGTTCCTTCGTTGCAATCGTAATCACCAAATGCCTTTTCGGCGGCATCGGCTGCAACTTTGCAAACCCTGCCATCACCGCCCGTGTTGTAATGCTCATCGCATTCACCGGCACCATGGCTGCTGCAGTTCCGCCCAAATCCGCAGAAGTTGACGTTGCTACATACGCAACTCCCCTTTCCGTTCTTCCCCAGGGCGGCGACGCTGTTTCTGCTTTCATGGAAAGCACTTCACTTATGGATATGTTCCTCGGCGTTCGCGGCGGTGCTCTTGGCGAAACCTGCGCAGCAGGACTTCTCCTTGGCGGAATTTATCTTGTAGTACGCAAAGTCATCACCTGGCACACCCCCGTTGTTTTCATCGGCGCTGTTTTTGCTTTTGCTTATCTCATCACCGGTGATATGACCCTTGCACTTTATTACACCCTTTCCGGCGGTACCTTCATCGGCGCTATCTTCATGGCAACCGACTATGTTACCTCCCCTTCCACCGCAAAAGGCAAAATTGTCTTTGCACTCGGATGCGCAATCATCACCACCCTCATCCGTTTCTATGGAAGCTATCCGGAAGGCGTTTCCTTCTCTATCCTCTTCATGAACATTCTCAATCCTTATATTGACAAATGGACCATGAAAAAACCGTTTGGAGGTGTTAAAGCATGAAAGAAAACATTAAAAGCGTAGTCGTTCTTACTGCTATCTGCCTTGTTGTTGCGGTTCTTCTTGCATACACCAACTCCATCACCGCACCTATCATTGCCGAAAACCAGGCTGCAGCCGCAAACGAATCTCTTACCATCGTTATGCCCGATGCAACCGGTTTTGAAGATCTTACCCCGAGCCTTACCCTTCCCGAAACCGTAACCGGCGTTTATAAAGAAACCTCCGGACTCGGCTTCGTAATGCTTGTAAACGCAACTTCCGATTATTCCGGCGGCAATCCCATGACCTTTACCGTTGCAATTGATGCCACCGGCACCATTTCCGCTGTTGAGCTTACCGGCTATTATGATTCCAAAGACTTCGGTCCCGATTATCCCCAGAGCTATGTCGGCCAGAACTCCACTCTTGCAGACATCACTCTTGTTGCAGGATGCACTTATTCTTCCGTCGCATTCAAAGATTCCATTACTTCCGCTTTCAATGTTCTTATTGAAAACAACCTTGTTGCAGAAGCACAGAAGAGCGAAGAACAGCTTATTTCCGAAGCACTTCCTCTTGCACTTTCCGGATGCGTCAACGCAACCAATATTCCGATCGCAGATCCTATCGAAGGATTCTCTGACCCGATCACCCAGGCTTATAAAGCAAAGAATAACTGCGGTTATATTTACGTAATGAACGGCGGCAGCTATGGTTCCGTTATCGTCGGTATCAACGCATTCGGTGTCGGCAGAGTTTACAGCCTTGACGGCAGCGATATCACCGCAGACTGCGCAGGTCTTATTGAAACCGCAGCAGCTGCAAACCCCGTAATCGCAACCGCAAACCTTGAAGCAAACACCGCAACCGTTGCAGCCTGCTTCGAAGAAGGCGCAGTTGTAACCCCTGTTGAAAACCTTGGCGGATTTGAAGACGTAACCGCAGCATTCACCGTAACCGTTGGTGAAGAAACCCAGTATGCAGTAATCACCCAGCCTCTCGGCTATGGCGATGAAGCAATGAAGATGCTTACTATCTTCAACGCAAACGGCGAAATCGTTGTTTATAAAACCCTTACCGAACTTATTCTTCACGGTGAATATTATTCCGCACATGAGCTTACCGATGAAGGCGCTTACAGAGCACAGTTCGTCGGCCTTTCCGAAAGCACTTATTCCGATGATATGACCCTTGTTGCCGGTGCAACCATGACCGCAAACGCAGTTGCAAGCAACTTCAACAGCGCTTTCGAAGCTTTCAATCTCATTAAGGAGGTTGTCGGATAATGAAAAAATGTGAAATTTTCTCCAAAGGCATTATTAAGGAGAACCCCGTTCTTGTTCTCCTTCTTGGCACCTGCCCCGCACTTGCAACCACCACCGGAGTTGTTTCCGCACTTGCAATGGGCATTGCCGCAACCGCAGTTCTCTTCTGCTCCAACATCGTAATTTCCATGCTCCGCAAAGCAGTTCCGGACAAAGTCCGCATTCCCTGCTATATCGTTGTTATCGCAGGCTTCGTTTCCGTTGTTCAGATGCTTATGCACGCATACTTCCCGGATCTTTACGATATGCTCGGCGTTTATCTTGCACTCATCGTAGTAAACTGCATCATTCTCGGCCGTGCCGAAATGTTCGCACGCAAAAACGGCGTTATCGATTCCGCACTCGACGGTCTTGGCATGGGAATCGGTTTTACCCTTGCACTTGTTCTCATGGCTTCCTTCCGTGAAGTTATCGGCGCAGGCACCTGGGCAGGAATTGAAATTCCCGTAATCAAAGATTACGCTGTTTCCATCATGACAGCTTCTCCCGGTGGTTTCCTTGCATTCGGCTGCCTTGTTGCTCTCGTTGCAAAAATCACTTCCGGCAAAGCCCCCGCAAAGAAATCCTTCTCCTGCGAAGGCTGCCCCAATGCCGCAGCTTGCAATAAAGAAAGCTGCGAAACTGATGTAAAGGAGGAATCTAAATAATGAAAGAACTTCTTATCATCATTATGAGTGCTGTTCTTGTTGATAACTATGTTCTCAGCAAGTTCCTCGGCATCTGCCCCTTCCTCGGCGTTTCCAAAAAATCCGACCAGGCAGTCGGCATGGGCGTTTCCGTTATTTTCGTAATGCTTGTTGCAACCGCCGCAACCTGGCCCATCCAGACCTATCTTCTCGACCCCAACGAACTTGGATATCTTCAGACCATCGTTTTCATTCTTGTAATCGCTGCTCTTGTTCAGTTTGTTGAGATCTTCCTCAAAAAATTCATCCCCGCACTCCACAGATCCCTTGGCGTTTATCTTCCTCTCATCACCACCAACTGCGCAGTTCTTGGCGTTACCATCAACAACATTACTGCTGAATACAGCTTTGTTGAATCCATGGCAAGCTCCCTCGGCTGCGGACTTGGCTTCCTTCTTGCGATGTGGCTCTTCGCCGGCGTAAGAAATCGTCTTGAAGAGGCAGATGCTCCCGAATGCTTCAAAGGCATTCCGATCACCCTTGTTGCAGCATCCATTGTTTCTGTTGCATTCATGGGCTTCGGCGGCATTATCGATAAACTCTTCGCATAAGGAGATAATAAAAAGATGACTGAAATTATATTGAACGCTACCCTTGTTGTTGCCGGAATCGGCCTTGCCTGCGCAATTCTTCTTGTTCTCGCTGATACTTTCATGGGCGTTAAAACCAACCCCATCGAAGCCGAAGCACGCGACTGTCTTCCGGGCGCAAACTGCGGCGCCTGCGGTTTTTCCGGTTGCGATGCTTACGCAAAAGCTCTTGCAGAAGTTCCCGGAACCCCCGCAAACCTTTGCCGTCCCGGCGGCGAAGCAACCACCAGCGCTCTCTGCGCAGTTCTCGGTGTTGAAGCCGAAGCCGCAGAACCCCTCACCGCCTTTGTTCATTGCGGCGGTGACTGCAACAAACAGGTCCAGAAAGAAATTTATCAGGGACTCAATTCCTGTGCTGCCGCAAAAATGCTTTATGGCGGCAAAGGCGCTTGCCTTTATGGCTGCCTTGGCTGCGGAGACTGCGCAACCGTTTGCACCAGCGATGCTATCTGCATCGTAAACGGCATTGCAAAAGTTGACCCCAGAAAATGCGCAGGCTGCGGACTTTGCGTTGCAAAATGCCCCAACCACCTTATCTCTCTGGTTCCCAAAGCTGAAAAAGCAGTCATCACCTGCTCCAACCATGAAAAAGGCGCTGTCGTTCGCAAAGAATGCCAGAATGGCTGTATCGGCTGCATGAAATGCCAGAAGAACTGCCCCGCAGAGGCAATCAAAGTCGAAAACTTCCTTGCAACCGTTGATTATGAAAAATGCATCGGCTGCGGAAAATGCGTTTCCGATTGTCCCGTTGGCTGCCTTTCCATGCTCAAAGCATAATTGCAAAATCTCTTTTAAAAGGAAAAACGCTCCGCCGCATTTTGCGGCGGAGCGTTAAAAAAACTCAATGGATATGTTTAAAGATAAAAAATTCAGAAACGACTTAATCCTTGGCGCCGCGGTAATTATTGCCGCCGCCGGAATCTGGCTTGGATTCGAGCTTTTGAAAGAAGACGGTGCTTTCGCCGTCGTAACCGTGGACAGCGTCGTTACGGAAAAATATCCGCTTGATACCGATGCTGAAATCCGCCTTGAATCTGAAAACGGCGGATATAATATCCTTGTTATAAAGGACGGCAAGGCAGATATCACCGAAGCTTCCTGCCCGGATCATGTCTGCGTTGACCAGCGTTCCATAAGCAAAACCGGTGAGGCTATTACCTGCCTTCCGAACAAAACCGTAATTACTATTGAAGGCCCCCAAGAGGCTGAAGTTGATCTGGTGTCTTAAATGAAAACAAAAAAAGTTGCTATGCTTGGGCTTTGCATTGCCCTTGCGATGATAATGTCGTATATAGAGGTTCTTGTTCCCCTTTCCTTTGCGGTTCCGGGAATCAAAATGGGCCTTGCAAATATAGTTATAATCTTTGTGCTTTATAAAATCGGCACAAAGGAAGCAATCCTTGTTTCACTTATAAGGGTAATTCTTGTTTCGCTCCTTTTCAGCAACGTTATGGCAATGGCTTACAGCATTGCTGGCGCGGTGCTTTCCCTTGGGGTGATGTGGATTCTTAAGAAAACCGATAAATTTTCCGTCATCGGCGTTTCCGTCGCAGGCGGAATTATGCATAACGTCGGACAGATTATTATGGCGGTTATCCTTCTTGGAACAAAACAGATTGCCCTTTATCTTCCGGTGCTTCTTATTACCGGAACGGCAACCGGAATCGTCATCGGAATCGTTTCCGGAATTGTTATCAACAGATTCAAAAAAATAAGGCTTGATTAAAAGCAAAAAGGCGCCGGATTTTCCGGCGCCTTTTTTATTTATTATTATACATTAAATTATTGTTTATCCTATTAAGCCCCCTTGTTAAAGGGGGCTGGATTTTTTAACCGCTTGCGGTTAAAAAAGACTGGGGGATTCCTTAATTAATTACCAGTATTTTTATTATGAATCCCTCCACCATCGCCAAAATGGCGATGGTCCCCCTCCCTTTGACAAGGGAGGTTTTTGCTAAACAATAATTTATTTCTGACGATGTTCGATGAAGTCGTGGTCAACGTCAATTACCGCAAAGCAATTTTCGTTTTCGAGATTGATTTTTTCCGCTATTATATTCACTATTTCCTCGTCGCTGTATTTATAATCATAGGGAACGACGATATCGAAGATAACGTTCGTATGGGTGGGGCCGCTTACTATTCTGAAATCGTGGAAAGATATCTTTTCGTCGATTCCGGCAATGATTTTCCCCACCTGCCCTTTCAGCGAAGCGGTAAGCTCATCGCGAACGTCCACAGGATCCATGTGGATGGTTGCAAGGCAGCCAACTTCTCTCATAATATCCCGCTCGATATTATCAATGGTATCGTGGATATCCACAAAGTTCCCGTCGGAAGGAACTTCCGCATGAAGGGAGATAAAAACTCTTCCGGGACCATAGTTGTGGACAATCATATCGTGGATTCCGATCATCCCTTCGTGGGAAAGGACGATTTCTTCGATTTTTTGGCAAAAATCCTCCTCCGGAGGTGTTCCGAGAAGGGAATCAACAGTTTCCTTCGCGCCGGATAATCCCGCAAAAACAATGAATCCGGAAACCGCAAGTCCGACCCAGCCATCAATGATGATTCCGGTTTTCACCGTAAGAATTGCCGAAGCAAGAACGGTGAAGGTCGAAACCGCATCGGAGATGCTGTCCATAGCGGTGGCTTTTAGCGAAGCGGAATTGATCTTTTTTCCGACGATGCGGTTATAAAGGAACATATAAAGCTTCGCCGCTATGGAAATTCCGAGGATAATAAACGTAAGCGCGGAATATTCCACTTTTTCCGGTTTTATTATCAGCGCAATGGAATCTCTTCCAAGGCTGAAGCCCATGGTTATTATGATGATGGAAATTATTAAGCTCGATATGTATTCAAATCTTCCGTGGCCAAAGGGGTGATGGGGATCCGGCTTTTGGGAAGCAAGGCGGAAGCCGATAAGGCTTATTGCAGAAGAACCCGCATCCGAAAGATTGTTGAAAGCATCCGCGACCACGGCCATGGAACCGCTTATAAAACCGGCGGCGAATTTCCCGGCAAAAAGAATAATGTTTATGACGATTCCGACGGCGCCGCAAAGATAGCCATAGGCAAAGCGCACTTCCGGTTTTGAATAATTTTCATTATCTTTTATAAAAATTTTTGAAAGAAGCTTTATCATAAAAAAAGCTCACCTCTCGTTTTCATAATAATGCCGCCCGAAAGAAACCGGACGGCAATTTTTTTATTAATGTCTGCTCTGATATTCCGTTTCCACCGCGGCGACCCGTTCGTTATATTCGTCGCGCTCCATCATTCCCGCTTCATAAAGGCTTTTAAGCTGGTCAAGACGGTGGCGGCGTTCACCTTCGGCATCCTTGACGTGCATCTGGTGAACCTGGCGGGAATATTTTGCGTCCTTCTGGTGTGTTTGCCCGGAAGATTCGCCGAAGGCGCCTTTGAACATATTGATAAGGGGCGCCGCCGCAAAAACAGCAACCGCCATTATGATTACCGGAATCAGCAAACCGAACATTTCACCCATAAAACGCTCACCTCTTTTAATATTATATTATTATATTACCATATTATTTCAAATTTGAAAATAACTTATTCCCAAATCGTCAAAATTTTACTTGTAAAAGCACATTTTTTGTGGTACAATAACATCTGTTATGGGGGCGTAGCTCACCTGGGAGAGCGCGACATTCGCATTGTCGAGGTAACCGGTTCAAGTCCGGCCGTCTCCACCATAAAAAATCCTTCGGCTTTTGCCGGAGGATTTTTTTATTTTTGTTCAAAGGACGGGCGGACGCAGAACCAAACCGGACGACGGCGTTAATAAAACGATTCTGTGAATCGTTTTTAGCCGGAGAGGTTTGCGAGTGTAAACGAGGCGGATATTTGTTCTTATGTTTTCACCATATTTCCGCCCGCCGAGTGCCGAGCAAAGCATTAAGATTTTGCGCAGCAAAAGCTTATCAAGTCCGGCCGTCTCCACCATAAAAAATCCGGCACTTTTGTGCCGGATTTTTTGCTTTTCGGGGAGAACATCTTGTTTTTATTTATATAATAATGTATATTGTAATTGAGGTATTGTAGAAAAATCCTTTCCGTTGGCTTCAGTTACATGCGTATTAAGTAATGTTGCCACAGAAATTGCTAATTCTTTAATTGTAGCCGGCAGCGGAAATATATATGCTAGATATACAAGTTCGATTAGGTAAGGTGAATAATATGAACAATAAAATAAAACTATTATTAACCCCCTCACTATTTCTTGAGTGTTTGATTTTTTGTCCTCTTATTGTAGCCATGGGTTTTTTTATACATTATGCTCTTAGTTTGGCAGAAAATTATGATTTGTTTGCAAAAATAATGTGTATTATCATTGATGTTTTCTGTATTTTCTATTATTTTTATGCATTGTCCATATCCGGTGCACACATTGTCCTTTCAGAAAAAGGTGTTGAATTCCATCATGGTTTTAAAAAACCAGTTTTTCACCATTGGGATTATTACGGCTATTGTGAAAAAGGATATTACCTTTATTATGGTGCTTTTCCAAGTTATTACATTGTTCTTTCAACTTATAAACTAAAGATGTGTGAACTTACAAAAATAAATAGCATTCCGGTTTCTGAAAAGGTAATAAGATTAAAGTATAACAAGAAAAGTTTTGAAACACTTTCAAAACTTCTTCCGCCAAGACTTTCGTTATCTCTTGTGAATCAATTCAAAGACATAAAAGCACCTAAAGTGAATTTCCTTCCATAATATTTAAAAGTCACTTATTTTGAACAAGTCCAGTAAAAACGGACAACAATAAAAAGAAATAAGCCCCTCTTTCGAGGGGCTTGTTTTTTGCCTTCTTTCGCCAATAAGCAAGCAGGAGCTGTCGTAATTTCAGCTTTTCTCTTGCAAAATCCGGAGAAACGGTGCATAATATAATTTAATATTGTTATAAAAGGGGAGTCGGTGATATGCTTTACTTCTTTGCAAAAGTCGGTTTTGCAATGTTTTTCGCCGCCTTCCTTTCTTCGTTTCTGCGGATGGATATAATCTTTGCCACGGCGGCGGTTTTTGCCGTTTTCGGATTCTGCCTTTTCTTTTTCGGCAAAAAATACCGCGATTTTGCCGTTGTTTTCTGTGCGTTTTCCGCCGGCTGTGCCATAGTCGCCTTCGAACTTCTTCTGAATTTTTATCCGGTAATGGCTCTTGACGGCATGACGGCCGATGTTTCCGGAAAAGTAACGGAAGTTTCCGCCGCCGGAGGAAACCCCGTTTTTACCGTTGAAACGGATTATATCGGCATTGAAGGTGCACCGCAGAATATAAAGATAAAAATAACCGGCTGGGAAGATAATTCCGCAAAACCTTTCGATAAAATTTCCTGCAGGGTAAGCTTTATCTCCTATTCCGAAAAGACAGATGAGGAAATCCTTACCGACCGTTCCCGGGGAATTTCCGTTTATGCTTATACTAAAACAGCGATGAATGTCACCGGAAGCGACCATTCTTCCCCCGGATATTACATATATCTCATTCGTGAAGGAATCTCTTCCGTGATTTATCGGTATTTTGCGGATTGGCACGCCCCTTTTATGGAACAGCTTCTTATCGGAACCCGCGGGGATCTTCCCACGGAAATATCCTCGCCTTTCCGCAAAAGCGGAATGAGCCACATTCTCGCAATTTCCGGACTTCATATGTCGGTGATAATCGGTTCCCTCGAAATGTTTCTGCGGCGCTTTGCCTGGAAAAAGATCGGGCCGAATCTCCGTGACGGAATCCTTTTAGCCGCAACGGCATTTTATATGCTCATCGGCGGGCTTGGGGCTTCAATCCTCCGTTCCGGCTTTATGCTTATGATACACTATGCCGCAAAGACCTTCTTCCGCGGTTCAAAAGCCCCGGATAACCTTGGCATCGCGGTCATCGTCATTCTTCTTTACAGCCCAATGTCATGCTGTGATGCGGGATTCATCATGTCATCGGTTTCTTCCCTTTCTCTTGCGGTTTTCGCAAGGCCTTTTGCGGATTTCCTTGCAAAAATTCTGCACCTTGAAAGCGAAAACCGCCTTACTGAAAAATTCACCGCTTCCGCCGCAGTAAGCATCATTCCTTTTCTGGCTGTGCTTCCTGTGGCTGTTATATATTTTGGCGAAGTTTCGCTTCTTGCGCCGGTTTCGAACATCATCGCCGGCAATTTCGCGATGATATCGCTGATTTTCGGAATTTTTGCAGTTATCTTCGGCGCGGTGCCTTTCCTTGGCTTTTTTGCAAGTGGAAGCGCATTTATTGCAATGGTTTCTGACAGAATCATGCTCGAAACCGCAAGGGCTTTTTCTTTTTCCGAAGCAGAAACGGATTCCTTCTGGCTGTTTTTATGGGTAACAGGTTCCGCCGTGCTCATAATCGTTCCCTCTCTTCTTTCCCAAAGCTTTCGCTATATTCCGGCGGCGTTCATTATGTCATTTGCCGTCTTTGCGGCCGGAATAATATCCTCTGCGGTCTTCTTTTCCGGCGTCACGGAAATTGATATTACCGCTCTTGAGCACGGCACCGCAGTTTCGTGCTCAAAGGGAAAAGATTCCGTGCTCATCGTGCATAATCTTGCTCCCTATGACAGATTCCGGCTTTATTCCGACGGCGACAGCTATGACGGAATCATAAGCCTTGAAGCTCTTTCCGATGGGGCGGAAGCGGAAATTATGTTTGTTTCCGACTGCGATTTTGCCATGCTCACTTTTGAAGATTACGCCGCGGAAAACGAACACTCAATGCCCTTCAAACCCGGATATATCTCCCTTTGGGAAGGCGGAAAACTCCATGTTATTTCGGAAGGAGTTTTTTCCGCGGAATTTGATGAAATAAATCTTCTATACATTTCCGAAAAATTTGATATAATGGATATAGAACCGAAGTTCCGCAGAGCGGATATAATAATTCTTGACGGAATTTCGCCGGATGAATTTTCCGTTCTCCGCTCCGATTATCTCATCTTCCGCAAAACGGAAGGATATTACAGCGGAAGTTCCGAAATCATCACATTGGAAGAAGGGGAAGTTTCCTTCTTCGCCCATGGCTTCGGCCTTTTGAAAGGAATGTTTTGAATGATATTCAAGGATATGGATGAAATCCGCCGCCATCTTAAAATCGGGATTCCCCTTCCCTGCTATTTTATCGGCGGCGCGGACGACAAGAGAAAAAGAACCATACTCAATAAGATTGTTTCCATAACCACCGAAGGCGGAAGCGGCTTTGATAACCACCGTTTTTCCGGAAATGTTTCCGCGGATGCCGTTGCCGACGCGGCCTTCGAAATCACCTTCGGCGGCGGAAGAAGAGCAGTGGTCTGCGAAGATATCCCCTTCGGCAACATGGGTGATAATGAATATAAAAAATTCGAACAGCTCATAACCGAAGTTTCCGGAATGGGCGGTTCCACCGTTCTTGTTTTCATCTTCACTTCTGCCGATGCGGATACCGTGAAAAAGGATTCAAAATCCTCCTCCGGAAAGAAAAACCGCTTTGAAGCGCTTAAAAAGCTTATTGATAAATGCGGCGGCGGAATCATCAGATGCGAAACCCCCACAACAGCGGAACTTTGCAGCATAATCGAAAAAACCTGCTCGAAGTATAAATGCAGCATCCACCGGGACCTTTGCGCATATATGGTTGAACGCTGCGGAAACGACAGCGCTCTTTTGCAGAACGAGGCGAGAAAGGTTGCGGAATATAAAGGAAGCGGAATCATTACAAAGGCGGATATCGACCTTATGACCTGCTCAACACCGGACGCAAAGGTTTTTGACCTTTCCGCAAAAATTGCCGCGAAGGACAGGACCGGAGCTTTTGCGGTTCTTGAGGAACTTCGGGAAATGGGAGAAAAAGCTCCGCTTATCCTCAATATTCTTTCCGGCAGCTATATTGATATGTTCCGGGCAAAATCAGCCCGCTCCTGCGGAAAAACAAAGGCGGATATCGCTTCCGACTGGCCCAAAAGCTACCCGAAGCCAAGGCAGTTCCTTATTGACAAGGCTCTTACCGCTCAAAGCCGCTATTCCTCTTCTGCGCTTTTGCGGTGCATCGACGTTCTTCTTGATGCGGAACAGCGTATGAAAAGCACCGGTGGAAACGAAGATATCATTCTTGATGAAACCGTTGCAAAATTATTCTCCATAAAATAGCGGAGGATTCATGGAAAATTCACAAAAACGTATTAAAATAAAAGAAACCATCATAGTGGAGGGAAAATATGATAAAATGCGTCTTTCCCCTCTTTTTGATGCAAATATAATCGAACTCGGCGGTTTTCAGATTTATAACAACAAAGACCGCCTTGCCCTTATTCGCCGCATTGCTGAAAAAAACGGAATAATAATCCTTACGGATTCGGATTCCGCGGGTTTCAGACTCCGGCATTACCTTTCTTCCGCTGTTCCAAAGGCAAACATAAAAAACGTCTTTATTCCAAATGTTTTCGGCAAGGAAAAAAGAAAGGCAAAACCCGGGAAAGAAAACCTTATTGGGGTCGAAGGTATGAGCACCGAAATCCTTCTTGATGCCTTTCGAAAAGCCGGAATTGACCCCGAAAACGGAAGCGAAGAGAGAAAACCTCCTTTTTCGAAGGCTTTTCTTTATGAAATCGGTCTTTCCGGCGGGGAAGGTTCCGCAGCGCTCCGCAAAAAACTCTGCGAATTTTATTCCCTTCCGGCAATGCTTTCCGCAAATTCCCTTGCGGAAATTCTTCCGATAATCACAACCGAGGAGGAACTTCTTTCCTCCCTTGAAAAAATCAGAAACTTATGAAAGGGGGCGCCGCTTTTTTTGGAATTTTCTAGCCTTACGTTTTTATATTTCTTTCTTCCCGCGGCGCTGATTCTTTTTAATCTCACTCCGCAAAAATTAAAAAACACCGCCCTTGCTTTTATTTCGGCGGCATTCGTCTTTTTTTTCGACAGAAATCTTTTTTTCCTTTTCGTGGGGGATATAAGCCTTCTTTATCTTCTTTCGGAAGCCTTTATCAGGTTTAAGGAAAAAGGCAAAGCCGGAAAGGCGGTTTTTCTTCTTTCCATAATTTTAAACTGCGCTATAATTTTTGCCTTTTCCCTTTCGAATCCTTTTTCGGGAAAATTTGTTCCCTTCGGCGCAATGGTAATTTCCTTTACCGCCATAGGATATTTTGTCGATATTTATAAAGGCGAAGCAAAACCCATAAGAAATTTTTCGGAATTCTTTGTTTTTATGGGATTCTTCGGAAAACTCTTCCGGGGACCGCTTATCCGGGCTTCCGAAGTTTCTGCCCTTCCCTGTTCCGAAAAATTTTCTCTTACCGAAACCGGAAACGGGCTTTATCTTTTCATCAAAGGTCTTGCAAAATATGTCGTTCTTGCCCTTCCGCTTGCGGAACTTAACGAAAAGCTTTCTGCAGCAAACGAAGCGGAACCTTCCGTTTTCGGCGCATGGCTTGGAATGATTGTTTTTTCCATGATGATTTTCTTCGATCTTTCGGGCTTTTGCGATATGGCGATGGGGCTTGGAAGATGCTTTGGAATCGAACTTCCGAAAAACTTCTATTTCCCGTTCCAAAGCCCCCTTGTTACGGATTTCCTTGATAGATTCAACATGACCGTAACCGGGTTTTTCCGCCACTATGTTTATGACGTTCTTCGCAACGATAAAAATTCAAAACCCCAGTTCATCGTAAACACCCTTCTCATCTGTATGCTTTGCGGGCTCTGGTTCGGAATTGAGATGAACTTTATCATCTGGGGAATTTATATTGCCTTTTTCATCATCATCGAAGAATTCTTCCTCGGGAAGTTTCTTCTGCAAATTCCGCGCATTTTTGCAAGGATATATACCTTTGCGGTCACTATGTTTTCCATGACTGTTTTTTCCGCAAAATCCGTTCTCGGAATAATCTCTTCCTTTAAAGCCATGTTCGGAATCGGAACGGAAATTGTAACGGATGAAATATCCTTCATCGTTTCCCAGAATATGCTCATTCTCATTCCCGGTGCGGTTTTTTTCATCAGCGCTTTCAGCATGTTCATGCATTCCCTTGAAAAAAAGCACCCTGCGCTTTTCGGCTTTTCCGCAGTGACCGAAACGGTAATTCTGCTATCCCTTATAACCGCAAATCTTCTCTGATTCACATAAAAAATGAAAGGAGGTTTTTCTTTCCGTGAAAAAGATTGCATCTTTTTTTATCATAACAATAATTCTTTTTGTAAGTGTTTCTGTAACCGCAAATATTTCTTCGGAGGAAATTCCCCCTTTTGATGAAATCAGTTTTGAAAACGTCGAAGAACTCATCTCCGGAAAAATCCCTTTCCGCAGCGAGCTTCTCGATGCATCCTCCATGCTGCGCTATGCTTCCGGAGTACGCCACTTTGACGATATTTATATCGGAAGCGAAGGCAGCCTTCTCAAGGATATAGAAAAGCCTACTTCCCGAACTTTTTCCGCTGCGAAAAACTATATCCTCAGCTATTCCGAAAAAAATCAGATAAAGCCTTATTTTATGCTGATTCCCACGGCATCCGTCATTATTCAGCAGGAAATCGACGATTTTGCCCGGGAGGATATTTATAACCAGCGCTATATGATAAGCCAGATGTATTCCCAATTCGACGAAAAAGTTCGCACGGCGGATGTTTTTCAGACTCTTTATGACCACCGCGGAGAATATATCTACTACCACACCGAAGATATGCCCACTTCCCTTGGCGGATATTATATTTACGGTGAAATCTGTTCCAGGCTCGGAATCAGACAGAAGGTTATGGATGATTTTTCCTCCGCATATCTTGCCCACGGTTTTTACGGAAGCCTTGCGACGGATTTTTTCCGTCCCTATGCTTCTTCCGATTTCATAACTCTTTATGAATATATGGGTGAAGAAACAAACTTTGTTGTGGAACATTACAGCGCAGGCGGACGCCCGAAAATCCAAAAAGGGCTTTTCGTTTACAGTAATGATTTTGAAAATCCCACAGATATGTTCCTTGGCGGAATTTCCCCAATGATGAACATAACCTGCATGAATTCTTCCGCGGCGGGCGGTTCGATTCTTGTTTTCGGCGACGAAACCGCAAAAAGCTGGCTTCCCTTCCTTGCGGTAAATTATAAAAAAATAACCTTTGTCGATCTCAATTCCGCAAATCCGGAAGTGATTTCAAAAATCAAAACCTCTAATTATGACCAGGTGCTTTTTGCTTACAGCACCGCAACCTTTACCGCGGGCATAGATTTTTCCAAACTCGAATATATCGGGTAAATTATTGTTTATGTCATAAGGGCCCCCTTGTGCAAAAGGGGCTGTCATCGAAGATGACTGGGGGATTGTAATCCTATCAAATCATGATATATAGACAATCCCTCCGTCACGGCTATGCCGTGCCACCTCCCTTTACACAAGGGAGGCTTAATAGGATAAACAATAATTTATCTTTTGTAACATCTTCCGCGAAAAGTTTAACCAAACTGGTTTTGGATTGTAACCAAAGTGAAAATACATCATCACAAAGTCATCACAAATGGCAGGTATTATATAACCAGAGCAAAAAAGAGCAAAAGATGTTAGTTTCCGAGCAATTCTAACAGCTGAAATCACAGTGAACCGAAAGGTTCGCTGTTTTTTTATGCAAATTTAAAGGCGCGATTTTTTATAAATCGCGCCTTTTTTGGTTTTATTCAAAGTATAAGGCAGATAAGCCCGCTGCAGCCTTCGTTGATTATTCGGCTTATGGTTTCCTGAAGCTTCATTCTTGCTTCCTGAGGCATTCTTCCAAGCTTTGTGTGCAGCCCTTCGTTCACAAGTTCGTGGAGTGATTTTCCGAAGATGTTCGATTCCCAGATTTTCGCCGGATCCTCCTCAAATTCATCAAGGAGATACCGCACAAGGTCTTCGCTTTGTTTTTCGCTGCCGACAATCGGCGCAACTTCCGTAGTGATGTCCGCGCGCATCATGTGTATGGAAGGTGCGGAAGCTCTCAGCTTCACTCCGTATTTTCCGCCCTGGCGGACTATTTCAGGTTCTTCAAGGGTAAGTTCATCAATGGTCGGCATAACGATTCCGTAGCCCACGGCTTCCACCTGGTCAAGAGCGCCTCTTATGCGTTCATATTTGCGTTTTATTTCCGCAAGTTCCCGCATACAGGGCAAAAGTCCGCTTTCGCCGTTTATCTCAAGCCCGGTTTCATCGCTGAGTATCCTGTAAAAAAGCTCCGGATTGATGATAATTGTGATATCTGCTCTGCCGGTGCCAAGATCGATGTTTTTGAGGGAAACATCTTTTACATGCTCGCATTCCCCAATGGCCGGAATAATATTCCGCACTTCGGAAATCCGTGAAATATCCTTCGCCGCGGAAACAATCGGTTCCATAACCGCCTTCCGGAGCCAATGTTCCTTTTCGAGCCCCATAAGCCACTTCGGTATATCAATGGCAACTTCCCTTATGGGGAAAGTTCCGAGAACGCCATAAAGGATTTCACGGATGTGTTTTTCGTTCATTTTAAGGCAGTTAAGGGCGATTACCGGAACGCCGTATTCTTTTTCCATTTCCTTCGCGATATTTACCGATTCCGGGGAATCCGGTTCCGCGCAGTTAAGGATTACCGCAAAGGGCTTATTGATTTCCCGAAGTTCGGAAATGACCCTTTGTTCCGCTTCGTGATATTCCTCCCGCGGAATATCGCTTATGGAACCGTCGGAAGTAACCACAAGGCCTATGGTCGAATGTTCTGCGATAACTTTATCCGTTCCCACTTCCGCCGCCATATTAAAAGGAATTTCTTCCTCGAACCACGGGGTAAGAACCATCCGCGGCGCATTGTTTTCAAAATATCCGATGGCGGAGGGAACTATGTATCCGACGCAGTCGATGAGCCTTACTTTCAGGTTCGTTTCTCCGTCAAGATTTATTTCCGCCGCTTCTTCCGGAACAAATTTCGGCTCGGTAGTCATTATGGTTTTTCCCGCGGCGGATTGGGGAAGTTCATCCGTTGCCCTTTCCCTTTTATAATCATTTTCTATATTCGGAATCACAAGAGTTTCCATGAATTTTTTTATGAAGGTGCTTTTTCCGGTTCGAACAGGTCCCACAACACCGATATATATATCGCCGTTTGTCCTTGCGGCAATATCGCGGTAAACGCTTGTTTCTTTCATAAGTTTCCCTTCCTCGCTTCTTTTTATTTATGTCGTCAAATCCTATGCGGAAAATTTTTCAAATAGAACAAGTTTTTTTCTGAATAAAAAAGCCACTCCTGTTAAAAATAATAGCAAAAGAAAAAGGAGGTTTTTTTATTATGGAAGCAAACAGACACATTGGATGCAACGTCAACAACTGCGCATATCACTGCAAAGACTGCAACTGCTGCAGCCTTGACCACATCGAAGTCGGCAGCCACGAAACCAACCCCACCAAATCCGAATGCACCGACTGCAGATCCTTTAAATATAAAGGCTGATGCCGCCCTTGCGGCGGTTACATATTATTTTGAAAAAACGCGTTTTGCAAAGGCAATATCCCCTTTTGTGATGCATTTGGAAATTCTGAGAAGGAAATAATATATTACGAGCATGATGAGCACCGCAAAAACAAGAAGCGGTGTTTCTTTTATTTTTGTTCCGAAGGTTTTGAGCACGGTGGAAGATGCCGCCGTGCTCAAAACGGCGCAAAAAACAGGCACCGCCGCCCAGCGGAGCATATTCACCCGAAAACCCGTTACAAAAACAAGTCTTGATGCCGAAAGCGCCATATTAAAAACTTCGCTTATAACTATCGTCGCAAGATATCCGGCTGTTCCGAAAAAAGGAACAAGGCCATAAACAAGCCCGACACACATTGCAGTATCATAGACATTATACCGCACCACAGCCACCTGTTCCCCCAACCCTTTAAGGATTCCGTCCACCGCCGAATCGAGATACATAACCGTCACAATGGGCGCAAGCGCCCTTATGGCGTTGCCAGCTTCAGGCTCGTTATAAAGCAAAACGGCAAATTCATCCGCCCAGCATATAAGCACCGCCGCCACCGCCACCGCAAAAATCAAGGTCATTCGGAAAACATATCCCATTATTCTGTCTATTCTTTCCTCAAGACCAAGGGTTTTGCAGCGGGTTACTTCCGGGACGAGCAGATTTGAAAACCCAAGAAGAAATGCGCATGGAAAAGTGAGCACCGGAAGCACCATTCCGCCGACTATTCCGTATTCGGACAGGGCGGTTTCGTTGCTCATTCCGCTTTTCATAAGCGAAACCGGAACAAGAAGATGCTTTACCGTGCTCAAAGCAGAACGTAGCACCGCCGATGCGCCCACCGGAAGAGCTATTGCAACAACTCTTTTCCATACCGAAAAATTTTCTCTGCTTTTCCCGCCGGAAAAAGGGTGTTTTCTTTTGTCATTTTTATAAAGCGCAAAATGCAAAAGGAAGGCAAGCCCTTCCGAAACGGTGCTTCCGAGCGCCACAAGAACGCAGGCTTCGCCGAGATCCGAAGGCTTCATAACCGCAAAAACCCCGACGGTAAATGCCATCTGTGAAAGCTGTTCAAAAATCTGCGCCGCAGAAGAAGGAAAAACCCTTGTCACAGCGGTGAAATATCCGCTGAAAGCCGCCGAAACACCGACGAAGGGCAAGGAAAAAGCAAGAATCCGAAAAGGCTTTGCCGCCCTTATATCCCCAACCATTGCGCCAGCCGCAAAATCGCTTGAAAGCCAAAGCAAAACCCCGCCGAAAACACCGAAGAAAAGGCTGTAGAGAAGGGTTTTCTTCATGGCGGAAGAAGCGCCTTCCCCATTTTGGAGGGCGTTTTCTTCCGCAACAAGCCGCGTTGCCGCAAGACCTGAACCGGAACAGGCAAAAGTCACCGCAAAGCGATATACCGCCATCATAAGCGAAAAAAGCCCCATTCCCGCGGAACCGAGGTTTCTTGTCAGCCAGGCGTTATATATTACCCCAACCGCGCCGAGAGAGAGCGAAGTCGCGGTAAGCACCCCGGCATTCAAAGCAAAATTCCGAAGTCTTGACAAAAAACGCCACCCCCTTTCGGAATTTATATTCCGGAAAGAACCAATTTATGCCGGATAAATTATTGTTTATCCTATTAAGCCCCCTTGTTAAAGGGGGCTGGATTTTTTAACCGCTTGCGGTTAAAAAAGACTGGAGGATTCTTTCTTTAATCACAGATATTTTTATTATGAATCCCTCCACCATCGCCAAAAAAGGCGATGGTCCCCCTCCCTTTGACAAGGGAGGTTATTTTGCTAAACAATAATTTATTTCTTTTTTCGGTTGCGAAAAGGCGCGAAATATAGTATTATATTAAGTTAGAGAATTATGTTTTAAGGAGGCGGAAAAGCCCTTTGGAAAAAATCATAACAAAAAGCGAAGCGGAAACCGCCGCCGCCGCAAAAGAATTTGCAAAAACCTTAAAGCCCGGGGATATAATCGCGTTCAAAGGCGGTCTGGGAGTTGGAAAAACGACCTTCACCCGCTATATGTGCGAAGCGCTTGAAACAAAGGACGATGTTTCAAGCCCGACTTTTGCCCTTGTTCATTGCTACAGGGCAAAAATTCCGGTATGCCATTTTGATATGTACCGCATAAACACCTTTGATGACCTTTATTCCACCGGCTTTTTCGATTATCTCGATTCCGGCGCGGTACTTGTAATCGAATGGAGCGAAAATGTAATCGATTTTATCGGCGATGAAAATATCATCACCATCGAAATAAAAAGGCTTGGTGATACCGAAAGGGAAATCACCATCGAAAGGAGTGAAAGCTGAATGAGAATACTCGGTTTTGATACTTCCGCAAAGGCGGCTTCCGTTGCTCTTTCCGAAAACGGAAAGCTGATTTCCGAATTTTATCTCGACAGCGGCTTCACCCACAGCGAAACGGTTTTGCCCATGGCGAAAGCAGTCCTTGATGCCGCAAGGATAACACCTTCCGACGTCGATCTTTTTGCCGTAAACTGCGGACCCGGTTCCTTCACCGGTCTTCGCATCGGAATTGCGGCAGTAAAAGCCCTTGGCATGAGCCTTGATAAACCCTGCGCGGCGGTTTCCACTCTTGAAGCTCTTGCTTATAATATGCAGAGCACCGGCGGAATCATCTGTGCCGCCATGGACGCAAGATGCAACCAGGTTTATACCGCTTTCTTTGAAAGCGACGGAATAAATATCACCCGGCTTTGCGAAGACAGAGCCATAACCACCGATGTCCTTTTCGAGGATATCAAAAAGCTTTCTGCCGAAAAGGGAGAGAAAATCTGGCTTGTGGGTGACGGCGCAAACCTTTGCCTTAAAAAATTCGGCGATGAATTTGTGCGCATTGCGCCGCCACAGCTTGTTTTGGGACACGCTTCCGGCACATGCATTGCCGCAGAAAAGCTTTTTGAAAGCGGAAAGGTTCTTTCCGCCGGTGAACTTATGCCGAACTATCTTCGCCTTGCCCAGGCGGAAAGAGAAAAACTTCAGAAAGAAGGTAAATTATGATCGCACTCGGCTCCGACCACGGCGGCTACCTCTATAAAGAGGAGCTTAAAAAACATCTTGATGAAAAAGGTATCGAATATATCGATTTCGGTACCGAAAGCACCGCTTCCTGCGATTATCCCGTTTATGCTGAAAAAGTCTGCAGGGCGATTCAGTCCGGCGAATGTGAAAAAGGCATTCTCATCTGCGGAACCGGCATCGGCATGAGCATCTGCGCAAACAAATTCAAAGGAATTCGTGCGGCTTGCTGCGGCGACCATTTTTCCGCCGAATTCACCAGAAAACATAACGATTCCAACGTCCTTTGCATGGGTGCAAGAACCATCGGCGCCGGAGTCGCTCTTCAGCTTGCGGATATCTTCCTTTCCACCGAATTTGAAGGCGGACGCCACCAGAAACGCGTTGATATGATAACCGCATTCGAGGAAGAATAATATGCCCGTTATATCAAAATTTGATTACGATAATTTTTATGACATCTTTTTTAAGGGGGAACCAAATATCATGAAAAAACCTTTCATTCTTGACCATCCGCTCGTTCAGCACAAACTTTCCATCCTCAGAAGAACTTCCACCGGAACCAAGGATTTCCGCGAACTTATCAGCGAAATCGGAACCCTTCTCTGCTATGAAGCAACCCGTGATATAGAGCTTGAACCTGTGGAAATTGAAACCCCCATCTGCAAATGCACCGCAAAACAGATTAAAGGCAAAGCACCCGTAATCGTTCCGATTCTCCGCGCAGGACTTGGCATGGTTGATGGCGTACAAAAGCTTATCCCCAGCGCAAGAGTCGGTCACATCGGCCTTTACCGCGATGAAGAAACCGCACAGCCCATCGAATATTTCTGTAAACTGCCCGTTGATATTGCCGACTGCAGAGTTTTCCTTGTTGACCCGATGCTCGCAACCGGCGGCAGCGCCATCGATGCCATCGGTCAGCTTAAAAAACGCGGCGTAAAAAATATCAGCTTCCTTTGCATCATTGCCGCTCCGGAAGGTCTTGAAAAAGTAAACGTTGCACACCCGGACGTTCAGATTTACTGCGCGGCACTTGACGACCACCTTAACGAAGTAAACTATATCGTTCCCGGTCTTGGCGATGCGGGCGACAGAATCTTCGGTACCAAATAATGAAGATAATGTCCGTTGATTTCGGCGATGCGAGAACCGGAATCGCCATGTGCGATAAAACCGAATTTCTTGCCTCCCCGATTACCGTTATCCACGAAAAGCGCTTCGAGCACGCCATCGAAAAAACCGCCGCCGCTGCCATCGAAAACAAAGCGGAAGCGGTTATAGTCGGTCTGCCGCTTAATATGAACGGAAGCGAAGGCCCCAGGGCTGAACTTTGCCGCGAATTTGCCGCAAAACTTTCCGAAAAAATCGAAGTTCCGGTAAGAATGTGGGACGAGCGCCAGACCACCGTTTCCGCCGCCGGATTCCTTAACGAAACAGATACCCGCGGTAAAAAGCGCAAAGCAGTCATCGATGCCGTTGCGGCTGTCATAATCCTTGACAGCTACCTTCAGTGGCGCAAAAACCACCCCGGCGAATTTTAATTGCGCCCCTTGCCAAAGGGATTCATTCAAACCGTAGGGAACAGTTTTGACCGTTCCATAATAAAGAAGCCCCGCAATGCGGGGCTTCTTTTTCTTTAGGCATTTTACTGTAGGGCGGGAGCTTGCTCCCGCCGGGAAATCAATTTTCGCTGTTTTTCAAAAGCGCCTTTTCAAGCAGTTTTCTGCAGATGAAAAATAAAATCACCGCAAGGATTATCTCTATGATAATGCCGACACAGGTGGAAAGAACTCCGCTGTAAAGTTCCGAAATTCTGGAAAAATAATCACTTAGATGCAAAAGCGGTATTGCTATTCCGCCATAACCAAAAATTATTATGTGAAAAGAAGCATAAATAAAAGCGGCTGTCAGAACTTTGCTGCCGAAGCAGTAAGCGTGGCTTATGCAAACACAGATGTAGAAAACAGTAAAAATAATTATGAGGAAAAAGAAAATGTAAATGCTGTCAACAATAGTCCTGATTGCGTAAAAATCAATGAGTTCAATATCAAAACCACCGGGAAAGGGGTTAAAGAGATAGTGATCAATGTTATCAAAATAATCCGGATCGTTTATAATGTTATCCAAAATTGTGGGTTCGTAAATATTGTAAATTGAAAAAAGAACAAAAATATACCAAAAAGAGGATACAAAAACTTTGGAAATTATTGTTTTCAAAGGGTTATATACTGGTTCGTTTTTTATTAAAACAGAATCATCGAATCTGAAAACAGAAATAATCAGAGGAATAAACACAGCACAAATTACGAAAAGGTTGAAAAAAAGGCTGAAAAGCACGTCCAAAAAATGGAACTCGTACAATTCAGCAAAGATATATAATCTTCTAAGAAGATAGACTGCAATGCAAAATCCCCAGCAGGGCAAAAAATATTTCGCCGTTTCTTTAAATTCTTTTAAGATAAGTTTTCCCATTTAATCACCTTCTTTTAAGGCGATTATAGCTTACCCGGATAATATTATCAACCAAAACGAAAAATCTTAATAAAATCTTAAACTGAACGAACGAATAACAGGAGGGCAGTGGCTTGCTCCCGCCGAAAAAGTAACGCGGAACGCTTATCATTATTTGTCAGGGATTATCCCTCCTCAGTCAGCTTCGCTGACAGCTCCTCCGAGGAGCTTGATTACTTCAAGATAAAGGCTAACAAAAAAATCAGCCCGCTTTTCGGCGGGCTGATTTTTTTCAGGTTGGTTTTTTGAAAAGAAAAGAGGGGGAAGCGATGAAAATGATTTCGAACTTATTTCTGTTGCTGTGACTATATTATATCCCCCAAATATGAGCATATTTCGCTGATTTTTTTAATAAAATGTAAAGTTATATTCCAAAAAGGACTATTCCGCAAAAACGGAACAGTCCTTTTTGAAGTGACCGGAAAATAAGCCGGGTTCTGTAATGACGACAATCTATCTTCGCCGCCGGTCGCCCGTGCGGCTTTTTTGCCACCTTTGCGAAGAGCACCGGGCCGGTGCTTTTGCCTTCTGTACGGTGTTGCTCCGGATAGGGTTTACAGACCCCCTATGTTACCATAGGACGTGGTGAGCTCTTACCTCGCCTTTCCACCCTTACCATGCAAAGCATGGCGGTATATCTCTGTTGCACTCTCCCTGGGGTCACCCCCGGCTGCCGTTAGCAGCTATCCTTGCCCTTGGAGCCCGGACTTTCCTCGCGCACGTCCTTTCGGAACTGTGTCCGCTGCCGTCCTTTCCGCTCACGGGTTAATATGAGAAACTATCCGGAGAATTATGTCAAATGTTAATTGCCTTCCCGGAGGGGAAGGTGGCATTTCCAAAGGAAATGACGGAAGAGGGATCAACAGGTGACGCGGAGCGCTTATCCAAAATGGTCAGGGATTATCCCTCCCCGGTCTGCTTCGCAGACAGCTCCCCCTCTGGGGAGCCATTTACAAAAAATTCTGAAATTTTTGTCAAATAATCTTGCAATTTAAAGCATTAAAGCATATAATGAGATATATTCTATTTTTATGGGAGGGAAACCCAAAATGGCATTTAAAAGCGAATATCTTTCAAAGGTTTATGAAGAAGTTGAAAAAAGAAACCCCGGCGAAAAAGAATTTCTCCAGGCGGTAAAGGAAGTTTTTGTTT
>JAFXGY010000039.1 GCA_017536625.1 Oscillospiraceae bacterium | reverse complement strand
GGATAGGGGGAATCGCTCGCGGGAGCGAGCGGTTAGGGGTTGAAAGGCGTTTCTTTGACGGTTGTACCGCCGTTTCTTTGCGCCAGTCAAAGAAATGGGGGTACATTTCATAATAATCCAAAAACAAGAAACGTTTATCGAAATGAAACAGGGTTACAATCCCCCAGTCATTTTCTGACGAAAATGACAGCCCCCTTTACACAAGGGGGCCTAACCCTCTGGGAATCCTTTTTTACGGCGGGAGCAAGCCCCCGCCCTACAGCGAAAACGAATACAAACATGGCAATGGTACATATGTTGAAAAAACGGACTTTTATTGACTTAAAGCGTAAAAGTTGTTATTATAGCCTTGTAAATTTTTTCGGACTGAAAGGAATGAATTTATATGGAAAATTTCTCTTTTGACAAAATTGAATATGTCCGCCCGGACGTTGACAAAATGGAGGAAACCTGCAGGGAATATACCGCAAAGCTCCGCAGCGCAAAAAGCTATGACGAAGTAAAGCAGATAATCCTTGATTATGACAAAGCAGGCGAAGAAGCGGAAACCATGTTTACCGTTGCCCATATCCGCAACACCCTCAACACCACCGATAAATTTTATGAGGACGAAATGGCCTTCCTTCATCAGCGCCTTCCCGTTGCCCAGGCAACTTTTACCGAATACGCAAAAGCTCTTGCCGAAAGCCCCTTCGCTAAAGAAATCGATGAGGACTTCGGCCCCGAATTCCTTATGAAGGTCCGCCGCGAGCTTGATTCCTTCAAACCGGAACTCATTCCCTATCTTCAGGAACAGGCTATGCTCACCACCGAATATCAGAAGCTTATGGCCACCGCAAACATCGAATTTGACGGCAAAGTTCTCAACCTTTACGGAATCCAGAGCTATTTCGGAAATCCGGACAGAGAAGTTCGTAAAGCTGCATTTGCAAAATATTCCGAATTTTATGCTTCCAACGAAGAAAAAATGGAAGAAATCTTCGATAAACTCGTAAAATGCCGCACCGCCATGGGCAAAGCTCTCGGTTACGAAACCTTCACTCCCCTTGGCTATATCAACCAGGGCAGAAGCGATTACGGCCAGAAGGAAGTTGCCGCATTCCGCGAACAGGTCAAAAACGACCTTGTTCCCCTTTGCGAAGAACTTTATAAAGCCCAGGCAAAAAGAATCGGCGTTGATAAAATCATGGCTTATGATGAAAAATTCATCTTCCCGGACGGCAACGCAGAACCCATCGGCGATGCAAAATTCCTTGTGGAACAGGCAAGAAAAATGTATCACGAACTCAGCCCCGAAACCGGCGAATTCATTGATTTTATGATCGACCACAACCTTATGGATCTTGAAAACAAACCCGGCAAGGCTTCCACCGGTTATATGACCAGCCTTAAAAAATATAAAGCACCCTTCGTTTTCAGCTGCTTCAACCACACCATCTTCGATATGCAGGTTCTTTCCCACGAACTCGGTCATGCATTCGCCGGATATTGCGCAATGCGCCACCAGCCCGTTTCGGATTATTATCACGAAAGCACCGATATTGCAGAAATCCATTCCATGTCCATGGAACAGTTCTGCTATCCTTATGCTGAATATATGTTCGGCGATATGGCTGATAAATACCGCTTCGCACATCTTCAGGAAGCGCTCACCTTCGTTCCCTTCGGTGTTGCTGTTGATGAATTCCAGCACATCATTTACGAAAACCCGGATCTTACCCCGAAGGAAAGAACTTATGAATGGCATAAGCTTGAAGAAAAATATATGCCCTGGAGAGCTTATTCCGACGACGAATTTATGGACCGCGGCGGTTATTGGTACCACAAGCTCCATATTTTCCTCTATCCTTTCTATTACATCAACTATACCCTCACCACCATGGGCGCAATGGAATTCAAAAAACGCTATGCCGAAAACAAAGAACAGGCATGGAAAGATTATCTTGCCCTTTGCAATGCCGGCGGCAGCAAAAGCTATCTTGGACTTCTCAAGGTCGCAAATCTCCGTGTTCCCTTCGAAGAAGGCAGCGTAAAAGAATCCATCTCCTATGCGAAGGATATCCTCCTCAAAGCAATCGAAGAAGAACAGAAATAATAATTAAATCCGCCAACAACAAAAACAGCCCGTCCTGCGACGGGCTGTTTTTTATTTTAATTATTCGGTTACGAGGGGAGAATAAAATTCTGTTTTATAGCCGATATATTTTTCCATAAAATGCTCCGTATCACCGCGGTGGATTCTGCGGGCAAATTCCTGTTCGGAAAGGGAATTATCTTTATACTGAAGAGCAAGAGAAACGCCGATTGTGGAGCAATGTTTTGCGATTCTTTCGACGTCGATGAGAGTTCCCATAAAGAGAGAACCCGCTTCATAGGAACATTCGCCGTTTTTAAGGCGGTCCATATGACGGCTGCGGATAAGCTCGGTCATTTCGGTAACAACGAAATAAAGAGGCTCGATTTTTGCGTCGGCACGTTTATCTTTTTCGTTGGAACCTTCGGCGGCGGTGTTCATAATGGTAAGCAAAGCCTTGCTGAGAACCTCGAATTCGCGTTTTCCTGCCATGGTAAGTCCCTTGTTTTTAGAAGACATATCTTCGGCGGTATCGCGGATTTTAAGGCAGTGTTCAGCAATGTGAATACAGTCGTCGGCTCTTCCGAGCATTTCGGTGACGGTTTTTTCCTGAGCGGGGGAAAGATTTCCTTCCGCAACTTTGAGGAGATAAATTCGAAGGTTATCTTCCATTTTGCAGATTGCGGTGTTCTGTTCGCTTATTCTTTCGCCAAGTTTCGGGTCGCCGCCGTTGAGCCTTTCAAGAGAGCATTTTACGCAATCCGCGGTTACTCCCATAAGCTTTTTAAGAATAAGTTCGGAAGCGGAAATTGCCGCAATGGGGTTGGAAACAAGCCCCGGAGCAAGTTCGGAAGTATCGGAGTCGATTTCGGTTCCGTCCGCGGGAATGGTTTTCATGCAAAGCTTTTCCAAAAGACCGATAAAGGGCAGGAAAAGAACAGTCATGGTTACGTTGAAGATGGTATGGAAGTTCGCAATGCCGGATTTATCAATGGGCATATCCCAGAAATCGCCGATTCCCGCTGCCTGAATTGCGAAAACCGCAACGGTGAAGATAACGGTACCGATCACGTTGAAATAAAGGTGAGCAATGGCGGTTCTTCTTGCGTTTTTGGAAGCGCCGATTACGGAAAGAATCGCGGTGATGGTGGTACCGATGTTCTGGCCAAGGATTATCGGAATTGCGGAAGCCCAGGAAATCGCACCGGTGACGGAAAGAGCCTGGAGAATACCGACGGAAGCGGAGGAGCTTTGGATAATCGCGGTAACGCCCGCACCGACAAGGATACCGAGAATCGGGTTGCTGCCGAATTTCAGGAAAAGTTCGCCCATAAGGGGGGATTCGCGAAGAGGAGCAAGAGCGCCTTCCATAAGGTCCATACCGATGAAGAGCATACCGAAGCCGGTAAGGATTTCACCGATGGTGATGGTTTTGGTCTTTTTGGTGAACATCGCAAGGGCCGCACCGACTATTGCGCAGACCGGAGCAAAGAAATCCGGTTTGAGGAACTGCATAAGTCCGCTGGTACCGGAAATTTCGGTGAGTCGGAGCAAGTGGGAAGTTACGGTGGTACCGATGTTGGAACCCATGATGATTCCGATGGCCTGGCCGAGTTTAAGGATTCCGGAGTTTACGAGTCCGACGGTGATTACGGTGGTGGCGGAAGAACTTTGGACCAATGCGGTGATTCCAACGCCGAGCGCAACGCTCTTCCAGACGCTGCCGGTGAGTTTTTCGAGAATTTTTGTAAGTTTGCTGCCGCTCATTTTTTCAAGGCTTGCGCTGAGCATATGCATTCCGTAAAGGAAAAGCGCAAGACCGCCGAGCATGGCTACAATGTCAAAAATGGTTATCAAGACGAATACCTCCTGATATTTTCAAAAAAAATTATTTATGTCATCGCAAAAAGCGTGGTTGTTTTTTTGAAACCGTTTCCAAAGCATATTTATATTGATTATAACCTATTGTTTTAAAAAATAAAAGAGAAAAGCATAAATTTTTTAAAGAATTTTAGGTTTATAACGCGGATTTTGTGGTACAATATATTCATAGTAAAAATAATTTGCCGAAAAAGGAGGTTTCATCCAATGAAAAAAACAAAAATCACCGCTCTTTTTCTTGCATTCTGTCTTTTGTTTTCCGGCTGTTTTTCCGGCGGCGAATATCATGCCGATGAGGAAGGAATCATAAGCGGAGAAAAGGGACTTTCCGCCAATATCGGAATCACCCCTTCCGTTCCGGAAAGCAGTTCTTCCGAAAGCGAACCGGAAGAAGCCCCGCCGGAAAGCGAAGAACCCCCGGCAATCGAAAACGATATCGGCTCTCTTGAAGAACTTTCCCCTTATTTTGCAGAATTCGCAGACCTTGGTTCCGAACAGATTCCCTGGGGTCCCGGAACGAACTTTGATGAAACCGGAAAACCCATTGCCTGTGTTCAGCTTCAGGAACAATATTCCAAATGGGACGCGGATTTTTTCCGTTCCGGCGATGAACACAAAGGAAAAGTCTATCTTACCTTCGATGAAGGATACGAAAACGGCTATACCCCCAAAATCCTTGACGTGCTGAAAGAAAAAGGCGTTTCCGCGGTTTTCTTCGTGACCCTTTCCTACGCAAAAAGCGAACCGGAACTTATCCAAAGAATGATTGACGAAGGTCACGTCATTGGGAACCACAGCGCCCGCCACCCGAACATGACCAAAATTTCCATGGAAGAAGCCTATGCGGAAGTTGCGGACCTTCATAATTATATTTCGGAAAATTTCGGATACGATATGTATCTTTTCCGCCCGCCGGAAGGCGCTTTTTCTGAACGGAGCCTTGCCCTTTTGCAAAAAATGAATTACCGCACGGTTTGCTGGAGCTTTGCTTATAACGACTGGGATCCGGAAAACCAGATGGAGCACGAAAAAGCCTTCGGCAGAGTGACAAAAAGTATTCACGACGGCGAAATCTTCCTTCTTCATGCGGTTTCTTCCACCAATACCGCAATTCTCGGCGACGTTATTGATTATGTAAGGAACCAGGGATTCACCTTTGAAAAATATCTTCCGTAAGGCCCGTGCTCAAAAAAACAGATGAACAAAAATCCCTGTGCTCATTTTGAGCACGGGGATTTTTGTAAAAAGCGCTTATCAAAATTGGTCGGGGATTATCCCTCATCCGTCTTTTTTGCAACAAGTTGCAAAAAATCCACCTTCCCCTCTGGGAAGGCTACCCTCCGGGAATCCTTTTTTTGCGGCGGGAGCAAGCCCCCGCCCTACAGTAGGGCGGCGAGGTTTTGCGGGCGGATAATATCCGCCCCTACAGTTGGTAAGGAAAGCTGTTTTGTGGAACGGTCAAGACCGTTCCCTACGGTGAAACGGCGGAGCAACAAAAACGGTCGGGCGGCGAAGGGAAAATGAAAATCCGTTGTCGGCCTGAACGACGACGGTTGAGATTCGGAATCTCCGTTCTTTCGGTGGAGAGTTTATTCCCCCTGGATAGGGGGAATCGCTCGCGGGAGCGAGCGGTGAGGGGGTGCAAGGCGTTTCTTTGGCGGTTGTACCGCCGTTTCTTTGCGCCAGTCAAAGAAATGGGGGTACATATCATAATAATC